>JAYOEZ010000006.1:0-71990 GCA_038116985.1 Alphaproteobacteria bacterium | reverse complement strand
CCCGTCGCCGACACCCTCGTGGTCTACGCCAAGACCGACCCCGACGCCGGCTCGCGCGGCATCACCGCCTTCCTGATCGAGCGCGGCTTCACGGGCTTCTCCACCGCGCAGAAGCTCGACAAGCTCGGTATGCGCGGTTCGGACACCGGCGAGCTCGTATTCCAGGACTGCGAGGTGCCCGAAGAGAACGTGCTGGGCGAGGTCGGCAAGGGCGTCCGCGTCCTGATGAGCGGCCTCGACTACGAACGCGCGGTGCTGTCGGGCGGTCCCTTGGGCATCATGCAGGCCTGCCTCGATACCGTGGTGCCCTACGTCCACGAACGCGAGCAGTTCGGCAAACCCATCGGCGAGTTCCAGCTCATGCAGGGCAAGCTCGCCGACATGTACACCACGACCAACGCCTGCAAGGCCTACGTCTACGCCGTCGCGCGCGCCTGCGACGCGGGCCGCGTCACCCGCAAGGACGCCGCCGGCGCGATCCTCTACTCGGCCGAAAAGGCGACCCAGGTCGCGCTCGACGCGATCCAGTGCTTAGGCGGCAACGGCTACATCAACGAGTTCCCCACAGGCCGATTCTTACGCGACACCAAGCTCTACGAGATCGGCGCCGGCACGTCGGAGATACGCCGCATGCTGATCGGCCGCGAGATGTTCGAAGAAACCAGGTAGGAGATTCCCATGCCCCACGTCATCAAGAACCCCAAGGACGTCAAACCCCGTATCGGCTCGGGCTATCCCTCGCCCCATGACGAGATCTGCAACAAGCGCGAGAAGCATCCGCTGGGCGACGCCGCCGGGCTCAAGAACTACGGGGTCAACTACACCATCCTGCCGCCGGGCCAGGCCTCGGCCCAGCGCCACTGGCATCGCGTTCAGGACGAATTCGTCTGGGTCCTGGAGGGCGAGCTCACCCTGATCACCGACGCCGGCGAGCAGGTTCTCACGCCCGGCATGTCGGCCGGCTTCCCCGCCGGCAGCGAGGACGGCCACCACCTCGTCAACCGGACCGACCGGCCTGCTGCCTATCTCGAGGTCGGCGACCGCGTCCCCGGCGATTCCGGCGAATACCCGGACATCGACATGAAGTTCGCCTACGACGACACCGGCAAGGGCGTGTTCAGCCGTAAGGACGGTTCGTCCTTCGAATAACCCTTCTCCGCGCGTGGGTTATCCTGAATCGCCGTTTTATGTCAATGAGTTAGGTCGGACTGGGTTCGTTTCGTACTCTGTGCCGAAACGGGAATTGGCTTCGTTTCGCAGTCCGCCCGCGCGCCCAAATGGCTTCGTTTCGTAGCTGGCGGCGCCGAGCGAATTGGCTTCGTTTGGCGCCTCGTCCTGAGCCGGGCGGCGATCGCCGCCCGAGTCGCAGGGCCTCATCCTGAGCCGGACCGCGTCAGCGGTCCGTGCCGAAGGGCGAAGGGCCTTATCCTGAGCCGGACGACGAAGGCATCCGTGTCGAAGGACGCGACTCGCGCCGGATGGCGTAGTAGTTGCCCACGAAGATCAGCGCCGCCCCCAGATAGACCCAGATTTCCACCGCCTCGCCGTAGGCGAAGAAGCCGACCACCGCGATCAGCGGCAGGCGCAGGAAGTCCACCGGGTTGACCAGCGACACGTCGGCATGGGTCAGCGCCTTGGCGAGCGAGAAATGCGCCGCCAGCCCCATCAGGCCGACGATCACCAGCCACGGGATCTCGTCCACAGTCGGTGCCGTCCACGCGAAGGACGCCCCCACCAGCGCCATCGCGCCCTGCAGCAGCGACATCCAGAACAGCACCGTCAGCACGCTGTCGGTCCGCGTCAGGCCCTTGGTGCAGGCGTTGGCGATGGCGAAGCCGAAGGCCGCCGCCACCATCATCCAGGTGCCCCAGCCGACTTCCGCGAAGCCCGGCCGCAGGATCACCATGATGCCGACCAGCCCCAGCACCAGCGCCGCCACCCGCCCGCGATTCATCTTCTCGCCCAGGAACAGTACCGCCAGCAGGGCGACCCACACCGGCGTCGTGAACTCGATGGCGAAGACTTCGGCCAGCGGCAGCACCGTGACGGCGGCGTACCAGCCGATGGTCGCCGCGAAATGTGCCAGATTGCGGAATATCTGAAGCCTGAAGTTGTTGGTCCGGACAGGGCGGAATCCGGCCCGGGCGACGAAGGGGAACAGGATGAGCAGGCTCAGCCCGTGCCGCACCACCTGCAATTCCATGGGATTGTGGCGGTCGGCGAGCTCGCGCGCCGCGATGGCGAGCAGCGACAGCGACACCACCATGCCGAACATCCACAGCGCCCCGCGGACGGTCGGGCTCATTGGGGAAGGGTCCGTCTCATCGCCGATTTCCGCTTGGAATGTGCCCGGTAGGGGATTCCCCCTACTCGGTAGGGGACGCTACGCCTTTCTTTCCTAGGCGAATCCGGGGCAAAACACCATTGGGGAGAGGGTCGGCGCAGCCGGCACCTCAGGGTTGAACGACAATAAGGACACTGATTCATGCGTAGTTTGTTTGCTGGTCTGGCGGCCATCACGATTCTCGTGCCCACCATCGCCTCGGCCCAGGAAGACCATCGTCTTGAAGTCACGGTACCGATCGAGATTCAGTTCGATGGCGTCTACGACTCCGCAGATCGAGATGCGGAACTCGCCGATACCTACACGACCATCGAACCGGCAATATCGTTGCGTCTCGGCCACGGGCTGTCGCTTGAAGCGGGTCTGACCTACGAACCCATCAACGACCCCACCAACGACCGCTTCTTCAGCGACCAGGGCCTCTACGTGAAGGATCTGTACCTGAGCTACGCGCGCGGCCCGGCGACCCTCACCGCGGGCAAGTACGCGCCGCCGTTCGGCGTCGCCTGGGACCTGACGCCGGGTATCTATGGCTCCGATTTCGCCGAGGACTACGAACTGACCGAGCGCATCGGCCTCGGTGCCTCGTTCGACTTCACCGGCCCCGGCGGCACCGCGCAGACGTTCTCCGTCAACACCTTCTACCAGGATCACTCGGGCCTCAGCCGCTCGTGGTTCCAGCGCCGCGCGCAGACCCGCGAGGGCGACGGTGGCGCCAGCAACACCGGCGACCTGTCGTCCTTCAGCACCATCCTTACCGGCGAAGCGCCGGGCCCGCTCGCCGGCGTCAACTACCAGATCAGCTACGATCACCTGGCCGCCGGCCAGGGCAATCCCGAGGACGAGAACGCCGTTGCGGTCGCGATCTTCGGCGACGTTCCGGTATGACAAGACTGGACGCTCACCCACGTGGTCGAAATCGCATTCTTCCAGAACGCCAAGGCTGCCGAGGAAGACCGTACCTACGCGACCCTCGGGCTCGGTCTCATCAACGGCCCATGGGCCTTTGAAGGGTCATATTCGACCCGTTCGATCGACCCGGAAGCGGGCGGCCAGGCAAATACCGACGATGAACTGTTCCAGTTCAGCGTCGGACGCGATATCTATCGCGGCTTCAATCTCAGCCTCGGCTATCGGTATGTCGAGGACGCAGACGTCGACAGCCACACCGTCGGCCTGCTGCTGACCCACGAATTCAGCTTCGGCGCTTTTTAGGCGCGACGAAGGGGGCATCTCATGAAGTAGACTATCGCGCGCAAACTCAATGCGCTGACCGCGCTGAGTGCGGTCACAATTGTCATTCTGACGGTGATGTTCATCGTCGTCGGCCTTCAGGTCGATGGACAGCTTACCATCAGCGAACGGCGGGCCGACGACATGGCGCTCGTCGAGGCGCTTGAGCTTGAGATTGCAGAAGTCAATCTCATTGCGATGGATGCGATCGTCGATCGTGCCGATGGCGAGATTTCAGAGGAGCGTCTGACCGCCGTCCGCGAGGCTGGTGCCTTGATGGAGCGCCAGGTAGAGGAGTTGCTGGGGCGCATCCAGGAGCCGGACGACCGTGATGCATTGGCGCGAGTGCGCGAGGCCGCCGCTGAACTCGTCAAGGTGATCCTGGTCGATCTCAACGACGCCGTCGTGGGGGTCGGCGCAATCGAAACGCGCTTCGCGGAACTGGATGATGACATCGACGGAACCGGTGGGGCCATCGGCGAGAAGATCGGTGAACTGGAAGCATTGCTCGATCGCCGCGGCGCGGCGACACGCATTGCCGACCTCCGCTCCATGATCCAGACCCTGGCCCAGGCAACAGCCGAAGCGAATCTCGCTGCGATGGATATCATCATCGACAGGAGTGACGGTGTCGTTGAACCCGAGCGTATCGCGATCGTCGACGAGCAGATTGCTGCTGCCACCGAAGTTCTGACGGAAATTGCCGCGATAGAGCGCTCGCAAAACGTCAGCGCGGTAACCGACGAACTGATCGCGCTGTTTGATACCTGGGGTGGCGTGATCCGTAGCGATCTTGCGTCCGCTGTGATCCAGTTTGGCGAGGGTGAGCGGGCTTTTGCGCGCCTCGATGATCTCATTGACGGTGCTGCCAGCGAGGCGCAGGAAATTCTCCACGAGAAACTTGAGAGTTTTCGTGAACGAAGCCATGAGGCCACCGACGGGACACAGGCGCTGCTGGAGTTCATGATCTGGGCAGCTGCTATCGTCGGCGCGATCATGCTGGTTGTCTCTATTGTGGCCACCACGGCCATTGGTCGCAGCGTTTCCGGCGCCCTGCGCCAGTTCGCCACGGCGATGCGCGATCTGGCCGAGGGCCGGCTTGATGTCGCTGTCGTTGGCAAGGGCCGCAGCGACGAGATCGGCGACATGGCCGAAGCCTTTGAGGTCTTCAAGGAGAACGCCGTTCAGATCGAGAACCGGCGCGACATGGAGCAGAAGGCGGGCGAGGAAATCGACGCTGTGGTCGGCGCTGCAGCCGTCGGCGATTTCTCGGCGCGCGTCGAGACCGTTGGCAAAGAGGGCTTCATGCTGAGCCTGTCCGAGTCGCTCAACCAGCTCGTCGAGACCGTCGACCAGGGCCTCAGCGAGGTCATGGGCGTCGCGGAAGCATTGTCCAAGGGCGATCTCGGGAGCCGCGTCACCGGCAACTATCAGGGCGCGTTCCTGCAGCTCAAGAACGACCTCAACGGCATGGCCGGCACGCTAGCAGATCTCGTTAAGGACATTCGCAGCACGACGGACAACGTCAACAACGCATCCCACGAGTTGGGGCAGGGCGCCGACGACTTGGCGCAGCGCACCGAGCAGCAGGCGGCCAACCTGGAAGAAACCGCGGCCGCGATGGAAGAGATGACGGGCACCGTGCGCCGCAATGCCGACAACGCGCAGGAGGCCAACAAGCTCGTTGCGGAGACGCGCAAGGAAGCGGACAGCGGTGGCAAGATCGTCACCGACGCGGTCGCCGCGATGGCGGAGATCGAGGAGTCCTCCAAGTCGATCTCCTAGATCGTCAACGTGATCGAGGACATCGCCTTCCAGACCAATCTTCTGGCGTTGAACGCTTCGGTCGAAGCTGCCCGCGCCGGCGATGCCGGCAAGGGTTTTGCCGTGGTCGCTTCGGAGGTGCGCTCGCTCGCACAGCGCTCCGGCGAGGCTGCAACCGAGATCAAGCAGCTCATCGAGACCAGTTCCGCGCATGTCGGGAACGGCGTCAATCCGGTCAACGGCGCGGGTGAAGCGCTCGGCCAGATCATCAGTGCGGTGCAGAAGGTTGCCTCGATCATCGACGAGGTGGCGCGCGCCAGCGAGGAGCAGTCCGGCGGCCTCGGCGAAGTCAACTCGGCCATCTCGCAGATGGACAGCATGACCCAGCAGAACGCTGCGCTGGTCGAGCAGACGACGGCCGCGGTCCAGGCGCTGGGGTCGCAGGCAACCGAGCTCGTTCGTCTTGTCGGCTTCTTCAAGCTCGACGAGGGCCAGAAACTCCTGACTGGTCGTCCCGATCCGGCAGCGTTGCCCGACCACACCTGATCGTCCGCATGGCTTAATCGACCGGCCAGCCACTTGGGCTGGACCGGTCGGCCTGCCATCATGGGGGCCTCCCGGAGGAGGGCCCCATGAGCAACGATCCCAAGACCCGCTACCCCAATCTGTTGTCGCCGATCCAGGTCGGCCCGATGACGCTAAAGCACCGCGCGACCATGAGCGCGCACGGCATGTCGCTGAACGACGCGTCGGGCGGCGTTACGGACAGACTGCACAACTATGTCGTGACCCGCGCCCAGGGCGGGGCGTCGATGCTCGGGACAGAGTCGGCGCCGGTCCATGCCTCTTCTGGCAACCGCTTCCTCAACGTGCGGCTCTACACCGACGAGGTCGTGCCCAGCCTGCGCAAACTGGCCGACGCGGTGCACGCCGCGGACTCCAAGGTGTCCATCACCCTGTGGCACGGCGGGCACAACGTCTCCTTTATCGAAGGTCGTTCGGCGGTTTCGTCCTCGCCGATTCCCAACATCGGGCGTGAGACCCCCCGCGCCATCACCGCCGCGGAAATCCGCGAACTGATCAGGGGCTACGCAGAGGCGACCCGCCGCTGCCGCGAGGCCGGGCTCGATGCAGTAGAGGTGCAGACGGCGACCAGCTATCTCCTGGGCTCGTTCCTGTCGCCCGCCATGAATCACCGCAAGGACGCCTATGGCGGCTCCTACGAGAACCGCATCCGCATCGTACTCGAAGTGTGCGAGGCGGTGCGTGAGGCGGCCGGCCCAGACATGGCCGTTGGCGTGCGCACCTCGACCTCCCACCACATTCCCTTCGCGCCGATCGACTACAAGCTGGAAGAATCGGTCGAGACCATGAAGCGCGTCGCCGAGGCCGGTCTCGTCGATTGGGTCAGCGTCATCTCGGGCTCGCGCTGGGCGCCGCACGAGACCATGCCGCCGATGCACATGAAGCGGAACCAGCTCTCCGAGGAATCGAAGGCGTTCAAGGCCGCGGTCAAGGTGCCGGTCATCGTCGCGGGCCGTATCCGCTCGCCTGCTGATGCCGAGCGCATTATTGCCGAGGGTAGCGCCGACATTGTCGCCATGGCGCGCACGTGGATCGCCGACCCGGAATGGGCGAACAAGATCATCGATGGCCATGAGGATCGCATTCGTCCTTGCATGTCCTGCAACCAGGGCTGCGTCAGCTTCGTGTTTCGTCACATTCCAGGCACGTGCGTTCTTAACCCGACCGCGGGCCGTGAAGGTGAGATCGCGCTCAACCCGGAGCCGGCTGCAAAGCCGAAGAAGATTGCTGTCGTCGGCGGCGGCCCGGCGGGCATGGAGGCGGCTCGCGTCGCGGCTGCCCGCGGCCACCGGGTCACCCTTTATGAGGCGCAAGATCGTCTCGGCGGGCTGATGCGGCTTGCCGCCGATGCGCCCCACCGTGACGAGATGAAGGATGCCCTGACCTGGTGGGAAACCGAACTGCGCCAGCGTCAGGTCGAGATCAAGCTGGGGACCAAGGTCGCCTCGGCCGATGAACTCGACGCCGACGAGGTCGTGTGGGCGCTCGGATCAGACCCCGGCCCCACCGCCATCTGGCGTCTGCGCCCGTGGCTGCAGGACGGCATCCCCGGCGGCGAGGGTCTGCCCCATGGCCGCGAGGTGCTGACCGGCGAGAAGCAGGTTGCCGGCCACGTCCTGATTGTCGACGAGGAAGGCGGGTGGAGCGCGATTTCTCTTGCCGAAACGCTGGTCGGTCGAGATGGCGTCAGCAAGGTCACGGTCGCCACGACAGAGGCTGTCTGGGGGGAGGCGGAACTGACCTTCACCCGCGAGTTGCCCGACATTGCAGCGCGCATCCGTGCCGCCGGCATCGAAACAGTACCGAACGCGGTCGTTGAGGAGATCAGTGGCGGCTCGGTCAAGACGCGCGACGGGCGCTTGCTGGGTCCGTTCGATTCGATCGTACTTGCCACCGGCGCCGTATCGCGGGACTTCCCCGACGGCGGGCACGGCATCGGCGACTGTCTGTCGCCGCGCGGCATCTGGGCGGCGACCCACGACGCGGCCCGCCTCGCGCGCACGCTCTAGCTAGGGTTCCTTGTCGCTCCCGACGATCTCGAGAGGCGGTGTCGCCACCGACACGGCGGCGCTGCGCCGGTGTTCGCGGCGGATGCTGTAGTAGACGCCCGAAAAGATCACCGCCGCGCCGACCAGCACCCAGATGTCGATCGGTTCGGCGAACACCACCAGGCTGACCAGCGCGATCAACGGGATGCGCAGGAAGTCCATGGGCACGACGACGCTGGCGTCGGCCAGACTGAGCGCGTTGGTCAGGCAGAAATGGGCACTCAGCGCACTGACGCCCATCACCGCCGCCCATAGCCACGAGAACCCCTCGATCGGTGTCCACACCGCCAATGCCGGGCCGAGCGCAATGGGAAACTGCATCGCGGCCATCCAGAACAGCACCTTGAGCGCCGTATTGGTCCGCGTCAGGCCCTTCGTCGCGATGTGCGCGCAGGCAAATCCCAGGGCGCTTCCCAGCACGACTAGCGAATCCAGCGAAAATGCGGCGAAGCCGGGCCGCACGATGATCATCATGCCCAGCACGCCGAGGCCGATTGAAACGCCACGGCCCACATCCAGCTTCTCCCCGAGGATCAGCACGGCAAGGAGCGCGACCCATATGGGCGCGGTGAACTCGATGGCGAACACGTTGGCCAGCGGCAAGACGGCGATCCCGTAGTACCAAGCGTAGCTGGCGCCGTAGTGCAGCACGTTGCGCACGCCGTGTAGCCGCCACTGCGCTGTTGCCACCGTCGACCAGCCGCGCAGCAACACGATCGGCGACAAGACGATCAGGCCGATCGACGCGCGCAGCAGCAAGACCTGCAGGACCGGCAGGCCCGCATCCGTCAGATGACGCGTCGCGATGCCGACCATGGAGAAGGAAACGAGTGTCCCCATCATCCACAACGCAGCACGCAGGACCGGTGAAATGGCGCGATCTCCCGCCGATAGTCCGACCGCGGCCGGCGCCGCCGGACGCCTAGAGGCCGAGTGAGCCGGGGTTCACGACGCCGTCGGGATCAACCAGTTTCTTGATCCCCTCGATCAACTTCCACGTCTCCGCTTCGCGGCTTTCACGGAAACGGTACATCTTGCCGATCTGCAGGTGCGTGCCGCCGTGTTCTGCGAACAGATCGGCGAGATCGCCTCGAATCTTCGCCATGGCGTTGCGCGCCTTCAGGTTCTCGGGAAACTGCTTCAGCTTGGCGTAGTGCGCCTTCTCGATGTAGCGGCGGTGGATGTCGTAGTGCGAATCGGGCCAGAAGAAGGTCGGCTCGATCAGCGTCGCCGTCGTGCCGATCGTCGAGGTCAGGTAGCCCCACTGGATACCATTCTCCTCTACCGCCTTGGCATTCTCGTTGAAGTACGTGTCCAAGGCCTTGAGCAGGCCCGCGACGCGCGAATGCGGCACGATGACGTGAATCGGCACCCAGCGCTCGCCTTCGGGGCCGAGCAGGCGGTTGGTGGGCAGGAAGGGATTGGCGCGTACCAGTTTGGGCAGGCTGTTCTCGATCTCCGTGCCGCCGTTCTCCGCCGCGATGGCCCGCACACGCCGCAGGGCGCTCTCGGCATCGTCGTCGTCGCGGCCCTCGATCGTCAGGTGCATGCCATAGGCGACGCCTTCCATGAAGCGCCGACCAGCGACGGCCACTTTGGCGGCTTCCTTCAGGCCGCCAAGCAGCGACTTGCCCGACTTCGCGACCGAGGCGAGTGCCTTCATGTCCTGGCCCAGGCCTTCGAACTTCATTCGCAGGCCGAGCAGGAACGGGTCGAAGCCGTAGCACTCCTCGGCGAGGCGTTCGCGCGAAATCTGCGCCATGGCGGCGAACATCTCGGCGTCGCTGCCGAAGGAAAACGATGCAAAGCGTTGTTCGGCGGGAAACGGAATCAGCCGCAACGTCGCCTGCATCTTGAATCCCAGTGCGCCGGTGTCGCCCAGGAACAGACCGGTCAGATCAGGCCCGTAGCTGCGCATGAAGGGCGAGGCGTTGTGCTTTGCGGCAGCCGACCCTGTGCGCACCACGGTGCCGTCGGCCAGCGCCACCTCAAGCGACAGCACCGCGTCGGCCGCAGTCCCGTGGATCGACGAGCCGAAGAAGATGCTGTTCTGAGACAGTGCGCCGCCAATCGTGGCGCGGATGCCGGAGAACGGGCCGAAATAGGGTGTCCGCAGGCCCTTTTCCTTGAGCGCCTCGTAAAGCGCCTTCCAGGTCACGCCGCATTCGACGGTGACATACATGTCCTGCTCGTTGATCTCGACGATCTTGTCGAGGCGCCGCGTGTCGACGATGACTGAGTCGGCACGTACCGGTCGGTAGCCGGCCGTATAGGACATCCCGCCGCCGCGTGGCACGACCGTGAACCCGGCCCCGGTGGCGATTCCAACAGCCTTGGCGCATTCCTCCTTCGTTCCGGGCGCAACGACGAATTCGGCGACGTCGTCGGCCTTGTAGAAGATGTCGGTCGAGAAGAACTCCCGCTCAGCCTGGTCTGTGATCACGTGTTCCGCGCCCAGCAGGTCGCGGAGTTCTCCGACGATGGTCTCGACGTTGTCTCCTGCTTCTGCCTGTGCCATGGCGTCCTCCCCTTCCTTTGCGCTTTCCCGAACCATACCATTCGCCGAACCACCTGCCACGGGGCGCTATGACCGACTATCCGCATATCTTCCGGCCGCTGGACATAGGGTCGATCACC
Organism: Alphaproteobacteria bacterium; assembly: GCA_038116985.1. GTDB lineage: Bacteria > Pseudomonadota > Alphaproteobacteria > SHVP01 > SHVP01 > CALJDF01. Next base: position 61,379 of record JAYOEZ010000006.1, on the reverse strand, counting down.
CTCAGAAACCGGGTCGTCATGAGCGGCCACCACATGGGGCTGGGCGACGGCCGGGGCGGGGTGGGGGACCGCCTACATGCCTACATGGTCGAACGGGCCAGGGGCGGAGCAGCGATGGTGGGGCTGGAATCATCGCCCGTGCATCCGTCCTCGATCAAGGGCGTTAGGCCGCACCTGTTCGACGATGCCGTCGTTCCAGGCCTGCGAGCGCTGTCCGCCGCCGTGCACGACCAGGGATCCTGCCTCTCGGTGATCCTGTGGCACGCCGGGCACAACATGACCCATCTCGGCGCCGGCCCGGTGTGGGCGCCGTCGCCGGTGCCCTCAGCTCAATTCGCGGAGTTGCCCAAGGCGATGTCACATGCGGACATCGATGAACTCGTCGAGGCCTATTCCCAGGCGGCGGCGCGGTGCCGCGCGGCGGGCCTGGATGCGGTGGAGGTTCAGACCTCGTCCGACTATCTACTGGGATCCTTTCTCAATCCCGTCTTCAACCGGCGCACCGACGAATATGGCGGGTCGCTGGAGAACCGCATGCGGCTCATCCTGCGTGTCGTGACTGCGGTGCGCGAGGCGGCCGGTGGCGACATGGTGGTCGCGGTGCGCACCTCGCTGGCGCACAACGTCCCGGCCTACGCCGAAGGTTATGGCGAGGCCGATTCGCTCGCCGCCATGAAGGTTCTTGTCGACAAGGGACTGGTCGACTACGTCAGTCTGATTACCGGATCGCACTTTGCGCTCGCCGACCTGATGCCGACGATGACTGCGGCCCCGGCGCACTTGCGCCAGGCGGCATCGCGGTTCCGGAAAACGCTGGGTGTGCCGGTGATGGTCGCCGGCAGCATGCGCACGCCGGGCGAGGTCGAAGACGTCCTGGCGTCGGGCGACGCCGACATCGTCGCGATGGCGCGCACCTGGATCGCTGATGCCGATTGGCTGGCGAAGATCGAACAGAATCGGGAGGCTGCGATCAGGCCGTGCATCTCGTGCAACCAGGCCTGCACGTTCGCCCAGCGCAGCATCGGCCCCGCGACGTGCGTCGTGAATCCGCGCGCCGGGCGCGAATTCGCCCGCCCCAAGCGAACCGCCCAGCGAGGGACGGTTGCTGTCGTCGGCGGCGGGCCGGCTGGGCTCGAAGCGGCGCGCCGCGCTGCAGCGCGGGGCCACACGGTCCGGCTCTACGAATCTCGGGCGCGCCTCGGCGGCGATCTGCGGCTTGCTGGCGAAGCGCCGCATCGTGGTCCGTTGCTCGCAGGGATCGACTGGTGGGAACGCGCGCTCGCCGATCTCGGCGTGACGGTGGAATGCGGCCGCGAGATCGACCCGGCGGAACCGCCGTCAGCCGACACCGTGATCTGGGCTACCGGTGGCGCGCCCGCGCAAAGCGCCGTATGGCGTCGGCGGCCGCATCTGCTTGACGGTATTCCTGGCACCGAATCCTGCGTCCACGGTCGCGCGGTCCTGCTCGGTCAGGCCCAGGTGCGCGGCAAGATTCTGGTCATTGACGAGGAGGGCGGTTGGCCGACGATCTCGCTGGCCGAAACACTGGCGCAAGGTGATGGCGTCGACACGGTGACGGTCGCGACGCCCGGACAGCACCCCGCCCTACCCGAACTGGCCTTCACCGTCGAGGCGGCGGAGGTGATGGCGCGCATGGCCGCAGCCGGAATTGTCGTTGTGCCCGGTGCGACCGTCACGCGGCTGCGCAACGGGCAAGCCGAACTTGCTTCCGGGGGAAGCCTTGGACCGTTCGACGATATTGTGTTGTCCACCGGAACGGTGCCGCGGGACTTCCCGGAAGCGACGCTGGCGATTGGCGATTGTCTGGCGCCGCGCACCTTCTGGGCGGCGACCGACGACGCGATGCGGTTGGTGGACCGGCTCTAGGCGGCGAAAGGACGGTCGCCTTTCACCGTTGTCCTGTGCATATGCCGTGCGTACTGCCGGTCATACAGCGTCGCGTGGTGCATGGCGCAGCGGTTGTCCCAGAACACAAGGTCGTGGGGCCGCCACGCGTGGCGGTACTGGAATTGTGGCCGCGAGGCATGTTCGATCAGATCGTCCAACAGTGACGCCGCGTCGTCATCCGGCAGCCCCTCGATTCGCACCGTGAAGCCTGGATTCACATAGAGCGCCTTGCGGCCCGTCTCGGGGTGGGTCCGTACGACGGGATGAATCACTTCGCGCAGTTGCGCCTTCTGTTCGTCCGTCAACGTGTCGCGGCCCGAGCCGATCTTGGTCTTGCCTTCGAAGCTGGCGAGGTACGAATGCGCCGCCGTGAGGCCTTCCAGCCGCTGCCTGGTTTCGTCGGGCAATGCGTCATACGCGAGGTACATGTTGGCAAACAGGGTGTCGCCCTCGGCGGGTGGAATCTCAACCGCGTACAGCAGTGAACCCAACGGCGGTTCCTCGACGTAGGACATGTCCGAATGCCAATAGCGCCCGGCATCCTCGAAGCCCATGGGGCGACCGTCGGGGTGCTTCTTGTTCGATAGGATGAGCACCTCGGGCTGGTCCGGCAGCAGGTACTCGGCCTTTACGTGAACCATGAGGTCGCCGAAACGTCGGCTGAAGGCCACGTGTTGGGCCGGCGTCAGGGTCTGGTCGCGAAACACCAGCACAATGTGCTCAAGGAAGGCCTTGTGAATCTCCTCGAACGCTGTGTCGTCGATGGGCTCGGCGAGGTCGAGATCAAGAATCTCTGCGCCCATGACGGGCGAAACCGGATTGATCTTCATGGCGATGTCGCGTTGGTGGACTATTTCTGCGCCAGGAGGACCCACCACTTCATCCCGTAGGCATGGGTCTTTCCGTAGAGCGACGTGTTGGAATAGCCGGACTGGCCGAAGACGCTCGGCACGAGTTCCTCGCTGATCGTCGAAGCCTTGAACCCCGCCTTCTTCGCAATGTCGCCCATGTCCATTTCCCGCATCTTGCTGCGGAAGGGTTCGGCGTTGAAATGCGTGGTCCAGTCGCGCTGGAAGCGGTCGTAGGGTTCGGGCCAGAACTTGTTGAACTCCGGCACGTCGCCGTGAACCATCAACCCGCCCGGCCGCAGTAGGCGGAAGCTTTCGTTGATGATGTTGGGGATCGCCTTCGTCGAGGTCTCGTGAAACAAAATCATCGAGGTCACGAGATCGAAGCTCCCGTCGGGAAAGTCGGTGTGCTCGGCGTTCTGCTGTGAGAAGTGAACGGCCTTGCCGACTGATTCCGCACGCGCGTGCGCATACCGAACCATCGGCGCCCCAAGATCGCAGGCATGGATTTCGGCGTCCGGAAAGGCCTCCGCCAGGCCGAGCGTCTGATGCCCGACGCCGCAACCCAAGTCGAGGATGCGCTTCGGTTTGAAATCGGGAAACCGTTCGTTGAGGACGTGGCCGACCGTCAGGCCGACGTCGTCCGTCCACGGGCCCTGGCCTCCCATGCCGTACTGATAGGCACCCACGTCATACAGCGCGCCGGCAAACACATCGTCGCTGGTGAGCTCCGAGTGATAGCCGCCCGGCTGGCAGTGGATGTGAATCTCGCTGTTGTAGCGCGGCGTCTCAAGCTTGGGGTTCAGACGCAACGTGCCCTTCTTCTTCGTGCGCTGGGCCACCTCGCGCGCCTTGCTGTTGAGGTCGTCGAGTTGGCGCCCGGTGCGCTCGCCGAGCGCTTCCCACATCAACTCCTGGCCCGAGCGGTTGAGCGAGCTCCAGGTCTGCCAAAACGGTTCGTCCCGCATCGCCTGCGCGACCTCGCGGGCATTCTCTGGTTCGTGTCCCGTCTTGCGCCGGAAACGGGGCACTGCGCTGGTTAAGAAGGCGGTCTTGTTGCCGCCAGAAAGCTGCGTGAGGACGTGCACCTTGAAGCTGGTCACAAAGTCCTGACGCGACATTTCGTCGTGCGTCTCGTCCGGCAGAATGCCGTGCAGAGCTTGTCCCCTCATGGTCCATCCCCCGTGAAATATGGTGGTCCTGGGCAGTCTAGCATTCGCGGTTGAGGAACGGCACCAAGTCTGAAACGATAGGGTCCAGACGTCTGGGGAGGCGTCGAGAGAGGGCTTCGTTCGGTGGGGGGACCGGCATGCTCGCAACCGTTGCAGATATTCTGGGCGAGACCTACAGCGGCTTCATCTCTGTCGATGACGGTCGCTGCGAGGTTTCCGGCTATCCGCTGAGCGACATGTGGTCGCCGGTGCTGCGCAACGCGTTCGCCGATTTCATGGAAGTGGCGTGTCCGCAGGGCGTGTTCGTCGACCATGCCGGCTAAAGTGGAATATCGCTGCTGGAACGGCCGGCGCTCAATACGCCCTACACGACACTCGTGCGCATCCTGCGTGATCAGCCGACGTCCAAATGGCCGTTCTTGCATCTCGGCGAGGGCTTCGGCGAGTTCGGAGCGTTTCGGCCGACCACCGTCGGGGGTTTTCCCTCGGCGCCTGTCGCGGAGGGCGTTTGCCGCAGCTACGAGGCGCTGGTTGAGTTCGGGCGGCCTGGCGTCTGCCGTATCACGGGCGTCGATGGCGCCGGGTCGACGACCATGTACGACAGACTGTGGCTTCCGGTCGCCGACGGCGACGGGCCGATTTCAGCATTCTTGACCATTGCCGATATTACCCTTGGCCTGACGTTGCCCGACGGACGCATCGTCGGCGCTGGCGAGCCCGAGGCACGCACGATGCAGCCTGCCGCCGTGGATGGGGTTCCGGGACACCGCGGTTTCCGATAGGGTCGCGCCCTCCTATCCATGCGAGGGACTCATGAGCGCTCAGGATCCAGTCGTCATCGTTGGTATTGCCCGGACCCCAATCGGGAACTTCCAGGGATGTTTCTCCGGCATGAAAGGGACCGAGCTCGGCGGCGCTGCCATCGGAGCAGCGCTCCAGCGCGCCGGTGTTGCGCCCGAAGAAGTCGACGACGTCATCATGGGCTGCGTCCTGCCGGCGGGCATGGGCCAGGCGCCTGCCCGCCAGGCCGCGCTGGCCGGGGGCATTCCGCTGAGCGTGGGCGCGACGACCATCAACAAGATGTGCGGCTCGGGCATGCGCGCGACGATGATGGCGGCCGACCAGATCGGCGCCGGTTCGGCCAACGTCATGGTCGCAGGTGGCCTCGAAAGCATGTCCAACGCGCCGTATCTGCTGGATAAGGCGCGCCGAGGATATCGGCTCGGCAACGGTAAGGTCTACGACCACATGTTCCTCGACGGCCTCGAGGACACCATCGAACAGCCGGGCAAGTTGATGGGGTCGTTCGCCGAGGATACCGCCGAGAAGTACCAGTTCACGCGGGAGCAGCAGGACGAATTCGCTGTGAGTTCGCTTCAGCGCGCCAAGACCGCCAACGAGGACGGCTCGTTTGCGGCCGAGATCGTTCCCGTCACAGTCAAGAGCCGCAAGGGAGAAACGATCGTTGAGCGCGACGAACTGCCGTTCACCGCGAAGATCGACAAGATCCCCGAACTAAAGCCGGCCTTCCGCGACGGCGGCACGGTCACGGCGGCCAATTCGTCGGCCATCTCCGACGGAGCGGCGGCGCTGGTTCTCATGCGCGAATCCGAGGCAGAAAGGCGCGGCCTGACACCGCTGGCCCGTATCGTCGGCTACTCGACACACAGCCAGGAAGCTTCTTGGTTCACGACCGCGCCGATCGGCGCGATCAACAAGCTGTTCGAGAAGACCGGCTGGGCGCGCGACAACGTTGACCTGTTCGAGGTCAACGAAGCCTTCGCCGTCGTCACCATGGCGGCGATGAAGGACATCGGAATCGACCACGACCGCATCAACGTGCACGGCGGCGCATGCGCCCTCGGTCATCCGGTCGGCGCTTCGGGCGCGCGCATCATCGCAACGCTGTATCACGCGCTCGACAAGAACGGCCTCGACAGGGGCGTCGCCAGCCTGTGCATCGGCGGCGGCGAGGCGACGGCCATCGCCATCGAGCGGATCGCAGCCTGACGCAAACCCATGGCCGGGCCGATCGTTTTCTATCCGGCCTTCGGTTCGCCCTATTCCTACATCGCCGCACAGCTGATCGACGAGATCGCCTACCGTCACGAGCGTGAGGTTCTATGGCGGCCGGTCCGTCTCTCCCGTGTCTTCGAACAGCTGGGAAGCGCGGCGCGGCCCGACGCGCGAAAGCTCGCCTATTGGCGTCACGACGCCGAACGCGTGTGCCGTCTTCGCGGGCTGCCCTTCATCAGGCCTTCCGGGCGCGAGCCGCCCTTCGACTGCGACGCTCTCTACGCCACCTGCTACGCGCTCGCCGACGGCAACGAAGCGCAGTTGCGGACCATGTGTCTTGCCGCGTTATCGGTCATCTGGGCCCAGGGCAAGGCGCTGCAGAGCATCGACGAAGTGGCCGCGGGCCTGCGGCGTTTCAACCTGTCGCGGGTCGTCGTTCGGGGCTATGCGGAAAGCGAGAGCGGCGGGATGCAGCATCAGGCGGCGATCGACGACGCCATCGCGTCGGGCATGGTGGGCGCGCCGTGGTTCACGGTCGATGGCGAAGGATTCTGGGGACATGACCGGCTGCCCTACCTCGACATGTGGTTGTCGCGCGCCGGCCGCCTGAGCGCCGTGCGCGGCTAGCCGCCTGTTGTGTGGCGGCGGTCGTGGCCATGGCCTAGACTGGCGGCCATGGCACAAACCATTGATTTCTATTTCGATTTCGCGTCGCCCTACGGCTATCTCGCAAGTCTGCAGATCGACGGTTGGGCGGCGGCACGCGATTGCGCCCTGGCGTGGCGGCCAATTCTGCTCGGCGCGGCTTTCAAGAAAGTAGGGACAGGCCCGTTGCTCGGCTACCCGATCAAGGGCCGCTACGCGGCCCATGACATCGCCCGATCAGCGCGCCGGCTCGGCGCCCCCTGCAAGATGCCGGAAGGGTTTCCCCACGGGACGCTGGCGGCGGCGCGGGGCTTCTACTGGCTCAACGACACCCACCCGGACAAGGCGCGTCTCTTCGCCAAGGCGTTCTATCACGCTTATTTCGGCGAAGGACGCGATGTCAGTCCGCCGGAGGAAACCGCCGACGTCGCCGCGTCCGTTGGTATCGACCGGGACGCGCTGCTTGCCGCGATCCAGGACCCCGCCATCAAGGCGCGGGTGAAGGACGAAGTCGAGGCGGCATTGGAGCGGGGCGTGTTCGGCTCGCCGTTCTTCTTCATCGGTGATGAACCGTTCTGGGGCATGGACCGGCTTCCCGACATGGCCGCGTGGCTGGAGAAGGGCGGCTGGTAGCCCGATGGGCGTTATCGAGAGCGCGCTCAGGAGCGCAGACGAGACGTTCGCGGCGAATGCCGCGCACAACAGATCGCTCGTCGAGCATCTCCGTGCGCTGACCGCGCGCATCGCCGAAGGCGGCGGCGAGCGGTCGCGCAAGCGGCACGTCGATCGCGGCAAGCTGTTGGTGCGCGATCGGGTGCGGCTTCTCATCGACGAGGGGTCGCCCTTCCTGGAGCTTTCGGCGCTCGCCGCGCACGAGGTCTACGACGACGAGGTTCCCGCGGCTGGGATCGTCACCGGGATCGGCCGCATCATGGGTACCGAGTGCATGATCGTGGCCAACGACGCGACGGTGAAGGGCGGCACCTACTACCCGCTCACCGTCAAAAAGCATCTTCGCGCGCAACAGATCGCTCTGGAGAACAACCTGCCTTGCGTCTATCTCGTCGATTCCGGCGGCGCCAATCTGCCCAATCAGGACGAGGTTTTCCCCGACCGCGAACACTTCGGCCGTATCTTCTTCAACCAGGCGCAGATGTCGTCGCGCGGGATTCCGCAGATTGCGGCGGTGATGGGATCGTGCACGGCCGGCGGCGCCTACGTGCCCGCAATGGCGGACGAGAGCATCATCGTCAGGGGCCATGGCACAATCTTCCTGGGCGGCCCGCCGCTCGTGAAGGCCGCGACCGGCGAAGTCGTGACGGCCGAGGACCTTGGCGGCGCCGACGTTCACACGCGCGAATCGGGGGTCGCCGACCACTACGCGGAGGACGACCGCCAGGCGTTGGCGACGGTGCGCCGCATCGTATCCAACCTGAACCGTGAGAAGCGTCCCGACGTCGTCAGCCGCGAGGCCGTCGAGCCGCTCTACCCGGCCGAGGACCTATATGGGCTCCTCCCGACGGACCTGCGCACGCCGTTCGACGTCCGCGAGGTCATCGCCCGTGTCGTCGACGGCAGCGTGTTTGACGAATTCAAGCCGCGCTACGGATCGACGCTGGTCACCGGTTTTGCGCACCTTCACGGCTATCCCGTCGGCATCCTCGGCAACAACGGGATACTCTTTTCGGAATCGGCACTCAAGGGTGCGCATTTCGTCGAGCTTTGCTGTCAGCGCCGCATTCCGCTGCTCTTTCTGCAGAACATCACCGGCTTCATGGTGGGGCGGAAATACGAGGCAGGCGGCATCGCCAAGGATGGCGCCAAGCTGGTCACCGCCGTGGCGAATGCGCAGGTTCCCAAGATCACACTTGTCATTGGTGGCTCGTTCGGCGCCGGCAACTACGGCATGTGCGGCCGGGCCTACGATCCCCGCTTTCTTTGGATGTGGCCCAATGCTCGAATCTCTGTGATGGGCGGCGAGCAGGCGGCCAGTGTGCTGTCCCAGGTCCGCCGCGATGCCGCGGAAGCGAGGAGCGAATCGGTGGACGATGCCGCAGAAGCGTCGTTCGTCGAGACCATCCGTGCGCAGTACGAGACCCAGGGGCACCCTTACTATGCGAGCGCGCGGCTGTGGGACGATGGGATCGTCGATCCGGTGGATACCCGCATGGTGCTGGGGCTGTCGCTGTCGGCCGCGCTCAATGCGCCGATTTCAAAAACCCGCTTCGGTGTATTCAGGATGTAGCCATGCCCAGCGAACATCTGTTGCTCCAGATCGATCCGCGCGGTGCGGCGACGATCACGCTGAACCGACCCGACGTCCACAACGCATTCGACGATTCGATGATTGCAGGGTTGTCGGAACTCCTCACCGAACTGCGCGTCAATCCGGATGTACGGGTGCTCATCCTGGCGGGGCGGGGAGAATCCTTCAGCGCCGGCGCCGATCTCAACTACATGAAGCGCGCCGCCGGTTACTCGCGGGAAGAGAACGTTGCCGATGCAATGGCGTTGGGCCGCATGCTTCTGGCGTTGCGCACGATGCCAATTCCCACCATCGCGCTGGTCCATGGCGCGACCTTCGGCGGTGCAGTGGGACTAGTGGCCGCATGTGACATCGCAGTGGCCGTGAAATATGCGCTGTTTGGCCTCACCGAGACCAAACTCGGTCTGATTCCGGCGATGATCTCGCCCTTCGTCATCGAAGCGATGGGACCGCAACAGGCGCACCGCTACTTTCAGACCGGCGAGCGCTTCAACGCGGAGGATGCTCAAAGGATAGGCCTCGTACATGAGGTCGTCGCCACGGATACGGCGCTCGCTGCGCACCGCGACCACGTCATTACCCAGTTGCTGACCACCGGGCCGGAGGCCGTGCGTCACGCCAAGAAACTCGTCGACGATATCGCGGGTTTCGCAATTGACGAGGCCACGCTCACCGACCTGGCCGGCAGGATTGCCGACCGGCGGGCCTCTGAAGAGGGAGCGGAGGGCATCGCGGCCTTTTTCGAGCGTCGTCGCCCAAGCTGGGCGCCGGACTAGTTCTCCACATGTTTCGGACACTGCTGATTGCCAATCGCGGCGAGATCGCCTGTCGCGTCATTGCGACGGCGCATCGCCTCGGCATCCGCACCGTCGCGGTGTATTCGGAAGCCGACGCGAACGCTCGGCACGTGCGGCTGGCCGATGACGCCCGGATAATCGGTCCGGCCGCGGCGGCCGAGAGCTATCTACGTATCGACCGGCTGATCGATGCGGCCAGGCAGACCGAGGCGGATGCTATCCACCCCGGCTATGGCTTCCTGTCTGAGAACGCGGACTTCGCGCAGGCTTGCGCCGATGCCGGGATCGTCTTCGTCGGGCCGACGCCGGAAGCGATCCGTGCCATGGGCTCGAAGAGCGTCGCCAAGGATCTCATGCGCCAAGCGGGCGTGCCCGTCGTTCCGGATCATCGCGGCGGCGGGCAAGCCGACGATGCCTTCGCGCGGCACGTAGCCGAATTGGGCTACCCCGTGATGCTCAAACCGGCCCTCGGCGGCGGCGGCAAGGGCATGCGCCGCGTCGATGACGAAAGCGACCTGCGAGAGGCGCTGGCGGCGGCCCGGAGAGAAGCGCAGGCCGCGTTTGGCGACGACGAGATCCTCGTCGAGAAATTCGTCGCCGATCCGCGCCACGTGGAGGTTCAGGTGTTCGGCGATCGCCACGGCCACCTCGTGCACCTGTTCGAGCGCGATTGCACCTTGCAGCGCCGCCATCAGAAGATCATCGAGGAGGCGCCGGCCGCCGGGCTTTCCCCGTCGCTTCGCGCCGCGCTCCACGACGCGGCGGTGAAGGCCGCCCGTGCGGTCGACTACAGCAATGCCGGGACGGTTGAGTTCCTGGTGTCTGGCGATTCGTTCTTCTTCATGGAAATGAACACGCGGCTGCAGGTCGAGCACCCGGTCACCGAGGCCATCACGGGCCTGGATCTCGTCGAGTGGCAGCTACGTGTCGCCGCTGGCGAACGTCTGCCGCTCGATCAGGACGAAATTGCTTGCCGCGGTCACGCGATCGAAGCGCGCCTCTATGCCGAGTCCCCCGATCAAGGGTTCTTGCCGTCGCCGGGCCTCATCCGGATCCTGCGTTTTCCCGACGAGGTCGTCCGCATCGATACCGGCGTCGATGGCGGCGATATCGTGCAGCCGCACTATGACCCCATGATCGCCAAGATCATCGCCGTCGGCGGAGATCGCGAGGCGGCGCGGAAGGCATTGCTGGGTGCGCTGAACGAGACCTATGTCCAGGGTCCCGCGACCAATCGCGCTTTCCTGGCCACATTGCTTTCGACCGATGCCTTCCGCGACGGTACCACCGACATTCAATACGTCGACCGTGCCATCGCGCGACTTGTGCCGGACGGGGCCGCGCCGTCGCTGATTGCCCTCGCGGCCACCGCGGTAGTCCGCAGGCGGGACAATGCGGCGAGTGATCCGTGGTGCCGGACCGACGGCTGGCGCATGAATGCGCCGGCCCTACGCAGTGTTGCCGTGATGGTCGACGGATCGGTCGAGGAAGCGATGCTTGTCGAAGCTTCCCACGGTACCGTCACCCTGCGGTGGCAGGGTGAAGAGGCTGCAATCGAGCCCGGCATCCGACCCTCCGACGATCTCGTTTCGCTGCGCGTCGCAGGTCAGTTGGTCAATCGCCGCGTGTTCCGCGACGGACACGCCTTCTACGTGATAGGAGGCGGCAAGGTGGAACGGGTCGACATTGTTGATCCGCTTCGATCGTCGCATGACGTCGAGCATGCGGCGGGCTCGGTTGTGGCGCCGATGCCCGGAAAGCTCAGTCAGGTATTCGTCGCTGCCGGCCAGATAGTGGCGCGCGGCGATCGACTGGCCATTGTCGAGGCAATGAAGATGGAGCACGTGCTGCGCGCGCCCTTCGACGGCACGGTCGAGGCGACAAACGCGAACCCAGGCGCCTTTGTCGAAGAAGGCTACATTCTGATCGAGTTGACTCCTGAGGATCAGTAGTCGGTCAGCAGCGGGCCGAAGCCGGTCACCTGTTCAGTAATTCCGCATTGGCGCAATGCGTGCCAGTAGCAGGCCGTGTTTATCGCCACGACCGGCTTGTTCAGCCAGTGCCACGCTTCGCCGGCGACGGTCGCGTTTGCCAGACCGGTCCCGACCTGGACGACAGCGTCCGGATTGCTCTTGTTGACCTTGATCGTCGCGTCGCGAAGTGCGTCGGCCTGGATGTGGCAGATCTCCGCCGGCATGTTCACGTTGAAGCTGTGCAGATCGGTGATCTCGTAGCCGGCCTCGTTGAAGAAGGTCTTCACCCGTTCGTCGCCCAGCGGCTTGTGCGGTGTGATTAGCGCTATCTTCTTGATATTCCCAATCTTTTCCAATGCGGCGAGGATCGCGTTGTTGCCCATCGAGATCTTGATGGAGAACTTCTTCTCCAGCCGCTCCAGCATGTCCATGCTGCCCTGAAGACCGTCCCAGAACGCTTCCAGCGACAGGCCGTTGACGATGTAGTCGGGGTGGCAGGTCATGACGCGTTCCATCGACGCCTCGATACCGGCACGCATGCGCTCGATATGGGCGATGAAATCGTCGTCGCTGCCGAGCTTGGCGTCGGGGATCGCAATGCGCGAGATGTGGTTGGTCACGCCCGGCGGTTGCATGGCCGCGAACTCCGGCTGAACCGTTGTGTTGGTAGAGGGGACGATGACCCCGATCTTGAGCCTGTGTCCGAGCGAATCCGTCATCGGTTGTTGTTCTCCATTGAAATGGCGCCCCGCTACTGAATCGATTGCGCACGCTCGACGGACTTGAACATCGCCGTGCGCAGCAGAAACTCTCTTGCCTTGGCCGGGTCAGCGGCCGTTTCGCGCCACTCGTCCTGACGCTTGGCCCGTATCTCCGGATCACGCTCCTCGAGATCGCGCTTGTTTTGCGCCGTCTGGGCCAGGAGGTATTCCTCGCAAACCGTCCGGCGCTGCCGATCGTAGACTTCGTAGGCTTCCGTACTTGCGTCGCCGCGGTACACCGCGCCCATCTTCTCGGCAAGATTCAGCGCATCGTGGATCCCGAAGTTGAGGCCCATGCCGCCCAGCGGATTGTTGATGTGCGCTGCGTCGCCGGCGACAAACATGTTGCCCACCGCGAAGCTTCCGGCGATCCGCTGGTGCACTTGGTAGATGTTCTTGTGAATGATCGGGAACTCGCCGCCCTCCGGGTGGGGAAGGACGCGCTGAATCCGCTCCTGGCATTGGGCATCGTCGAAAGCCTCTTCCTCTGAGAGGTCGGGGTCGACCGGCGAAACGACCCGCCAGCGACCCGGCGGTCCATCGGCGGGAACCCGGAACATCGAGTACCAGCGCTCAGGATCGGCGATGTAGCAGGTGCCGGTGAACCCGTGCGGTCCGTAGTCGAAGGGCGTGGTCAGGACGAGAAAGCGTTCCTGGAACGTCAGCCCTTCGAAGGTAACGCCCATGGCGCCACGCACAGCGCTTCGGCCGCCGTCGCAGCCGACGAGATAGCGGCCGGTGACCGTTTCCGGTCCCTCCGGTCCCTCGGCGGTCACGGTGACGCCGGCGTCGTCGGACTTCGCGCCTGTCACCGACCGCTGTTTGCGGATTTCGCACAGGTCGCTCTTTTCGACCTTGCGCAGGAGCATCTGGGCGTATTTGTGTTGCTCGCAGTGCAGCCGGAACGGATATTTGGTGATGTCCGCAAGGATGTTGAGGTCGAACTCCGCGACCTTGCCCTGCTTCAGATCCCTGAACTGCCACTTGGGCACCTCGATCCCCATGCCGTGCAACTCTTCGGCGACATCGAGCCCTTCGAGAAGCGTCATGGTTGGCGGGTGGAATGTCGATGCGCGAGGGTCGGTCGGAACGTCTGCGTAGGTTTCCAGCATCAGTACCGGAATATCCTGACGAATCAGGGCATAGGCCAAGGTAAGGCCAACGGGTCCGGCGCCGGCGATGACGACGCGATCCTTGTTTTTGTTGGTCGAGTTCAAGCGGGGTTCCTCAGTTTTTTCAGAGACTACGAAGGGTAGCGGCAGGCCTCCGCTGCGCTGCGCCGTTTGCCCGCGCAGCGCACACCGCTAGTCTGTTCCAGGATGGTTGTCCATATTCTCAAGCTGTGCGTGGGTGTCGATGATGTGGATCATTTGCGAGACATCCAGTCCCGCCGCCGACAGGAGCAGGGCGCAATTCGCCACTTCACCCGGCACCGTCCGAAGCGAGCCGACGAGATCATTGCGCGGGGCTCGATCTACTGGATCATTCGGGGTCATGTTCAGGTGCGCCAGCGCATCACCGCGATCGAGGACGCCGAGCATCCCGAGGGCAAGCGTTGCGCCTTCGTGCTGGACCCAAGTCTGGTGTTGACCGAGCCGCAGCCGCGGCGTCCGCATCAGGGTTGGCGATACCTGGAGGCGCGGGACGCCCCGTCGGACCTTCGCACTGGCGGCACGGAGAGCCGCCTCCCGGCGCCGCTGGTTCAGAAACTGAAGGAGATAGGCGCTTGGTAGGCTAGAAGCGGTAGCCGAAAACCGTGCCAAGGAAGTATTGACCGTCGGCCTGCGAAATCGGGCTGTCGGCGGCATCGCCCATCAACAGCGAGCCGCGCAGCACGGTCGATACGAACACCCGATCGCTAAAGTTGTAGACGAGCGTTCCGTAGGCCCCAATGTCGCTGAACCCGCCACCATCTGTCGAGAATGCAGCCCTGCCCGCACCGGCCACGGTGACGTCGAAGTAGGCTTTCATGTAGTCCTCGCTGGCGTAGTGGGCGACGCCGCCGAGGATGAGGTTGGTCCGGTCGCTCAGACGGCCACCGAGCGCAATGTCGAGCGACGCCACCAGCCCCTCGTGGCCATCGGTGATGCCCTGGCGCAGGTCCGCCTTGAACCGCCAGGGTCCACTGATGGACTCGACGAACACGCCCAACTCGATGCTTGGATCGACGTCCGGTAGTCCGCTGAGGAAGCTGTTGTCCGAAGAGTCGCGGCCGCGGTCGTAGGTGAACCTGGGGCCGAAGCGCAGATTGTTGCGCCGTACGAAATTAAGGCCGACGCCGCGCTCGGTACTCGCGAAATAGGCGCCACGCCACTCGATGTCGAATAACGGAAGGGGTGAAATCTCGTAGTCGTCCGCGCCGATGAACTCGGGCGCAATGCCCGCGCCGCCGCCGACCATGCCGCGCCAGTTGCTACCGCTTGAGAAATCAATGGCCGTATCGGTTGCGCCGGAGAGTTGCGATTCGTAGCTGCGCGTCGTCCCCACGTTCGCGGCCCACGCCGGAATAGCCGCGATTCCGATGAACAACGCGGCGACGAATAGCTTCTTCATGTCTGCCTGGCCCTATGTCAAACGTCGCCAGACCCTAGCGCCTTCAAGGTTAACGAACAAGAAACGCGCTACCGGCCCAGCAAGCGCGAGGCCACCTCCTCCGCGATGGCAAGCGAAGAGGTGAGCCCGGGCGACTCGATCCCGAACAGGTTGACGAGCCCTGCGACGCCGTGCTCGCCCTCTCCCTGGATCACGAAGTCGCCGGCCGGATCGTCTGGTCCGACGATCTTGGGGCGGACGCCCGCATATCCTGGTTGCAGCGCGGCGCGGGGCAGTTCCGGGAAATATCGGCGGATTGCGGCTTCGAACGCGGCAGCGCGCGTCGCATCGACACGATAGTCGATCCGCTCCACCCACTCGACATCGGGTCCGAAGCGGACCTGGCCGCCGAGGTCGATCGAGTAGTGCAGTCCAAGGCTGGCGGCGGTCGGCAAAGGGTAGATGAGGCGCGAAAACGGCGCCTTGCCGCTCATCACGAAGTAGTTGCCTTTGGCCAGGTACTGCTTCGGGATGCGCTCAGGCGGCATACCCTCGACCCTCTGCGCAACCTGCTGCGCCCAGAGCCCGGCCGCATTCACGAGCATTCGGCTGGCAACCACGATCGGCTCGGGTTCCTCGGTTTCCACCACGACCTCGAACGTTTCCCCGGCCCGGCGCGCTTCCGCAACGTAGCTGCGCGGCACAACCGAACCCCCGGCATTCTCGATGTCGCCCTCGAGGGCCAGCATGTACTGGTGGCTGTCCAGAATACCTGTCGAGGGCGACCTGAGCGCGGCGTGACAACGAAGCTTCGGCTCCAGGCGTGTTGCCGCCGCGCCGTCGATCAGCTCAAGGTCGTGAACGCCACTCGCGAGGGCGTTTTGCCGAATTCGCTCCAGTGCGGCGACTTCGCCCGCGTTGGCCGCGACGACGAGCTTCTCGCAGCGGCCGTGCGGAATCCCCTGTGTCTCGCAGTAGTCGTACAGCATATCCTTGCCGCGAACGCAGAGCGCCGCCTTGAGCGATTCCGGCGGATAGTAGATTCCGGCGTGGATCACCTCGCTGTTGCGCGAACTGGTCTCGCTACCGATCAACGGCTCTTTTTCGAGGACGAGGACCTGCCGCCCCGATTGCGCAATCGCTCGTGCGCAGGCCAACCCCACTACGCCGGCGCCAACAACGATGCACTCAACGAAATCGCTCATGAAAGCCTAACCATCAACCTTGAGATTCGTGTCCCATATGGGTTGCTGCGTCACGAAACCTTGACTCCGTTTGTATTGAGCCTGCTCGCCATCAGGTCAATCTAGGGCACTGAACCGTTACCGGAAAAGGACAGGCCAATGAACTGGTCCGCCGCACGCACCGTCTTTCTGATAGCCACACTGTCTCTTGTCTCGTGGGCCGCCCAGGCCAATCCATCGATCTGGCGCTATGAATGGCCTGACACCGACTTCTCTCGGACCGCGGTCGACTTCGACGAAATACTCTCCGGCGGTCCGCCCAAGGACGGGATTCCGGCGATCGACGACCCGAAATACGTACCGCTGTCGGCGATCGCGAGCGAGGGATCGTTTTCGATCGAAGGTACCGAGCCTGTCGTCGGCGTCACCGTCGGCGGCGAGATGCGGGCCTATCCGTTGTCGATTCTCATGTGGCACGAAATCGTCAATGACGAACTTGGCGGCGTGCCGATCGCCGTGACGTTCTGCCCACTGTGCAATGCGGCCATTGTGTTTGACCGCCGCGTCGATGGTGAAGTCCTCGACTTCGGCACGACGGGAAAGCTCAGGTTCTCTGATCTGGTCATGTACGACCGGCAGACCGAAAGTTGGTGGCAGCAATTCCTTGGCGAAGCCATTGTCGGCGAGAAGCTGGGAACGCGTCTCGACGTCCTGCCTGCGCGCCTTGAGTCCTTTGAACGCTTTGAAGCGCGCGCCAATGCCGATGCGACGGTCCTCATTCCGTCCAATCCCGGAATCAGGCGCTATGGCGCGAATCCGTATGTCGGGTACGACTCGAGCCGCACGCCGTTTCTCTATCGCGGGGAGGCGCTGGACGCGCTGCGCGAGGGGGAACAGATCGCTCCGCTCGCGCGCGTCATCACGATCGAACGCGGCGACGACGGCACCCGCGACGCTTGGGCGCTCGATCTGCTGCGTGAGCGCGGTCGGGTCGAGACCGACGATGGGCTGATCATCACCTGGGAGCCAGGCCAGAATTCGGCGCTCGACCAATCCGCGATATCGCGCGGCATGGACGTCGGCAACGTAATCGTCCAGCGCCGGACCGCCCAAGGCGACCTTGTCGACGTCCCCTACGGGATCGATTTTGCGTTCGCCTACAAGGCGTTCTATCCGGATCGCACCATCGTCGTGCAGTAGTTCTGCGGCCTGACGCTGCGGCGGCGGCCCGGTATACTCGCCGGGCGGTCATGGCCCAGGATTCGAAAAAGACACCAGCGAAGCGAGGGGGCGCCAACGTTCAGGCCTTCCTGAACCAGGTAGCGCGCGCGCCGCAGATCGGGGGTGGCGGGCGTGGCAGGCTAATCTTTGCGCTGGACGCCACCGCTAGCCGCGAACCGACCTGGGATCGCGCCTGCCACATTCAGGCGGAGATGTTTCTCGAGGCCGATGCTGTCGGCGGGCTCGATATCCAGCTCGCATACTACCGCGGCTTCGACGAATTCGACGCAACGCCCTGGATATCGCAATCGAAGGATCTGATTCACCGCATGACGGCGGTGTCCTGTCTCGGTGGCCACACGCAAATCCGGAAAGTCCTTGCGCATGCGATCGCCGAGACGCAGCGGAAGCGCGTGAACGCCGTTGTCTTCGTCGGCGATTGCATGGAAGAGAACGTCGAAGACCTTTGCAACATGGCCGGACAGCTTGGCGTCCTGGGCGTACCCGTTTTCCTGTTTCAGGAGGGAAGTGAGCCGATTGCGGAGATGGCGTTTCGCCAGATCGCACGCCTGACAAAAGGGGCGCATTGTCGCTTCGATGCCTCGAGCCCGAATCAGTTGCGGGATCTGCTGAAGGCGGTCGCGGTCTATGCGGCGGGCGGGCGCCGCGCGCTGGCTGACTACGGTCGCCGCGGCGGGGCAGAGGTGCGGCGCCTGACGAGCCAGTTGAAGTAGCCCATGGTCTGGTTGCTCTACGGTGTCCTGGCGTTGGGCGTTCTCGTGCTTGTCGCCCGATGGTTCGTCGATGCGGAACCGCGTCAGATTGTGCGACTGCTGCGCTGGCTCGGAATTGCGCTGGCTGCAGCCGTGCTCGGGTTCCTGGCCATGCGCGGACTGTGGCCGCTCTTTGTTCCCTTGCTGATGGGCGCCCTCATGTATCTGCGTCGTCGTCGTGCGCAGGGCGGCCGCTCCGCATGGAGCGGCCTGGGCGGCAGCCAGCCCAGCGGCAAGACCTCGGAAGTTCGCACCGAAAGCCTGCGCATGACTCTGGACCATGATAGCGGCTCGCTGGACGGCACGATCTTGCGCGGACAGTTCGCCGGCCGGACGCTTGGAACGTTGGCCGAGGCCGAACTGATCGAATTGAGGGATGCTTGCCGCGACGACGATCCCGAATCGGTGCAGCTGATCGAGACCTATCTCGATCGTCGCCTCGGTCCCGAGTGGCGCCAGGGGGCGGAAGGGTCGGCGGAGCCTCCGGCAGCCAGTACCGGCCCGATGACCAGAGAGGAGGCCTTTGCCGTCCTCGGGCTAGAGCCGGGTGCAAGCGATGGCGATATCCGGGAGGCCCATCACCGGCTCATGAAGAAGGTGCATCCGGACCAGGGCGGGTCGACATTCCTCGCAACCAAGATCAACCAGGCGAAGGACCTGCTTCTCGGCGACCGCTGATCTTGCCTGGTCCGGTATCACGTGGCACAACACCCGCGCCCCGAAACATCCTTCCCGGAGCAATCAGCCTATGCAACGAACGGTACGAAAGGCCGTCTTTCCCGTCGGCGGCCTTGGTACGCGTTTTCTTCCTGCGACAAAAGCGTTGCCAAAGGAAATGCTGCCGATCGTGGACAAGCCGCTGATCCACTATGCCGTGGAAGAGGCCCGGGCGGCCGGAATCGAGGAGTTCATCTTCGTGACCGGCAAAGGCAAGAGTGCGATCGAGGATCACTTCGATCACTCGAGCGAGTTGGAATCGCTGCTGCAGTCGAGGGGCAAGCTTGAGGCGTTGGAGAGCCTGCGCGCCTGGCTGCCGGCGCCGGGCCGCGTCGCATATACGCGCCAGATGGAACCGCTTGGGTTGGGGCACGCGGTTTGGTGCGCCCGAAGCTTCGTCGGCGACGAGCCCTTCGCGGTCCTCCTGCCCGACGACATCTTTCTGGCCGGCGTGCCTTGCCTCAAGCAGATGGTCGACGCCTATGCCGGCGAGGGCGGCATGGTCGCGGCGGAGACGATCGCGGGGCCGGATATCTCCAACTATGGTGTGCTCGACGTCGAGAAAGACGATGGCGGCAAGGTCGTTCCCGTCCGGGGGCTTGTCGAAAAGCCGAAGCCCGCGGATGCGCCTTCCAATCTCGCGGTGGTCGGGCGCTACATCATGACGCCGAGGGTCTTCGACTATCTCGACCGGAAGGAGAAGGGCGCCGGTGGCGAGATTCAGCTGACCGACGCGCTGTCTTGGCTCGCCAGCCAGGAGCCTTTCGCCGGCATTCGAATCGACGGTGAGCGTTTCGACTGCGGCAGCAGGAGCGGATATCTGAGAGCGAACATCGCTTTCGGTCTGCAACGCGAAGACCTGCGAGACGATCTGAAGGCGTACATCGGCGGCCTCCACCTCGGGGAAGCGTCGTGAAGGTTGTAGTCATCGGAACCGGTTATGTCGGTTTGGTATCGGGCGCCTGCTATGCAGACATCGGTCACGAGGTCACGTGTATCGACAAGAAGCCCGAGATCGTTGACCGGCTCAAGCGCGGTGAGATTCCGATCTATGAACCCGGGCTGGAGGAAGTCGTCGCGCGCGCGGTATCTGCTCGACGCCTTTCATTCGCCGTCGATCCGGCCGACGCAGTCCAGGCAGCAGATGTCGTCGTCATGGCGGTAGGAACGCCGCCGGGAGAGGGCGGCGAGGCCGACCTGCGTTACGTCCGTGAAGCGGCGCGCGAGATCGCGCCTTCGCTGCGCGGGTATACCGTCGTTGTGACCAAGTCGACCGTTCCGGTGGGGACCGGTCGTGAGGTGCAGCAGATCATTCGTGAGACCGCGCCGGATGCGGACTTTGACATAGCCTCGGTACCGGAGTTTCTGCGCGAAGGCAGCGCTGTGCAGGACTTTCAACAACCCGATCGCACCGTGGCGGGGACGGATACCGCACGCGCAGCCGCGGTCCTTAGGACCCTGCATGAGCCGCTGTTGGCGAACCCACCGGAACGGTTCGTTGCGACGGGCTTGGAAACTGCCGAGTTGATCAAATACAGCGCCAACGCTTTTCTGGCCGTAAAGATCACCTTCATCAACGAGATCGCCGATCTATGCGAACGGGTGGGCGCGGACGTCGAAGAGGTTGCCCGCGGCATGGGCCTCGACGCGCGTATCGGGCGTTGGGGCCTGAGTGCCGGTCCGGGTTACGGTGGATCGTGTTTTCCAAAGGACACGCTCGCGCTGGCGCACACGGCGACCAAGGTAGGGACGCCGACGCGCATGGTGGAGACCGCGATCGCGGTGAACGGTGCCCGCAAGGAGTCGCTCGCGGCGCGCGTTGCGGCGGCATTGGACGGCTCGGTCGAGGGCAAGACCATCGCCCTCCTCGGCATTACCTTCAAGGCCAATACGGACGACGTGCGCGATAGTCCGGCGATCGATCTCGCCAACGGCTTACTGTCGGCGGGGGCTACCGTGCGGGCGTTCGATCCCCAGGGAGCGGCGCATGCCAGGGACCAACTTCCTGATGTTGTGTGGTGCGCAACGCCACTCGAGGCAGCTCAAGGTGCGCACGCCGTGGCCATCGCCACCGAGTGGAGCGACTTCAAGCCGGGCGTTCTCGATCTGGTTGCGCTGAAGTCTGCAATGGCCACGCCGGTTATGGTGGATTTCCGCAACCTCTACGAGCCGTCGGAAGCGGCGAGCCAGGGCTTCACCTACGTGAGCGTTGGCCGCAGGACGGCAACTCCCGGCAGATGACGGCACACGCTTTCCATCCGTCGATCCTGCGGGCCTACGACATTCGGGGAACGCTCGGTGAGACTCTCGGTAACGCGGATGCCGAGGCCGTGGGCCGCGCCTTCGGCACCATCGTTCGACGTGGCGGCGGCCGGACCGTCAATGTCGGATGGGACGGGCGCCACAGCTCGCCGGAACTGGCGAACCATCTCATCGACGGATTGAACGCTGCAGGGATCGATGCGCGGATCGTCGGCCTGGGACCGACTCCGATGCTCTATTTCAGCGTTCATGACAGCGCCGCCGACGGCGGCATCATGATCACGGGCTCGCATAACCCGCCTGACTTCAACGGCTTCAAGTTCATGCTGGGCCGCAAGGGTTTCTTCGGCGACGATATTCAGGAGCTCGGCCGTCTTGCGGCGACGGGCGACTACGAGACAGGGACGGGCAAGCAGATCACGGCCGACGTCCGCGACGCCTACGTCTCGCGACTGGTCGCGGGCGCGGACCTGCCCGAGCAGATCACGGTCGCTTGGGATCCCGGCAACGGGGCCGTCGGGGCGATCCTTGGCGACCTGACCCAGCGGCTACCAGGCACGCACGTTCTCATCAACGACGATGTCGACGGCAGCTTCCCGAACCATCACCCGGACCCGACGATCCCTGAAAACCTCGTTCAGCTACAGGCCGCGGCAAAGGACTGCGGAGCGGATCTCGGCATCGGCTTTGACGGGGACGGGGATCGTATCGGCGTCATCGACGAGAAAGGCCGCATCCTCTGGGGCGATCAGCTGCTTGCATTGCTGGCCCGCGACGTGCTGGCCGGGCATCCGGGGGCGACGATCATTGGCGACGTCAAGTGCAGTGTCGCGCTCTTTGACGAAGTCGCGCGGCTCGGCGGTAAGCCCATCATGTGGGCTGCCGGTCACTCGCTCGTTAAGTCCAAGATGGCGGAGACGGGCGCGCTGTTGGCCGGGGAAATGAGCGCGCACATTTTTTTTGCCGACGACTACTACGGTTTCGATGACGGTCCGTATGCCGCCGTCCGCACCCTGCAACTGCTCAAGCGGTCCGGCCGCTCATTGGGTGCGCTCCTCGATGAACTTCCTGTTTTCGTCAACACGCCTGAACTGCGCTTCGACTGCGACGAGGATCGCAAGTTCGCGGTTGCCCAGGAGATCGCGCAACGAATGAAGGTCTCGGGCGCCGATGTCGTCGACATCGACGGGGTCCGCGTCACAAACCCCGAAGGTTGGTGGCTTCTGCGGGCATCCAATACCCAGGCGGTTCTCGTTGCCAGGGTTGAGGCGCGGGATCAGGCCGGACTGGAATCCCTCAAGGCGCAGCTTCTTGATCAGCTTGAGCAGAGCGGCATTGCGCCGCCCTCGATCTAGCTGCTCTTTCTGGCGCCAAAGGCGAACCACACCGCGGTTCGCTTGAAGTCTTTCCCGTCGTCGATCACTCCTTTGAGCATGTCGGCGGCGACCAGGTTCGGCACCATTTCGTGGATCACGCGCGATTGGTCGAATCCTGCGTCGCGGGCGACCTTGATAAGATCCATGTCGTGCAGCGTTCCCCAGAACGGTTCGTTGTTATTGAGCGTGTCCCAGTCGTAATAGAACTGCTCGAACGCCTCCATGTCCTCGTGCTGGCGTTGTTCGACGTGCAGCATCAGTCCGCCGGGGCGCAGCAGGCGATGGCATTCGTTCACAATGTTGATGAGTGCGCTTCGCGAGGTCTCGTGCAGAACGATGTGCGAGACGACGAGGTCGAACGACTCATCCGCGAAGTCCGTGTGCTCGGCATTCTGCTGGGAGAAGTGCAGCGCGTAACCGAGCGAAGTCGCCCGCGCATGGGCGTAGCGCAGCATCGGTGCGGAGAGATCGATGGCGTCGATATGTGCATCGGGATAGGCGTCGGCGTAGGGCAACGTGCTGTGCCCAACGGCGCACCCCATGTCGAGAATCCGGCCCGGCGAGAACGTGGGAAACCGGCTCTTCAGGAAATGGATGGCCGATGCGCCCGCCGCCTCGCAATAGGGGCCCATGAAGCCCTTGGTCAGCACGAATACCCCGGGGTCGTAGATCGCCGCGGGCGACACGTCATTGTCGCAGCGCTCCGCGAGATAGCCGCCGGGCTGACCGTGAAAGTCGACCTTTCCGACGTAACGTGGAATGGCGAGGTCGGGATCGAGTCTCAGCGTGCCGCGCCCGTTCCGGTTTAGGCGGGCCACGGTGTCGTTGATCGGACCGGTTTGACGATGCACGAATTCCTCGCCGGTCGCCTGCTTCATCTCCTGGGTGGTCCGACGAAGGCTGCTCCACCACTGGAACATCGGCTCAGCCGCCATGGCGCGGCGGATTTCATGACGGTCCTGCGGTTCCCGGCCTGTTTCCCGGACAAAGGCCGGGCGCACTCGACTGTCCCACGCGACCCTATTTCCAGGAAACACGTCCGCCTGGACGGCGAAGTACATCGAGGCGATGAAGTCCTCGCGCGAGGCCTCGTCGTGCTCGGTCGGCGCGAGAACGCCATGTTGACCGATGTGGCGGAACCCGACGGGCTTCACGTTGGGCCTACTTCGTTGCCGTGTAGAAGAACCACGGCGGCTCGGCTTTCTCGCCCGGCTTGTCCACGTTGTAGACCTGGCCGCGCTCCTCGTCGCCCCATTCGCGCGTCTGGCGCACCTTTTGCCGTTCGAATCCGGCCGCGACCGCTAGCTTTTCTAGGTCGAGGTCGTGCAGCGTGCCCCAGAAGGGCTCGTTGTTGCCGAAGGTATCCCAATCCCTCATGAATTGATCGTAGGGGTCCATGTCGTGGTACTGGGGCTGCTCGATGTGGATCATGATTCCGCCGGGTTTGAGGACCCGATGGCACTCTCGGATGATGTTCTTGATCCCGGCCGTAGAGAGTTCGTGCAGGGTCGCCCCAGAAACGACGAAGTCGAAAGTGTCGTCGTCGTAGCGCATCGCCTCGGCGCTCTGCTGCGAGAAATGAACGGGCACGCCCATGCTTTCGGCGCGCGCGTGGGCATAGCGGACCATCGGTGCGCCGACGTCGATGGCATGCACTTCAGCATCGGGAAATGCCTCGGCAATCGCGACCGAACCGTGTCCAACGGCACAGCCGACGTCGAGGATCTTACCTTTTCGGAAGTCGGGATAGTTGCGTTTGATATAGGCCGATGCGGACCGTCCGAAGCCATCGACCTTGGGCCCTAGAAATCCCTGAGTGATCGAATAGACGCCGCGGTCGTACAGGGCGCCGGCGTAAACGTCGTCGGGCAGCGCTTCGCTGCAATACCCGCCCGGCATGCAGTGGATATCGACTTCGGTGATGTAGCGGGGCAGGTCGAGAGAAGAATCGAGTTCCAGCGAGCCGAGCTGTTTCCGCGGCGGCTGTGCGCGGCGATGGAGTTCGTCGTAGGTCCGGTTCAGACAGGTGTCGGTCGCAACCCACATCATTTCCTGGGTCGTGCGGCGCAGCGCGCTCCACGTCTGATGGTAGGGGTCCTCGCGCATCTCGGCGCGAACCTCGCGCCGGTTCGTCGGCGTCCGGCCCTCCCGCTTCCTGAACTTGGGAAGAACCCTGGCGTTGTAAACTTCCTTGTTGCCCGGCATGAGGTGTCCGAAGACTTCGAAGTGCATTGCCTGCGCGAAGTTTTCCATGGCGAGTTCGTCATGATTCGAAGCGACGATTGCGCCGTGACGCTGCATCCGCTCGAAAGGTGTCGGTGAAGGCATGGGCGTCTCCATTTCCGGTCGTTCAGGATCGACGCGCGCGATGCGCACGCCACTGAGGGAGGATTATAGGGAGGCCGCGCATCCGCGGCCATTAGGGCGCTAGCCGTTTGTCGGGTTCAGTGCGACGCAGCCGATTCGGCGCTCCCGCAGAATCCCACAGGCACCAAACGCGTCGCTTTGCGTCATGCCCACGATGCGTGCGCGAAACAGAGCTTTGCCGTCTCGCGTCTTCGTCTCGCTGACCGAGACCCGCGCGTTCTCGAGGTAGCGTGGCGCCATGCTCGCCGCTTGGCGGATCGCCCCGAATGCCGTGTCGCGGTCGCTGTAGGCGCCGACCTGGATCAGCCAGGTCTTCTGCACCGTATCAAGGGCGCGAACGACCTGGACCGGCTTACTCTGCGGCAGCACGACACGGTCGTCGGCCGAGCCTTGTTCCGGCGCCGCGGCCTCCGCCGGCGCTGCGGCGGCGAGCTGAGGTTCGCTGACATCGGGTGGCGTCGGTTTCGTTGCCGGAGTCGGCACATTGCGCGCTTCGAGGATGGAAAAGCTTCGGTCGAAAAGGGACCGCGCGTGATGGTCGCGCGAGTTGGCCGACTTGCCGCCGAACACCACTCCGATCAGGCGGCGATCACCGCGCTGGACAGAGGCGACGACGTTGAAGCCCGAGGCGCGGATGTAGCCGGTCTTGATCCCGTCGGTTCCCTCGTAGGTCGACAGCAGGCGATTGTGATTGCGATAGGTGCGGCCGCCGTAGGTGAAGTTGCGTGTCGAAAAGTAGTGGTAGCGCTCCGGGTGATCCCGCAGCAACGCGCGGGCCAGAGTCGCCATGTCGCTCGCCGTCGACAATTGGCGGCGATTCGGCAGGCCGCTCGCGTTGCGGAATGTGGTACGGCGCATCCCCAGCGAGTGTGCCTTGTCCGTCATCATCGCAGCGAACTGCACCTCCGTGCCGCCCAGCGCTTCGGCGAGAACGGTTGCCGCGTCGTTTGCGGACTTGGTGACCATGGCGAGGATCGCGTCCTCCGCGCGAATTGTCGTCCCGGCGCCGAGACCGAGCTTGGATGGCGTTTGCCCGGCGGCACGCTTGGAGACCTTCAGCTTCTGGTCAAGGCGGAGTTTGCCGTCCTCCAGGGCCTCGAAAGCCATGTAGAGTGTCATCATCTTGGTCAGCGAGGCCGGGTAGCGCCGCGAGTTCGCATTGCGCGAATAGAGCACTTCGCCGGTGCTGGCATCGACGACAATCGACGCGTAGCGCGCCTCGGCGGCACCCGGTTGGGACAGCGCGACGAGTGTCGCAACAAGCGCTGCGGCGACAAATCCAGCGATACGGTTTAGTGTTCCCCGAAGCCGCACTGTTTTCTTGCCCAACGTCGTTTACGGCTCTTGCGAGCCGACCCCGGGGAGCGATGATAGGGCAGGGTAAGGACGGGTGTCTATCATATATTTCAACTAGTTGACGGAGATTCTTGATAGTGAATCTAGGACGATCCCTGTCGCTCCTGGTGGTCGCGGCGCTGCTGGCGACATCCTGCACAATCGACGCCGGCGATGGCGTCATCGGCCGGCGGCTTACCTGGTTCAACTACGTCTCCGGCGTGGAATTCCGCCGTGTTTGCGCAACCTCGCCGGTCGAACGCTACCGCGTTGTGTTTAATGGCGAGTTTACGGTCCAGGTGCGCACTTATGACATCGCCGCCGACGCCGAGGGCGCCCTTGTCTATGGCCGGGTGTTCCGCGGCAGCATCATGTCTGACCGTGCGTTTCCCTCAGCCATCGAAGGCCTGCTCGGCCGCGAGGGCCAGATCCGCCTGTCTCAGGAAGGATTCGCAGAATTCCGCCGGTCCCTGGATCAGTCTGGGCCGTACCACGGCGCCGCGCCGGTCTATCTCAGGTCCGACTCCTACTTCTGGGTGGTTCTTTCCTGTGTTGACGGCGCGTTTCGTGCCCGCGCCTTCACGGGGCCGCGGGACGTGCTGGAAGCCCTGCCTTTCCGGGATGTGCTGTTGGCCAATGATCCCACAGGCGTTCCGATGCGGGTCCAGCGAACCGTCGAGGCCGATTCCGCCACCGGGTACGGCCGCGCCTACAGCCCGATGCTGGCGGAAAACCCTGACCGCGCCCGGGGCGGCGTGACCAACGTGCTATTCCAGTTCCTCTTTGAAGACGGCAGGTTCCAGCAGGTCGGCACCTGAAAATTGCTGCGATGCACAAAAACAACTTGACCAGGACGCTAGGGCAACTACATTAGTTTTGCTGCAACGCAATATCGCGGTTGCGAGAAGAATTGCTGGAGAGGACTCCATGACCACGACGACCAAGAAGGCGAAAACCGAGGGTTTCAAGGCCCAGGAAGCCGCGACTCAGACCATCGATGCCGCCGTGAAGGCCGGCAAGGACAGCGTCGACGTGTTCCTCAAGGAAGGAACCGAGGCCGCTACCAAGGGCTTTGAGAAGGCCGTGACCATGTCGCGCGAGGCCGCGGACAACGCCACCCGCCAGTACGACGACCTGTCGGCCATGGGCAAGGCGAACATCGAGGCGTCCATTGCCGCCGGTGACGCTTGGCTGAAGGGCGTCGAGAAGGTCACGGGCTACGCTGCCAAGGCGACCCAGGAAATGATGAACGACGGTGTTCAGGCCAGCCAGGCCATTCTCGGTGCCAAGAACCCGCAGGAAGCGGCCCAGCTTCAGGCCGAGTACTTCCAGAGGGGCTGGTCGCGTCTCCTCGATGAATCGACCAAGATGAGCGAGCTGTCGGTGCAGGCCGCGAGCGGCATGTTCGAGCCGCTAAACGCGCAGATCTCGGCCGTCGTCGAGCGCTGGACGAAGCCCGCCGCCTAGCGCATCGCGCCACATAGGCATTAAGGAAAGCCCGGCCGTTTGGCCGGGCTTTCTTTTTTGCGCTGACAGGATTGTTACCCTAGCCTTTTTCCGGTCACGCGGAGTGGCCATGTTAAGCGGGTACCCATTGTTCGAACGGATCTCGATGCATCGATCGGTAGCTATGGCCGACAAGGACAGCGACGGCGACGGAAACGGCGTCGATACGGGCGTTGTCACAAAGGCGATTCCCAAGACAAAGAAACCGCCGATGTACAAGGTCTTGATGTTGAACGACGACTACACACCTATGGAGTTCGTCGTTTACGTCCTCGAACGCTTCTTCCACAAGAACCGCCAGGAGGCGACGCAGATCATGCTTCACATCCATCGACGGGGCGTGGGTATCTGCGGCGTGTTCACCTACGAGGTCGCCGAAACCAAAGTTAACCAAGTAGTGGACTTTGCCCGTCAGAATCAGCACCCTCTTCAGTGCACCATGGAAAAAGACTAGTGCCAGGCTTCTCCTCAAATCTCGAACAGTCGCTGCATCGCGCGCTAGCGCTGGCCAATGAACGGCGCCACGAATACGCCACCCTGGAGCATCTGCTGCTGGCGCTGCTAGACGATCCCGATGCTGCTGCCGTGATGAAGGCCTGTGCAGTCCGGGTCGATGAACTGCGCGAGACTCTGAACCAGTATCTCGACGAGGAACTGAGCAACCTCATCCACGAGGACGATGACGACGCAAAGCCGACGGCGGGGTTTCAGCGGGTCATCCAGCGCGCGCTCATCCACGTGCAGTCATCGGGTCGTGAGGATGTGACCGGCGCCAACGTACTTGTCGCGATCTTCTCCGAACGCGAGTCGCATGCGGCCTACTTCCTGCAGCAGCAGGACATGACCCGCCTTGACGTCGTCAGCTACATCTCGCACGGCATTGCCAAGGCGCCAGGCCTGTCGCAACAGAAGACCGTGGAAGGTGCCGAAGAGGAACCGGATGGCGAGAGCGCGGTGCGCAAGGGCACTGAGGCACTTGAAGCCTATTGCGTAAACCTCAACGAGAAAGCCGAAGCCGGAAAGATCGATCCTCTGATCGGCCGCGACCTCGAGATTGAACGCACAATCCAGATTTTGTGCCGCCGCTCCAAGAACAACCCGCTCTTCGTTGGTGATCCCGGCGTCGGCAAGACCGCCATTGCGGAGGGTCTGGCGCGGCGCATCGTCAACAAGGAAGTGCCGGAAGTTCTTCAGGACGCGACGATCTTTTCGCTCGACATGGGCACGCTACTTGCCGGGACGCGTTACCGCGGCGACTTCGAGGAGCGGGTCAAGGCGGTGCTGACCGAGCTCGAGAACTACGACGGAGCTGTGCTGTTCATCGACGAGATTCATACGGTGATCGGCGCGGGTGCCACCTCGGGTGGCGCAATGGACGCGTCGAACCTGCTGAAACCGGCGCTGGCCAGCGGCGCGATCCGCTGTATCGGCTCCACGACCTACAAGGAATTCAGAAACTATTTTGAGAAGGACCGCGCACTGTTGCGGCGCTTCCAGAAGATCGACGTCAACGAGCCGACGGTCGACGACGCAATCAAGATCCTCAAGGGACTCAAGCCCTACTACGAGGAATACCACGGCATTCACTACACGGCGGATGCGATCAAGACGGCGGTCGAGCTCTCCGATCGCTACATCAACGACCGCAAGTTGCCCGACAAGGCGATCGATGTGATCGACGAGGTCGGCGCCGCACAGATGCTCCTGCCTGCCAGCCGTCGCCGTAAGACAGTCAACGCGAAGGACGTGGAAGCCATCGTCGCCAAGATCGCGCGAATCCCGCCCAAGAGCGTGTCCAAGGACGATCGCGAGAGCCTCAGGAATCTCGAGGCCGAGCTCAAGGCTGTGGTCTATGGGCAGGACACGGCGATCGAGGCGCTGGCGTCGGCGATGAAGCTCGCGCGCGCCGGTCTGCGCGAACCCGAGAAGCCCATCGGTTCGTTCCTGTTCTCCGGTCCGACCGGCGTCGGCAAGACCGAGGTCGCGCGTCAGCTTGCTTCAATCATGGGCGTGGAGCTGATTCGCTTCGACATGTCCGAGTACATGGAGCGTCACACGGTATCGCGCCTGATCGGCGCGCCGCCGGGCTATGTCGGCTTCGACCAAGGCGGCCTCTTGACCGATGCGATCGATCAGCATCCCCATGCGGTGCTGCTGCTTGACGAGATCGAGAAGGCGCACCCCGACCTGTTCAGCATCCTCTTGCAGGTCATGGATCACGGCAAGCTAACCGACCACAACGGCAAGGCTGTCGATTTCCGCAACGTCGTCCTGATCATGACCACGAACGCGGGTGCGGCGGAGATGAGCAAGCAGGCGATCGGCTTCGGCCGCGGCCTGCGTGAGGACGAAGACGAGGAAGCGATCAAGCGGCTATTCACGCCGGAGTTCCGCAACCGTCTAGACTCGGTGATCCACTTTGCCGGTCTTGGTCTCGAGATCGTCGAACGGGTCGTCGACAAGTTCGTTGCCCAGCTCGAGGCTCAGCTGGCCGACCGCAAGGTAGATATCGTGCTCAGCGACGAGGCGCGCAAATGGCTCGCAGAGAAGGGCTATGACCGGCTCATGGGTGCGCGTCCACTAGCGCGATGCATCCAGGAGCACATCAAGAAGCCGCTCGCCGAAGAGCTGTTGTTCGGAAAACTGGAAAAGGGCGGGACGGTCAAGATTGCCTGCAAGGATGGCGAACTCCGGTTCGAGTTCCTGGAGCAGAAGGATCGTGGCCCCAAGGCGTTGCCGAAGGGCGAAGAGCCCAAGCGTCTGACCAAACGTTCAGATGATCCCGACGACGACGGCGGCAGCGATGATTCGACCGGCGGCAAGGTGCCGGAATACGTCCACTAGTTCCCTGATCTAGGCCGGAGCGGCGTCGTCCAGGCGCCGGCGACGGTGCATCACTAGCAGTGCCGCCATCAGTGCCGCGCTCAGCGGCGCGAGTGCGCCGATGCCTTCGACCCAACTGACTGCCCGAACCACCGTGTCGTGGTTGATCCCTTCGCCGAGGCCACCGAGGTTGGCGACAAGCCCGGCGATTGCCGCAGCGACCGAGATGCCCATCGACCGGACGGTGTGGATCGACGAGGCGGTGATCGCTTCTTCGCCCGGCGCGGCCAGCGTCATTGTCCAGTTCATCAGGTGCGACATGGACATGCCGACGCCGAAGCCGGCGACCATTTGAAAGAAAGTGACGACCGGCCACGATAACGTGCCGACG
Organism: Alphaproteobacteria bacterium; assembly: GCA_038116985.1. Lineage (GTDB taxonomy): Bacteria > Pseudomonadota > Alphaproteobacteria > SHVP01 > SHVP01 > CALJDF01. Next base: position 30,506 of record JAYOEZ010000006.1, on the reverse strand, counting down.
GAGTAGGAAATCCCCCAAAGCCCCACCGCGCCCAGAATCGGCCCGAGGACCAGGAACACGCGTTGCCAGGACAGGCGTGCCCCGGCCGTCAGGATGCCGGCCGCGGACCAGGCAAGTGCCAGAACGGAGCCGAGGTAGCCCGCCGCCAGCGGCGACATCCCGTAGATCTCGCGGTAGGTGAGCGGCATGAAGGTGCCGACACAAAGCGGGGCAACGACCAGAAGCACAAACACCCAGTAGGCTGGCCCGATGGCGCCGGTGAAAGAGAACGGCCGGTCGGGAAAGATCTTGCTGATGGCGCCACGGTCGGCGCGGAAGCTCGACCAGATCACCAGGAGCCCCGCGATCAACGCAGCGACGCGCAGCGGCACGCCATCGACGACGCCGGAAACGGCTACGACGAGAACGCCAGCGCCTAGGATCGACACGCGTCCCAAGGGAAACCGGCGCCGCTCGCCGCTCGGCTTTCCCTCCGGAATTACCCGGCCGGCGATGACGGTAAACCCGATGATGATCGGGATCGCGAACCAGAAGGCGCCGCGCCATGTTCCCAACTGGTCGAACAGGCCGCCGATGGAAGGGCCGAAAAACGCCGCCGTCGCCCACACGACCCCGTTCATGGCGAGCATGCGCGTGCGCAGCGCGCCGGGAAACAGCAGGCTGATGAGTGCCGTGTTCTGCGAAATGATCAGGCCGACGCCGAAGCCCTGAATAGCCCGTGCGACCAGGAGCATGCCCATGTTGAGCGCCACACTGGCGACAGCGGTGCCGATGAGAAAGATGATCCCGGCTGCAACATAGCCGCGTCGCGTCCCCAGCAGATTGCGAATCGGCGATCCGCTCGCCGCCCCGACGATCGACATCGTCATGTAGAGCATTACGACCCAGGTATAGAACTGTGCGCCACCGATCTCCCGGATGATCGAGGGCAAGACCGTCGCGACGATGAACGCGTCCATGGCGTGCAGGGACACCGCGAGCGTCAGCGAGATCGTGTAGACGGCACGGCCGTCGCGCAGCAGATCGCCCCAGGTGTAGGTCCTGTCGTTCATGATGTGGTGGCTGCGCTCAGTCGCTCTTCTTGAACGGCGAGTAGCCGTCGAGCGTTTCGATCTCGTCGTCGACCGCTGCGCGTTCCTGCTGCAGGTAGTTGTCGACAGCGCGTCGGAATCCCGGATCGGCGATCCAGTGCGCACTGTAGGTGTGCACCGGCAGGTAGCCGCGGCTCAGTTTGTGTGGTCCCTGGGCCCCGGCCTCGACCCGCCTGAGGCCGTTTTTAATTGCAAAATCAATGGCTTGGTAGTAACAGATTTCGAAATGCAGGAAGGCGTGGTCCTCGATGCAGCCCCAATAGCGGCCGAACAGCGTGTCGGTGCCGATGAAGTTGAGCGCGCCGGCGACGTAGCGTCCGTCCCGTTTGGCGAGGATGAGCAGGATATTCTCGCCCATCGTCTCGCTGACTTCGCTGAAGAAGGCACGCGTCAGGTACGGACGCCCCCACTTGCGACTGCCGGTATCGATATAGAAGTCGAAGAAGGCGTCCCAGTGCGTCTCAAGCAAATCGTCACCGGATACCCATTCAACTTCGATGTCGTGTTCGACGGCGCCGCGGCGCTCCTTCTTGATTGCCTTGCGCTTGCGCGATGAGAGTGCAGCGAGGAAATCGTCAAATGTTCCGTAGGCGTCGTTGAGCCAATGAAACTGTTCGCCGGTTCGAAGAAGGAAGCCGGCGTCGCCCAACCGGCGCCAGACGTCCTCCTCAACAAAGTTGACGTTGACCGACGACAGGTCGTGCTTGCGCGCCACCTCGATCGCGCCGGAGACTAGCGCCCTCTCCATCGCCTGACGGTCGGTATCGGGTCGCGTCAACAGTCGCGGTCCCGTCGCTGGTGTGAACGGTACGGCAATGAGCAGCTTGGGGTAGTAGCGTCCGCCGGCTCGTTCAAAGGCCTGCGCCCAACCGTGATCGAAGATGTACTCGCCCTGCGAATGCCCCTTCACGTACATCGGCGCACAGGCCGCGAGGCCGCGGTCGTCGCGCACGGTCATATGGTAGGGCGCCCATCCAGTTTCGCCGGTTGCGCTGCCGCTCGCCTCAAGCGCGCTTAGGAACTCATGGCGCACAAACGGATTGTTGTTGCCCGCACAACCGTTCCAATCGGCGGCGTCGATCCGCCGGATGTCTCCGACGACCGTGATAGTCACCGAATCGGGTTCGACATCGTCCATTGACGGATCAGCGTATTTCAAAAATCGCGTCGACCTCGACGGATGCGCCCAATGGCAGGGAGGGGGCGCCCACGGCGAACCTCGCATGCGGCGCGCGCTCGGCGAAGACCGCGGCCATCAGATCGGAGGCGCCGTTGATCACCTTCGGATGGTCCGTGAACGCAGGATCGCAGGCGACAAAACCGCCCAGCTTCACGCAGCGTACAACCCGCTCGAGCTCGCCACCGCAGGCGGCGTTGAGTTGCGTGATGAGGTTGATCGCGCACAGGCGTGCGGCCTTCTGGGCATCCTCCAGTGACACCTCGTCCGGTACCCGGCCCGCGAACTTCAGCTGACCGTCGACCAGGGCGATTTGCCCGGCCAGGAAGACAAGATGCCCGGTGACGACGTAGGGAACGTAGTTGCCCTGCGGGGCGGGGGCGACGGGCAAATCTATGCCCTGTGCTTTCAGGCGGTCGGCAATGGTGTCTGTCATGGTCCTGCGATTTTTCTGTGGAGCGGCCGCGGATGATACAATCTCGCGCCGCCGCGGCAATCGTGCCTTGGTGAGCCAGCGTAGCAGGTCGGGAGGTGTCGTGCCGGAAGACAGTTTTGCGGCGATCAGCGACTGGGTTGTCCAGGCCAGTCTCGAGGGTCTGCGCGAGACGGAGATCATCGAGGAGATGTGCAGACAGCTGAACGAGTCCGGCCTCTCGCTGATGCGGCTGCAGGTCGGACAACGTGTGCTGCACCCGGTCTACGCCGGTATGGGCCCGCTGCGTGCGTGGCGAGGGCGCTGAACAGGACGAATGGGTGCGCCAGACCGGAGATATGACCGACGGGATCGATAATGGCCCGTTCGGTCATCTGTTCCGGAACAACCTCGATGTTTGGCGCTGCCGAATCGAGGGCGCCAACGAGCCGGGACCCTACCCGATCATCGACGAGCTGCGCGAAAAGGGCGCAACCGACTACATCCTCTACGCTACCGGGTTCAAGGACACCAACTTCGACGGCAACGTGCCGCTGGTAGAGCAGGAGGGGATGCTGTCGTCCTGGACCATCGACAGTCCGGGCGGGTACAGCGAGTGGCAGCTCGAGAACCTGCCGCGAATTGTCCGCGCGCTCGGCCTCGCCATCAAGAGCGCGCGCAATCATCGCATGGCGCGAACACTGCTTGAGGTTTATCTCGGCAAGGACGCCGGCCGTCGGGTGCTCTCGGGAGAAATCGAGCGCGGATCGGTCCAGACGATCTCGGCGGTGCTCTGGTACTGCGATATGCAGGGGTTCACCAAGATCGGCGAATCGACCCCACCTGACGAACTGATCGGCATGCTCAACGACTACTTTGACACCATGGTGACCCCTATTCACGAGGCGGGGGGTGAAGTTCTCAAGTTCATGGGCGACGGCCTTATGGCGATCTTCAAGCTCGACGATGAGGACACGTCTCGGATCTGCCGGAATGCGCTCGACACCATTGAGGAAGTCCGTCGGCGCCTTTCCGAGGTGAGCGCGAAGCGGGAGTCTGAAGGCAAGGTGACGACGGACTTCTATATTGCGATCCATCTTGGCGATGTCGAGTACGGGAATATCGGTTCGACGGATCGGCTGGACTTCACGGTTGTCGGGCCTGCGGTCAACAAGGTTAGCCGGATCGAAGCCATGTGCCGGCCGCTGGAACGCGACGTCGTCCTGTCATCGGCCTTCGCCAAGGCGGCGACCGGTTGCCAGGATCGGCTGGTGTCCCTCGGACGCTATGCGCTCCGCGGTGTGCGTCAACCGGAAGAGCTCTACACCTTGGTGCGGCCGGAGGCGGAATGAAAAAACCCCTGGGGCGAGGCCCAGGGGTTTCGAGAGAGGTAGCCACTTTGCGGCTAGCTGGCTAACGCCTTCCTGCCGTTCTTAGTCCATTCCGACTCTAGGCGCCGCCGCCCCTTGTCGGCGTACATCGCCGCGTCCGCAATGCGCATGACGTTGCGAGGGTCGGCACCCGCGGTGAATGGCGCAACGCCCATGCTCGCCGAGATGGAAATCAAGCGCCCGTCGAATGTCAGATGTGAAGCGTTGAGCAGCAGTTGCAACGTGCGGGCTCGTCGCTCGCCTTCTTCTGGTGTCGTTTGCACCATCAGGACCGCGAACTCGTCGCCGCCGATGCGAGCCACAGTGTCGGTCTGGCGGACGCTGTTGCGAAGGAACTCGGCAACGTAGATGAGCACGGCGTCGCCGGCGTCGTGGCCCATTCCGTCGTTGATCGGCTTGAAGCCGTCCAGGTCAATGTAGGCGAGCACGCCAGCCTCGTCGAAACGGCTGGCTCCGGCGATGGCGCGGCGTACCTGTTCCTCGAAGGCGCGGCGATTGGCCAGCCCGGTCAGCGGATCCGTCATCGCCTGCGACTTGAGCTCGGCGATGATCTCGTCCTTCTGGTTCAGTTGATGTTCGTTCTCGGCAATGTGATGCAGCGCCTGCACAAGGAGCCGCATCAGGCGGGGCCGGTCGGCGTATATCTCGCTGCCGAGCGCCGTGGCCATGTCGACGACGATGGCGTCGCCACCGATCTGCCCTTCCAGTGCCATTGTTTCAGAGCCTGCCATGGGACGCGTTTACTCCGGACTGCTACCAATACAAATGTCCAACCTTCCACTGGCAAGGCGCGTGCCACGAATAGCGCGGCGCAATTGCTGTTTACCGATGGTTAAGAGCCACGTCCGGGGCATCGATTGCTGGGCCGCCCGGCAACACTTGCCGGGCAGTGGTCGCGTGACAAAGGCCGAGAGGCCCAATACCCTCGGAACGACAAAACGGAGCAATTTGCGCATGAAACGCACGCTGGCGGCTCTCGCCATCCTCGCTGCCTGGCCGCTTTCGGCCGGGGCAGTGACTTTGCAACCGCACGTCGGCGTGTACGAACTCACAATGTCCAAGAACCGTACCGATAGCGGCCTTTCGTCGGTCCATGGCCGCCTCGTGCTGCAGGTCATCGATGCCTGCGACGGATACCAGCAGTCGCAACGCATGGTTCTGATCACGACCTCTTCCGATGGGGAATCGGTTACCAGGGACTTCAATTTCGATTCCTGGGAGTCGCGCGACGGGACGGAGATTCGCTTCGACAGCAGCGACACGGCCAATGGCCGCCTCCAGCAACACCACATCGGGCGCGCGGAACTCGACAGCAGGGGCGGGACTGGTCAGGTGGTCTTCGACCAGCCGACGCTGGACGATATTCCGCTCCGCGCCGGCACGGTCTTTCCGACTGAGCATTTCGTGGTACTGATCGAGGCGGCGCTTGACGGGGAAACCCAGGTTGAGCGCCCGGTCTACGATGGTTCTGGGCCGAACGGCATCTATGATGCCGTGGCATGGATCGGGAAGCCGCAGGCGCCCACGCGAGACACAGCCGCGGAGGCGAGGCTAGACGGCGAATCGGCTTGGAACGTCCATGTCGCCTACTTCAAGCCGGCAACGAGCGACTTCCTGCCCGAGTATGAAATCGGGTTCCGCCTGCACGGCAACGGCGTAGCGACCGATCTTGAACTGGACTACGGGTCCTTCGCCCTGAAGGCCGAGTTGTCCCGTCTGGACTACCTGTCCTCCGGCTGCTGATCCGCTGCGTCCCATAACCGGGCGGCGCCACGGACGCCGCTCGCGTCGCCGTGCAGTGCGCGAACGAGACGCGTGGTCACTGCATCCGAAAACACATAGTCGCTCCACCGGGCAGGCACCTCGCGGTACAACGCGTCGATGTTGGACAAGCCGCCGCCGAGTACGACCACCTCCGGATCGAAGACGTTGATGACTGAGGCGAGGCCCCGGGCGAGGCGGTCGGCGTAACGCGCCATCGTGTCTGTGCAGGCCGGCTCGCCGTCGGCCGCCTGCGCCGCGATCGCGTCTGCCGTCATTTGCCGTCCGGTCGCGGCGTGATGGTCGGCAGCAAGACCGGGCCCGGAAAGAAACGTCTCGATGCAGCCCGTTTTGCCACAATAGCAGGACGGTCCCGCTTGCTCGTCGCCTTGTGGCCATGGAAGCGGATTGTGGCCCCATTCCCCGGCGATGGCGTTGGCGCCGTCGAGAATCTGCTGTCGGACAACGAGGCCGCCGCCCACGCCCGTGCCGAGAATCGCGCCGAAGGCTGTGGCGTATTCGCGCGCTGCGCCGTCAGTAGCTTCAGACAGAACGAAGCAGTTCGCGTCGTTGGCGAGCCTGACCGGACGGTTCATCCTCTTGGTCAGGTCTGCGTCAAGCGCATGGCCAATGAGCCAAGTCGAGTTTGCGTTCTTAACGCGCCCAGAGGCCGGCGAGAGCGCGCCGGGAATGCCGACGCCGACCGGTCGGTCGCAGGGGGTTCGCGCCTCCAGTTCCGCGACGAGGTCAGAGATGGCGGCGATGGTCGCACCGTAGTCGCCTTGAGGCGATGGAACGCGAAGCCGGGTCGCCTCGCGGCCGTCACGCAGTAGCGCGACGCCTTCGATCTTGGTGCCGCCCAGGTCGATGCCGATGCGTGCGGGCGTCTCATTGCCCATGGCTACTCCGCGGCCACCCCGTCGTTGCGACGCCACTGCAGGACTCGCTCGCCGAGCAGGCGACCGAAGGTTAGGGCCGGAGTAACGCTCATGCCGCCGCAGAAGGAGTTGCCGGTGAGAAGCCCGCCGCCCACCACCTCGCCGGCCGCATAGAGATTGCCGATGGGCGCGTCGTCGCGTCGAAGGACCCGCAGCGAGGAATCGACCGCTACCCCGCCATATGTCTTGACGGCGGTGCCGTGGTTACGAATGGCGTAGAACGGCGGCGTGTCGATGGGCAGCGGGTGATGCTTCCGCCCGAGCGGATCCGCACCGTCGGCGACCCCTTTGTTGAATGCGGCGACAGTCCCGGCGAGTGACGCCCCGTCGATGCCGGTCTTTTCGGCGAGTTCTTCCAGCGTATCGGCGCGGGTAAAGTCGGGATGGTTGTCGAAAGCCGTGTCGTAGATCGTGTGGCCGGCCGGCGGTTCGCCGTCATATGGGTTATCGGGCCACTCGGTGAGAAGGCCGGGGGCTTTGTTCTTGATCCGTTGATCGAAGACGACCCAGAATCTGAGATCGGTTTGCTTCAGCAGCGCGCGCTCACGCTCGTCTACCGAGTCTGCGTCCTCGCAGATGAAGCGCTGTCCTTCGCGATTAACGAAGATTTCCCAGGGCTGCCGGTATTGGGGCGTGAGATTGACGATGCCGCCGAGATAGAAACCGGTTCGCCTGGGGTCTTCGACTCCGCCGAAGGTTGGGAGCATGTGGTCCGCGCCCCGCATGTAGCCGCCGGCGCCGAGGCCGGCCACGATTCCTTCGCCTTGACTGAATTCGTCGCCGAGCGAATAGAGGGGATGGCCGCTATTGAGCATCGGGTAGAGATCCGGGTTGGCGGTATAGCCCCCCGTCGTCAGCACGACGTTGTCGCCGGTCGCGAGGCGGCTCACGCCGTCCTCACCGCGCAGCACCGCCCCGATGACGTTGCCCTCGCCGTCCTGCCGTAGCCCCGTCAACTTGGTCCTCAGGCGGAGTTCGACCCGCCCTGCGTCGATCGATTCCTGCAACCAGGGTGCCAGCGCCTTCAAGACCGACAGGCCAAGCTCGGGGCCCCAGTAGGTCCGCGCAACCGAATAGGCCTCGTGGCCGTAGTTGATGACCGGCATGTCGGGCAGCATCTCGAAACCGATGTCCAGCAGCCAGTGGATCGTGTCCGGCGCATTGTCCACGGCAAGGCGAACCATCGTCGGATCTGCGGTGTTGCGGCTGATCCGCATGATGTCGTCATAGTGTTGCTGCGGGGAGTCCGCGATCCCCTTGGCTTCCTGAGTCCGCGTGCCGCCGGCGCTCATATTGCCGCCGGAGAGGTGAAGGGTGCCGCCGATGCGGTCTGCGGCGTCGACGAGCAAGACGCGTGCCCCGCGTCGTGCGGCGAAACCGGCCGCCGGGATGCCGGCGGTCCCGGCACCGATGACAATGACGTCGTAGTGCTTGGACACATGATCCTCCCTGTTTGAGATCATGGTGATGCGCGTTGGTGGACGTGTCCAGTGGTTAGGCCGTGTCGATGTCCAGGAACGAGCGAATGTGGCGCTCGTTGTCAGGCCAGGTCGTGACCCGGATGTGGCTGTGTCGTGCGGCGCCTACGAGCTGCTCCAGACGCGTATCCTCGATGAAGTGAATGCGGTGGACCAACGGCGCATGCAGCGCGACCGACTCGTGATGCTCCGGCAGGTCATCCACGAACAGGGTTGGGGCCGAGGCCTGCGCCGCCAGGTCGCGGACCGCGTGGCCCTTGCCCCCCTCGTTGGTGATGACGGGGTAGTCCATCCCCAGTTTGCGCAGCCCCTCAATGCGCGCTTCGCGCGCTTCGTGGGGAATATTCGTCAGGATGATGACCTGGGCGTGGCCGGCCAGGCGGCGCAGAGATTCCGACGCACCGTCGACCGCCGGTAGGTCGACGATTCGCTCTAGCAGGAAGCGCTCTCGAACGGCCGCGACCTCGTAGTTGGGTATCGGCGCGTCGTCGGACTTGCGGCGGATGGTCCCCTCGAAATGGAACGCCGTCCAGTCGTAGTACAAGCCTTGTTCGTCGAGGAATCGCTCCATGCCGACGCCGAATCGCACCAGAACCTCATCGGCGTCACAGATCAGCAAGGGTCGATCGCGCTCGACGGTCACCGCGGTGAGCTGTGCGGCAACGTGCGGGGTCAGTCGATCAGACATGGTCGCTGCCACCTTTCGACGGCCATCCTATACTGACGCCATGACGCAGGTTCTTGTCGTGGAAGATGACGCTCTGACGGCGCGCATGGTGTGCGACGTGGTCGCGGCGATCGGCTACGACGCGGTGAGTGCTGCCACGGTGCTGGAAGCGAAGGCGCAGCTCACTCCCGCCACGGCGGCTCTCCTGGTTGACCTTCATCTCGGCGCTGATTCCGGTATCGACCTGATCGTGGCGATTGAGAATGACGAAAGGTTCGCCGGCATCCCTGTCGTGGCGATGACCGGCGAGGATGCGCCTGATGCGATGGCCGAACTGGATCGTTTCGGCGTCGTAGCCGTGCTGCGCAAGCCTTTTGCCACGGAGGAACTCGTGACCCTGGTGCAGGCCGTGATCGAAACCGGTCCGAAAAACAAAAGGCCGCCCGACGGCGGCCCTTAGCGTCGACATGGTGCGGCGCTATTTGATGCGCGCTTCCTTGAACTCGACGTGCTTGCGCACGACCGGGTCGTATTTCTTCATCGACATCTTCTCGGTCTGATTCCGCGGGTTCTTTTTGGTCACGTAGTAGTAACCGGTGTCCGCAGTGCTCACGAGCTTGATCTTGACGACGGCGGGTTTAGCCATAATTCCTGCTCCTCGGCCCGGCTCGGGCCGTTCAGGGGGCGGACGATACCCGCTCGCCGGCTGGTGTCAAGGTGCTTAGGGCGTGACGGAGAAGGCCGATCTTAGCGTCCGGGCGATCAGGTCGAGGCCGTGCTGGGCATCGTCGAGGGCGGCGCGCATCCCTGTGAAGTTGTGGATCATGCCCGGGAAGTCGTGCAATTCCGCCATGGTTCCCGCCTGTTTCAGGCGCTCGGCATATTGATAGGCCTGCTCGCGCAACCCGTCGTGTTCCCCGGTGAGCAACAGGTGCGGCGGCAGGTGGCCGAGGTCTGGATGGCGCAACGGCGAGGCCCGGAAGTCGTCCTCTGCGCCCGGCGTGGTCAGATACTGGTCGCGCATCCAGGTCGCCAGGGTGCGTGTCTCGCCTGGCCGAGGTGCGCCCATCTCAAGCAGCGCGCATGATAGAACCACCTGCCGCAGCGTGGGATGGCCGGCGTCGCGCGCGCGCAACGCGCACACCGTCGCCAACGTGCCGCCGCAGCTTTCGCCGCCGACGGCAACGCGGTCGGCGTCGATGCCAATGGAACCGGCCTCTTCGACGATCCAGCGCAGGGCCGCCCAGGCATCCTCCGCCGCGGCCGGGAAGGGCGCTTCCGGCGCGAGCCGGTAGCCGACGGACACCACGACGCAGTCGGCGTCGCGCGCCATAACACGGCACTGCGCGTCGGCGGTGTCGATGTCGTAGACGCAATAGCCGCCGGAATGGAAGTAGACGTAGACCGGCGGCGCTGCGTCCGAGTTGCGCGGCTTATAGATGCGCACGGGAATGCGTACGTCGTCCGTCTTGATGGAAACATCGTTCACTGCGGCGAGGTCGGGGCCTCGCCCGGCGAGTTCGATCAGCCGCGTGTTCATCGCTTCGCGCAGCGCGGCTATGCCGACCGTGTCGGGATCGAGATGGCCCCAAGTGTTGCCATCGACGACGGCCTGGGCCTGCGGGTGAATCGTCACGAACGCGCGGCGCCCTCGAACATGCCGCGAATGACCCGTCCCGGGCCTGCCTCGTAGCGGATGATCCGCTTTCCCATCCGGCGTGTGATCAAGGGGACGCCGCGCTGCGAATCCTCTTCCGGCTGACGGTCGAGGGCCAGGCGCACCTCCTTGATGACGAGTTCGGTAACGCTTGCCATCGGCAGCGTTTCCAGGGCGCTGTAGGAGAACCAGGCGACGTCCAGCAACTCGTCGGTCGCTTTCAGCTCTCCATGCAGATGCCGCGCGTCGCCGACGAAGAAGCGGGCATGGAATCGCCGCGGCGGACCCTTCGGCGTGATCGCACGAGCAACGAAGCCCAGCGAGCCAAGTGCCGGCCGGATGCCGGCCTGGGCGAAAGCGTCCCAGCCCGTGGCCGGCCGGTTGCCGTTCCAGACTCCTGGCGCACCGAACATCAGCCCTGTTTCTTCATAGGTTTCCCGGATGGCCGCCAGGCCCAGCGCGCGGGCACGGTGCGGCGTGCAGTGCCGGGTCAGCGCCCCGTGAACGACCGGGTGATAGTCGTCGGCGGCCTCGGCGAATCCGTCCCGGCGGTCGACGGCGCCGCCGGGAAACACGAAGACGTCGGGCATGAACGCCTGCTTCTTCGGCCGCCGGCCCATGAGGATCTCCGGTTCGCCCGCGGTATGGCGAAGAAGAATGAGGCTTGCGGCGTCGCGCGGATAGCGCGCCTTGGTGTCGGTGGAAGTCATGTGTCCGTCGGATTGTGAAGTGCACAGTTTAGTGCGCACGGGCCCAATCTCAACGTCCGCGCCGTCGTCCCCTTGGGGTTCCGCGACCTCGCCTGCTCGGCGACTTTACCGGTTTCTGCCGCACCGGTGCATCGCTGGCCATCTCAAGAAGAAGCCTTCCGCCCACAGGGTCGGCTTCGAGCAGCTTGACCGTAACGGCGTCACCAAGACGCCAGGTCTCACCCGATTGCTCGCCCACCAGCGCGTGCTGCTCCTCGACATGCTGAAAATACTCGTCGCCCAGCGTCCTGATCGGCACCAAGCCGTCCGCGCCGCTCTCGTCCAGGGTGATGAACAGGCCGAACCGGGTCACCCCGGTGACCCGACCCTTGAACAGCGACCCGACCCTGTCGGCCAGGTACAGCGCGGTAAATCTGTCGACGGCGTCTCGCTCGGCGGCCATCGCGCGGCGCTCGGCATTCGATATCCGTTCGCCGATCTCGCGCCAGTCCGTGTCGCCATCCCGCGGCAGTCCGTCGCCGCCCAGCTTGCAGGCCGTAATGAGTCCGCGATGGACGAGCAGGTCGGCATAGCGGCGGATCGGCGAGGTGAAGTGGGCGTACTTGAGCAGCGCAAGGCCGAAGTGGCCGATGTTGTCGGGGCTGTAGACGGCCTGCGCCTGGGCCCGCAGCACGACCTGGTGGATCAAATGCTCAAGCGGCGCGCCCTTGGCCTTGGACAGGATGGTGTTAAAGTTGCTTGCTTTCTGCACTTGGCCCGGCGCCAACGGCAAATCCATCGACTTCAGGAACTCGCGCAACGCGGCGAGTTTTTCCCGATCCGGCTCGTCATGAACCCTGTACATGCAGGGAACGTTCTTCTCCTCGAGGGTCTCCGCCGCGCAGACATTGGCGAGGATCATGAAGTCTTCAATCAAACGGTGGCTCGCCAACACATGGCGTGGCTCAACCGAGACGATGTCGCCGTCGGGTGCCAGCCGGACGATGCGCTCCGGTAGGTCGAGTTCCAGCGGACCGCGCTTGCGCCGCGCCTTCGAGAGGGCGCCATGGGCGCTGTAGAGCGGTGCAACGATCCGGGCGTACATCGGGTCGCCCCCGTCCCCTGCGTCGTGCAGCGACTGGACTTCGGCGTAGGTGAAGCGCCGCGCCGAGCGCATCAGGCCGCGGAGGAAGCGATGCCGGCGCTTGCTGCCATTGGAGTCGATCCAGATCTCGACGGCCATGCAGGCGCGCTCTTCGTCGGGTCGTAGCGAACATACGCCGCTCGACAGCGCGTCGGGCAGCATCGGCACGACGCGGTCAGGGAAGTAGGCGGAGTTACCGCGTTTGAGCGCGTCGTGGTCGAGCGCCGTGCCGGGCCGGACATAGTGGGCCACATCCGCGATGGCCACGAGGAGGTGCCAGCCGCCCGGGTTGGCAGGATCGTCGTCGGGCTCCGCAAAGACGGCATCGTCGAAATCGCGTGCGTCCTCGGGATCGATCGTCACCAGGGGCACACTACGCAGGTCCGTCCGTTGGCCCAGCGCCGGTACTTCGGCTGCCTCGGCAAGCGCTAAAGACTGCTCGCTGAAACGCGTCGGCAGGTCGTGCGCGTGGATAGCGATCAGGCTGAGCGCCCGCGGGTCGCGCTCGTCGCCGAAGATCTCCGCAACCTTGCCCTGCTGAAGTCCCAGCTTGCGCGCAGGCAGGACTTCGGCGTGGACCAGGTCGCCGGGCTTGGCGCCCAGCGTGTCGGGTCCTGCGACCCAGAGGTCGCGCCCGGTACGGTCGGTCGGTCGGATGCGGCCCTGGCCACCGACGAGCGCAAAGACGCCGACGATCCGATCCGGTCCGCGGCCGATCACCCGCATGATGCGCGCCTCGTAAGAGCCTTCTTTGGCAGGCGAAAGGCGCGCGAGGACACGATCGCCGATGCCCAGTGCCGGAACACCGCGGCGTCGCCGATCGGGGATCAGCAGAATTCGCGGCGGTTCGGTTTCGGCGTGCCACTGGATCGGCTTGCACCACAACTCGCCGTCGACGTCGATCTCGACGATCTCGAGCGGACTCACGTTGGGCAGCGCAGCCGGGTCGGCCACGCGTTTGCCGCGGCGCTTTTCGAGACTGCCCTCGGCGATCAGGTCGCGCAGCGCATCCTTGAGCCGGGCGCGCGCATCACCCTTGATTCCGAACGCGCGCGCGATCTCGCGCTTGCTCGCGCGGTCCGGGTTTTCCTGAATGTAGCGGAGGAGTTCGTCCTGGGTGGGGAAGGGGACGGGCCGCCCCTTGCGGGCCATGCGCTAGTCGCCGTCGGTTGTTGCGGGCTCGGCCGTTTCGCTGGTGGTCTTCGCGGCACCCGCTTTCTTAGCGGTGGTCTTCTTCTTGGCCGACCTAGCGGCCTTTTTCTTTGCCGTTTTCTTTTTCGCGGTCTTCTTCTTGGCGGCGGGCTTGGCCTTCTTCTTCGAGCCGGACTTCTTTTCGCGTTCGGCAATCAAACCGAGAGCGACCTCCATGGTGACGTCTTCCGGTTCGGTGCCGCCGGGCAGTGTCGCGTTGGTCTTGCCGTGGTTCACGTAGGGGCCGTAGCGGCCGTCGAGGATCGCTACTGCTTGCCCGTCGTCGGGGTGCTCGCCCAGCGTTTTGAGCACTTTCGGGCCGCGGCGGCGCTTGGGCTCGGCGAGTAGCGCCACGGCCCGGTTGAGGCCGACGGTGAGGACGTCTTCGTCCTCGCCGAGCGAGCGATAATCGCCGTCATGGCGGATGTAGGGTCCGAAGCGTCCGATGCCGGCGCTGATCTTCTTGCCGCTTTCGGGATGCTTGCCGACTTCGCGCGGCAGCGACAGAAAGCGCACGGCCTGCTCAAGTTCCAATTCGTGCGGGTCTGAGCCCTTGGGGATCGCGACGCGTTTAGGTTTCTTGTCGTCGATCGCTTCGCCGCGTTGAATGTAAAAGCCGTAGGGGCCCTTGCGTACGGTGACGGGCTCTTCGGTGGCCGGATCGACGCCCAGTTCACGGGGTCCCGCGGCGCCGTTGGCGTCGGCGTCGCCGGCCTCACCCAGCGCACGGGTGAAGCGGCAGTCCGGATAGTTCGAGCAGCCCACGAAGGCGCCGAATTTGCCGATCTTGATGCTCAGCAAGCCGTCGTCGCACGACGGACACTTTCGCGGGTCCGCGCTGTCCGTGCTGGGATGAAAGACATGATCGGCCAGGATCTCGTTCAGCGAATCCAGGACGTCGCGGACACGTAGCTCCTTGGTGCCGTCCACCGCCTTGGTGAACTCGCGCCAGAAGTCGGCGAGAACCTTCTTCCAGTCGATATGTCCGGCCGAGATTTCGTCCAGCTGGTTTTCGAGGTCGGCCGTGAAGTCGTACTCCACGTAGCGTTCGAAGAAGCTGACGAGGAACGCCGTGACGAGCTGGCCACGGTCCTCGGCGAAGAAACGCGATTTCTCCAGACGAACGTAGTTGCGGTCCTGCAGAACCGAGAGAATCGATGCATAAGTGGAAGGTCTGCCGATGCCGAGTTCTTCCAGCTTCTTGACCAGCGTCGCCTCGGTGTAGCGCGGGGGCGGTTCGGTGAAGTGCTGCGACGGCTTGACCTCGCCGTGTTCCAGCGAATCCTGCGCGGCAACCTTGGGCAACGCCCGGTTGTCGTCGCTGGTGTCGTCCTTGGCGACGTCGTCACGGCCTTCCTGATAGAGCTTGAGGAACCCGTCGAACAGAATGACCTGGCCTGTGGCGCGGAAGCCGCTCTTGCCGTCGCGCGCGGCGATCTCGACGCTCGCGTTTTCCAACTTTGCGCTCGCCATTTGACTTGCGATGGTGCGCTTCCACACCAACTCATAAAGATCGGCCTGCTCGGGGCTCAGATAGGCCCGCATGTCTTTGGGCAAGCGGGCGAGATCAGTCGGGCGGATCGCCTCATGCGCTTCCTGGGCGTTCTTGGCCTTGTTCTTGTAGGCGCGCGGCTGGTCCGGCACGTAGGGGTCGCCGTATTCCGAGGCGATCACCCGCCGGCAGCCGGCAACCGCCTCGTTGGCGATCGAAACGCCGTCGGTCCGCATGTATGTAATGAGACCCGTCGTGTCGCCGTCGATGTCGATGCCCTCGTAGAGGCGCTGGGCGATCTGCATGGTACGCCGCGCGGCATAGCGCAGCTTGCGAGAAGCTTCCTGCTGCAGAGTTGATGTCGTGAACGGCGGGGGCGGATGCCGAGAGGTTTCCTTTGCCGAAACCTCGGCGACGGAGAACCCGCCAGCGCCCTCGATCAGGGCGACGGCCGCCTGGGCGTCAGCCTCGGTCTTGAGCGAGAATTTCTCTAGCTTCTCACCGTTCAGTTGAACCAGGCGCGCCGGCAGGGTGGCGCCATCGGCCGTCTGGAAGTCCGCGGCGATCGACCAGTATTCCTGCGGAATGAACTTGTCGATCTCGAGTTCACGCTCGCAGATCAGGCGCAGTGCTACCGATTGAACGCGGCCTGCTGAACGCGCACCGGGCAGCTTGCGCCAGAGTACCGGCGACAGCGTGAAGCCCACGAGGTAGTCGAGAGCCCGGCGCGCCTGCTGCGCATTGACGAGATCCATGTCGATCTCGCGCGGATGCTGCATTGCTTCCTGAACGGCGGACTTGGTGATTTCATTGAACACGACGCGCTTCACGTCGACGTCCTTGCAGGCGTTCATTTCCGCCAGCGCACTCAACACGTGCCAGGCGATCGCCTCGCCCTCACGATCGGGATCCGTTGCGAGATAGAGCCGCTCGGAACCTTTCAGCGCCTTCGCGATCGCCTTCAGGTGTTTGCTCGAATCCGGATCGGTCTCGTACTTCATCGCGAAGTCGGCATCCGGATCGACGGAGCCGTTCTTCGACGGCAAGTCGCGCACGTGGCCGTAGCTGGCCAGCACTATGTAGTCGCTACCAAGGTACTTGTTGATTGTTTTTGCCTTGGCGGGGGATTCGACGACGACGACGTTCATATGATGATCGCGTTCGATTCTACTCGTCGTTGTTACTCATCACGGCACGCGCCGGATGTGGAGGGGCCAGCACATAGTCTGAAAGCGGACAAACTGTCAATCGCGAGTGTTCGGGTCCACGGACGCTTCTAGGAATGAAGCGCTGAAGAAATCCTTAAGGTTTGCAGCGCGTTACCGGCGCTGCAGCACGTACAAATGGCCGGGGAGAGCGACCCCGCGATCGATGCGCACGGTGATGTCATCTCGCCAGCAAACGGTGAAACCCGCTGCCTGGGCGGTTCGTTCGATGTACGCCATGGAATGTGCAAACCGCGCTGTGGGCTGGAGCGCGAATCCGTCCGCATCGAGCGCTTCGACGCTGAGCGCGAACAATCCGCCTGAAACGAGCGCGTCGTGAGCCGCTTCCAGCGTCGGCCGCATATCGCCGACATATATAAAGACATCGCCGGCCAGGGCGAGGTCGAAGGCGCCCTGTCGTTGCTTCAGGAACGTCACGATGTCGCCGCAGACGACCTCGTCGTAGATTCCGCGCGCCTGCGCCTTCTCGACCATCTTTGGCGCCAGATCGACTCCCTGAATAGTGGCCGCTAGATCGGCGACGGCGGCCGCACACAGTCCGGTGCCGCAGCCCAAATCGGCGACTCGCAGCGACTTGGGGGATCCGGCCTCGCCCAGTACCGCGCCGAGCGCAGCGCGCATCAGTTCGGGCACGCGGTACTTGAGCGCGGTCACGAGGTGATCGTCGAAGCGATCGGCATAGGAGTCGAAGAGGTTGCGGGCATAGGACGCAGGCGCTTCAGAGGGGCGCTCGCCGCGAATCGCTGCCAGCGTAAAGCGCGTTTCTTCGTCGTCGGGACCGTGCCGGAGTGCATGCTCGAAATGCTTGGCGGCCTCTTCGTAACGCCCCAGTCCCTGCAGAACGTTGCCGAGATTGACGTGGGCGTCGGTGTAGTCGGGCTTCAGATCAAGCGCGATGCGAAGGCAGTCGATCGCCTCGTCGAAGCGCCCCGCGTCACGCAGGACGTTGCCCAGCCCGCCATGCGCTTCGGCGAGGTCGGGCTTGATCGCGATTGCCTGGCGATAAAGGCGCTCCGCCTGTTCGCCATCGCCCAAGGTCCGCAGCACCGTTGCCAGGTTGCAGCGCACCTGGGGCGAATCGGCGGTCTGCAGGATGCTCTCATAGAGCTGCCGTGCGCGCAGGAGGTTGCCGCCGCGATGCTCGTGAACGGCAAGCTCGAACATCGCCTGCATGTCGGTCGGCCTCGTCGACGTATTGCGGCCACCACGCTCGACGCGGCGTTCGCGTCTTGTGCTGTGGCTGGTTCTGCCAGAGTCGCGCGTCATCGACGTAGTCTAGCCCAACAGCTGCACCCGGTGCCCCGGAAGTCTTTGAGCGCGTCCGGCCAGTTCGAGTTCCATGACCACGGCAACGACCGTTTGCGGGGTGCTGGCGCAGAGCCTGGCGATATCGTCGATGTCACCGGGCGCCACGCTGAGGGCGGCAACGATGCGGTCCCGCTCCGATTCGCTCGCTTCTTCTTCGCAACCGGGTGGATCGGGCTGTGCGTCGACGGGCAATGGCACACGCGACGCTCGTGCCGGTTCCAACAGCGCAAGGACGTCGTCAGCGCTTTCACAAAGGGCGGCGCCCTGTCGGATCAATGCGTTGGGACCGCGGGCGCGAGGGTCCATCGGCGAACCAGGGACCGCCAGCACATCTCGTCCATATTCCCCGGCGAGACGTGCTGTGATGAGTGAGCCGGAACGCGCAGCTCCTTCAACCACAACTACCGCAGATGCAACAGCGGCGACGATTCGATTGCGCCGTGGAAAGTGCTGGGCGCGAGGTTCGCTGCCGGGCGGCATCTCGGATACGACGCACCCCTGTGCGCAGATTTCGGCGTGCAGCGATTCGTTCTGGGGCGGATAAACGTAGTCGGCGCCCCCTGCCATGACGGCGATGGTTCCACTTTCCAATGCGCCAAGATGCGCCGACGTATCGATCCCGCGCGCGAGTCCGGAAACGACCGGCAAACCCGCCGACCCGAGTTCCGCCGCGAGGTCGTGTGCGAACCGGCGGCCAACCGCCGAAGCGTTCCGAGCGCCGACGATCGCCACGGCCGGACGCTGGAGCAGCGCGTGCGAGCCGATGGCGTAGAGGATCGGCGGCGCATCCGCGATAGCGGCAAGCAATACCGGATAGTCCGGCGTACCGTGCACCAAGGGTTAGGCGCCGATTCGAGCCGCGGCTGCCAGTTCCTCTTCGATGGCAGCGACATCCGGGGGTCTGATTGGGGTTCGGCGGCCGCCGCGCTTCGAAAGGGAGGGAAGCGCGACGATCGCATCTCTCGCACTGCCGAAGCGCGCGAGCAAGGCGTGATAGGTGATGGGGCCGACGTTGTCGCTGCGGATCAGGCGAAGGCGGTCCACCAGATCGTGAATCGACGGGTTGGAGCACTCAGGTGGCGGCTCGTCCTTGTTCCTTTCCCTGGCCAATCCGCGGCTCCTCCCCACGCAACAGACGGCCAATGTTGCCGCCGTGCCGGATGAGGACGACCAGGGCGACGAAGACCGCGAACTCCATACGTTGCGGATCCGACCAATAGGCCCCCGCGACCTGCGTCACGGACAGGATCCAGGCGAAGATCGGCGCGCCGACGAAAGCGCAGACCGCCGCCAGGGAGGAATATCGAAACACCAGGGCAACAATCAGCCAGGTGAGGCACGCAAGGACGCCGACCGCTGGATTGGCTGCCAACAGGACACCGAGCCCGGTCGCCACACCCTTGCCACCCCAGGCGAACAGCGTGCTCGCGACCAACATCGCGGCGCCGACCAGGCTGACCGGTCCTTTGCCGATTAGGGTCACGCCGAACCCGACAATCAGGAGCAGCGCCTCGCGCAGCGCGAAGATGGTGCCGTGCCGGCTGGAGCCGATCAGCCAAATTGGCAGCATGTGTCCGAGCACGGCGCCCACACCGGCGATGATCGCCTGGTCGCGGAACAAGAAGTGTTCGGCCAGGATGACGGGGAGGGCGCCCTTTGCCCCGTCGAGGATGAGCGTCGCGGCCGCGAGCGAACGACGTCCGGTCCGCAGCACGTTGGTGGCGCCGATGTTGCCCGAGCCGATCGCGCGCAGATCCCCGGCGCCGGCCAGGCGTGTCAGGATCACACCGAACGGAACAGACCCGAGGAGATAGGCGGCGATGAATACCGCAAAGTACGGCCAGGTGAAGGAGAAGTCGCCGACCGGGTCGGGCACGCGCTAGCCCGCGTCGTACACGGTGTGACCCGCGACGACCGTCCGCAAGACACGTCCCTGAACCGGGCGTTCGTCGAAGGGCGTGTTCTTCGACTTGCTCTGGAACGCCCCGGCATCGATGCGCCAGGGCGGGTCGGGGTCGAACACCACAAGGTCCGCCGGCGCGCCCTTGGCCAAGCGGCCCTGGGGCAGGCCGAGCAATTCTGCGGGCCGGGTCGAGAGGCGCGCGATCAGGTCGAGCAGCGCGATGTTGCCGGTGTGGGCCAGTTCAAGGCCGATCACGAACATCGTTTCCAGGCCCACTGCGCCAAACGCGGCCTGAGCGAATGGCAGGCGTTTGCCCTCCGGATCCTCCGGTCGATGGTGACTGGCGATCACGTCGATGGTGCCCTCGGAGAGGCCCGCAACGATAGCCTGGCGGTCCATCTCACTCCGCAGCGGCGGCGTTACTTTGGTGAATGTCCGGTAGGGCCCGACTTCCGCGTCATTGAGCGCGAAATGATACGGCGCAACGCCGCAGCTTACCTTGAGGCCCTTGTCTTTGGCGCGCCGCATTGCATCTACCGATTCCGCGGTAGAGATCGATGCCGCGTGGTAGCGGCCGCCTGTCAGCTCCGCGATCCGCAGATCGCGCTCGAGCATGATGACTTCGGCGGCGGCGGGAATGCCGCTAAGCCCGAGCCGTGTTGCCGTTTCGCCATCGTTCATCACGCCGTCGCCGGCGAGCTCCGGCAGCTCCGCGTGATGAGAGATCAAGGCGCCAAAAGAGGTGGCATAGGACAGAGCGCGGCGCAGTACTTGCGCGTTGGTGATGCTGCGGTAGCCGTCTGTGAACATCACGGCGCCGGCCTCGGACAACAGGCCGAACTCCGTCATCTCCTCGCCGGCCAAACCCTTGGTCAGCGCCGCTGCCGGAAGAACGCGCACGTCTCCGGTTTCGATGGCGCGTCTTTCGAGAAACTCGACCAGGGCGATTTCGTCGATGATCGGCCGCGTGTCCGGTGAAGCGACGATCGTGGTCACACCGCCAACCGCTGCGGCGCGGGTTGCGGTGTGGATCGTTTCCTTGTGCTCGCGGCCGGGTTCACCGAGCGAAGCCATCATGTCGACGAACCCCGGCGCCAGGCACTTGCCGCCGCAGTCGATGACGATGGCATCGTCCGGCGTGCCGGCGTCGAACAAGGCGCCGACGTCGGCGATCTCGCCGTCAACCGTCAGGACGTCTCCCTTGCCGTCGGTGCCGGTCGCCGGATCGAGCAGCCGCGCGTTCACGTAGGCCGTCTTTGGTGCCGTGGTCTCGATCATTCCGCCTCGCCGACTTCTGCAGAAAGTTCGCCATGGACCAGGGCGTCGAGACACGCCATGCGGACGGCCACGCCCATCTCGACCTGTTCGCGGATGACGCTGCGGTTGATGTCGTCGGCGACCTCGGTGTCGATCTCGACCCCGCGATTCATCGGTCCTGGATGCATGATCAACGCATCGGGCTTGGCGTGGGCCAGCTTCTCGCGGTCGAGGCCGTAGTAGCGGAAGTATTCGCGGATGGATGGAACGAAGGCGCCCTTCATGCGCTCGAGCTGCAACCGCAACATCATGACGATGTCGGCATTCTTGAGGCCGGTCGCCATGTCGTGGTGGACCTCCACGCCGAGCCGATCTGCCTCAGAAGGCAGTAGCGTCGGCGGCGCAACGACGCGTACGAGCGCCCCCATCTTGCCGAGGAGCTGGATGTTCGAACGCGCCACCCGGCTGTGCAGTATGTCGCCGCAAATCGCGACGACCAGACCCTGGAGATGTCCCACGCGGCGCCGGATCGTCAGCGCGTCCAGCAAGGCCTGCGTTGGATGCGCGTGGCTGCCGTCACCTGCGTTGATGACCGACCCGTTGACCTTCTGCGACAGAAGTTCGGCTGCGCCGCTGGCGGCATGGCGGATCACCATGAGATCGGGCTGCATCGCGTTCAGCGTCATCGCCGTGTCAATGAGGGTTTCGCCCTTCTTGATGGCCGACCCCTCGACCGACATGTTGATGACGTCCGCGCCGAGTCGCTTGCCGGCCAGCTCGAACGACGTCTTGGTCCGTGTCGAGCTCTCGAAGAACAGATTGATTTGGGTGCGGCCGCGCAGGCGGCTCAGCTTCTTCTCGGGCCGTCGGTTGAGGTCGACATACGAATCGGCGAGATCGAGAAGCGCGTTGATTTCCCCCGTCGACAAGTCCTCAATGCCCAACAGGTGCCGGTGGGGAAAAGGCGTCACGGCGAGAGATGTCATTAAAGCTTCACTATAGGTACCCGGTCCCGAGCCGACAACTAGCTAAGCAGCCACAGCGCGACTGGGACGACGACCACCGAAAGCAGTGTGGACCACGTCGCGATGCCGCTGAGCACCGCCTGCGACGGGCCGGCCGAGACGCTGAAGCGCGGCACGACGCAAGGTAGTGCGGCAATCAGCACAACCGCCGTTGCCGATGGCCCCGACAGCCCAAGGACAAAGGCCAATAGTCCGGCGACAGCAGGCAGGCCGACCGACTTGATGGCAAGTGCGACCAAAACGTCGCTGCGTGCGGCATCGAGAGCGTTTTGCGCGGCCGCCAGGCTCAGGGCGGCGCCGGCGCCAAGCAGGCCGACGGGGATGGCTGCATAGCCGGCAGCCTGGAAGATCGCCGCCAGACCGGCCGCGACCGGTACCTCAAAGAGGTTGAGCACGATGCCGATCGCCGCCCCGGCGACGATGGGATTCTGGGCCAACAATCTTAGAGCGGTGACCAGGGCGAATTGCTGCTCCGCCTCGGGATCGCTGTCGCGCCGTCCAGCCAGTTGCTGGAACAGGCCGCCGGCGACGACCACGATCGGCAGGTACGTTGCGGCAGCCACGAGGAAAAGCTCCAGGCCCGCCTGTCCGCCGAGCGCGAGGCTGATGCCCATGCCGTAGGGTACGTTGGCGCGCACGCTCCCCTCTAGAAGTTGCAGGCCGAGGTCCATGCCGCTGTGCGCGCGCAGGCGCGATGCCCACACCGCGGCACTGGCGACGCCGAGCGCGACGCCGGTCGCGACGACAATCCTCAGCATCGGGGCGTCGGTGAAATCACCGGTCGAAAAACCGGAAAGAAACATCGCCGGAATGAACAGAAAATAGTTGAGCCTCTGGAGCTGGGGCCAAGCTTCTGCGCCGATCGCGCGTCGATAGGCGAGGGCGCTGCCCAGCAGGATTGCCAGAAACATCGGGGCGGTCGCCAAGAGGAGTGCCGTCACGGGTTTGTCCCGTCGTCCATCGCTTGCAGCCGGTCAAGTGCGCCCTGAAGGATGAAGGCGGCCGCGTGCGCATCGATGACTTCGCCTCGTCGTTGGCGCGAGACGTGCTGTGCAATCAGGGTTTTCTCCGCCGCCACGGTCGAAAGCCGCTCGTCCCAGAAGGCGATGGGCAAATCAATCGCGGGATGGATGTTCTCGGCGAATTGGCGCACCGACTGGCACCGCGGGCCCTCGCTGCCGTCCATGTTGACCGGTAGCCCGATGACGAGGCCCCCGATCTCCCGATCCGCAATGATCGCGCGGAGCGCGGCGGTGTCATCCTTGAGCTTGCGGCGCCGCACGGTGTGCATCGGGGTGGCGAGGCGGAGACCGCGGTCGGACACCGCGAGGCCGATGGTCTTGGCTCCGACGTCGAGGCCCAGCAAGCGCCGCCCGGGCGCCAGTTGGTCGCGGAGTTCGGCGAGGTCGCTGGTCTTGCCTGGACACATGACGAGTGTTAGGGTCCGCCCGATTTTGCCCGGAATTCTGCGGGTTTCCGGCGACACGCCGGTTAACTGACTCTGATCCAGAACGTGACATATGTCGCTCGATAAAGCCACCGTCGCGCGGATTGCGCGGCTCGCCCGCATCGCGCTTCCTGAAGACGCGCTGGAACCCATGGCAACGGAGTTGTCGGGCATCCTCAAATGGATCGAACAGCTCGATGAGGTCGATACGGCCGATGTCGCACCCATGACGAGTGTTGTCGATCACGCCCTGCACCATCGCGAGGACGAGGTGACCGACGGCGACCGGCGCGACGATGTCTTGCTCAATGCGCCCGAGAGTTTGGACGGCTACTACGTCGTGCCCAAGGTGGTCGAATGACGGCGCTTACCGAGCTTTCGATTGCGGACGCCCGCAGCCAACTTCGTGACGGGAAGATCTCGGCGACTGAACTGGCCCAGGCCCACGTTGCCGAGATTGAGAGCGCGCGAGTGTTGAACGCGTTCGTGGCCGAGACAGCGGACCGCGCGCTGGACGATGCGCGCAAGGCCGACGCGCGGCTGGTGTCGGGCGACGCAGGCGCGCTCGAAGGCATTCCGCTCGCGATCAAGGATCTGTTCTGCACGCGTGGCATTCATTCGGCGGCGGCCTCGCACATCCTCAATGGGTTCAAGCCGCCCTACGAATCGACGGTCACCGAAAACCTGTGGCGCGCAGGCGCCGTTCTGCTGGGCAAAACCAACATGGACGAGTTCGCGATGGGTTCGTCCAACGAGACGAGCTATTACGGCCCGGTCCTAAATCCGTGGCGCCGTCCCGGTGACAACCGCGATCTCGTGCCTGGCGGTTCCAGTGGCGGCTCGGCTGCCGCCGTCGCCGCCAACCTGTGCCTCGGCGCGACCGGAACGGATACCGGCGGCTCGATCCGACAGCCGGCCGCATTTACCGGCACCGTCGGTATTAAGCCGACCTATGGCCGTTGCTCGCGATGGGGCATCGTCGCCTTTGCCTCGAGCCTTGATCAGGCCGGTCCAATGACGCGCAGCGTGCGCGACGCGGCGATCATGCTGGGTGCAATGGCGGGACACGACCCCAAGGACTCGACATCGGTCGACATCCCGGTGCCGGACTACGAAGCGCAACTAGAAGACAGCGTGCGCGGCATGAAGATCGGCATCCCGGCCGAATACCAGGTCGACGGTGCGCCGGAAGAGATCACTTCGCTCTGGCAACAGGGCATCGCTTGGCTCAAGGACGCGGGCGCCGAAATCGTCGACGTCAGTCTTCCCCACACAAAGTACGCGCTGCCAGCCTACTACATCGTCGCCCCTGCCGAGGCGTCGTCGAATCTGGCACGCTACGACGGCGTGCGCTACGGCCTGCGTGTCGACGAAGGCGCCGATCTCACCAGGATGTACGAGAGAACCCGGGCGGCCGGATTCGGTTCCGAGGTGCAGCGCCGCGTCCTGATCGGCACCTATGTGCTGTCGGCGGGTTACTACGACGCCTACTACCTGAAAGCACAGCGGATTCGCACGCTGATTGCCGATGATTTCAAGAAGGCTTGGGAAAGTGTCGATGCGCTGCTCACGCCGACGACGCCCGAGGCCGCATTCGGTCCAGGCGACAAGAGCGACGATCCCGTCGCCATGTACCTGAACGACATTCTCACTGTGCCGGCGAACATGGCGGGCCTGCCGGCGATCTCGGTGCCCGCCGGGCTCTCGCCGCAGGGCCTGCCGCTCGGCTTGCAGGTGGTCGGACGCGCCTTCGACGAGGCGACGGTCCTGCGGGTCGGCCGCGCACTGGAGCGTGCCGCGGCATTCAGTGCGAAGCCCGATCCGTGGTGGCGGGGTGCCGCATGACCGGGATCATCCGAGGTGCCACGGGCGATTGGGAAATGGTCATCGGCCTCGAGGTCCATGCCCAAGTCGTTTCCAACTCGAAGCTGTTCTCGGGCGCTGCCACGGCGTTCGGCGCCGAGCCGAACACGCAGGTCAGCCTCGTCGATGCCGCGATGCCCGGCATGCTGCCAGTCATCAACAAGGTCTGCGTCGAACAGGCGGTGCGCACTGGCCTCGGGCTGAAGGCGAAAATCAATCTGCACTCGGTATTCGACCGCAAGAACTACTTCTATCCCGACCTGCCGCAGGGCTATCAGATCTCGCAGTACCTCCAGCCCGTCGTCGGCGAGGGCAAGGTGATCCTCGACATGGAGGATGGCAGCACGCGCGAGATCGGCATCACGCGGCTTCATCTCGAACAGGACGCGGGCAAAAGCGTTCACGACCAGCATCCCGATCGCACCTACGTCGACCTCAACCGCGCCGGCGTCGCGCTGATGGAGATCGTATCGGAGCCCGACATCCGCTCGCCGGATGAAGCGGCGGCGTACTTGCGCAAACTGCGCTCGATCCTGCGCTATCTCGGCACCTGCGACGGCAACATGGAAGAGGGCAGCATGCGCGCCGACGTCAACGTATCGGTGCGCCGCCCCGGCGAGGGTTACGGCACGCGCTGCGAGATCAAGAACGTCAACTCGGTGCGCTTCATCCAGCAGGCGATCGAGTACGAGGCGCGGCGCCAGGTCGACATCCTGGAGGACGGCGGCGAAATCCATCAGGAAACCCGCCTGTTCGATTCGCGCAAGGGCGAGACGCGCTCCATGCGGTCCAAGGAAGAAGCGCACGACTATCGCTACTTCCCCGACCCCGACCTGCTGCCGCTGGAGTTCGCCCAGGAGTGGGTCGACGAAATCGCGGCGACGCTGCCCGAGTTGCCGGACGAACGCCGCGCGCGTTTCATCGACGACCTCGGCCTGTCGCCCTACGACGCGGGCGTTCTGGTCGCGGAGCGCGAAACCGCTGACTACTTCGAGGAAGCGGCTGGCGGGCGCGACGCCAAGACCGCAGCCAACTGGGTGATGGGCGACCTGTTCGGCGCACTCAACAAGGAAGGGCTCGGCATCGCCAGGTCTCCCGTCAGCGCCGCCAATCTCGGTGCGCTCATCGACCTGATCGCTGACGACACGATCTCCGGACGCATCGCCAAGGACGTGTTCGACGAAATGTTCAAGACGGGCAAGACGCCCGGAGACATCGTCGAGGAAAAGGGACTGCGACAGGTCACCGACACCGGGGCGATCGAAGCGCTTGTCGACGAGGTACTGAACGCCAATCCCGACAAGGTTGCAGAATTCCGTGGCGGCAAGGACAAGCTTCTGGGCTTCTTCGTCGGGCAGGTGATGAAGGGTTCGCAGGGCAAGGCCAACCCGAAGATCGTCAACGAACTGCTGCGCAAGAAACTGTCGGGATAGTGGCGTGTCGACCGGTCCGGCTCATCCGCGCGACGTCATGGGCATGGCCCATGCGCCGGTCGATCCCGCGGAGGCCCGGGTCGTTTCGCTGGTGCCCAGCATCACCGAGCTGCTGTTCGACCTGAACCTTGGCGACAGCGTCGTGGCGCGGACCCAGTTCTGCGTCCATCCGAAGGACAAGCTTGAGAAGCTGCCGAGCGTCGGCGGCACCAAGAAGATCAACCTGGAGCGCCTGCGCGAACTTGCGCCGACCCATGTCGTTCTCAACGTCGACGAGAACACTCGCGGACTGGACGATGCGCTCAAGGACGTCGTGCCGAATATCATCGTCACGCATCCGCTGATGCCGCGCGACAACCTCGACCTCTTCCGAATGATGGGCGCCATCTTCGACCGCGCCGAGCGGGCCGAGGCGCTGTGCCAGGACTTCGAGATGGCGCTGCGCTCGCTGATGAGTTTCGCGCCGCGCCTGCGCGATCGTCGGGTCCTCTACCTGATCTGGAAGGATCCCTGGATGACGGTCTCGCCCAACACCTACGTCGCCCGCATGCTCGAACTGGTGCGGTGGCGGACGGTCTCGACCGACACCAAGGTGCGCTATCCGACGCTGCAAATCACGCCGAAGCTGCTCGAGGCTGTCGACATCGTGCTCTTCGCG
Organism: Alphaproteobacteria bacterium; assembly: GCA_038116985.1. Lineage (GTDB taxonomy): Bacteria > Pseudomonadota > Alphaproteobacteria > SHVP01 > SHVP01 > CALJDF01. Next base: position 3,298 of record JAYOEZ010000006.1, on the reverse strand, counting down.
AGCGACCCCTACGCGTTCGACGACGCACAGGTGGAGGCATTTCGCGAACGCTTCAAGACCGGGCGAAAGACATTGCGCATGATCGATGGCGAAATGGTATCGTGGTACGGAAGCCGCGCAATCAAGGGATTGACCTACTTGCGCCAGGCGGCGACCGAAACCGCCTAGCCGCTGCAACCCAGGACTTGAGAAGGATTCGATGATCGATCTCTACACGTGGCCGACGCCCAACGGGCACAAGGTCCACATCCTGCTTGAAGAGCTCAAGCTCCCCTACAAGGTGCATCCCATCAACATCGGTCAGGGCGACCAGTTCAAGCCGTCCTTCCTCAAGATCAGCCCGAACAACAAGATGCCGGCGATCGTCGACCGTAAGGGCCCGGGCAACAGGCCCATCTCGATCTTCGAATCGGGCGCGATCCTGATGTACCTGGCGGAAAAGGAGGGCAAGTTTCTTCCCAAGATGACGCGCCAGAAGTACGAGGTCATTCAGTGGCTCATGTTCCAGATGGCGAGCGTCGGACCGATGCTGGGTCAGGCCCATCACTTCCGTAACTATGCGCCCAAGCGCATCCAGTATTGCTACGACCGCTACACCAATGAGGCGACGCGCATCTACGGCGTGATCGACCGCCAGCTGAAGAAGAGCAAGTTCATCGCCAACGACAAGTACTCCATCGCCGACATGGCCATCTTTCCCTGGCTGCGCTCGCACGCGAACCAGGGCCAGAAGCTGGAGGACTATCGGCACCTGAAACGGTGGTACGACACGATCGAGGCGCGGCCGGCGGTGCAGCGTGGCGTGCAGGTCCTGGCCGACCGGCGGCGTCCCGGTCCGATGGACAAGAAGAGCAAGGCCATGCTGTTCGGTCCGGCGCAATACAAGCGCCGCGCGGCATAGGAGGTACTCGATGATCCGCTGTTATTCCTGGCCTACGCCGAACGGTATCAAAGTTCACACGATGCTTGAGGAGACCGGTCTCGACTACAAGGTGATCGGCATCGACATCACCTCGGGCGATCAGTTCAAGCCGTCGTTCCTGAAGATCAGTCCGAACAACAAGATGCCGGCGATCGTCGACGAGAAGGGACCCGGCAACAAGCCGATCGCGGTCTTCGAGTCGGGCGCGATCCTCATGTACCTCGCCGAAAAGACCGGCAAGTTCATGCCCAAGCGCACGCGCGAACGCTACGAGGTCGTCCAGTGGCTGATGTTCCAGATGGGCGGCCTGGGGCCGATGCTGGGGCAGGCCAACTTCTTCAGGAAGTACTGCCCGCAGAAGATTCCCTACGCCATCAAGCGCTATACCAATGAGGCGGGCCGACTCTACAACGTGCTCGACAACCGGCTGAAGAAGCACGAGTACCTCGCCAACGACAAATACTCGATCGCAGACATGGCGGTATGGCCCTGGATCATTCCCTATTTCCAGGGCGTGAAACTCGGCGACTACAAGAATCTGCAGCGCTGGTACCTCGAGATCGAGAAGCGCCCCGCGGTGCAGCGCGGCCTCAAGGTTCTTTCCGAGCGGCAGGCGCCGGGCGAGGAAATCAAGATGGACAAGGCCGCCAAGGAAAAGCTTTACGGCAAGACGCAGCGCGACGCGGGCAAGCGTAAGGTCGCCGCCTAGGCATGTCGCATCTGGACCGCCCCTCGGTCCGTCGCGTCCGGGATGCGCTGCTTGCTGCGGGCAGCCACGCCGAGATCGTCGAACTCGCCGAAACCGCGCGCACCGCGCAGGACGCTGCCGACGCGTTGGGCTGTCCGCTCGGCGCCATCGTCAAGTCGCTGGTCTTCGTCTGCGGCGAAGAGCCCGTCATGGCGCTGGTTGCCGGCGACCGGCAATGCGTTACGGAGGAGCTGCGCGCCGCACTGGGCCGCACCGGCAAGGTGGCGCGCGCTGACGCCGACACGGTGCGAGCTGCGACAGGCTTCTCCATCGGCGGCGTGGCGCCGGTCGGTCATCCTGCGGCGCTGCCGATCGCCATCGACGACAGTCTGCGGCGCTTCGACATCGTCTATGCGGCCGCTGGCCACACGCATTGCGTCTTCGCAACAACGGCCGATGAACTCGTGCGTATGACGGGAGGCCGCCTCGCGGCCGATATCGCGCGTTAGGGATCGAGCCTAGTCGTTGTCGATCCAGCGGTGCATCTTCATCACGTCTTCCGGCCGCCCGCGTTCCCAGTTGGTCGCGACGGCGACGGGCTTGATAGCCTCGGTGCTGCCTTCGCCTATGACGAGTTCGTAGACTTGGTACTCGTTGCTGTTCGGGCTCTCGCGTCGCAGCATGTTTTGCGCCCAGCCCTCGGCCTCGGACTTGCTCGCGAACGCACCCAGTACGTTGACGGACTCTCGGCGTGAGATATGGGGTTGCGCGAATACCTTCTCGCAGACGACGTAGATTGTGTGACTCATTTTCAAAACCGCACTGCCAGTCGGCCCTGGCACAACCTTTACGATAAGGGTTTCTCCCTGCCTTGGGGAGAAACCTTTTCCGATAGGCCTTGAGCCTCCCGCGATTTGTCTCTATTGCGCAACAGGTTAGCGGTCGACTAGGGTGGTTTGACTTGCCAAAACTGCCCGATTACAAGGGCCTCGCAGCGGAGAGATGGCCGAGTGGCTGAAGGCGGCGGTTTGCTAAACCGTTAAACGGGGATTTCCCGTTTCGAGGGTTCGAATCCCTCTCTCTCCGCCAACACACCCGCGCACAACAGTTCACACTTGTACGCAGGTGTCTGCTGATGGCGGAAAACCCCCAGAAAAACCCCAAATAAATCTAGGCTAATCCCTCGCTGTGCCTGACTATTCACGGACATCGCGGGCCAAGTGGTAGGTAGAGTGGTAGGTAGAGATGAGGCCAGAGGCCTGAACTTGCTGCTCTTCTAATAGGCCCGGCTGTCGAGACACGCAGGGTCAGTGAATGCCGCTCAACAAACTCAATGTCGCTCGAATAAAAGCGGCCAATACGACCGGCTTCTATAATGACGGTGGTGGGCTCTACCTCCAAGTCACAGCGGACACCGCTACTTGGAAGTCTTGGGTCTTTCGTTACCAACGCGACAAGCGCCGCAGAATGATGGGCCTCGGACCGACGCACGTCGTCTCGCTTGCTGAAGCTCGTGAAGCTGCCACAGCGCTGCGCAAGTTAGTTCTGAAGGGCATCGATCCATTGGCAGACCGGGATCGACACGAGGGCGCAAGAGGATCAGCGCTTCGTCCGAACTTTCAGGTCTGTGCTGAGCAATACATCGAGGCGCATGAGGCTGGATGGAAGAACCCGAAACATGCGGCCCA
>JAYOEZ010000005.1:0-78884 GCA_038116985.1 Alphaproteobacteria bacterium | reverse complement strand
AACAGGCGCGGCAGGTAGAGCATGCCGGCCATCCACGCGATCACCGAGATGATGTGCAGCGCTCTGATCCACTGATAGGCGTCGCTGAGGACGTCCACACGCGTTCTCCTAGGCTGCTACCGGGCAGTCCTTGTGTCCGACCGGACACGACCTGCCACCGCCATGCGTGCAGATAGCATCATTGGTGCGCGATCCCAAATCGCGCACCACGTGAGCCAAACCTTCCACGAACGCCGGATGTATGCCAACGGTCGGCACACGAACATAGGCCGGTACGCCCGACTCCTGCGCCAGCTTGCGGTACTCAATGTCGAGTTCGACCAGGGTTTCCGAATGCTCGGATACGAAGGCGATCGGCACCACCACCAGCGGGACGCCGTCGCGGCCCGCCTGCTTGATCTCATCGTCCGTGGATGGGCCCACCCACTTGAGGGGTCCCACGCGGCTCTGGTAGCTCACCCGCCAGCGTGTCGCATCTAGATCGAGCGCCGCAGCGATGGCTGCTGCGCCCTGTTCGACCTGCCACACATAGGGATCGCCCGCGTTGACGATTCGCTCCGGTAGACCGTGTGCCGAGAACAGGATGCGCGCATCGTCCGGCGCCTCTTCCTGCGCTTTTCGGATGAGATCGGCATAGGCCTCGACGAAGCCGGTTTCGACCGGATAGCAGCACACAGCCCTGGTCGGTACTCGTAGGCCGCAGCGTGTAGCCGCGCGCGACCATGCGTCGAGTGAGGATTGCGTCGTCGTGGTCGAGAATTGCGGATAGAGGGGCAGGAGCAGGACGCGCTCTGCACCCCATTCCTTCACCTCACGCGCCGTCTCCTCGCTCATGGGATGCCAATAGCGCATCGCGATGAAAACGCGCGTATCCGGGTCATCGAGTTGCGTCGTCAGTGCAGCGGCCTGCACCTGTGTCTGCGGCAGAATCGGTGACCGGCCACCGATCTCGCGATAGATCTCCGCAGCCGTCGGCGCCCGGCGGCGCGCGATGAACGACGCCAGCAGCGGCCTGACGGGCCATGGCACGCGCAAGATGGCCGGGTCGCCGAACAGGTTGCGCAAAAAACCGCGCACGGCCTCCGGACGATCCGGTCCGCCGAGATTGAACAGCACGACGGCCGTCTTCATGCGGAGTTCCGCACCGCGGCCACCAACTCTGCGACGTGTTCGGGTGGTGTCTGCGGCAAGATTCCGTGACCCAGATTGAAAATGAACGGCCCAGCGCCCAACCCATCAATGATACGGCGGATTTCGCCACGCATCGCGGCGCCTCCGGTCATCAGCATCAGCGGATCGAGGTTGCCCTGAACGGTGCAGTGCGATTGCAACACGGACCGTGCCCAGTCGAGCGGTACCGTGCTGTCCAGTCCAATCCCCTGGACACCAGTCCTCGCTGCATAGCTTGACAGGCCGACCCCGGCGCCACGCGGAAATCCGATAACCGAAACATCGGGGTACTTCTTCCTGAGTTCCGTCGTAATCCGGTGCGCCGGTTCGATACACCATCGTGCAAAAGCCGTTTCGGGCAAAACGCCGGCCCAAGTATCGAAAAGCTGAACGGCTTCGGCACCGGCATCGATCTGACGCGACAGATAGGCAATCGTCGCCTCGACCAATAGATCGATCAGATGTCCGAATCCTTCCGGGTCTCCGAACGCCCATGTCTTCGTGTTCTCATAGTTCCGGCTGCCGCTTCCTTCGACCATGTAGGTCGCGACTGTCCAGGGCGCGCCGGCGAATCCGATGAGCGCCGTCTTGTCGTCCAAAGCCTCGCTGACGCGCGAGACCGTCTCGTAGACCGGCGCAAGGTGGTCGTGCAGACCATCGAGCCTAAGCGCATCAAGACCCGTAGAGTCGCGAACCGGCGCAAGTCGCGGGCCTTCGCCTTCCGCAAAGCGCAAATCCTGGCCGAGTGCCTGGGGTATCAGAAGAATGTCGGCAAACAGGATGGCGGCGTCGAAGCCGAAGCGCCGAATCGGTTGTAGCGTTACTTCAGCCGCACGGGCAGGGTCATAACACAAATCGAGAAAGCTGCCGGCTTCGGCGCGCACCGCCCGATATTCGGGCAGATACCGCCCGGCCTGGCGCATCAGCCAGACCGGCGGAATCTCGTTCGATCGGCCTGCCAAGGCGCGCAGGAACTTCTTTTCACTCATGACGAGGCGATAACCGGACCACAGGAACCTTCCCTTTGTTTTTATATATATAAGTAAGAGAATCTATAGATGTTGTAGTTGGGGGTCATGATGATGGGGATTATTGCTGGTCTGCCTATTGCACCTGTGAATCACAGATCGTCTCCGTGGGCTGCGGATAAGCGGACAGCAGTATGAGGAGCGAAGCCTACTGCGGTTTTCTCACCCTGTGAATCATGTGGATGTTGCGAATAGAAGGGATGCGGAACATTTCATCCCCACCATGCATCGGGCTTGATGAAGTTTTCCCGCCGAGGGTATCCGCCTTGGCGAGATTCATTGCACCGGGGGTGGAACGGGGCAATCGCCAGCTTCCGTCACTTGTCCCATCTTTTCGACCCAATTGTGCACAGCCTTTCCCGGGCCCATGACCGAGCAAACTTTCAACCTTCACCTGGTTTCCGACGCTACTGGCGAAACGCTGCAGATGCTTGCGCGGGCGGCGATCACCCAGTTCGAGGGCTATGAGCCGGAAGAGTTCATCTGGACGATGGTGCGTAGTTCGGCACAGCTCCAGATGGTTATCGACGGCATACAGCAATCGCCGGGAATTGTTCTGTTCACGCTGGTCGATGCCAATCTTCGCCGCGATCTGATCAATGCATGCCGCAGTCTGGAAACACCATGCGTCGATGTACTCGATCCCACGATCGCGACGTTGCGCGACTTCTTACATACCGAGGCCAAGAATCAGCCGGGGCGCCAGCACACGCTCGATGAGGAGTATTTTCAGCGGATCGATGCGATGCACTTCTGCCTAGCGCATGACGATGGGCAGTCGCTTGAGACGATTCATGAAGCAGATGTCGTTCTGGTCGGCGTTTCGCGAACGTCCAAGACGCCGACGTGTATGTACCTCGCAAATCGCGGGGTAAAAGCCGCCAACGTGCCGCTGGTATCGGGCGCACCAACGCCTGACGAACTCGAGCGATTGAAAGCGCCGCTCGTGATCGGATTGATCAACAGCGTCAAACGGCTCGTCGAGTTGCGACGCAGTCGTCTTCTGTTGCTGAACGAAAACGCCGATACGCCCTACGCCGACGAAGATGAGATAAAGAAGGAAATTGCCGCGGCAAGACGGCTATTCACCCGGCACGGCTGGCCCGTGATTGACGTCACCGGCAGATCTATCGAAGAGACGGCTGCAGCAGTTATGCGGCTTCACGCGAACTGGGAGCGCACAGCAGGATGAACACAGCGCCAATCGTCCTGGCCTCAGGTAGCGCGACACGCGCGATAATGCTGCGCAACGCGGGGGTCACTTTCGAAATCGTTCCGGCGCGCGTCGACGAGGAATCCGTCAAGGAGGCGATGTTGGCCGACCATGCGTCACCAGGGGAAGCGGCCCAGGCCCTGGCGGATCTCAAGGCTCACCGCGTGTCGCCATCGCTGCCCGGTGCACTGGTGATCGGGGCGGATCAAATCCTGGAATGCGAGGGCGCGTGGTTCGACAAACCGTCAGATCGCGCTGCGGCAAGGCAACAACTCATGGCGCTGTCAGGCAAGATGCACACCCTCTGGACAGCTGCTGCGATCGCCAAGGATGGTGTCATCATCTGGCGAGATCTGGCCTACCCGCGACTGACGATGCGCGACCTGAGCGAGCGTTTTGTCGACGACTACCTCGATGCGACCGGTGACGAGGTCCTGAGTTCGGTCGGTGCCTATCAGGTTGAGGGCCGTGGCGTGCAGTTGTTTGCCAAGATCAGTGGCGACTTCTTTGCGGTTCTCGGTCTTCCCTTGCTGGCTCTGCTTGATTTCCTGCGCGGACACGGCGAGCTGGCGGCATGAACGCGCTGAGCGGGAACGCGCGGATCGCCGGCGTCATGGGTTGGCCGGTGGGCCACTCCAGGTCGCCCCGGCTGCATGGATACTGGCTGGAGAAGCACGGAATCGATGGCGCCTATGTGCCGCTAGCGGTAGCGCCGGAACGCCTGGACGCGGCGATCGAGGGGCTTGTCTCGCTCGGCTTTGCTGGCGCCAACGTGACGATTCCGCACAAGGAGGCGGTGATGCCGCTCCTCGACACGGTCGACGATGTGGCGCAGCGGGTTGGCGCGGTGAATACCATCACCATCGACGATGGTGGACGGACCACAGGCAGCAATACCGACGGCTTCGGATTCCTCGAAAACCTCAAGGCGGGCGCCCCCGGCTTTCGGGCCAATACGGGTCCGGCCGTCATCGTCGGTGCCGGCGGCGCCGCGAAAGCCATTGCCGTTGCGCTGGCCGATGCCGGGGCGCCGGAGGTGCGAATCGTCAATCGCACGAAGAGCCGCGCCGAGGAACTGGCCGCAGCGGTCGGCGCCCGCGCAATGGACTGGGACACTCGCGGCACCTCCCTCGAGGATGCCACGCTGCTGGTGAACGCAACCGCCCTTGGCATGACCGGTCATCCGCCGCTTGACCTGGATCTTGGCGCGCTACCCGGGAACGCCGTGGTGAATGACATCGTGTATGCGCCGCTCGAAACGCCGCTTCTGGCGGCGGCCAAGGCGCGCGGCAATCCGATCGTCGACGGCATCGGCATGTTGCTCCATCAGGGCCGGCCCGGCTTTCGCGCCTGGTTTGGGATCGATCCCGAGGTCGACGACGCGCTTCGGGCCTACGTTCTCGGCTAGCGGATGGTCACGAGGATTCTCGGCCTGACCGGGTCGATCGGCATGGGCAAGAGCGAGGCGGCGAAGATGTTCCGCCGGCTCGGTGTTCCTGTATTCGACGCGGATGCCGCCGTACACGCGCTGATGGCCACAGGTGGCGCCGCCGTCGCTGCCATCGCCGAGGCGTTCCCGGGGGTCGTGCGCGACGGCGCGGTCGACCGCAAGGCGCTGGGTGATCGCGTCTTCGGGCAACCCGACGAATTGCGACGGCTGGAGGCGATCCTGCATCCGCGCGTGCGCCATGCGCGAGACCGGTTCCTGAAACTCGCGCGGGCGCGCCGCTTGCCGCTTGTCGTCTTCGACATCCCGTTGCTCTATGAAACGGGCGGTGAAGATCAGTGTGACGCGGTGCTGGTCGTTACCGCCCCGGCCTTCATCCAGCGGGCACGCGTTCTTGCCCGCCCCGGCATGACCGAGGAGAAGTTCACGGCGATTCTCAAACAACAGGTGCCCGACTCCGAGAAACGCCGCCGCGCCGATTTCATCGCGCCGACGGGTCTTGGGCGTCGCGTAACCTTGAATGCGATTCGCGACGCCATCACAATGCTGGCGGACAACCCGCAGCCGGAGCACGGTCCAACCAAATGAACGACCCCGAGCGCGAAATCGTCCTCGACACCGAAACCACAGGCCTGTCGCCCGAAGAAGGCCACCGCGTTGTCGAGATCGGCTGCGTCGAACTCGTCAATCACGTCGCGACCGGCCGTACCTGGCAGCGCTACCTCAATCCGGACCGCTATATGCCGGGCGATGCCTTTCGGGTGCACGGCCTGAGCGAGGAATTCCTCGCGAAGCAGCCGCGCTTCGCCGATGTCGTCGACGATTTCCTCGAGTTCGTCGGCGACGCCACCATCGTCGCCCATAACGCGAGCTTCGACATGGGCTTCATCAACATGGAGCTGTCCCTGCTACATCGTCCAACGTTGAGCGTGGAAAACGTGGTCGACACCGTTTCCGTGGCGCGGCGCAAGTATCCCGGCGCCCAGGCAAGCCTCGACGCGCTGTGCCGCCGATTTAACGTCGATGCCTCGGCGCGTACGAAGCATGGTGCGTTGCTCGATGCCGAACTTCTCGCCGAGGTCTATCTCGAACTGATCGGCGGGCGCCAACCGACGCTCGGTCTCGCGGTGGATCTCGATGTAGCGACATTCGACGCGGTGCCCGCCAAGACGTGGCCCGAGCGCACCTTTGCGCCGAGTCCGGAAGAGCTCGCCGCGCATGCGGCTTTCCTGGAAAAGATCAACGAGTCGATCTGGCGCGTGAACTGAGTTAGTTGACGCTTCCCGGCATGGGGCTGGCCTGGGCGCCTTCCGCCTGCTGGCGTTCGAACAGCGCGGCGAAGTCGACCGGATCGAGAAGAATGGGCGGGAAGCCGCCATCGCGCGTGATGTCGGACAGGACGCGGCGCGCGAACGGGAACAGCAACCTCGGGCATTCGACAAGGCAAACGGCCTGCACTTGCGGCTCGGGTACGTTGAACATCTCGAATACGCCGGCGAAGACGACTTCGGCCACAAACGCCGTTTCGCCGTCGCGCTTGGCCTCGGCCGTCGTCCGCAACGCCACCTCGTACCGATTCTGGCCCATGGGCTGCACCTGTACGTCCATGCTGACGTCGATCTTGGGTGCCGGCAGGTCCTTGGCGAGGCTCATCGGCGCGCCCGGGTTCTCGTAGGAGCAGTCCTTGAGGTATTGCGCGAGCAATCCGATACGCGGGCTCGCGCCTTGCTCTGCGGATTGCGGGGCGGCGCCGTCGCTGTCGGCCATAGGTGTTCACTCCCTGAATTGGCGGCGCGCCGTGGCTACCATGACAGACGGCCCTTCACAAGGTTGTGGGCCGGGATCAGGAGCCGCTGCGTGGGGGAAGGTGGCCGGGTCCGCCGGAAGGCGGGTCTGGGTCAGGTCGGATCTCGTGGAAGTCGCCGTCGATGATGGGCCCGCTCCCCCCGGGTGGCCGCGGACCAAACCCGGTCGCCACGTGCACGTTCATGCGCCGGATGATTGGCCCCCTGATCAGGGTGCGAAACGGTGGCACCAACAGCAGCAGACCGATCGAATCGGTCATGAATCCGGGCGTCAGCAGCAGAAAACCGGCGGCGACAAGGCAGATTCCATCGAAGGCTTCCTGCAGCGGCAGTTCCTGGCGGGCCAGGGTTTCGCGCGCGCTCAGCAAGGTGCGCATGCCCTGGTGGCGGATCAACATGCTGCCACCGACGGCGGTCAAGATGATCAGCCCGATCGTCGGCCAGACGCCGATTTCGCCGCCGACGACGATGAAAAGGGCGATTTCAGCGGCCGGAACGCCGATGAAGGCAAGAAGAAGAAAGAGTCCGAACAAAGCTTTGCGATTCCTCCGTGCGCTCCCCACTTATATGGGCAAGGCGTACGGCGCGTGCCACCTCGTTGGACTCGTGCCGGGCATGGGGCTACTGTAGCGCAACGGTCTGGCGAGGAAACGTCGGCAGTTTTCTGCGCGTCGGGACGCGGGCATGGGCGAAAATATCCAGTTTCTCGAAATCATTTTCTTTGCCGTTCTCGCGGTGTTCATCATCCTGCGCTTGCGCAGCGTGCTGGGCCGCAGGACGGGCAATGAGCGGCCGCCTGCCAAGACCTTCGCGCACAGCCGCACACGCCAGGACGAGGACGACAATGTTGTCTCGCTTCCGGACCGACAGCGTGGCGCGGAACCGGCGCGCGAAGCCGAACCGGCATCCGACGACACAGGTACGGGTGTCCGGGAGATTCGCGCCATCGACCCGAGCTTCGATGCCAACGAGTTCATCTCAGGTGCCCGGACGGCCTACGACATGGTGCTGGCTTCGTTTGCCTCGGGCGACACCGATACGCTGCGTGCGCTGCTGGATGACGATGTCTATTCCAACTTCCAACGCGCCATCGCCGACCGCGAAAGTCGGGGCGAATCGCTCGAGACGACGCTCGTCGCTATCAAGTCGGGTGAAATCGTCGAGGCGCGCGCCGTCGGGCGCATGGCCGAAGTGACGGTCAAGTTCATGGCGGAGCTCGTCAATGTGACGCGCGACAAGGAAGGCGATGTCGTGTCCGGCGATCCCCGGGTCGTTCAGAACATAACTGATTTCTGGACCTTTGCCCGCGATGTGCGGTCGTCCGACCCGAACTGGAAGCTGATCGCGACCCGCAGCGAGAATTGATTTCAGGCCGATTATGGGTCCTGCTTGGGACGGCAGCGATGCTCGCCGCCGCCCTGGTCGCCTTCGCACTGTTTCCGCCCAAGCCGTTGCCCGACAAACTTGAACTCGTCACCTTCGTCTTCGTCGAACGCCTAAGCGTCGAACGGGCGCTTGCGGGATGGGAAGACGACGACCAGTCGGCAGCGCTGGCCGCGTTCCGCACGTCCTGCGCGCGCCTTGTCCGTTTGCCGGACGACCGCGCCATGGGCGATCCCGCGTTCGGCACCGCGGCCGACTGGCGACCGGCATGCGAGGCCGCCTTGGCCGATGCGTCTTCTGACGCCGGTACGGCTCGCGCCTTCTTCCAGACCTGGTTCCGGCCAGCATCGATCCGCAACAACGGCGACGATGTCGGCCTGTTCACGGGCTACTACGAGCCCGAGCTTCAGGGGCACCCCGTGCGCGCGGGCCCGTTTCAGGTTCCGATCTACGCACCGCCGGCCGACTACGTGAGCGTCGATCTCGGCGAGTTCCGCGACGAGCTCAAGGGCCAGCGAATCGTCGGCCGGGTCAGCGGCAACCGGCTGCGCCCTGCAGAAACGCGCGCCGAGATCGAGGCCGGTGCGCTGGCGGAACGAGCCGAGGTGCTTTTGTGGGTCGACGACCCCGTCGATGCGTTCTTCCTCCACATCCAGGGATCGGGCGTGGTCCGTATGACGGACGGCTCGACCGTGCGCCTCGGTTACGCCGGGACCAACGGCCATGTCTATCACGCTATCGGGCGCAGCCTGGTGGCGCGCAACGAACTGGCGCGCGAGGACGTGTCGATGCAAAGCATCCGCCGCTGGCTTGCCGACAATCCGGCGGGCGCCGCCGACCTCATGAACGAGAACGCATCGTACATCTTCTTCCGGAGACTCGACGGCGATGCGCCGATCGGCAGCCAGGGCGTGGCGCTGACGGCCCGCCGCTCACTTGCGATCGATCGCGGTTGGTTGCCGCTCGGCATTCCGGTGTGGCTCGACACGGTGACCACCGACGCACAGGAGGCGTCCGGCGATCCGCTTCATTTCCGGCGGTTGCTGATCACACAGGACACCGGTGGTGCCATCAAGGGGATCGTCCGTGGCGACGTCTATTGGGGCACGGGCGAAGAAGCGGCTGACCTGGCCGGGCGAATGCAGGAGGCCGGCCGCTATTTCGCACTGTTGCCGCGCGCGCTGCTCGAACGCCGGGCCCGCGGCGAGGACTAGTCATGGCGCGGCGCAAACCATCGGGGCCGGCCGGAAGAACATTGACGCCGGAGGAGCGCGACCTGTGGGCCGCCGTCACGAAGGATGCGCGCGTTCTGGACCCAGCGGTCCGCCGTCGGGCGACGATCGATGCAGACGTGCCGGAGACCGACGAGCCATCCCCGATCAAGGCTTCTCCCGTCGACCCCGCTGTGCGCCAGGCCGCGCCTGCGCGCCGTGTCGAAGCGGTTCGGCCGAGCGCTGGCGCCGGTACCGACCGGCGCACACAGCAACGTCTGCGCCGCGGCCAGATCGATCTCGACGGTCGGATCGACTTGCACGGCATGACGCAGGCGCAGGCGCGCGATGCACTTGAAGGCTTCGTCACGACCAGCGCGGCGTCGGGGAAACGCTGCGTCCTTGTGATCACCGGGAAAGGCTCGACTCGACCGGACGACGAACCTGGATTCATGCCTGAACGCGAGCGCGGCGTGCTGCGCGAACAGGTGCCGCGCTGGTTGGCGCTGCCGCCGATGGCCGTCCACGTCATCACCTGGCAGCCGGCGGCGCGGCGTCACGGTGGCGACGGGGCGCTCTACGTTTTGCTACGGCGGAAGAGATGACGCCGTTCGGCGAACGGGTGCGTGCGTTGCGCCGCCAGCATGGCGTCACGCTCAAGAAGATGGCGGCCGATCTGCAGATTTCCGAGGCTTATCTTTCGGCCTTGGAGCACGGCAAGCGTGGCCGGCCGACGCCCGTTCTGGTGCGCCAGATCTGCGGCTACTTCAACATCATCTGGGACGAGGCCGAGGAGATCGAGCGCCTCGCCCGCATCTCGCACCCGAAGGTCGTGGTCGACACGGCGGGGCTGTCGCCGAAGGCGACGGAACTTTCAAATAAACTGGCCGACAGGATCGGCGACCTTGACGAGCCGGCGCTCGATGCGCTGCTGCAGCGACTGGATGGCGCTACAGAATGAACTTCGAAAGGTCAGAGTCCTTGGCGAGGTCCGTCACACGCTCGCGCACGTAGGCTGCGTCGATCGTGATCGACTCGCCGGGCTTGTCGGTGGCGGTGTAGCTGATCTCGTCCAGAAGGCGCTCCATCACCGTGTGCAGCCTGCGTGCGCCGATGTTCTCGACCGTGGCGTTGACTTCGGCCGCTACGCTGGCGATCTCGTCGATGGCGTCCTCGGTGAAGTCGAGTGTGACGTCCTCGGTGCCGATCAGCGCGGTGTACTGCTTGATCAGGCTGGCCTCGGGCTCGGTCAGGATGCGCTTGAAATCTTCGCGGCTCAGCGCCTGCAACTCGACCCGGATCGGCAAGCGGCCCTGTAGCTCGGGCAGCAGATCCGACGGTTTGGCCAGCTGAAAGGCGCCGGAAGCGACGAAGAGGATGAAATCGGTGCGCACGGTGCCGTGCTTGGTCGCGACCTGCGTGCCCTCGATCAGCGGCAGGAGGTCGCGCTGCACGCCCTCGCGGCTGACGTCGGCGCCGGAGCGTTCCTGACGCGCGGTGATCTTGTCGATCTCGTCGAGAAACACGATACCGTCCTGCTCGACGCGTTCGATCGCTTCCTTGATCAGCTTTTCCTGGTCTAGGAGCTTGTCGCTCTCCTCTTCCATCAGGATGTCGTAGGACTCGACGACCTTCATGCGTTTGGGCTTGCTGCGTTGCCCGAAGGCTTTGCCCAGCATGTCGTTGAGATTGATCATGCCCATTTGCGCGCCGGGCATGCCGGGTATGTCGAACGTCGGCATGCCTGCGCCGCCGGACTGCTGCACGTCGATCTCGATTTCCTTGTCGTCGAGTTCGCCTTCGCGCAGCTTCTTGCGGAACGTCTGGCGAGTAGATTCGCTGGCGTTGTCGCCGACCAGCGCGTCAAGGACGCGCTCTTCGGCGGCGAGTTGTGCCCGCGCCTTCACCTCGTCGCGTTTCTGGCTGCGCACCATCGTGATGGCGATCTCGACCAGATCGCGAACGATCTGCTCGACGTCGCGGCCGACATAGCCGACCTCGGTGAACTTGGTTGCTTCGACCTTCAAGAAGGGCGCGTTGGCCAGCTTGGCGAGGCGGCGCGAGATTTCTGTCTTGCCGACGCCGGTCGGGCCGATCATCAGGATGTTCTTCGGAAGAATCTCCTCGCGCAGCTCTTCAGGGAGCTGCTGGCGCCGCCAGCGGTTGCGCAGCGCGATGGCGACGGCGCGCTTGGCGTCCTTCTGGCCGATGATGTGGCGGTCGAGTTCGGAAACGATTTCGCGTGGACTGAATGCCGCCATGCGTCACACGCTCTCGATGATGACGTTTTCGTTCGTGTAGACGCAGATCTCGGCGGCGATCTTCATCGCCTTGCGCGCGATCGCCTCGGCGTCCATGTCATCGCGGTCGACCAGGGCTCGCGCCGCCGCCAGCGCGTAGTTGCCGCCCGATCCGATACCGATCAGCCCGTCGTCGGGCTCCAGCACGTCGCCGGATCCGGTCAGGACTAGGCTGACGTTTTCGTTGGCCACCGCCATCATGGCTTCCAGACGGCGCAAATACCGGTCGGTGCGCCAATCCTTGGCGAGCTCGACGCAGGCGCGTTCCAACTGACCGCCGTGTTTTTCCAGTTTGCCCTCGAGCCGCTCGAAAAGCGTGAAGGCGTCGGCCGTTGCGCCGGCGAAACCGACGATCACGCCGCCGTCGGCGAGACGGCGCACCTTGCGGGCGCTGGCCTTCATCACCGTCTGGCCGACCGATACCTGGCCGTCGCCGGCGATCACCGCCTTGCCGCCCTTGCGCACCGACAGGATCGTCGTGCCGTGCCAGGACGGGGTCGCTTCAGGTGCCATGGCTGATTTCCTTTGCCGCAGGCGGGGTGGGCCGAAGGGCCGACATGTAAGGATTTGCGCCCGCCGGTCAAGGGCGGCGCAGGTGGCGGGCGCCCGTCAATCCTGCTATACGGGCGCCGCGCTGAACTCAGGCCTCCAACCGAGGAGCGGCCCATGCGCCAGGCCACCGTAGAGAGAAAGACCAAGGAAACCGGCATTTCCGCCACCGTCAATCTGGACGGCAGTGGCGTGTACGACGTCACGACCGGCGTCGGCTTCCTCGATCACATGATGGAGCAACTGTCGCGGCACGCACTGATCGACCTAGATCTCAAGGCGCAGGGCGACACCCACATCGATTTCCATCATGTGACAGAGGACTGCGGAATCGTGATCGGCGAGGCGGTCTCCAAGGCCCTTGGCGACAGGGCTGGGATCGTTCGCTACGGCGCGGCCTTCATCCCCTTCGACGAGACCCTGACGCGGGTGACGCTGGATTGTTCGAACCGGCCGTACCTCGTCTGGAACGTCAGCTTCCCGACGTCGAAACTGGGCGAGATGGATACCGAGCTGTTCCGCGAATGGTTCCAGGCCTTTGCCCAAGGCGCCGGCATCACGCTGCATGTCGAGAATCTTTACGGCCGCAACAGCCATCATATCGCCGAGTCTTGCTACAAAGGCCTCGCCCGCGCGCTGCGCGAGGCGATCGCCGTCGACCCACGCCAGGCACAGTCGGTGCCCTCGACCAAAGGCGTGCTCGGCGGATCCCTCTGATTCGGGGCGGCATGCGGCTCTACACCGTATACCAGGGCCCCGAGGCGGCGGGCGAAGCGGACCTATTGTTTATCAAGGACGGGTTCTGCTGGCCGGCGCTGTTCCTGCCGTTCATCTGGCCGTTGTTTCGCGGCCTGTGGCTGGTGGCGCTCGCGATTCTCGTCTCGATGCTTGCGTTCTCCGCGCTGGTCGAGTCCGGCGCTATCACGCCGCTGGCGGGAAGCGTCCTGGAGGTCGTGCTTACGCTGGCGGTCGCCTTCGAAGGGAACAATCTCCGGCGTTGGCGGCTGTCGCGGCGCGGCTGGCGCGAGGTCGGCATGGTCTCGGGACGCAACCTCGCCGATGCCGAGCGCGCGTTCTTCCGTGAGATCGAGGTGACGCCGACGGGCGCATTGCTGCCACGCGAAAGATGGGCGACGTGACCACGGCGATCGTCGACTACGGGTCGGGCAATCTGCGGTCGGCGGCGAAAGCGTTCGAGCGCGCGGCCCGCGAGGGCGGCACGGCCGACGAGATCGTGGTGACGGCGTCGCCGGAAGTCGTCGCGACTGCCGACCGGGTCGTGTTGCCGGGTGTCGGAGCGTTTGCCGACTGTCGAGCAGGCGTGGAAGCACTGGCCGGAATGCGTGAGGCACTCGAGGATGCGGTCATCGGCCGGGGCCGACCGTTCCTGGGGATCTGTGTCGGCATGCAGTTGATGGCAACACGCGGGCTCGAACATGGCGCCCACGACGGGTTCGACTGGATACCCGGCGAGGTCGCGGCGCTGACGCCGGCGCCGGGCCGGCCCGTGCCGCACATGGGCTGGAACCAGCTGACCGTGCGACACGCCCATCCGGTCCTGGCCGGGATCGAGACCGGCGCGCACGCCTACTTCGTCCATTCCTTCGCATTTTGCGCGCAGGAGGGGGCCCACGTTCTTGCCGAGACGGACTATGGTGGGGCGATAACTGCCGTGATTGGTCGGGACAATCTAGTGGGCACGCAGTTTCACCCCGAAAAGAGTCAGGAGACCGGTCTGCGTCTGATCGCGAACTTCCTGGCATGGAGACCATGATGCACACGACGCAGGTGGAGTGGCTGCTGGAATTCGACGAGAGCGATCTCGAAGAGATCTGTGAGGCTACCGAACAGGCGATCGAAGTCGGGATCGGGTTCGACTGGATTAACCCGCCGCCGCGCGAGCGCCTCGAGGCATTCTGGCGCGGCGTATTGCTGGTGCCGGAACGCGAGCTTCTCGTCGGGCGCTACAACGGCACCCTGTCGGGTACTGCGCAGATGGTGAAACCGGCGCCGAACAACGAAGCCGGCGCCCACAACGTTACGCTCAACAGCTTCTTCGTTGCGCCATGGGCACGCGGACACGGCCTGGCGAGGGGCATGCTGGCCGAGTTCGAGCGCCACGCCCGGGAGCTCGGCTTCCGCCAGATCAGTCTCGACGTGCGCGAAACGCAAACCAACGCGATCACGCTCTACGAAAACGCCGGTTTCGAGCGCTGGGGCGTGAAGCCGAACTATGCGCTCGTCGACGGTCGGTTCATTCGCGGTTTCTACTACACCAAGGACCTGGCCCCGTGATTCTGTACCCCGCGATCGACCTCAAGGACGGCGCTTGCGTCCGGCTCAAGCTCGGCAAGATGGAAGACGCAACCGTCTACAACGACGATCCCGGCGGTCAAGCGAAGGCGTTCGCCAATTTCGGGTTCGAGTGGATTCATGTCGTCGACCTCAACGGCGCCTTCGCTGGCAAGCCGGTCAACGGCGACGCCGTGTCACGTATCCTCGATGCCACCGATCTACCGGTGCAGCTCGGCGGCGGCATCCGCGATCTGCAGACCGTTCAACAATGGTTGGACCGTGGCGTGTCGCGTGTCGTGCTCGGTACGGTTGCCGTGCGCGACCCTGACCTGGTGCGCACTGCGGCGCGCAAGTTTCCAGGCCGGATCGCCGTCGGCATCGACGCCAAAGGCGGCAAGGTCGCCGTCGAGGGCTGGGCCGAAGTGTCGGAGATGACGGCAGTGGATCTCGCCAAGAGCTTCGCCGACGCTGGCGTCGCCGCGATCATCCACACCGATATCGACCGCGACGGCGTACTGACCGGCGTCAACGTAGAGGCGACCCTCGAGGTCGCAGATGCCGTCTCGGTTCCGGTGATTGCCTCGGGCGGCGTTTCGACGCTCGAAGACATCGCCGCGCTCAAGGCCTGCGAGGCCCGGGGTGTTTCCGGCGTCATCATCGGCCGTGCGCTCTATGAGGGCACGCTGGAGCCGCGCGAGGCGCTGGCGGTGGCGGCCTGAGCATGCTCAAGGCACGCATCATTCCCTGTCTCGACGTGAAGGACGGCCGCGTCGTCAAGGGCGTTAACTTCGTGGACCTGCGCGATGCCGGCGATCCGGTCGAACAGGCGCGCATCTACGACGAACAGGGCGCGGACGAACTGTGCTTTCTCGACATTACGGCCAGCCACGAGAACCGCGACACGATCTTCGACGTCGTCGCGCGCACGGCCGAGCAGTGCTTCATGCCGCTGACAGTGGGCGGCGGAGTCCGCACCCTGGAGGATATCCGCAAGCTGTTGCTGGCCGGCGCCGACAAGGTGTCGATCAACACCGCGGCGGTGAAGGATCCGGACTTCGTGCGCCAGGCAGCCGAGAAGTTCGGCAGCCAGTGCATCGTTGTCGCGATCGATGCCAAACGGAATCCGGGAAATGCAGCTGGACGCAACTGGCAGTTCGAGGTCTTCACCCATGGCGGGCGCAATCCGACGGGGATCGACGCTGTCGAATGGGCTAGGCGAATGGCCGATTACGGTGCGGGCGAAATTCTGCTGACCTCGATGGACCGCGATGGCACTAAACAGGGCTTCGACATAGAGCTGACCCGCGCGGTGGCCGACGCGGTGACGATTCCGGTGATCGCTTCAGGCGGGGTCGGCACGCTCGAACATATGGTCGAAGGCGTGCGCGACGGCCATGCGACCGCGGTGCTGGCTGCATCGATCTTCCATTTCGGTGAACATTCGATCGGCGAAACCAAGGCGTACATGAAACGGGCCGGCGTACCGGTCCGTGACTGACTTTCGCAGCGGCGCGTCGGCGCATGCCGGCGTCGCGCCGGTCGTGTTCGGGACGCTCGCGGGACTGACCGCAGCGACGATCTGGGGCGGCTGGATCGTGGCGACGCGTGCCGGTGTGACCGGCGGTTTCACACCGGTCGAGATCGCCATCATCCGCACACTGCCGCCGGCCTTGATCCTCTTTCCCCTGCTGTTCCGTCTGCAGTGGCGGCGGCTCAATCCATGGCGCGTGGTGGTGATCGTCGCCGGCGCCGGCGCGCCCTATTTCCTGATCGCCAGCACGGGGACGCGTTTCGCCCCGGTCTCCGACGTTGGCGCGTTGCTGCCGGGCACGATGCCGCTGTTCGCTGCGATCCTCGCTGTCACCCTGCTGGGAGGGAAGCTGGGCCGGTGGCGACTGCTGGGCTTTGCGCTGATCATCGTCGGTGGCCTCGCCGTCGGCGGCGACAGCCTGTTCACGGGTGATCCCGGCGAATGGCGCGGCCACCTGCTCTTCCTGTGCGCGGCGGCGATGTGGGCGGCGTATACGATCGCCCTGCGCGGCTCCGGACTCGATGCCTGGCAGGCGGCTGCAATCGTCGGCATCGGATCGGTCATTGTCCTTGTTCCGGTTGGGTTGATCGACGGCGACGTGCGCTTCGACGTGCCATGGCGCGACATCGCTGTGCAGGTGGTGGCCCAGGGCCTCGGCTCTGGCCTCTTTGCCATGGCGGCCTATGGCATGGCGGTCAGCCGCCTCGGCGCGTCCAACGCGGCGGCGTTCAGCGCGCTCACGCCGGTGATCGCCACCATCGTCGCGGTGCCGGCGTTGGGCGAACTGCCGCCGCTGCTGGCCTGGGCCGGCGTGATCGCGGTGTGTTGCGGCGTTGCGCTGGCAAGCGGCGTGTTGCGCGCCCGGTCATGACGCAGCCATCAGAATCTGTTACGCCTTCGCTGGGTTCAACGAGGAAGTACGACTCCATGACAGCTACCGACAGCAGCGAGGTTCTGGAGCGCGTGTTCGCCGTGATCGAACAGCGCCGCGACGCAGACCCCAAGGAATCATACGTTGCGCGCATGTTTGCCAAGGGCCGCAACAAGATCGCGGAGAAGGTTGGCGAGGAAGCCGTCGAGACCGTCGTTGCTGCGGCCGACAAGGACCGCGGTCAGGTCATTTACGAGAGCGCCGATCTCCTGTTCTCGCTGATGGTCTTGTGGGCGAGAATGGACATTACGCCGGGACAGGTCTTCGCTGAGCTAGCGCGTCGCGAGGGCACGTCGGGTATCGCCGAAAAGGCGGCGCGAAAGCAAAAGACGATCGACTAGTTGAGGGCGCGATGAGCTACGACAACGACAACGTGTTCGCCAAGATCCTTCGCGGCGAACTGCCGTGTGACAAGGTCTACGAGGACGAACATGTTCTTGCGTTCAACGACATCGCGCCGCAGACCAAGGTGCATGTGCTCGTCATACCCAAGGGCGCCTATGTCTCGATGGACGACTTCAGCGCCCAGGCGAGCGACGCCGAAATGAACGCCTTCTTTCGCGCGGTTGGAAAGATCGCCCGCGATCTTGGTGTTGGTGAAACCGGCTATCGGCTGATCGCCAACCATGGGCCAGATTCGCACCAGCTCGTGCCGCATTTCCATGTTCATATCCTGGCTGGTGAAACACTCGGGACGGGCCTGCTCAACAAGCAGAGCTGATCTTTCATGACTGGTGTTCGCCTCTACGGCACGCCTCTATCGCCCTACTTTTGTCGCGTCTGGTTCGCCGCGCTCGCTAAAGGAATCGATCTCGACGTGATCATCGGGCCGGCGGACGTCGCTTCGGACCCCAACCGCGCGCGCGCCCCGCTCGGCAAGATTCCGTTCATCGAGGACGGCGATGTCCTCCTCTATGAATCGGAGGTGATCTGCGAATACCTTGAAGACAGGTATCCCGATCCGCCGCTGTTGCCCGTGGATGCATCGACGCGCGCGCGGTCGCGCCTGCTCTCCCGGCTGGTCGATCTCTATGTTCTTGCGCCGGTTCATGCGCTGACGCCGCAAATCAGGCTCGCGCACCGAGACACCGATTTCATCGAGACACAGCTCGAGCGCGTACGCGCGGGGCTGGGCCATGTCGACCGCGCCATCGCGCCGGGACCATGGTGCCTCGGCGAATCAATAGTTCTGGCCGACTGCGCGCTGGTACCGGCGCTATGGTACCTGCCGAGCATCTTGCGGCATTTCAGTGATGACGACCTGCGGCGCGGCCATCCGCGCCTGACGCCGTATTGGGACTACGCGCGGTCTGCCACGGTCTTCGCGGCGGCGTTCGATGAAATGGAAAAGACGCGGGAAAACTTCATGGCGTCGTTGCGCGAGAAATACGGCGACAAGGCCTAGGCCGGCACCATTTCCTTCAACTCGGCGGCGTCGTCGATGGCGAAGACCTGCATCATCTCTTCGCGGCCGCGAATGGACACCTCCTGGCTCCGAAACTCGGACATGCCGTAGCCGGCATGACGCGCGACGTCGGCGCTGACCACGAGCTGGGAGCCGAGATCCTTGTTCAAGGCCTCTAGGCGGCTGGCCGTGTTCACCGGATCGCCGATCGCGGTTACGGAGCGCGCCTGCGCGTAACCCATGTCGCCGACGATGACGCTGCCGACATGGATGCCGATCCCGATCCGCAACGGTTCGGGCAAGTCGCTCTTGAGGTCTTCGTTCAACTGGTTCAAGCCCCGCGCCATCTGCCGCGCGGCACGCAGCGCCGACCGGCATCCTTCCGCCGCGTTCGTCTCGATCCCGAACAACGCCATGACGCCATCGCCGATGAATTTGTCGAGCTGGCCGCCGGATTGCTCGACGGCCGACCCCATGGTGCGGAAGTACTGATTGAGCACGAAGACCACGTCATAGGGCAGCTTCTTTTCGGAGAAGCTCGTGAAGGAGCGGATGTCGGCGAACAGAATGGCCACGTCCTTTTCCGCGCCCTGGCTGATCGAGGATTGGCGATGGCCCTCACGCGCGGTTGCGTCGGCCGCCAATAGCGGGGTCACAGCCACGTTGCTGGTCGGTCTCAGCTGGCACGCCAGCCGTGTCGCCTCGGAGGCACCGACCCGCTGCAGGACACGGGATTCTGCAGAGGACAGGGGAGGCAACTCCTCGCGGCCCTCGCTAATGTGTATCCGGCATGTCGAACAGCGGCCGCGCCCGCCGCACACCGATGCGTGAGGAAACCCGAGGCGCCGGCTGGCATCGAGAATGCTTGTACCGGGCTCGACGGAGATCGAGCGGCCGTCTGGATACGAGATGGTCACCATCGTCGCGCGGAGCTGCACCAGCCATCGTGCGAATCGGGCGACAACGACCAGACCGATCAACGCGGCGTAGCCGATCAGGCTCCAGTCAAGGACTGAACCTGCCATGGCTGCTGCCTCGTCGGATGGCAGGTTGATGGCGCCGATGATCTGTTCGGCAAGAGTATCGTCTTCAAGCAGCCGCGC
Source organism: Alphaproteobacteria bacterium (assembly GCA_038116985.1). GTDB lineage: Bacteria > Pseudomonadota > Alphaproteobacteria > SHVP01 > SHVP01 > CALJDF01. The sequence continues at coordinate 59,513 of JAYOEZ010000005.1, read as the reverse complement.
CAGTTCGCGCCCGGCATCGGCAAGGCCGACGAGCGCCAATACCGGCAGCACAATGACGACGGTATAGAGCCAGGCGACGATCCGCGGGAACCACGGCTTCAGCCTGAGCCAAAAATAGAGTCCCATCGTGCCGTGCGCCCATGCGAGCACCAGCGCCAAAGCCTGAAGCGCGCCTTTGTCAGGTTGGCTGATCCACAGGGTTCCCAGCACGTAGGCGTAGGTATCGTTGACGTCCGCCATGATGTGCAAGCCGCGGGTGCCGATGATGTGCTCCATCAGAACGGCGGGCAGCACAAGTCCGAAGAGTACCTGGAATACTTCGCGCACCGGCATCCGCAGCAACGTGCGGCGGGCGTAGAGCGACCAGAGAACCAGGACAACGTGCGTCAGCAGGGCGCCGTAGAGGACGATCGAGCCAATCCAGTTTCGCCAGATGGCGAGAAAAACCTCGCGGCCTGCCTCCATCGCTTCTAGCGAAACGATTCCCAAGGCGTGATTGATCAGATGCGTCGCAACGTAGACGTAGAGAATGATGCCCGAGATCAGACGGGCGCGGGTCATCGAACGAATGCCTTCATTGCGTCCCGCATGACGCGGCTATCAGGCGTCGAGCCGCTCATTGGCCAGCTTCTTGAGCGAGACTTCGGGCCGCGCGCCGAAGTGGGAGATGATCTCCGCCGCCGCGAGGCCGGCGAGCGTTCCGCAGGTCTTCAGGTCGTAGCCGCGGGCCAGACCGTAGAGAAACCCGGAAGCATAGAGATCGCCGGCGCCTGTCGTGTCTATCACCCTTTGCACCGGCGCGGCGTCGATGACATGGACCTCGTTGCCGCGCACGATCACAGAGCCCTTTTCGCTTCGCGTCAGCGCGGCGATCTCGCAGTGCCCCTGAACCCGCTGCAACGCATCGTCGAAATCGTCGACCTGGTAAAGAGACTTCAGTTCGTCCTCGTTGGCAAAAAGAATGTCGATCTCGCCGTCGAGCAACTGAAGAAACTCGTTGCGGAACCGGTCGACGCAAAACGAATCCGACAACGTCAGAGCGGTCTTGCGACCGGCGCCGTGGGCGATCTGAATCGCGCGACGGAAGGCGTCTTTCGCCAGCGGCGGATCCCACAGATAGCCTTCCATGTAGGTCACCTGAGCGCGGGCGATCATGTCCTCGTCGAGATCGTCCGGACCCAGCTCGACGCAGGCGCCGAGAAAGGTGTTCATCGTGCGCTGCGCGTCCGGCGTTACCAGGATCAGGCTGCGGGCCGTTGCCGGTCCGCCGACGAGATGGCTCGTCGTGAACTCGACGCCTGCGGCGCGCATGTCGTGCGTGAAGACCTTGCCGAGTTCGTCCTCGCGAACCTTGCCGATGAAGCCGACGGAACCGCCCAGAGACGCGATGCCGGCAGCGGTGTTGCCGGCGGACCCGCCGGAAACTTCGCGTCCCGGCCCCATCTCCCCGTAGAGCGTTTCCGCACGGGCTTCGTCGATCAGATTCATCGACCCAGGGACCAGATCATGACGGGTCAGGAAATCGGGTTCGATCGAACTAAAGACATCGACGATGGCGTTGCCGATGCAAACGGCGTCAAGCGTGTCGGAACTCAGAGCGGCCCCCTTGGGAAACGTACTGTGACTGGAATGATAACGGTCGCCGCAGTATAGATAGACCGCGCCTGCGGGCAACAAAGCGCCGCCTCGAGTCCACCGCCGCGCAAGGACCAGCCATGATCAGCGCCTTCGCAAGAGCCATCGCCCAGTTGCCGGAACCGTCGTTTCGCAAAGTGTTCGTCAAAAGCTTCATTATCACGGTCATTGTGATCGTGCTGGTCGGCTTTCTGGCGGGGGCGGCGGTCGAGTATGTGTGGGTCACCTACGACCTTTGGTTCTCCGGCTGGATTTCCGGCGCTGCCGGGTCCGTGATTTTTCTGCTGTCGCTCTGGCTGTTCTCACCGGCGGTCGCCACCATGGTGATCACCACGTTCTTCATGGGTGAGATTCTCGAAGCCGTCGAGCGCGAACACTATCCGCACGATCCGCCGGGGAAGGACCTTCCGATCGGTCAGGAAATATATGTCGGGTTGCGTTTCTTGGCCGTCATGCTGGTGTTGAACCTGATCATGCTGGGCCCCTACCTGTTCCTGGCCCTCATCTTCGGCATAGGTTTCTTGGTTTACTGGCTCTTGAATGGTTATCTTATGGGACGGGAATACTTTGAGGCCGTAGCCCACAGATATACAGACATTAATTCGGCAAAAGCCTTGCGCCGCCGCGAGCGCGGCCGAATCCTGATTGCTGGAGCGTTCGTCGCCTTCATGTTCACCATTCCGATCGTCAACTTCTTCGCGCCGATCATCGCGCCGGTTGCGATGATCCATATCTTCAAGGGATTGCGCGCCGCTTGAGGCGCGCCGCCACGATGGAGCCGATCCGCCTGCTGTTGGTTTGCGGGGTGCTGGCGCTGGCCGCCTGCGGCGCACCGGTGGACGAACGCGCACGCATTGCTGGCGTGCTTCACGAAGATCGCGCTGACGCGCCGCGCACGGCGCCGTCGGCAGCGCCCTCGCCTGTCCTGGAGCGCGAAGCCGCCAATACGTCCCTCGCGCCCCTGGCGCCGCGACCGGAGGAACGAACCGCACCGCCCAAGCAGACGGCGCGCGATACCACGCGGCGCGAACCTGCGCCGGTGCAGGAGAGCGAGACCGCGGAAGCCGCCGAACCGGCAATCGAAACCATCGATCCCGCGCGTCTTGTCGGCCTGGGGCGTAGCGAACTCGCCGACCTGATGGGCGCGCCGATGATCCTGCGCAACGAGCCGCCGGGCGAGTTGTGGCTCTACAAGAACACCGCCTGCGTCGCGCACGTTTACCTCTACGAGACGACGGGGCCGGACGACAACGAAGTGCGTTATGTCGAGGCCCGTGGCACCGACACGGCGTTATCGACAGGCCAGTGTCTTGCTGCCTTCGCCACCGAAGCTGCCAGCACCGTCAGCCTGAACCGCGAGACGGACGACTAGCGCGTTCGCGTCTTTGTCGCGGCCTTTTTCGCCGTCTTGCTCTTTGCCGCGCTCGTGCCCGTCGTTCGTCTGCGCGTTGTGGATTTGGCTGTGGGCGCCTCAAGCGTCGTCTTCGCCTTGAAGGCGCAGAACTCGCGCACCGTGCAGGCCGGGCAATCCGGGGTCCGCGCCTTGCAAACATAGCGCCCATGCAGGATGAGCCAGTGGTGCGCGTGCTGTTTCCACTTATGCGGCACGACCTTCTCAAGGCCGAGCTCCACGGCCAACGGCGTCTTGCCCGGCGCCAGCCCGGTTCGGTTGCCCACGCGGAAGATGTGCGTGTCGACCGCGATTGTCGGTTGGCCGAAGGCGACGTTAAGCACAACGTTGGCCGTCTTGCGTCCCACGCCGGGCAGCGCCTGCAGGGACTGGCGGTCCTGCGGAATCTCGCCGCCATGTTCCTCGACAAGGATGCGGCTCAATGCGGCGACGTTCTTCGCCTTGGAATTGAACAGCCCGATCGTCTTGATGAGGTCGCGAATCTTCGCCTCGCCAAGCTTCATCATCTTCTCGGGCGTATCGGCCGCTGCGAATAGTGCGGGTGTCGCCTTGTTGACCCCGGCGTCGGTCGCCTGGGCCGAAAGCACCACGGCGACCAGCAACGTAAACGGGTTCTTGTAAAGGAGCTCCGTCTCGGGCGCGGGGTTGACTGCGGCCAGGCGGCGGAAGAACTCATCGACGTCGGCTTTCTTCATGGCCCGGAGACTAGCGGTCGCGCCGGGCGCGGCAAAGCGCCGCTTTGCCGCGAGTGGTTTTCGGGGGATAGGATGGCGGCATGGCTCGCAGGAAACCCGAGCGGTCCGCACCGCGCACGACGAGGGCCGCGCCGAACATCGACACGCTGCTGGCTGAAAAGGCCGCGACCGATCCGCGCGCCTGGGAAGCGATGCTCAATCTCAACAAGATGCGCGCGGCCCAGCGCCGCCGGGATCGCGACCACACGCAGGACAAGGCGGATATGCCGCGCGGCGATTCGGAACCCGAGGCATGACCGAGATTCAAGCCGACGAGCCGCGTTCGAAATTGTTCGACGTCGTGCTCTACCCGCACCGTTCGCTTAGCCCGACGGGCTTCTGGTTGTTGATGGCTGCCGTTTCGGCGATCAGTTTCGGTGCCGGCATGGCGTTCTTTCTGGCCGGCGCCTGGCCCGTACTCGGCTTCTTCGGTCTCGACGTGCTGCTCATCTACGTCGCGTTCCGCATGAGTTTCCGCGCAGCCCGCCTGACCGAAACAGTGAGCCTGACCGAGGACGAGTTGCTCATTCGCCGGGTCACCCCGCGCGGCCGCGTGACATCCTGGACATTCCAGCCCTACTGGGTGCGGATCGCCATCGACGAGGCAGCAGGGAGCGACAGCCGTCTGATCGTGTCCAGTCATGGCCGTCACGTTGCGCTTGGCGACTTCCTGCTGCATGACGAACGTGTCGATCTTGCCAAGGCGTTGCGTACGGCGTTGTCGGACCTGAATTACAGCGGCTGACCTAGAACCTGCGGATCAGGTAGACACCCGCCACCAGCAGGGCGATGCCGGCAAGTCGTCCTGGCGACAGCGCATGCTGCGGCAAGCCAAGCGCACCGAAATGGTCGAGCGCTACGGACCCGATCAGTTGTCCGGCGATGATGGCTGCGATCATCGCGGTCGCGCCGATGATAGGCGCCGAGAACAGCAGGAAGAATACGAACACGGCGCCGATTGCACCGCCGGTCAGGTAGATCCACCATGGTGCCGCAAACGCCGCCCCGCTCGGCCACGGCACCCGGATCACCAGCGCTGTCACCAGCAGGAGGGAAAACGAGACGCAGGTCGACACGACCGCGGCCGATACCGGATGGCCGAGCGAGCGCCCGAGAATCGCGTTGACCGAGGCCTGCACCGGGGTCAACGCGCCGCCGATGGCGACCACCGCGAGAAGAAACCAGGACAGCATGGGAAAACTCCGGCTGGGAACGATGCGCCACCTTCGCAGGGCCGGCCAGCCCGGCGCAATCGTCCGCAGCGCAAGAATCGGGTGGCGGCGCGAGGGGCGCGACTGCACACTTCAGCCATGCCCGACACCGCCCTCGCACCCCGCGACTACGATCGAATCGAGACCGCCATTCAGCTGCTTGCAGCACAGCATGACGAGCGGCCGTCGCTGGATGACATCGCCTCCCAGGTCGGCCTCAGCCCGTTTCATTTCCAGCGTCTGTTCAAGCGTTGGGCCGGCCTGTCGCCAAAGCGCTTCCAGCAATACCTGACGGTTGACCATGCCAAGACGCTGCTCGCCGAGTCGGCGAGCGTGCTCGACGCAACCTATGCGGCGGGTCTGTCGGGACCGTCGCGGTTGCACGATCTCTTCGTGTCCTGCGAGGCGATGACGCCTGGCGAATACAAGGCCCAGGGCGCCGATCTCGTCATCCGCTTCGGCTATCAGCCGTCGCCGTTCGGCGAATGTCTTCTTTATGTGACGGAACGCGGCCTGTGCGGTCTCGGGTTCGTGGTCGGCGAGGGTGCGGCGGCGCGTGGCGCCGCGCACGATGATCTGTCACGTAATTGGTCCTTGGCCACGTTCGTGCGCGACGACGCCGCCATGGCGCCGATCGCGCGGCGCATCTTCCGGCCGCACGCTGGCGACAAACCGTTGACGCTGCTGCTCAAGGGGACGAACTTTCAGGTTCGGGTGTGGGAAGCGTTGCTTGCCATTCCGCCGGGACACACGACGACCTACGAGGCGATCGGCGACCGCCTCGGGCTCGAGCGGCACGGCCGTGCGGTCGGCAACGCCGTCGCGCGCAATGCGGTGTCTTGGATCGTGCCGTGCCACCGCGTGATCCGGAAGTCAGGCGTGATCAACCATTACCGCTGGGGCTCTCCACGCAAACAGGCGATGCTGGCCTGGGAGGCCGCGCATTCCGGGGCGGCAGGCGCCTAGCCGGTCGACTCGGGTGCCTCGTCCTCCTCGGCGACGTCGGCATCGTCGTCGCTGTCCAGCAAAGCTTCCTCGCCCTCTTCTGCGTCCTCGTCGGATGTTTCGTCCGGGTCGGCAGGCTTTGGTCTTGCCGCCGCGCCGCCTTTCGCAAAGACACTGCGTGAAACCGATTTGCGCGGCTTGCTGGGTACCTTGACAGGACGGTGCAGCTCCATGCCGCATTCCGGACATATGGCGCCGTCGTTAGGGCCACGCTTGTTGAGATCGTAGAATTTCGTACCGCACGAGTCGCACAGCCATTTCTCGCCGTGCGCGGCGCTTTTCGCCTGGACCAACCTGTTTCCTTTCGGGAAGCGGACCGGGGCCGGCGTATGCCGGTGTTGTCGATCCTGGCCATAGATATAGTGTGTTTCCGGCGAAAAGTACGAGGGCGTGTATCAAGCGCGTGAGGCGTGGCGAAAATGCCTTGCTTTCTGGACCTAACCGGCCCATATCTGCCCCATCAGCTAACGAAGACCCGGCGTATCTCGCTTCGTCACGCCGACTGAACGTCATACCCCCTGGAAATCGTTGACTTGAGACCCCGGCCGCGCGTTGTGCGTGGGCGGTCCCTAAACTTTGAATGACTGGAATATCGAATGATCGGAACCGTCAAGTGGTTCAACCCCACCAAGGGCTATGGCTTCATCGCGCCGGAAGACGGCGGCAAGGACAGCTTCGTCCATATCTCGGCCGTCGAGCGCGCCGGCCTGTCGCACCTCAGCGAAGGCCAGAAGGTCGAGTATGACCTCGAGTCAGGTCGCGACGGCAAGACGTCTGCAGCAAACCTGCGCGTGCTGGACTGAACGTCCAACCTGAGAGGGGGCTTCACGCCCCCTCTTCAGCGGGCGCTGACGCGCTCGCGGAATCACCTGGCTTTCTGGGCCGCTGGGACTCGGCGCTCCCGATCGCCGGTCTTCTTCTCGCCGCAACAGGCTTCGCCTACCTCCTCGGCGCTCTGTCGTGGAACGCAGGTCCGAGGCCGATTCTCTCGGCGCTGGTCTACGGCGCCACGCTCGTTGCGGCTTTCCTTGCCTCATCGCTCTATCATTGGTCGCGCGGTCCCCGCGCGCGGCGCGTCCTCCAGGCGCTCGATCACAGCGCGATCTATCTTCTGATCGCCGGAACGGTGACGCCTTTCGCGCTCTTGTCCCTCTGGGACAACCAAGGGGCGCTGCTTCTCGCACTTGTGTGGTTCATCGCGCTCGGCGGCATTGCGATGCGCCTGTTGTTTGTCCGGCAGCTGAGCTGGTTTGGAATCGCTGGCTACGTCGCGCTCGGCTGGGCCGGCATCGCCTGGGTCTATCCGTTGACGGCGAACCTGGGCGATTGGGCCCTGGCGCTGTTGATCGGCGGCGGCGTGACATACACCGCCGGACTCGCGTTCTTCCACTGGAACGGATTTCGGTTTGGCAACGCCATCTGGCACGTGTGCGTGCTGGTCGGTGCGGCTGCGCACTTTGCTTCGATTAGCTTGCAGCTCGACATCGCCGCTTGAGCTTGCACGGACACGACTCCGCGGCGGAGAACGAAAGGTTTCTCATGCTTTCTGGCAACGTCATGTATTGGATCGTGATCGGCTTGCTGATCGCCGTCCTGTTGGGTGGTGCGGCGATCGCGGTTTCGGTTCGCTAGCGACCAGCACATCAAGAAAGGGCGTCGGCACGTGTCGTCCGTAGGAAAGGACGACCTGTGGCTAAGGAAGACGTTCTCCGATTCGAAGGCACCGTCATCGAGATGCTCCCCGGCGGCCTGTTTCAGGTCCGTCTCGACGACAGCGAGCGCGAAATCATGGTCTATACCTCGGGGAAGATGCGGAAACGCCGCATCCGCACGCTCGTCGGCGACCGTGTGACGGTTGAAATGAGCCCGTACGACCTCGACAAGGGCAGGCTCGTCTATCGGCAGAAAGACGAGAACGCTTCGGCTTACCGGCCGGGCGGGCCGCCGCGCCGCCGCCGGCGATAACGCCGGAACTCCGCTAGCGCAGCCCCAGCACGTCCTTCATGTCATAGAGGCCCGGTGCCTTGCCGCGCGCCCACAGGGCGGCGCGAATCGCCCCGGCGGCGAACAGCGAACGGTCCTGGGCGCGGTGCGTCAGCTCGATGCGTTCGTTGTCCGACGCGAAGATCACCGTGTGATCGCCCGGAACACCCCCGCCTCGCAACGCTGCGAACCCGATGTGGCCCTGTTGGCGGGCGCCGGTGATTCCGTCGCGTCCACGGTCGGCCACATCGTCGAGCTCGACCCTGCGACCTTCGGCAGCAGCACGGCCCAGCAGTAGCGCCGTGCCCGACGGGGCGTCGACCTTGTTACGGTGGTGCATCTCGACGATCTCGATGTCGAAGGCGTCCGGCCCCAGCGTCGCGGCGACCTGCTTGACCGCCTGTGCGAGAACGTTCACGCCGACGCTCATGTTGGCGGCGTAGACGATCGCCGTCCTTTTGGCCGCATCGTGCAGCACGGCCTCGTCGTCAGCCGTGAGACCGGTGGTGCCGGCGACCAGAATCTTGCCCTGCGCGGCGGCCGCTCTCGCGTTTTCGACGGTGGCTGCCGGCACCGTAAAGTCGAGAACGGCGTCACAGGTTTCGAACAGTGCGGTGGCACTATCGACGATGGGGATACTGGTATCGGGGAGGCGCGCCATCGTTCCCACGTCGAGCCCCACCATGGCGCCGCCCGGTGCCTCGCTGCCGCCCGCGATAACGCACCCTGGTGTCGCCGCGACCTGGTGCAGCAGCATCTGGCCCATGCGCCCGGCGCAGCCGGCCACGCCGATTTCTAGATCTGCCATGGTCGTCGTCCTCTTTGTCCAGCGGCGCGACGTTTAACACATGGGCCCGCGCGTGAGAAATACATGCCGAGGGACGGTTCGAACCCAAAGACCGGTAGCCGGGCGCCGGAAAGAGGGACTTTCGACGGCGCGGCCGTTGATCTGGTACACTGGCGGCAACAATCTCGCGTCTCTATCGCAAAAGGATTACCCATGGCTTCCACCGATATTGCCGCCCCGCAGACTTCGATCGCGGGTCTCGGGCGCCACGACGTCATGCCCGAACTGCATGCTGACGAGGAAGCGCGCCTCAACTATCAGATGGCCTTCGGCCGCCACATGCGCGAAGCGCTGACGCCGAAGAACAAGGCGATCTTCGAGGCGCGCGTCGAACCGGCGTTCAAGAAAGAACACGGCAGGGCGCCGCAGGATCGCCACGAGGTGCGCCGTGCCATGCTTCAGGATCCGGCCTATCAGTGGTGGGCATGTCTGCGCCGCCACCAGCAGGAACTCGGCAGCGCCCAGAAGATGCCGATCATCGAGCGCCAGATCGACGAGCTGATCGAACGCGCGAATATCGCGAACCCGCGTTTCGGCACGCTGCATCTCGACGACGAGGTACCGGTGCCGCGTTACCAAAGCGCCATGGACATGCACTGGATGCCGGGCAGCTATTACACCGAGGCGGAGGAAGGCGACATCCTGCCCGCGGCATTGTACGACCTCGGCGGGCTTTACATGGGCACCGGCGGCAAATTCGGCCCCTACAATGACGGGCCGGGCTGGTCGGTGGTGCACTGGCTGGACTATGCGCATCCCGAGTTCAAACCGAGCACCGTCCTCGACGTAGGCTGTACCGTTGGACATTCCACGCTCGCCTATGTCGACGCTTGGCCCGACGCGGAGGTTCACGGTCTCGATTTCGCCGCGCCGCTGATGCGCTATGCCCACGCCCGCGCCGAGTCACTCGGTCGCAAGGTGCATTTCTGGCAGGGCCTTGCTGAAGATACACGCTTCCCCGACAACACCTTCGACGTCGTCGTTTCGTCGATGTTCCTGCACGAGACCTCTCACAAGGCGGTCTACGAGATCGCGGCCGAAGCGCACCGCATCCTGCGCCCCGGTGGCGTCATGCTGCACGTCGAACAGCCGCCCTTCGCGACGATGAACAGCGCGTGGCAGCAGTTCGAGATGGACTGGGACACGCACAACAACAACGAGCCGTTCTGGGGGCCGATGCACGACATGGATCTCGAGGACGTCGCCGTCAAAGGCGGCTTCGCGCGCAACAAGGTCGAACAGGTCTACGCGCCCTTCGTCATGCCGCAGCCCGACGGTTCCATGCACGTGCCCGACAAGGGCGAGTGGTTCTTCTTCGCCGCCTGGAAGTAGCGGGCGACCAATACCGTGTGAGTTCGAGGGCGGGTATTCCCGCCCTCTTTTCTTGTCTAGACCTGTAGCGGCGTGGCCGTATCGCCCGGCGCGCGGGCTTCTTCCTCGGCCTTCTCTTCGCCGTAGAAATCGCGGCGCGAGACGATGCCGACCACGCGGCCCTCTTCGACGACGGGCAGGTGTCGGTAGCCACGCTCGTTCATCATGCGCAACGCCTCCAGGGCGGTCGCGCGCGCGTCGATGGTGTCCGGATCGGCCGTCATCACCTGGGACAGCGGCGTCATGTCCGGGTCCAAACCGTCGGCGATGACCCGATAGACCATGTCACGCTCGGTGAAGATGCCCTCAAGCATGTCGCCATCCATGACCAGGACCGAACCGACCTTGCGGTGCTTCATAAGCCGGGCAGCGTCGCGCACATGGTCGTTGCCCGTGAGCGCGACAAGGGTCTGGTCGCACACGACGTCGGGCACAATCTTGCGATTTCTGGGCATGGATCTCCCCCTTTCGTGGCGCGCTTGGACGCGCATCTCTTCAACCTGGAGTCTACCACGAAACCGAAAACCCCCACCCCGCGGAGAGGTGGGGGAATCACGACCGAGAATCAGGGAGTTACGTGCGTTCGCTCAACCGCACCGCACACCGAACGCGCTATTTGCGCGCCGAGATCATGAACCAGAAGCCGTCGTTGCGGGTGCGCACTTCGCCGGTTTCGCTGATCGAGGCGCCCGGTGCCGTTGCCGCAATCAGGCTGTCGCGGTCGAAACCGGCATCCTCGACCCAGGCGCCGAGATCCATGCTGCGGAAGGCGCAGCGCATCGGCTCGTTGTTGTAGTAGGTGTCCCACTCGCGCAGAAACTGCTCGTCGGCCGGCTGCCCGTGGTATTGCGGCTGCTCGTTGTGCAGCATGACGCCGCCGGGCTTGAGTACGCGATAGACCTCGCGGCCCATCTTTTTCATCGCTTTCTGGGTGACCTCGTGCATGAACATCGTGCTGACCACGAGGTCGAAGCTTTCGTCCTCGAAGTCGAGATCCTGCGCGTCCTGCTGCGAAAAGTGAATCTCCACGCCGAGATGTTCGGCCCGAGCATGAGCGTAGCGCAGCACCGCCGCACAGGCATCGATGGCGTCGACCCTTGCCTCCGGCCACGCCATCTTCAGGGGCAGCGTCGAGTGCCCGATCGTGCAGCCAAGATCGAGAATGCGCTTGGGCTTGAGATCGGGATAGCGCGAACGAACCACCGCGACGTCCGCGGCGCCGGCGCCGTCGTTCCACGGTCCGGCCTCGCCGCCCATCGCGAGATAGAAGCCGCCGTTGTCGTAAACCATGCCGGCGTACATGCCCGATTCACCGTCGGTGTCGTAACCGCCGGGCATGCAATGGATGTCGACCGAGGTGAGATAGCGCGGCACCTCGAGATCGGGATTGAGACGCAAGCTGCCCCTGGCGTTGCCGGCGACTTTGCCGCGCTCCAGCAGGTCGTCCTCTTGGCGCGCAATGATCCCGGTCTTGTTCCAGTAGTTCATCTCCATGTTGTTGCGCTTGAGCGAACTCCACACCTGCCACGCCGGGTCGGCGTGCATGTAGGGCCGCACCTCGAAACGGGTTTCGGGTGCGCGCCCGTGGTCCTTCTCGAAGCGCTGGCGCTGGCGGTTTTCCCAGGCCGCCTTGGCGGCAGGGAAGACGTGCTGCGCCACATGGAAGTACGACGCCATCTGAAAATCGAAACGCGAGAAGTCGTCGTGGCTCAGATCGGGCGACAGTGCGTGGCGGCCTTCATGCCGGATCGAGGGCGGCCGTCCGCGGCCTTCGCGTTCTGGATGCATGGCGGATTCTCCCGTTCGGAGATGTAGTCTAGTCGCGCCTTGTCGATGGCGACCAGTCGGGTACAGGCGTTGCCCGCACCCCGCACAACAAGGCTACTCCTTCAGGTCCTCCCAGAGTTCCTTCACCTTGGCGAAGAAACCCTCGGATTCCGGGCTGTGCGACTTGCCGCTGCCGGCGTCGTCGAACTCCTTGAGGAGTTCTTTCTGGCGCTTGCTCAGGTTCACCGGTGTTTCGACCAGGGTCTGGATGTAGAGGTCGCCCTTGCCGTGGCCGCGCATCGCGGGCATGCCCTTGCCCTTGAGCCGGAACTGCTTGCCGGTCTGGGTGCCGCCCGGCACCGACATGCGCGCACGGGTCCCGTCCAGGGTCGGTACTTCGATGTCGCCGCCGAGCGCCGCGGTCGTCATCGCGATCGGAACCTGGCAGAAAATGTTGAGGCCTTCGCGCTCGAAGAAGCGGTGCGGCGTGACCGACAGAAAGATGTAGAGATCGCCGGGCGGCCCGGCGCGCAAGCCCGCCTCGCCCTCGCCGGAAAGCCGGATACGCGTGCCGTCCTCGACGCCGGCCGGAATATTGACCGCCAGCGACTTTTCGCGCCGCACGCGGCCCGAGCCGCCGCACGGCTTGCACGGGTTTTCGATGACGTGGCCCGCGCCCTGGCAGGTCGGGCAGGTCCGCTCGATGGTGAAGAAGCCCTGCTGGGCGCGTACCTTGCCGTGGCCGCGGCACATCGAACAGGTCGTTGGCGCCGAATCGCCTTCCGCGCCGGAACCGTGACACGCGTCGCAGGGCACAGACGTCGGCACGCGGATGGTCGCCTTCTTGCCTTGGTAGGCCTCCTCCAGGGAGATTTCCATGTTGTAGCGCAAGTCGGCGCCGCGGGTGTTGGTGCGGCCGCGCCCGCCGCCGCCGAAATTGCCGAACAGGTCCTCGAAGATGTCCGAGAACGACGAAGCGAAATCGAATGCGCTGTGGCCGTGCGCGCCGCCCATACCGCCCTGTTCGAACGCGGCGTGTCCGAACTGGTCATAGGCCGCGCGTTTCTGTTCGTCGCGCAGCACGTCGTAGGCTTCCGAAAATTCCTTGAACTTGGCTTCCGCCTCGGGGTTGTCCGGGTTGCGGTCGGGATGGTGCTGCATGGCCAGCTTGCGGTAGGCCTTCTTGATCTCGTCGGCGGACGCTTTGCGTCCGACCCCGAGCATCTCGTAGTAGTCCTGCTTAGCCATCGTTCAGCAGCCGCCCCACTGCATCCCCCTGAAACGCACTTCCGCCCCGTATGACGATTTCGCACAAGACGGGGCGGAAGGATCGTTCATGAGCGCCCGACTATTCGCCGGTCGCTATGCCGTGTCTTTCTTATCGTCGTCGACTTCCTCGAAGTCGGCATCGACAACGGTGTCGTCGTCGGAATCAGACTCGGCGCCGTCCTGTGCGGCGTCGGACGCCGCGTCGCTCTCGGCCTGCGCCTTGTAGATCGCCTCGCCCAGCTTCATCGACGCGGTCACCACCGCCTCCGTTTTCTGCTGGATGACATCCTTGTCCTCGCCGTCCTTGACCGACTTCAGTTCTTCCATGGCGGTCTCGATCGCCTGTTTGTCAGCGTCCGAAACCTTGTCGCCATGCTCGGCGATGTTCTTCTCGGTCGTGTGCAGCACGGCCTCGGCCTGGTTCTTCGCTTCGACCAGTTCGCGGCGCGCCTTGTCTTCCGACGAATGCGCTTCCGCGTCCTTGACCATGTTCTCGATCTCGTCGTCGGAAAGGCCGCCGGAGGCCTGGATGCGAATCTGTTGTTCCTTGCCGGTGCCCTTGTCCTTCGCAGAGACATTGACGATGCCGTTGGCGTCGATGTCGAAGGTGACTTCGATCTGTGGCACGCCGCGCGGCGCCGAGGGAATGCCAACAAGGTCGAACTGGCCCAGCATCTTGTTGTCCGATGCCATCTCACGTTCGCCCTGGGCGACGCGAATTGTCACCGCGGACTGATTGTCTTCGGCGGTCGAGAAGACCTGGCTCTTGCGTGTCGGGATCGTCGTGTTTCGGTCGATGAGCCGGGTGAACACGCCGCCCAGCGTCTCGATGCCGAGCGACAGCGGTGTCACGTCGAGAAGAAGAACATCTTTCACGTCGCCCTGCAGCACGCCGGCCTGGATGGCGGCGCCCATGGCGACGACTTCGTCCGGGTTGACGCCCTTGTGGGGCTCGCGGCCGAAGAAGGTCTTCACCGTCTCGATGACTTTGGGCATGCGGGTCATGCCGCCGACCAGAACGATCTCGTCGATTTCGCCGGCCGACAGGCCCGCGTCCTTGAGCGCCTTCTTGCAGGGCTCGATTGTGCGCTGAACCAGATCGTCGACCAGCGCTTCGAGCTTGGCGCGCGTAAGCTTCATGGTCAGATGCTTCGGCCCCGACGCGTCGGCGGTGATGAACGGCAGGTTGACCTCGGTCTGCGACGAGCTCGACAGCTCGATCTTGGCTTTTTCGGCGGCCTCCTTGAGCCGCTGCAGAGCCAGCTTGTCACCGCGCAGGTCGATGCCCTGTTCTTTCTTGAACTCGTCGGCAAGGTAGTTGAGCAGGCGCATGTCGAAGTCTTCGCCGCCCAGGAAGGTGTCGCCGTTGGTCGACTTCACCTCGAATACGCCATCGCCGATTTCTAGTACGGAAATATCGAACGTGCCGCCACCAAGGTCGTAGACCGCGATGACCTTGCCGTCCTTCTTGTCGAGCCCGTAGGCGAGCGAGGCCGCCGTCGGCTCGTTGATGATGCGCAGAACCTCAAGGCCCGCGATCTTACCGGCGTCCTTGGTCGCCTGGCGCTGGGCGTCGTTGAAGTAGGCCGGGACGGTAATGACTGCCTTCTCGACCTTCTCGCCGAGATAGGCCTCGGCGGTCTCCTTCATCTTCTGCAGGATGAAGGCGGACACTTGGCTCGGCGAATATTTCTCGCCGCGCGCCTCGACCCATGCGTCGCCGTTGCCCGCTTTGACAATCTTGTAGGGCACCATGTCCTTGTCTTTTTCGGTCATGGGGTCGGCGAAGGTGCGGCCGATCAGGCGTTTGATGGCGAACAGCGTCGCCTCGGGGTTGGTCACCGCCTGGCGCTTTGCGGCCTGGCCGACCAGGCGCTCGCCGTCCTCGGTGAAGGCGACCATCGATGGGGTGGTGCGGGCACCCTCGGCGTTTTCCAGAACCTTCGGGTCAGAGCCGTCCATGATGGCGACGCAGGAATTCGTGGTGCCGAGGTCGATACCAATAACTTTGCTCATGTGTTCACTCCTTTGCGGCAAATCCCGTGGCCGAACCCCGTTTTTCGGCAGATCGGCGTGGATTCCCTTGGAACAACCGTTGTGGCCGCAGGGTTATATAAGCCCCGAATCCGCTGGCACAAGCGCCCGGGGGCCGATTTCTGGCAGGAATGTCAGGAAAAAGGGGCGCCTCAGCCAGCGCGGCCGGTATGTCGGTCGTGGAAGCGCGCCTCGATCGCATCCCAGATCTCCGCTTCGAGTTTCACCCCGTTGAAGCGGTTGGTCTCCTGAATTCCGGTCGGCGAGGTGACGTTGATCTCGGTCAGGTACTTGCCGCCGATCACATCGATGCCGACGAAGATCAGGCCGCGCTCCTGGAGTGCGGGGCCGATCGCCTCGCAGATATCCATCTCGGCCTTGGTGATCTCGGTCTTCAACGGCCGGCCGCCGACATGCATGTTGGCGCGCACCTCGCCCGAGGCGGGCACGCGGTTGATGGCCCCGGCGGCGCGACCGTCGATCAGGATGATGCGCTTGTCGCCTTCTCGAACCTCCGGCAGGTAGCGCTGGACGATTACCGGCTCGCGGTACATCTCGGTGAACATCTCCATCAACGACGACAGGTTCTCGTCGCCCGGCGGCAGGTGAAAGACTCCGGCGCCGCCGTTGCCGAACAGCGGCTTGACGATGATGTCCTCATGCTTCGCGCGAAACGCGCGAATCTGCTCCAGATCGGACGTGATCATTGTCGGCGGCATGACGTCGGCAAAGTGCGTGACGAACAGTTTTTCCGGCGCGTTGCGGACGTGTACCGGGTCGTTGACCACCAATGTGTCGGGATGAACGTGTTCCAGAATGTGCGTCGCGGTGATGTAGGCCATGTCGAAGGGCGGGTCCTGACGCATCAGCACGATGTCCATGGTCGCCAGATCGATGAGCTCCGGCTCGCCTAACGTGTGGTGATTGCCTTTCTCCCGGCGCACCTGCAAAGGCTGCGCGCACGCAAGCGCGCGGCCCTCGCTGAGCACGAGGTCGCGCGGCCCGTAGTGGAACAGGCCGTGGCCCCTTGCCTGCGCCTCGAGCGCTAGCACGAAGGTGGAATCGGCATCGATGTCGACGCCGGAGATGTGGTCCATTTGGATGGCGACGGCGAGACTCATGGCGTTCCTGGACGGCGGGGCGCGAGGCCCCTAGTTGAGACGGGACTTGATCTTTTGTACCAGCGCCGCAGCATCGTGGCGCTCTTCTTCGGTCGCCGCCGCATCCTGATAACGCTTGGCCGCATGGATGGCTTCGTTGACCGCGCCGCAGGCGACCTTGAGCACCCCGAGCTCACGCCACAATGGTGCGCGGTCGGGCGCGAACCACAGCATGCGTTCGACGATCTCGGCGGCGCGATCGAAGTGGCGCATCTGCACGGCGCGGGACTTGATGTTGTTCTGCAGCCGCAAAAGCACGTCACGCCGCGATACCGCCTGATAGTGCGCCGGAAGCAACTCGGCGTCGGCCGAAAAGCCGCGCAACAGCGTGCGCATGTCGGCGGGCGAGATGACGTCGCCGTGGAACGGATCGATCACCGCGCGCTGGTTGCCCTCATCGACGCGCACCAGAAAATGATACGGAAACGACAGCCCGTGGACCGTCCACCCTGCCGCCGAACCGGCGTGGATCAACAAAATGCCGAGACTGACCGGCAGGCCTTTGCGGCGGTCGATCACGCGGATCAGATTGGCGTTCTGTTCGTCGTCGTAGGTTTGGCCGTCGCCGCGGTAGCCGTGCCCGCGCTGCAGCATGTCGCACAGTGCCTGGGCCATATCGTCGAGGCTCGTGGCGCGTGGCAGACCGGTGCCCAGCTCCTCCAGGTGATCTGCGTAGCGATCAAGTGCCACCGCCGGCCGGTCGAGCGCTGCGAGCCAGAGCGCCGCCGATCCTACATCGATGGCGTCGTCGGCTTCGGCTGCCAGCGCGGTCAACCGCGCCTGCAGCTCATCTCGTTCCGGCGCAGCGTGGGTCACGAACCGCGTCTCGGATCGTCCTTGAGAACGACGTAGCTCACCACACGGTTCACACCCTTGATGTTGCTGGCATGGCCCGTGACCTTCTCGAGTTCGGCCTGGTTCTGAGCGATGCCCATTACATAGACGACGGCGTTGACGGTCTCCACGGAGAAGTTGATGGCCGAGATGTCCTTGTCGGTGAGCATCTTCAAACGGAGTTCGTTGGCGATCCGGACGTCCTTGAAGTAGTCGACGAGGCCGGCGCGATTGCGCACCTCGACCTCGTTGTACACTTCCTTGACGCCTTCGATCTGCCAGGTGAGGCGGGCGACTTCGACCCGATCGTCCGGTGAATCGACGCTGCCGCTGAGCAACACGCGGCCCTCTACCGAATCGACGCCCACTCTCGTGAACAGCTTGTCGCTGCGTTCCAAGAGTCGGTCCTTTACCCTGAACTCGATCGTGGCGTCGTCGACGGCAGCGCCGACCGAGCGCTCTTGCGCGGCGGCCACACCGACAGTCGCAGCGCCACCGATGATCACGCCGCCGCAGCCGGAGAGCCCCAGGGCGCTGCAGAAAAGAAGAGCCGGAACGAGGAATGAAGAGCGGGTCACGCATTTGCCTCCTGAATGATCACAATAGGTCCAACCCTCCCGACGCGATGTTACACGACACCCCGCCATGGTTGCAGCCCGGTCACGAGGGGCGCCAGGCGTCCACCCGGTGTACCGGCAACCGTCCGCGCTGAACGACGACCATGTCGAAACGCAGCCGCAGGTGCGTCAACCGGCGGCGTCCCGCATAGGACTCCAGGCTCCCACAGATGCGTCGCCATTGGCGTTCCGCGACCAGGTCGCACAACGGTTGCGCCGCACGCCGCGCCTTGACTTCAACGGCCACCAACGTCCTACCGCGTCGCGCGATGACATCGATCTCGCCCAGCGGTGTCCGCTCGCGTCGCGCGACGATGCCGTAGCCCTTGAATCGCAGGAGCCATACCGCGAGCGACTCGGCGCGGCGCCCCATCGCTTCCGCACGGCGACGATCCGGCATTCACTTGGCCGACAACGAGAGCGCCCGCGCGTAGACGCGGCGCCTGGCGATGCCGGTTTTCTGGGCCACCGCTGCCGCCGCGCGACTGGGCGACGCAGACTTGAGCGCGTCCAAAAGCAGGGTGTCGAGAGCGTCGTCGTCGATGTCCTCGCCTTCCGGTGGCGGCCCGACAACGACAACAAACTCGCCACGCGTTTCCGGTACCTCTTGGTCGCGCAGTTCGGCCAACTTTCCCGTCCGGACCTCTTCGTACATCTTGGTCAATTCTCGGCAGATCGCGATCGTGCGTGCGTCGTCCAGCAGCGCCGCCATGTCGCTTATTGCCTCGTCCAGGCGTGTGCCGCGTACGAAAAAGACGAGCGTGGCCTTCAGATCGCGGAACTCCTCGATCAATGACCGTCGTGCACCCTGCTTCGTCGGCAGGAATCCTGCAAACAAGACCCGGTCTGTCGGCAGGCCGGCGACCGACAAGGCGGCGGTAACCGATGATGCGCCGGGTACGGCGAAGACTGCCAGACCTTCGGCGCGCAGGTCGCGCACAAGTTTGAAGCCCGGATCGGAGATCAACGGCGTGCCGGCGTCGGAAACGAGCGCAACTGCATCACCGTTTGCGATCCCTGCGACGATCTTCGGCCGCATCTCCGCCGCATTGTGGTCGTGATATGCCCATAGCTTGGCGTCGATGCCGAAGTGTTTCAGCAACCGACCCGTCACACGGGTGTCCTCGCACAGCACCACATCGACTGCGCCGAGAACGTCGCGCGCCCGGCCGGTCATGTCGCCGAGGTTTCCGATCGGCGTCGCGGTGACGTAGAGGCCTGGGTTCAATTTACTTGCCATGCCGGGGTCGTTACTCTCGCGCTGCAGCTTGTTGGGGATCGACCATAAGTGACTGACGGAGTGGCTCTTTCCGGTTTGCGTCTGCTGCACCGCATTCCCGTCGTCATGGTGGTCTTGGCGGTCTCGGTTGGCGTGGCGGCGTGTGCCGACACCAACCTT
Source organism: Alphaproteobacteria bacterium (assembly GCA_038116985.1). Lineage (GTDB taxonomy): Bacteria > Pseudomonadota > Alphaproteobacteria > SHVP01 > SHVP01 > CALJDF01. The sequence continues at coordinate 40,236 of JAYOEZ010000005.1, read as the reverse complement.
GGTTCGGTGTTGCCGCCGATTGTACCCGAACGCGCCGATCGTGACTCGCTGCCGCCGGACCGTGCGAATGCACCGGTCGAAAGCACCGCAGAAGCACCTGCGCCAAAGGGGACCGAAGGAGCGGTGCCTGGCCCGGCGGACTCCGAACTTGCCGCGCGCCGCGTCGAGCCACGGTTGACGGCGCCCACGCTCACACCGCCGCCGGCCCCGGCCCCCGCGCCTGCTGTCGCCCCGCCGCCGCCACCGCCACCGACGGTGGAGCTGACCCCACCCGAAAGCGACGAACAGGGACCGGTGCGCGTGGCACTGCTCTTGCCGCTCAGCGGTCCCAACGCTGGCGTCGGACAGAGCCTGCTCAACGCGGCGCTGATCGCCCTCTTCGACATCGGCGACGATCGTCTGATGCTCATGCCGAAGGATACGGAAGGCATTCCCGAAGGTGCGCTCGATGCAGCCGAACGCGCCGTCGAGGACGGCGCAGAGATCGTTCTCGGGCCGCTCTTCAGCTCTTCCGTGCAGGCGGCCGCGACGGTGACGCGTGAGCGTGGTCTGAACATGATCGCCTTTTCGACCGACCGGAGCGTTGCCGGCAGCGGGGTATATCTCATTGGTTTCCTTCCGGAGCAGCAGGTCGACCGGGTTGTCGGCTTCGCGGTGAGTCAGGGTATGCAGCGATTTGCTGCGCTTTTGCCGGAAAACGCCTATGGCGCAGCTATCTCGACAGCGCTCCAGGACGCGATCGTCCGCGAAGGCGGCCTGGTGACGCGGGTCGAAACCTACAGTGGCGGTCCGGATTCCTTTCAGGAGCCTGTTGAGCGGCTCGCCGACTATCAGGCGCGTCGCGCGCAGCTCACCGCGATGAGGCGTCAGCTCAGTACCCGCGACGACGAGGTCTCCCGGCGCACGCTGCAACGTCTTGAGGGCCGCGAAACAGTTGGCGAGGTTGGCTTCGATGCCGTGATGATGGCAGAAGGCGGCGATCGGCTACGCGCGCTGGCGCCGCTCCTGCCGTTCTACGACGTCGATCCCGCGCGGGTGCGGTTTCTCGGCACCGGATTGTGGGACGAACCGGGCCTGGGCCGCGAGCCGGCGTTGGTCGGCGGCTGGTTCGCCGGCCCCGCGCCCGAGGCCAATGCCGAGTTCAGGACGCGCTACGAGCAGCTCTTCGGCGCGCCGCCGCCGCGCATCGCGAGCCTTGGCTACGATGCGACGGCGTTGGCCGCGGTGCTCGCGCGCACGCGTCCCCCGCCATATTACTCGGCCGAGGCGCTGACCAATGCTGCCGGCTTCGCGGGGATCGACGGAATCTTCCGCTTCCGCGCTGACGGCTTGTCGGAACGCGGCCTCGCGGTTCTGGAGGTGCGGCCCGACGGGCTGCAGGTCGTGAGCCCGGCGCCGCAAACCTTCGACCAGTTTACCAACTGAGCGAGTCGCGCAGCGCTGCGACCAGCGCGTTGAGCACGCGGCGTCCGTCAGACGTGGCGTGGATGCGCTCGGCGTCGACAACCAGCAGGCCATGATCGACGAGGTCGCGCACGCCGGTTGCATTTGCGAACGACCTGATTGGCATCTGCGCCACCGCCTCGAATCGGCCAGCCGGAATGCCCTCGGCGAGGCGCAACCCCATCAGCAACATCTCGGTACCGCAGGCTGCCTCGTCGAGAACCTCGCGCGACGCGATGCCGTGGCCCGATCTGGCGACGGCGGCCATCCACGCGTCCGGCGCGCGGATCGTTTCTGTCGCGAGGCGTCGTCCGCCGGCGACAAGACGCCCATGCGCACCCGGTCCGATCCCGGCATAGGCGCCGTAGTTCCAGTAGGTCAGGTTGTGTCGCCCGCGTTCCGTCTGTGTCGCCGCGTGGTTCGACACCTCGTAGGCGGGCAGCCCGGCTTCGTCGGCGACCGATTGGGTCAGGTCGTAGAAGTCAGCGAGCGCGTCGTCATCCTGGGGCAACAGCGTGCCGCGCTGGCGCGCCGCCGCAAAGGCGGTGCCGTCCTCGATGGTGAGCTGATACATCGAGACGTGACCGGCGGCGCGTGACAATGCGTCGCGTTGGGCGTGCGCCCAGTCCTGCAGCGTCTGACCCGGCAGGCCATAAATCAGGTCGAACGTCACGCGCGGGAAGATCGCTGCCGCAAGATCGAGTGCAGCCCGCGCGTCGGCCGCGCTGTGGTCGCGGCCAAGAAAGGCGAGTGCCGCGTCGTCGAACGATTGGATGCCGAGCGAAAGACGGGTCACGCCCGCGTCGGCGAAGGTTGCGAAGGATCTTGTCTCGCTCGAACTCGGATTGGCTTCCAGCGAGATCTCAGCGTCCGGCGCGACGCCGAAGATCGTACCCGCGTCGGCGATGATTCCGGCGACCAGGTCGGGTGGCATCAGCGAAGGGGTGCCGCCGCCGAAGTAGATGCTGGTCAGATATCCTCGCATTTCGTGCAGTGCCGCCATGGCCTGCATCTCGGCGCGGAATGCGTCGCGCCAGGCCGTCGCGTCGACGGCCCGCGTCTTGTGCACGTTGAAATCGCAATAGGGACAGATGCGCGCGCAGTAGGGCCAGTGAACGTAGAGCCCGAAGCCTGCCGCCGGATCGGCGGCCAGCGGCAGATCACGCGGCGAAGCAGGCATCCAGAAGTTTCCGGAAGGCGACGGCGCGATGGCTGATCGCATGTTTGTCGTCCGGTTCCATCTCGGCGAAGGTGATGTCGTGCCCGTCGGGCACGAACATCGGGTCGAAGCCGAAGCCCTTCTCGCCGCGCGGTGGCCACACCAGCGTGCCGAACACCTTGCCCTCGAACGATTCGCAGTGTCCGTCCGGCCAGCACAGCGACAACGTCGCAGTGAAATTGGCGCGCCGGTTGTCGCTGTCGCCGAGTTCGTCGTGCACCCGTTTCATTGCCAGGAAGAAGTCGCGGTCCGGCCCGGCCCAGCGTGCGGTATAGATGCCGGGCGCCCCGTCAAGCGCCTCGACCTCGATTCCCGAATCGTCGGCCAGGGCGACCAGGCCGGACGCCTCGCTCGCCGCGCGCGCCTTCAGTTCGGCATTGGCGATGAACGTCGTGCCGGTTTCGTCCGGCTCCGGTAGATCCAGTTCGCCCGCGGACACGATGTCCAGGCCGAACGGCGCCAGCAGGTCGCGGATTTCGCACACCTTGCCCGCGTTATGGCTGGCGACGACCAGCCGGGTCTCGGTCAGGCGCCGCGCCATGGGTCTAGTCCAGCTTGAGGGCCTTGCGCTGCTGGGCGCAAAGATCGGCGATGCCATTCTTGGCGAGGCGGAACAGTTCGTGAAACTGGCTCTCGCTGAACGGCAGGCCCTCGGCGGTGCCCTGGACTTCGATGATGCGGCCCTGCGCGGTCAGGACGAAGTTGGCATCGGCCTGCGCGGTCGAGTCTTCGGGATAGTCCAGATCGAGCACGGCCGTGCCGTCATAGATTCCGCACGACACCGCGGCAACCTGGTCGTGCAGCGGGATGTCTTTGAGCAGGCCCTGTTTCACGAGTCCCTTCATTGCCTGGTAGAGCGCAACATAGGCGCCGGTGATCGAGGCGGTGCGCGTGCCGCCGTCGGCCTGCAGCACGTCGCAATCGATGGTGATCTGTCGCTCGCCGAGCGCCTTGAGGTCCGTGACCGAACGCAGGCTGCGCCCGATGAGGCGCTGAATCTCTTGGGTGCGGCCGCTCTGCTTGCCGCGTGCGGCCTCACGTGCCGTACGGCTGCCGGTGGAGCGCGGCAGCATGCCGTACTCGGCGGTCACCCAGCCCTGGCCGGTGTTGCGCAGGAACGGAGGCACGCGCTCCTCGACGCTGGCTGTGCAGATCACGTGGGTGTCGCCGCACTTGATCAGGCAAGAGCCCTCGGCGTGCTTGGCCGCGCCAGGCTTTAGGCTGATCTTGCGCAATTCGTCAGGCTGGCGGCCGGACGGGCGCGTCGCCGTCGATTTCTGTGACATGGTGCCCCTCGTCGATTGAGCGGCGGTTCTAGCCGCCCCCTGGGAAGAGGTCCAGCGAAGGTGCCGCTTTCGTTGACATTCGAAGGCGCGGCACTACATTCAGGCTCGCTCCAAAGACCCCCCACGTCTTGGATAACCATTATGATTCAAGAGCTTAGCGAGAGAAATCGGGAGATCTTCCGGCGCCTCGTCGAAGCCTATATGGAAACCGGCGAGCCGGTCGGCTCCGCGCGCCTGGCCGAACGCCTGAACATCAAGCTGTCCTCGGCCACCATCCGCAACGTCATGGCGGACTTGCAGGATTCAGGTCTGCTCTACTCGCCCCATACCTCGGCCGGCCGCATCCCGACGCCAGTCGGTTTGAGCTTCTTCGTCGATGGACTGCTGGAGATCGGCAACGTCAGCGACGAAGATCGCGCCAACATAGACGCCGCCTGTGCGGCCACCGGGCGCAGCATGGAGGACATGCTCACCGAAGCGATCGACGGCCTGTCGGTCCTGTCCCATTGCGCCGGTCTCGTGGTCGCGCCGAAGCAGGAATCGCCGCTGCGGCACGTCGAGTTCGTCGGCCTGTCGCCGACCCGCGTCCTTACCGTGATGGTGAGCGACGACGGCCATGTCGAGAACCGCGTCATCGAGACGCCACGCGGCTGGACGCCGTCGTCGCTGATTGAGGCGACCAACTACATGAATGCGAAGGTGCGTGGCCGTTCGCTCTCAGACCTGCAGGCGGAGCTGCGCGAGGAACAGAAGCTGCTGCGTGAGGAACTGGACGAGGTGTCGAGCCGCCTGGTCGAGGACGGCCTCGCCACTTGGAGCGGGCAAGACGACCGCGCGACGCTGATTGTGCGCGGCCGCGGCAACCTCCTGGAAGACGTGAGCGCGCTCGAGGATCTGGAGCGCGTGCGCGAACTCTTCGATGCGCTCGAAGCGAAGGCGGGCCTAGCCAATCTGCTCGATCTCGCGAAGGACGCGCAGGGCGTGCGCATCTTCATCGGTTCGGAAAACAATCTCTTCAACATGGCGGGCTGTTCGGTCATTGTCGCGCCCTACACCGACAGCAAGGAACGCATCATCGGCGCGGTCGGCGTGATCGGTCCGACGCGCTTGAACTACGCCCGCATCATTCCCATGGTCGACTACACGGCGCAGGTTCTGGGCCGCAGCATTGGCCGCTGAAGCCTCAAGCAAAGTCAGAGGAAACACGCATGAACGAGCCCGATAACGACGGCCCCACCGCAAACGACAACAGCGGTGAGGCGACGTCCGCGGCGCCCGAAACGGCGGCAGGGGAGGCGGACGAGGAGTCCGCGCCCGGGAACGAAGCCGCCCAGCTCAAGGATCAGCTCCTGCGTGCGCTGGCCGAGGTCGAGAACACCCGACGCCGCGCCCAGCGCGAGGTCGAGGACGCGCGCAAGTACGCCGTCGCCAATTTCGCCCGTGACGTGCTGACCGTGTCGGACAACCTGTCGCGCGCGCTCATCGCCGTGCCCGACGAGGCGGCGCAGTCCGAAGACATGAAAGCGCTGATCGAGGGAGTCGGCCTGACCGAGCGCGAGTTGCTGTCCGTGCTCGAGCGCCACGGCATCCGCAAGATCGAACCTATGGGCGAAAAATTCGATCCCAACCTGCACCAGGCGATGTTCGAATCCGACGTGCCCGGCGCTGCGCCCGGCAGCGTCGTCGAGGTCGTGCAGTCGGGCTACATCATCGGCGAAAGACTATTGCGTCCCGCCATGGTCGGCGTCGCCAAGAAGCAGCCGGCGGCTGCCGGTGGCGGCGACCAGGTCGACACCAAGGCCTAGGCCCCGCAACCCAAACACAAACCGCAGAAGCTAGCCGAGCCGTTCGGCCAATGCGTCGTGCGCCGCAAGGTTGGTGCGCGCCTTGCGGTGATCGCCTACCGCATAGCAATAAAGACAGCCGTGCGCGCAGGTGTCGTAGGCGCCGATGTCGCGGCTCTCGGCGCAGAGGCAGCCCGGCCGGTTGCCCTTCTCCCCAACTTTGATCGCCCGCCCGGCGATACGCGACAACCGCGCTACGTCGACGCAGCGCGCCGGCGCCGCCCGCGCGACCGCTGTGTCGAGCTCCGGTTCCGTGCACAGCGTCAGGTTCATCTCGCGGTCCTGTGCAATATCCGCCATGGCGGCAATCAAATCGGCCTTCTCGGAGGCGTCTGGATCTCACCAGCTCAACCCCTCGGCACGCCCGAGATTGCGCACGGTCTTGCGATACAGATGGGCGAAGGACATCACGACCTCGTCGCAGGTACCCGACAGCGCATCTGCCAGCCGCGTGAATCGTGCTTCGTGCGAATCCAGCGGCGTCGCCGACGACACCAAAATCGGATCGTAGCGCCACACCGCGCATGCGCCGCCGAAGCGCTCGGCAATGTCGCGCATCGCCGCGACGCCGTGTTAGGCCGGCGGCGTCGCCGTGTCGATCGCGTCGGGATAGCCCGTGATCGTGTACTGCACGACGAACGGCACGCCGTCCTGGGCGAGCGACTCCAGAACCGGAAAGAAGGGCCGCGCATTGCGCGTCCAGAACACGAAGCCGTCCACATCGGGCCCGCGCAGCGCCACGCGATACGGCTTGCCGCCATACGGGTTCGTCACATCGCAGAACCCCTCTGCCAGTCGCCGCGCGAACCAGTCGCCGTAGAACGCCGGAATGTCGGTGCGGTAGGAGGCGGAGACGATCATCGCGCGTCCAGCTTACGCCGATTCGGCGGCTCGCCCTTGCATAGGGTTTGGCGTCACTCGCGGAAGGAACCGTCCGTCATGGTCGCGCGCATCACCACGGTCGCCTTTCAGGGCATCGACGTGCTCGACGTCGACGTGCAGGTCTCGATGGCCGGCGCAGGAACCGGTGTATTCAATATCGTCGGCCTGCCCGACAAGGCGGTCGCCGAATCGCGCGAACGCGTCCGCGCTGCCCTGGCGGCGCTCGGTCTCGGCCTGCCGCCCGAACGCATCACCGTCAATCTCGCCCCGGCCGACCTCGCCAAGGAAGGCAGCCACTACGATCTCCTCATCGCGCTCGGCCTGCTCGTCGCCATGCGCGTGTTGCCGGCCGACGAGATCGCGGGCTACGTCGCGCTGGGCGAACTCGGGCTCGACGCGTCGATCGCGCCGGTGGCGGGTGTCCTGCCGGCCGCCGTGGCGGCCAACGCGAAGGACAAGGGCCTGATCTGTCCGGCGGCCTGCGGCGGCGAAGCGGCGTGGGCCGGCGAGATGGCGATCATCGCGGCGCCCTCGCTGCTGGCGTTGGTCAATCACTTCAAGGGTCTGCAAGTGTTGCGACCGCCCAATCCCGCGCCGTTGCTTGACGGTGCCGCGGGGCCCGACCTGCGCGACATCAAGGGCCAGGAAAGCGCCAAGCGCGCGCTCGAAGTCGCGGCGGCAGGCGGCCACAACCTCCTCCTGTAGGGAACTCGAGACCCATTAGGTGCCACTAGAGCAGCAACAAAACTTGGAGTTTCGTGCCATGGCGAAAGCCTTTTCCTACCTTAGGTTCTCGACCCCCGAACAGATGTCGGGAGACTCCTTCCGCAGGCAAACCGAACTCGCCGCAGATTACGCGCGGAAGCACGATCTTGACTTGGACACGGCGCTCACGTTCAGAGATTTGGGCGTGTCGGCGTTTAGAGGAGCCAATGCTGATAGCGGCCGGCTCGGAGACTTCCTGGCAGCGGTTCGCGAGGGGCTAGTGCCCAGGGGGTCTTTCCTACTCGTCGAAAGCTTGGACCGGCTCAGTCGTCTGGTTCCACGGCATGCCATGAGGGGGCTCGAGAACATCTGCGCCGAGGGTATTACCGTTGTCACCCTTGTTGATGGTAAGCGATATACCGAGGCGGACCTCGACAATCCGATTGGGTTTCTCACAGCGTTCATCGTCTCCATGCGTGCAAATGAGGAGAGTGAGACCAAGTCACGGCGCCTCAAAGCAGCGTGGGCAAAAATGCGTCGCGAGGCTCACGTGCGCCCAATAACGGCTAGAGGACCCGCTTGGCTCGAACTATCTGCGAAGAAGCGGTGGCGTGTCTTGGAGGAGCGAGCGGCCGTGGTCCGCAAGGTCTTCGACCTCGCTCGTTCTGGCGCTGGGGCGCACTCCATTGTTGAAAGGCTAAATAGGCAGTGCGTCGCCACGTTTGGTACGGGATTGCGGTGGCACCGGTCCTCAGTGGTTCGGTTGCTGTCAAATCCGGCCGTTGTCGGAACCTTCGTTCCCCACGAGTTGGTGTACGATGGTGCGCGGCGTTCTCGCCTCCCGCTTGAGCCTGTCACCGGCTATTACCCGGCCATTGTTGACCCTGAGACCTACGAGACCGTCCAAACGTTGAGCGCAGTGCGCGGGTCCGCAAGGGGCCGTCACTCTGGAAAAGAGGTTCGAAGCATCCTCGCTGGGCTCGCCAAATGCCCGAAGTGCGGCTCCACGATGACCCGCGTGACCAAGGGAAAACGTGGAGGTGCCCCCTATGTGGGGGAAAGACATGGGGGCCGCGACATGACCACAGTCAACATCAACGGAACTGTCCTCAAGGAGCTTCGGGAGAACCGAGGGTTTAGCATCAGTGGGCTTGCCAAGTTGGTAAAGGCTGAGCCCCAGCGCATTGAGCGCAATGATGAGCCGCCTCCCTACGGTCTAGTAAAAAAGTTCGCAGATGTCCTTTCCGTTCCATCGCTGGTTTTTGGTTACACGCAGACCCCGCCCGAAGCTCTGCTTAGCATCCCCGATTTTCGAACTAGGAGGGGTGCACCGGCGAAACTTGGTCCCAAGGCCACGAAGGCAATCTTTGAGGCCAAGCGCCTTCAAGCGGCTCTAGCAGAACTAATCGAGGATGACCCAGACATCCTCACCTCGTGGGTAGTCGAGAACCTCCCGGATTTGTCTCTGGAGCAGGATCCCGCTGAGGCCGCCTCATCGATTAGGAAGCTGCTTGGCATCACGACGGATGACCAGATCGGGCGAGGTGCACCAAATTTTCTTCAGCTTCTACGCTACGAGATCGAAAGGCGGGGCATCGTTGTTCTTGCCCGTAGCTATCCCCTAGAGGATAGCCGAGGGTTCTGTCTCTTCGAGCCTGAACAACCTCCTACAATCGTCTTTAACACCCAAGAACACTCAGGCGGCGCACGAGCGTTTACGCTTGTCCACGAGCTCGGCCACGTCCTGCTGAGGCAAACGGGCATTTCCGACTTCACTCGATCGCTGAACCGCACCGAAGTCTTCTGTAACGCCTTTGCCGCGTCCTTCTTGATGCCGAGCGATCTTGTCAAAGCGGTTTTCACTGCTGATGTGCGGATACGCGCTCGACGGAACACCGCATTAGCTAAGATGGCTGAGCGCTTGCAGGTGACTCAGGACGCGCTTGCGATCCGCCTCGAACAACTGTCGTTCGTCGACGATGGTTTTCGAAGCGATTGGATTTCTCAGTTCTCGGATGGCCAGTTCCCAGAACCGCCGCGCTTTGGTCGGTCTTCTGCTGCAGATCGAAAGCTCGCACAGCTTGGGGTATTTGCCGCAAATGCCGCCCTAGTTGCGGCGGATCGCGGGCTGCTCACCCCGTTACAGCTGTTCAGTCTGACGAAGCTCAAGCCTGATCAAGCCAACGAAGTGCGCACGGCCATGGAAAACCGCATCGACAAAATGCGGGACAGGTGAGCAAGTCTCAGAAATACGTCATCGATGCGACGACACTGCTGTCGCTCGCCGGTGCTTCGAACATTGTCTGGGACACCATTATTGGCCTCCTCGAAAGTGGCCGCCTGCTAATACCGTTTGATGTCTGGGACCGTGTGAAAGACGTTTCACCAGAGACGTTTGCAAGGATTAGCCCTTTCAAAGAGGCCCGCCTTCCTTCAACTGACAAGGTGTGGATGACCGCAACCAAGTTTTCGCAGGAGTACACGACCTCGCTGTTCGCGAAGTCCTATGACACAAGCGACTATTGGGTTGTTGCGGAGGCAAAGGTGAAGAAGTTGGTCGTTGTCGTGGCCAATCCTGCTAGCCGCCAAGTCCTGAAGCTCTGCAAGCAAGCTAGTGCAGCGCACGTAACTCTCGAGAAATTAGTGGAAACGGAGGGCCCCGAAGAGGACTAGCCCTTTCATGGTCCGACGCCGTTCGCTGAAGAAAGTACCTTGGCAAATTGCTTTCGAAGCTCGGCGCGGCGTTCCTGAAATGCCCCTTTTGGTGAGTTGTGAGACCGGGCGGGGGCGGGAAGCCAGGAGGTCTAGTCGCGTCAGACGAACTACCGCACCTCAGACGGAAGACGAACATGATCGTTGCAGCGTCTTCTCTTCCGAAAGCCGCCTCGTATCTGTTTTTGGCCGCCTGCCTCGCTAGGGGGCGTCGTCAGGGGTCTTGACGACCACCACGGGCTGATGACCGGCCCACCCGGCTCGGGCAAGTCGATGCTGGCGGCGCGGCTGCCCGGCCTGCTGCCGCCCCTGGACGCACGCGAAACGCTGGAGGTGTCGATGGTCGCCTCGGTCGCAGGCCTCATCAAGGACGGCCGCCTCACACGCCGCCGCCCGTTTCGCGATCCTCACCACAACGCCTCGCAGCCCGCGATGGTCGGCGGCGGCACCAAGGCGCGCCCGGGCGAGGTCACGCTCGCCCACCTCGGCGTGCTGTTCCTAGACGAGTTGCCCGAGTTCAACGGCCAGGTTCTGGAATCGCTGCGCCAGCCGCTGGAGACCGGCAGCGTCACCATCGCACGCGCCAACACGCACGTGACCTATCCGGCGCGCGTGCAACTCGTCGCGGCGATGAATCCGTGCCGCTGCGGCCACCTGGGCGACGCCGGTCTCGCCTGCAACCGCGCGCCCCATTGCGCTGGCGCCTATCAGGCGCGCATCTCCGGCCCGATGTTCGACCGCATCGACCTGCATATCGAGGTGCCGCCCGTCGTCGCGGCCGATCTGTCGCTGCCGCCGCCGGCGGAAGGCTCGGCCGAGGTCGCCGCGCGCGTCGCCGCGGCCCGCACGCTGCAGACGGAACGCTACAAGGGTCACGTCAACGGCCGCATCGTGCGCACCAACGCCGAGGCCGACGGCGACCTGCTGATGCAGGTCGCATCCCCCGACGCCCCGGGCGCGCAACTCCTTTCCGACGCGGTCGACGCCATGAAGCTCTCGGCGCGGGCCTACCACCGCGTGCTGCGCGTTGCGCGCACGCTGGCCGACCTGGACGGCGCCGATACCGTCCGCCGCCTGCACATCCCAGAAGCGCTCAGCTACCGCCGACTCGCGCAGCGGTCGTAAGCCCCAAACTCGCGCCCTTTTCCGGTTTTTCTGCTAAACAGAATCGCTATTTACGCGGGGAGGGGTTCATGGATCTCGATTTCTGGCAAAGCCTGATCATCTGGGTGCACTTGCTGTTGTTCGTCTACTGGCTCGGCGGCGACATCGGCGTCTTCTACACGAGCTTCTTCCGCAACAATCCCAAGTACGACGTGCCGACGCGCACCCTGCTCGCGCGCATCACCGGCGACATCGACATGGCGCCCAAGACGACGATGGTGCTCATGGTCCCGACCGGGTTCTCGGTCGCTGCGATCCACGGCTATCTGACCATTTCGTCGACCTGGCTTATCGCCTTTTGGATTTTCGGCGCGGCATGGTTGGTGCTGGTGTGGTGGCTGCACCTCGAAAAGGACGCTGCAAAAAAGGCGCCCTGGGCCAAGTTCGATCTGCGTTTGCGCTGGGCGTTGATGATCACCTTCGTCGTCATCGCAATCTGGTCGTTCATCGAGAACGAGCCCATCACCCAGAACTTCGTCGCACTCAAGCTGTTGATCTTCGCCGCCACGATCGGCTGCGGCATCGGCATCCGCGTGTCGATCAAGCCCTACGTCGAGGCCTTCGCCGAGATCAAGGCAGAGGGCTCCACGCCCGAGCGCGAGGCCAGGCTCAATGCTGCCGCCAAGCGTTCGCGCAATTTCGTCAAGGGCATCTGGGTGCTGGTCGCGCTGGCCGCGTTCATCGGCACCTGGAAGCCCGGATTCTAACCGCTCGTTGGACCGTGTCATGGCCGCCCGCTAGCATTCGTGCGGCCCCAACCTTGCGAGCCCCCTGAAGGACCCAATCGTCATGGACCCACAAACCCTCTGGATCATGGTCCACGTCGTCCTGCTGGTTTACTGGCTGGGCGCGGACATCAGCGTCTTCTATTCGTCGCTGCAGATCATCAAACCCGAGAATTCGCCGGAGACCCGCGGCGCCATCGTGCGTGTACTCAGCTTCGTCAACTTCTTCCCGTCGGTTGCCTCGATCATGATGCTGCCGGTTGGCTTGATGCTGGCGGCGGGCAAGGGTCTTTCGCCGATCGACGGCGGCTGGCTCGCGTTGCCTTGGGCTCTTGCGGGCATCTGGCTCCTGATCTCGGTCGGCGCCGCCTCGCAGCGCGGCACGCCCCTGGGCAAGACCTATTCGAACATCGATCTTTGGATCCGCATCGTGCTGATCGCGGTGCTGACAATCGCCGCCATCGCCTCGTTCGCCAACGGCGAACCGTTCGCCTCGAACTGGCTCGCACTGAAGGTGCTTCTGTTCGCCTTCATCCTGGTCTGCGGCCTTGGCATCCGCTTTACCTTCGCCAATTTCGGCATGGCCTTCGGTCGCTTCATGGCGGAAGGCTCGACGCCCGAAACCGAAGCGGCGCTGCGGGTGCCTGTGATTCGCGTGAAACCCTGGGTGCTGTCCCTCTGGGCCGGCCTCGTCGTGATGTCGCTGCTCGGCATCGCCCAACCGAACCTGTAGGAGGCGGCGATGGAATGGCAGGACCTCTTCAAGCTGTTGCACGTCATCACGTTCGTTTACTGGGTCGGCGCCGACCTTGGCGTGTTCTACTCGGCGCGCCTTGTGGTCAATCCGAAGTACAGTCCGCAGACGCGCGCGACGCTGCTCAAGGTGCTGGCGTGGATCGACATGATTCCGCGCTACATGCTGATTCTCACCTTCCCGGTCGGCGCGACGCTCGCGGCGAACCTCGGCTACTCGCCGATCGACGGTATCTGGCTCTACATCGTGTGGATCGCCGCCGCGGCGTGGGTCTACATGGTCTGGCAGATTCACCACCGCGAAGGCACCGACGCGGCGAAGCGGCTGACCCGGCTCGATCTCTATCTGCGCTATGCCTTCATTCTTGCGCTGGCGATCCCGGCGATCACCTCGCTCGCCGGGGCCGGTCCCTACGAAACCGAATGGCTGCCGATCAAGATCCTGCTGTTCGCGGGCGCCGTGTGCTGCGGGGTCGGCATCCGCGTGACCTTCACGCCGTTCGGCTCGGCCTTTGCCAGGCTGATGAGCGAAGGCTCCTCGCCCGAGGTCGAGGGCCAGATGACGCGGTCGCTGAACCACGCGGTGCCTTTCGTCATCGGCATCTGGGTGTTTGCCGCGATCACAGCCTTCCTCGGCATGAACCACGAACTGCTGTTCGGGAGCTGATCGCACATTGAGCCTGTCGCGCGTCGCGCTCGTCTGCCTGCTGGCGCTCGCCTTTGTGGGTGCGGCGGCGGCCGAGCCGATGCATGGCATCGCGATGCACGGCGCGCCGAAGTATCCGCCAGGCTTCGACCACCTTGACTACGTCAATCCGGATGCGCCCAAGGGCGGGTCGCTGCGCCGCGGCCTGCAGGGCACCTTCGATTCGCTCAATCCCTTCATTCTCAAGGGCAACGCCGCCGCCGGTCGGCATCACGCGTTCGATACGCTGCTCAAGCGTGCGTGGGACGAGCCCTTCTCGTTGTACGGCCTCATCGCCGAAACCGTCGAGACGCCCGAGGACCGCAGCTGGGTAGAGTTCACCCTGCGCCCCGAAGCGCGTTTCCATGACGGCTCGCCCATCACCGTCGATGACGTGATCTTCTCCTGGGAAACGCTGCGCGATCAGGGGCGCGCCAACATGCGGCTGTTCTACGCCCGCGTGCTCAAGGCAGAACGCGTCGGCGAGCGCGGCGTGCGCTTCGCCTTCGACCCGGCGCAGGCCGACCGCGAGCTGCCGCTGCTCATGGGTCTGATGCCGATCATCTCCAAGGCCTACTACAGCGCTCATACGTTCGACGAAACGACCTTCGAGCCGCCGCTCGCGTCCGGCCCCTACCGCGTCGCCGAGGTCGATCCCGGGCGCAGCATCGTCTACGAACGCGCCGACGACTACTGGGCGAAGGACCTGCCGATCAACCGCGGCCAGGACAACTTCGACACCATCCGCTACGAGTACTTCCGCGACGGCAACGTCCTGTTCGAGGCGTTCAAGACAGGCGCCTTCGACTTCCGCTATGAAGGCTCGGCGACGCAGTGGGCGACCGGCTACGACTTTCCCGCTGCCAACGACGGCCGCGTCAAGCGCGAGGAACTCGCCAACCAGCGGCCCGCCGGAATGCGCGCCTTCGTCTTCAACACGCGCCGCGAGATCTTCGCCGACGCGCGCGTGCGCGAAGCGCTCGGCTACGCCTTCGATTTCGAATGGATCAACGCCAACCTGCTGCATGGCGCCTACCAGCGCACGCAGAGTTTCTTCGCCAACTCCGAGCTGGCCGCCGCGGGCGCGCCGTCTCCCGCAGAGCTGGCCTTGCTCGAACCCTGGCGTGGACAAATCCCGGATGCCGCGTTCGAGCCGCTCGCGCCTCTGCCCACGACCGACGGGTCGGGCAACATCCGCCGCAACCTGCGCGCGGCGTTGAAGCTCCTGCGTGACGCTGGCTGGGCCGTGCGCGACGGCGTCATGGTGCGCCAGTCCGACGGCACGCCGCTAACTTTCGAAATCCTGCTGGTGTTTCCCGAGAACGAGCGCATCGCGCTCGCCTATGCGCGCAACCTCGAACGTCTCGGGGTCAAAGCCAACGTGCGCACTGTCGACACCGCGCAGTTCGAGTTCCGCCGCCAGACCTACGACTATGACATCATCATCCACACCTGGCGCATCACCCTGTCGCCGGGCAACGAGCAGGCGCACTACTGGGGTTCGGCCGCGGCCGAACAGGACGGTACGCGCAACTACATCGGCATCCAGAGCGCCGCCGTAGACGGCCTGATCGAAAAGGTCACCGGCTCGCGCGACCGCGATGCGCTGGTCGCCGCGATGCGTGCGCTCGACCGCGTGCTCCTCGCCGGCCACTACGTCGTGCCGCTGTACCATTCGGGCGTCGACCGCCTCGCCTATTGGGACAAATTCGCTCGGCCCGACGTGATCCCGACCTACGGCTTCGTGCTCGAGTCGTGGTGGGCGAAGGACGGCGACAACTAGATTCTTGAGACCAGGACCTTGAGCCCCGGCTTGAGTGCGAGATCGCGCCGGACGATCCGCAAACCGTGCTTGGCCAGAAGTCGCGACAGCGAATCCCGATCGAAGTAGAGGCAATGCGCCGGTGGGTCGAACGCATCCCATTGCTGGATGTCCCTGGGCCGACGCCAGTGGCCGATGTCGGGCGTAGTCAGATACAGCCGTCCGTCAGGCTTCATCAGTGCGACGATCGCAGCGACAAAGCCGTTCACGTCGGGTACGTGCTCGATCACCTCGGCGCAGTAGATCATGTCGAAACCCGACGCGGCTTCGGGCGCAGTGCCGAGAAACCCCTCGATCGTGCCGTGATGGATTGCGCACAGGGGATAGTGCGACTTCGCGTATGCGACCGAGCGCGGATCGAGTTCCACGCCCTGCACGTCGAACCCTGCCTCACGCGCCGCCTCCAGCATGAAGCCGCCGCTCGCGCCGACGTCGAGAAAGCGCGCGCCGGGAGCAGGTTTGATCTTGCGTAGCCGTTGAGCGCGGCCGCGCGAGCGCCGCATCTTCTTGTCGACCTTGCCGAAATAGCCCTCGGTGGTGCCGCCGTAGGCGTCGTCGTAGAGCGCTTGGGTCTCCTCGGCCTCTGGCAGCGGCGACTGAAAGGCGAAGCCGCAGGCGCAGCGCACGATGGCGCAGCCGTTCTTCTCAGCGAACGGTTCCTGCGCGGTCGAATCGCAGATCGGGCAAGGCGAGAGATTGGCCATGGTCGGGAACCTCGGGGATCGGATTCGGTGCGTCAAGCGTTGCCGCGCGCCATGCCGCCTCGCTACGCTCGCGCCATGCCCTGGGAACGCATCGCCGTCGTCGAAGGCGACATCACCCATCAGGCCGTCGACGCGATCGTCAACGCCGCCAACGAAACGCTGCTGGGCGGTGGCGGGGTCGACGGTGCCATCCACCACGCGGCCGGTCCGGCGCTGCTCGCAGCATGCCGCACCATCGGCGGCTGTCCGACGGGTGAGGCCCGGATCACCGCGGGCTACGACCTGCGGGCGCGCTTCGTCATCCACACCGTCGGCCCGGTGTGGCGTGGCGGCGAACAGGGCGAGCCGGCGCTGCTCGCCAGTTGCTACCGCAACGTCATGGATCTTGCGGCGCAACACGACCTCGCCTCGATCGCGTTTCCGGCCATCAGCACCGGCATCTACGGCTATCCGCTAAGAGCTGCCACTGAAATCGCCGTGCGCGAAGTCTCGGATGGGCTGCGCCGGCATCCGCGGATCACGCAGGTTCTCTTCGTATGCTTCGGCGCCGCCGCAAACATCGCTTACATTGATGTGATCGAGGCCGCGAAACGGGCCTGACAGTTTGATTCGCACCCCCCGGGGCCCCTAGAGTCGGGGGGCGAACCACCCAGGAGGGTATGATGCGCAAAGTGAGCATGGTTGCACTCGTCGCCGGCGTCGTCGCTTTTGCGGGCCCGGCTTTCGCCGAGTGCGGCGGCTTCTTCCACACCGCGAGCGAAAAGCAGATGACGACGGCGCAGACCGCGCCGCTGCAGAGCAAGCCGGTGGAGCAGGACAAGAAGGGCTAAGTTACCTCCTTTTCTGCGCAAACGGGCTGCCTTTGGCAGCCCGTTTCGTTTGCGCAATCGCTTTGTCTGCACTACCTGTGTCACGACAGCGCCCGCAGAGGCGCGCAACGATCGAGGCATGACGTGCTTTCAGCCGATGGGCGATTCGAGATCCGGCTGACCCGCGACCCCGCGGACATCGCCGCAGCGCAGCGTCTGCGCTACCAGGTCTTCTACGAGGAGATGGCAGCCGAGCCGACGCCCGAGATGCGTGCCGCCGGTCGTGACTTCGACCGCTTCGACGCCATCTGCGACCACATGCTGGTGATCGATCGCGAACGTCCCGAGGACCATCAGATCGTTGGCACCTACCGGATGATGCAGCGCGCCGATGCGGAGGCGCATGGCGGCTACTATTCGTCGAGCGAATACGACATCGACGCCTTCGTTGCCCGCTTCGGCGACCGCAATGCCTGTGAGATCGGTCGTTCCTGCGTCCATGCCGAGTACCGCAACCAGCGCACCATCGAACTGCTGTGGCGCGGGCTCGCGCACTACTACCGCGACAACAACATCGAACGTATTTTCGGCTGCGCCAGCTTCCCGGGCACCGACACCGATGCGATCGCGTTACCCCTCTCCTATCTCTACCATTTCCACATGGCGCCGCCCGACCTGCGCGTCAAAGCGTTGCCCGATCAATACATGAAGATGGACCTGTTCCCGAAAGACAAGATCAGCCCGCGCCAGGCGATCAAGCAGGTGCCGCCGCTGATCCGCGCCTACCTGCGGCTGGGAGGGGTGTGCGGCGATGGCGCGGTGATCGACCGGCAGTTCGGCACCACCGACGTGTTCATGGTTCTGGCCATGGAGAACGTGCCGGAGAAGTACCACGACTATTTCGAACGCGGCGACACGCGGGCCTAGGCATGGCCGCACGGCTAAAGGATCGCGTTGCCCTCGTGATCGGTGCAGGGTCGATCGGACCCGGACTCGGCAACGGCAAGGCGGCGGCGATTCTCTATGCGCGGGAGGGCGCCAGGGTCCTCGCTGTCGACATCAGTGCCGACGCGGTCGCCGAAACCGCTCAAATGATCGCCGAGGAAGGCAACGTCTGTAGCGCGCATGTCTGCGACGCCACCGATTCGGGCCAGGTCGAGGCGGCGGTCGCGGCCTGCATCGACGCTTTCGGCTCGGTCGACATCCTGCACAACAACCTCGGCGTCACCGAGATCGGCGGTCCCGTCGAATTGTCCGAGGAGCGCTGGGACCGCCTCATGGACGTCAACGTCAAGTCGATGTTCCTGACCTGCAAGCACGTGCTGCCGGTGATGGAGAAGCAGGGCCGCGGTGTCGTCACCAACATTTCGTCGATCTCGGCCGAGCGCTATGCCGGCTTCCCCAGCGTCGTCTACAACACGGCGAAGGGCGCGGTGAAGCAGTTCACCCAGAACGTCGCCATGCAGTACGCCCGCAAGGGCATCCGCGCCAACTGCATCCAGCCGGGCCTGATCGACACGCCCCTCGTGCACACCTTCAAGGACGCCTATCCCGGCGACTGGGACGCCGTCGTCGCCCAGCGCCACGCCATGGTGCCGATGGGCCGAATGGGCGAGGGCTGGGATATCGCCCGTGCGGCGGTCTTTCTCGCCTCCGACGAGGCGGCCTACATCACCGGTGTCAGTCTGCCGGTGGACGGCGGCCTGTCGTGCATTTTCACCACGCCCACCGAGATGCCGGATTCATGACCGTTTTGTTTCATCTGTAACAAAACTGTCATAACACCGTCATAGTCTGCCCCGGGTCTCGCAGGTCCTTGGGAGGGGGCATGTCGGTCAAGAGCACGCTCGACAAGGATCTCAAGAAGTTCACGCGCCTTGAGAAGGCGCGTTACCGCGTCGGGCGCGAGAACTTCAACCTCGGGCTGGGCTTCGCCTTCCTGCTCGCGGTTCTCGGCTTCGCCTTCATCCAGACCGGCAGCACCGAAGGCAATATCATGATCATCGCCGCGGCGGTGATCGGCGGCTACATGGCGCTCAACATCGGCGCCAACGATGTCGCCAACAACGTCGGCGCCGCCGTGGGGTCGGGTGCGCTGACCATGGTGGGCGCCTTGATCATCGCCGGCATCTTCGAAGCGGCGGGCGCCATCATCGCCGGCGGCGACGTGGTCAGGACGATCTCCAAGGGAATCATCGACGTCGGCGACATGCCTTCGACGGACGTGTTCGTGTGGGCGATGATGTCGGCCCTGTTTGCCGCCGCGATCTGGATCAACATAGCGACCTTTCTGGGCGCGCCGGTGTCGACCACGCATTCGATCGTCGGCGGCGTCTTGGGCGCCGGCATAGCGGCCGAAGGGCTACAGGCCGTGCAATGGGACACCATGGCGTCCATCGCCGCCAGCTGGGTCATTTCGCCGGTCCTCGGCGGCGTCATCGCGGCTGCCTTTCTCGCCGTGATCAAGTTCCTCATCATCTACAAGGAAGACAAGATCGCGGCCGCGCGACGATGGGTGCCGATCCTCGTCGCCATCATGGCGTCCGCCTTCTCGATGTATCTCGTGGTGAAGGGCCTCAAGCGCCTCATCTCGACCGACACCACCACGGTCATCGTCGTCGGCGTCGCGACCTACATCGTCGCCTACGTCGTCGTGCGCCACTTCGTGTCTCGTGCGTCGGTCGGCATGGAAAATCGCCGTCGCTCGGTGAGCAACCTCTTCACAATCCCGCTGATATTTGCCGCAGCGCTGCTGTCGTTCGCACATGGCGCCAACGACGTCGCCAATGCGATTGGTCCGCTCGCCGCCGTGGTCACGGCCGTTTCGACCGGCGAGATTCTGACCACGGCTTCCGTCCCCTTCTGGGTCATGGTCGTGGGCGCGCTCGGCATTGCCGCCGGGCTCGGGCTGTACGGTCCCAAGCTCATCCGCGTCGTCGGCGAGAAGATCACCAAGCTTGATCGTTCACGGGCTTTCTGCGTCGCCCTCTCCGCCGCCATCACCGTACTCATCGCTTCCGCGCTCGGTCTCCCGGTGTCCTCGACCCACATCGCGCTCGGCGCGATCTTCGGCGTCGGATTCCTGCGCGAGATCGTCGTCAATCGCCGCAGCCCGATTGCGGCGCCGCCGTCGGCCGAGGTCGCGGACGGCTTGAACGAAGCTGCTGCGGCCGGAATTGTCCTGACGAACAACGAACTGAAGACGCTCAAGAAGGAACGAAAGCGCCGGCTCGTCCGGCGGCGCCACGTCTTCGCCATCGCCGCTGCCTGGGTCGTGACCGTGCCTGCTGCGGCCCTCCTCTCGGCCTTCCTGTTCTATGCGATGCGGGGCATGTTGCTCCCCTGATCGCGGCCCGGCCCCTGTGCTAACGTGCCGTCATCATGGCTCTCGCCGAAACGTCTACCGATCCCAAGGAATCTGCGCCTGCGACAGCGCCTGAAAAGGACGCGGCTGTGACGCCGATGATGGCGCAGTACCTCTCCATCAAGGAGGCCTACCCCGAGTACCTGCTGTTCTACCGAATGGGCGATTTCTACGAATTGTTCTTCGACGATGCGGTCAAGGCGTCCGCGGCGCTCAACATCACGCTGACCAAGCGCGGCAAGCATGCGGGCGAGGACATCCCGATGTGCGGCGTTCCTGTCCACGCCGCCGAAACCTATCTGTCACGCCTGATCCGCCAGAAGTTCAAGGTTGCGGTCTGCGAGCAGACCGAAGACCCCGCCGAAGCCAAGAAACGCGGCAGCAAGTCGGTGGTTGCGCGCGATGTCGTACGTCTCGTCACGCCCGGCACGCTGACCGAAGACACGCTGCTCGATGCCCGTCGCCATACCTATCTCGCGGCGCTGGCCAGGACCGGTACCGGCGCGGCGCTCGCCTGGCTCGATCTTTCGACCGGTGAGTTCCGCGCCCAGCCCGTCGACGATGGCGGACTCGAGCCCGCGCTGGCGCGGCTCGATCCCGGAGAGATTCTGGTTCCCGACGCGCTTCTTGGCGAGGCGGCCGTCGATGCGGCGCTGCGTGACTGGCAGGCGGTGGTGACGCCGTTACCGCGCGGCAGCCTCGATACGAGCAACGCAGAACGGCGTCTCGCCGCCCACTACGGGGTTGCCAGTCTCGATGCCTACGGTGAATTCTCCCGCGCCGAGATTGCGGCGCTCGGCACCGTCTTCGACTATGTCGAGCTGACGCAGCGCGGCAAGCTGCCGGCGCTGCGCCCGCCTGCCGCGGTGCGCGATGCCGGCCTGCTGTCGGTCGATGCGGCGACCCGGCGCAATCTTGAACTGGTGCGCACCCTGTCCGGCGAACGCGACGGCAGTCTTCTGTCGGTCATCGACAGGACGGTGACGGGCGCCGGCGCGCGGCTCCTCGCCGATCGGCTGTCCGCGCCGTCGACCGACGTTGCCGCGATTCGCGAACGCCAGGATCTTGTACAGGTCTTCGTTGACGAGCCGGACCTGCGTGAAACCTTGCGTGAACGTCTTCACGCGGCGCCCGACATCGCGCGCGCCCTGACGCGCCTGTCGCTGCAGCGCGGCGGTCCGCGCGATCTCGCTGCCGTGCGTGATGGGCTGGTCGCCGCGGAGGCGCTGTACGTCGCGCTGGCGGCACAGGCGGCGTTGCCGCCCCTCGAAGCGTTGCGTGTACCGCTGACTGGCCATCGCGCCCTGACCGACGACCTTGCCTCAGCGCTGGCTGACGATCTGCCGCACCTAGCGCGCGACGGCGGTTTCATTGCCAGGGGCTACGACAGTGAACTCGACGAGGTTCGCACGCTGCGCGACGAAAGCCGGCGGCATACGGCGGCGCTGCAAGCGCGCTACGCCGAGGAAACCGGCATCGCTACGCTCAAGGTGAAGCACAACAACGTCCTCGGCTACTTCATCGAGGTGACGCCCACGCACGCCGACAAGCTCACCAAGGAACTTCCCGAAGAGATTCGACAGCGCTACATCCACCGCCAGACGCTGGCGAGCGCGGTGCGCTACACGACGACCGAACTCGGCGACCTCGAAGGCAAGATTTCCAGCGCGGCCGACCGCGCCCTGGCCATGGAGCAGGCGCTGTTCGACCGCCTCGCCGAGGAGGTTCTGGCGCGGGCACAGGAAATCAACGCTGCGGCAGCCTCGCTGGCAGCCCTCGACGTCGCAGCCGGGCTCGCCGAGCTGGCGGCATCGCGCGGTTACGTCCGACCTGTTGTCGACGATGGCCGCGCCTTTCTGATCGAGGACGGACGGCACCCGGTCGTCGAGGACGCGCTGCGCCGGGCCAACGAGTCCGGCTTCGTCGCCAACGACTGCGATCTCGGCGACGACGGCCGGGTGTGGCTGGTGACCGGGCCCAACATGGTGGGCAAGAGCACCTTCCTGCGCCAGAACGCGCTGATTGTCGTCCTTGCGCAGATGGGTGCCTTCGTCCCGGCGGCTCGGGCGCACATCGGCGTCGTTGATCGCCTGTTCAGTCGCGTCGGCGCCGCGGACGATCTCGCCCGCGGCCGCTCGACCTTCATGGTCGAAATGGTCGAGACCGCGGCAATTCTCAATCGCGCAACGGAGCGCTCGCTGGTGATCCTCGACGAGATCGGTCGCGGTACGGCGACCTTCGACGGGCTATCCATCGCCTGGGCCGCGATCGAGCATCTGCATGACGTGAACCTGTGCCGTTCCCTGTTCGCGACGCACTATCACGAGCTCACGATCCTCGCGAACAAGCTGACCCGGTTGTCGCCGCACACCATGCGGATCAAGGAATGGGAAGGCGATATCGTCTTCCTGCATGAGGTGATCGCCGGCGCCGCCGATCGGTCCTACGGCATCGCGGTGGCGAAGCTCGCCGGTCTCCCCGACGTCGTCATCAAGCGGGCCGGCGAAATTCTCAAGGCGCTCGAGGCGAGCGAACAGGGCAGCGCGGTCACGCGACTGGCCGACGACCTGCCGTTGTTCGCCGCGGCCATGAACCAGGACGACGCGCAGTCCCCCGCCGAGACGGACGCGCTGCGGGAAGCTGTGGACTCATTGTCGCCCGACGAACTGTCGCCGCGCGAGGCGCTCGAAGCGCTCTATAAACTCAAAGCGTTGCGTAAGGGTCACTAACTATTTGCTAAGGCCCTTGCCGCGCGCCTAGAGTCGCCCCTCTTTTCGGGAACCCAGAGATATCGATGTTGGATCGGGCCGCGATCAGCCGCCCTTGGGCCATCGCCGTGTTGACGCTGGCCATGGCCATTGCCGCGGCAAATCCCGTCGTGGGTCGCGCAGTGATCGCCGAGGTGCCGCCGATCGCGCTGACCTTCTGGCGCTTCGTCGCCGCGGTCGTCGTGATGATCCCGTTCGGACTGCCGCCGCTCTGGCGCCAGCGCGACCAATATACCGGCCAGTGGTTGCGCATCCTGGCGATGGGGACGTTCGGGATCGCCGTCTACAACGGATTCCTTTATCTCGGCGTCCAGACGACCACGGCGATCAACGCGTCCCTCATCATCACCACCGCGCCCGTTGCGGTGGTGGCGCTGACCGGTGTGTTTCATCGCGAGGGTGTTGGCCTGCGCCTGTTCCTTGGATTGGTCGTGGGGTTTCTTGGTGTGGTCGTGACGGTCGTGCGCGGCGATATCGACGTGTTGCTTCACCTGTCGTTGGTCCCCGGCGATCTCATGATGCTGATCGCAACCGCCGGCTTTGTCTTCTACTCCATGCTGCTGCGCGACCTTGCCAAGGGGCTGAACCCTGTCGGCTTCATGTTCGCGATCAACGTCGTCGCGCTCGCCGCCATCGCGCCGTTCTATACCTGGGAACTGAGCCGCGGGATCGGCTTCGCACCGACCGCATCGGCGGTCAGCGCGATCCTCTATGTCGGCGTCATGGCGACCGCGGTTTCGTTCACCATGTACAACTGGGCTGTCGGCTCCATCGGCGTGCGCACGGCGACTCAGTTCGTCTACCTCACGCCGATCTTCTCCAGCCTGATGGCGGTCGCCTTTCTCGGCGAAGCCTTTCGCGGCTATCACGCTGCAGGGATCGTCCTGATCTTCGGCGGTATCGCGCTCGCGACCTCGCAGCGGCGCGCCTGAGGTCGATCGTGCAGCGCGCTCTCGCCATCTTCTTCAACCCTTATGTCCTGCTGACGCTGGTTATGCTGTCGGGAGCCGGCAACGTCGTGGTGGCGCGTGCCACCGTGGGCGAGGTGCCGCCGGTCGCGCTGTCGTTCTGGCGCTGGATCGCCGCCTTCGTGATGCTGCTGCCGCTCGGATTGCGTCCCATGATCGCGCAACGGGCAATGCTGCGGCAGCAATGGCGCATCGTCCTCGCCCTCGGGGCCATCGCCATCGCCGCCTTCAACACGCTCATCTACGTCGGCGTGCAGCACACCATCGCGCTGAACGCGACACTGATCCTCGCGGTCATTCCCGTCGTCACCGTGACGTTGTCGTGGCTGTTGCTGCGCGAGGGCGCGAGTACGCGGCTGATCGTAGGGCTCGTTTTCGGATTTCTCGGCGTACTCGTGATCATCGCGCGCGGCGATTTCGGCAGCCTGGCGACGCTGTCGCTCAACAAGGGCGACCTGTTGGTCTTCTGTGCGGTGTTCTGCTGGGCCGGCTATTCGATTCTGCTTGGCCGCCTGCCACCCGGAATCAGACCGGAGGGTTTGCTGCTCGCCATCGTCATCCTCGGCATCGTCATGTTGCTGCCGGTCTACCTGTGGGAGGTCGCGTCGGGCGGCCGCATGGTCGTCTCCCTGCCAAATGTGGTCGGCATCCTCTATCTTGCGGCGTTCTCCTCGGTGTTTTCCTACATCATGTGGGCGCGCGGCGTGTCGATGGTCGGCGCCAACATCGCCAGTCAGTTCACCTACCTGAATCCTGTCTTCGGCGGCACGCTGGCGATCGTGGCCCTCGGCGAATCGGTGCAGCCCTATCACGCGGGCGTCCTTCTCGTTTTCCTCGGCATTTATCTCGCGACCACGACACGTCGCGTGCCCAAGGGGCCCGTGACATGAACTCGCGGGGCTGGCGCGCGATCCTCACCTCGCCCTACCTCCTGATGACGCTGTGCTTCGTCTTCTGGTCCGGCAACAGCGTGTTCGCGCGCGGCGCGGCCGACGTCATGCCGCCGATGAACCTTGCGTTCTGGCGTTGGCTGGTCGGCATTCTGGTGCTCGCGCCTTTCGCCGCACCCGCCCTGTGGCGCGACCGTCGCCGCTACCTCGAAAGGCCGTGGTTGTTCCTGATCGTGGCGGTTGCCGGCGTCACCGGGTTCAACAGCTTCATCTACCACGCGGTGCAGCACACGACGGCAATCCACGCCACGCTGATCACCTCGGCGATTCCGGCGCTCAGCGCCGCGGCCACGTGGCTCGTATTTCGCGAAACCGTGACGTCGCGCGCTGTCCTCGGGATGATCGTCGCCTTCGCGGGCGTCGCAGTGGTCATCTCGCATGGCGATCTCGGCGCCCTCGCGCGTCTCGAGTTCAATACGGGCGATCTCATCGCGCTGCTCGCCGTCGCGGCCTGGGTCGTCTACTCGGTCGGCCTGCGCACGATGCCGCGCGGCGTCGATCCGATGGGCATGCTGCTCGGCGTGATGATCGTCGGCTGGATCGGAATCGTGCCGCTTTACCTGCTCGAAGTTGCGGCCGGCGAGGTTGCCGCCCCGACGCTCGGCAACCTCGCCGGCATCGTTTATCTCGGCGTGTTCGCCTCCGTCGTCGCCTTTGCGTTCTTCAACCATGGCGTCGCTCGGCTCGGCGCGACGCGCGCCAACGTCTTCAACTACCTTTCCCCGATCTTCTCGGGCATCCTCGCCGTCCTCTTCCTCGGCGAACGGCTGTCGTGGTTCCACGGCATCAGCATCGGTCTGATCTTCGCCGGAATCTATCTCGCGCAGAACGTCCGCCGGCCCGCAGCGGAGCCAACCCGTACATGACACGTTTCAAGGACGCCGCTTTCATCCCCTACGCGATGTTGCTGCTCGCGACCCTGTTCTGGTCCGGCAACAACATCGTCGCGCGCGTCGCGGTGCAGCAAGTGTCGCCGTTCTCCCTGACCTTCTGGCGAGTCAGCATTGCCTTGCTTGCGGTGACGCCCTTCGCGCTACCCGGACTGATCCGCCAGTGGCCTGTCGTGCGGCAGAACTGGAAGATCGTCGTTTCCCTCGCGCTGCTCGGCGTACCGACGTTCAACCTGTTCCTAACTTCGGCCGTGCAGTTCACTACCGCGGTCAACGCGTCGCTGATCAACGGCGGCACGCCGGTCCTCACCGTCGTACTCGCCTTCATCCTGTTCCGCGAAGGATTCGGCCTGCGCACTTTCGTCGGCATGATCGTCGCCTTCGCCGGTATCACTGCGATCGTGATACAGGGGGATCTCGCCGTTCTGCAGACTCTGTCGTTCAACCCCGGCGACCTCCTCATGCTGCCTGCGATCAGCGCCTGGGCGCTCTACACGCTCTCGCTACGCTTCAAGCCGCAGGGCCTCGACGGGCTGCCCTTTCTGATGGTCATGATGGTGATCAGCATGCCGCTGCTCGCCGCCTTCTACGCCTGGGACCTGGCGCACGGGAGGACCTTTGCCGTCACGACCGACATCGCCTGGCAGATCGGCTACATCGCGATCTTCCCGGCGCTCATCGCCTATGCCTTCTGGAACGCAGGCATCGGCGCGGTCGGCGCGACCCGCGGCATCCAGTTGCAGTACCTGATGCCGATGTGGGGCGCGCTCGGCGGCGTCGTCTTTCTGTCGGAGCCGTTCGAGGTCTATCACCTCGTCGGCATCGCGCTCATCTTCGCCGGCGTCTGGCTCGCGACCAGCCGCCGAGTCAGAAAAGCCGGCTAGTTGTCGTAGAGCACCACGCTTCGGATCGACTTCCCGGCGTGCATCAGATCGAAGGCGTCTTTGATCTTGTCCAGCGGCATGGTGTGAGTGATGAGCGGGTCGATCTCGATCTTGCCGTCCATGTACCAGTCGACGATTTTCGGCACATCGGTGCGGCCCTTGGCGCCGCCAAAGGCGCTGCCGCGCCACACGCGTCCCGTCACCAGCTGGAACGGCCGCGTCGCGATCTCGGCGCCCGCCGGCGCGACGCCGATGATGACGCTCTCACCCCAGCCCTTGTGACAGCATTCGAGTGCGTCGCGCATGACCGACGTGTTGCCGATGCATTCGAAGGAATAGTCCGCGCCGCCCTTTGTCAGTCCGACGAGGTAGGACACAAGGTCGCCCTCGACTTCCTTAGGATTGACGAAGTGCGTCATGCCGAAGCGCTCGGCCATTTCCTTGCGTGCCGGGTTGATGTCGACGCCGACGATCATGTCTGCGCCGACAAGCTTGCAACCCTGGATGACGTTCAGGCCGATGCCGCCGAGGCCGAACACCACGACGTTCGCGCCGGGCTCGACCTGCGCGGTGTTCACCACCGCGCCGATCCCCGTCGTCACGCCACAGCCGATGTAGCAAATCTTGTCGAAAGGCGCGTCCTCGCGGACCTTGGCCACCGCGATCTCAGGCAGCACGGTGTAGTTCGCGAAGGTAGAGGTACCCATGTAGTGGTAGATCGTGTCCTTGCCCAGCTTGAAGCGGCTCGACCCGTCGGGCATGAGGCCCTGCCCCTGGGTCTCGCGGATCGCTTGGCACAGGTTGGTCTTGCCCGACAGGCAGTACTCGCACTGCCGGCACTCAGGCGTGTAGAGCGGGATGACATGGTCGCCCTTCTTGACCGACGTCACGCCGGGTCCGGTGTCGACCACGACGCCCGCGCCCTCGTGACCCAGGATGGCGGGGAACAGGCCCTCCGGGTCGGCGCCCGATAGCGTGAACTCGTCGGTATGGCAGATGCCGGTTGCCTTGACCTCGACAAGAACCTCGCCGGCCCTGGGGCCTTCGAGCTGTACGGTTTCGATCGACAGCGGTTTGCCCGCCTCGAAGGCGACTGCGGCTTTGACGTCCATGAATGTCCTCCCTTATGGCGCGATCAGTGTAGCGGCGCCGGGTCGCGCTTCAACCCGTCTCGGCGCTGCGCGACCTGCGCGCCACGGCGACGTTGGCAAGCGTCAGTCCTGCCGTCATCAGCGCGACCGCCGCCCACACCCAGGCGCTTGGGCGCTCGCCGAACAACAGGAACCCCCAGGCGATGCCGCAGGCGACGATGACGTAGGACACCTGCGAAAAGAACACCGGCCCGGCGCGCCGCACCACTTCATAGAGACAGAAGAAGCCAATCGATTGCACGCCGGCCGCCCACAGGACGCCGGTGGTGCCGGCGGGATCGGACCAGAAGGCGATCAGGTCGCCCGAAATCAGCGCGATCGGCAACATCACCACGGTTCCGCCCAGCAGAACGCCGGCCGCGATGCTGAAGGAGTCGGATTCGGGCGGACGCAAGGTGGCGACGATCAGGTTGTTGGTTGCGGCCGACACCGGCGCGAGCAGCGCCGGCAGTATCCAGATCGCCGCGCCCGCATCGGGGAGGCTTCCTTCCGGCAGAACGATCAAGAGGACGCCGGCCAGTCCCAACGCGATGGCGCCCAGGCTGAGCCAGCGGAACCGCTCTACGCGCAGCACATACGCGAACAGATAGGTCAGCGACGGGATCAACGTCATCGTCAACGTCAGCACCGATGCCGGCAGTTCGTCGGCGACGAAGGCCAGCACACCCGTCGGCAGCAGCATGCCGAACCAGGCCGAGGCGCCGTAATGCAGCATGGCGCGGACATTGAGCCGCATCCGCCGCCGTGACAGTACATGCAGCGACAGCATCAGCAACGCACCAAGCGCGGACTGCCAGAACAGATAGGCGATCACGGAAAAGCCCGCGTCGGCGACGATCTTGTTTGCCGCGAACAGACTGCCGTAGCCCGCGCCGCCCAACAGGACGAGCACGGTGGCGATCGCGATGTTGGGGTTCACGTGCGGATGGCCGCTTCGCGCAAGCCCTGCTTGGCCCCGGCATTGGCGAAATAGAGGCCGGCCAGCATGACGGCCAGGGCAAGCCAGAACCAGGCGCCCAGCGCTTCGCTGAAGATCGCCTGCGACCAGATGAGTCCGGCGATCACGATGACGTAGTTGTACTGCCCGAAGAACACCGGGCCGGCGCGGCGGATGATCTCGAACATGCACAGGAAGGTGATGCTGTTGATGCCGCCAGCCCACAGCACACCCCAGAACCCCATGCCGGGCGCTTCCCAGAAGCCGTAGAACCCTTCCGTCGCCAGCATGATGACAAATGAAATGATTGCCGCGCCGACCACGAGCCCGGTCGCGCGCATGATCGACGTCGCCTCCGGTGGCTGGACGACGGCGACGAAGACGTTGTTGGCGGCGAAGCACACCGGCACGACCAGAAGCAACAACACCCACCAAGCATCTTCCGGCGTGGGCAGGCTACCCTCGGGCACGGTCAGGATCGCAACGCCGGCAAGGCCGAGCGACAATCCGAGCAGGCTCAGCCGCCGCCACCGATCGATGCGCGCCAGCACCGCGAAGAAGTAGGTCATGCCGGGCGTCAGGGTGATCGCCAGCGTGATCACACCAGCCTGCAGCTTGCTCGCGACGAAAGCCAGCACGATGACTGACAGTACGACGCCGAGCAGCGAGGTCACGGCGTAGGACGTCACGTGGTCGCGCCGCAGTTTCGGCAGGTTGCCGGTGGCGGCTGCGACGATCAGAAGGATCGTGCCGCCGATGGCCGATTGCCAGAAGGTGAAGGCGATGAAGGGCACGCCGGCATCGGCGGCGAACTTGCTCGCGCTGAAGAAGCCGCCGTAGATCGAGGCGCCCCCGATCAGCAACACCCAGGGCACAAGAAGCGACGGCGCGCGGGCGGCGGCGCCCGCGTTGTTCTGGTCGGTCAAGCGTCAGTTCCCTTCTTGTTGGGCTTGTGCGTGCTCGCGCATCGACTGCGCCGTGCCGCGGTTAGCGAGGTAGAGGCCGACCGCCATCAGCGCGATCGCCGCCCAGATGATCGGTGCGAAGCTGTCGCCGAAGATGATGAAGGCCCAGATGATACCGGCCGCCGGCACGATGTAGTTGAACTGTGAAAAGAAGACCGGTCCGGCGCGGTGGATGACCTCGAACAGCACGAGGAAGATGACGATGTCGGTCACCCCGGCCCACGCCGTCGCCGCGACGCCGTCGAAGCCGGATCCGCTGAACGCGTAGAGGCCGTCGATGCCCCACATGAAGGGAAACATCAGGATGGTCGCAAACACCAGAACGCCCGTCGACAGCTGCAGGGTCGTCGTCTCGGCCGGCCTGATCAATGCGACGACCACGTTGTTGACGGCGTAGCCGAGCGGCGCGATCAGCGCGACCAGGAACCACAAGCCGGAGACGTCGCCGCCGAGGTTGCCCCAGTTCCAGGGCTGCACGATCAGCACGACGCCTGCCAGACCGAACAGTAGCCCGCCGGTGCTCCACATGTTGAAGCGCTCGAGCCGCGCGATGAACGCGAAGATGTAGGTAAGCGCCGGCGTCAGCGTCAGCGTTAGGGTCAACAGGCCCGCGGGCAATTGCGGCGCGGCGTAGGTCAGCGCGACCAGCGGAATGGTGAAACTGAAAGTGGCGGTGAAGCCGTATTGCCGCAGGTGCGCGCTGCTGAGCCGCGGCAGGTCGCGCAGGAGGAGCGAGACGATCAGAAGTGCGCCGCCGCCGAAAAGGGATTGCCAGAAGGCCAGCGCCATGGATGGTACGCCGGCGTCCACCGCGATGCGGTTTGCAGAAAAGAACGTTGCGTAGATGATGCCGCCGCCAACCAGCAGCACCAGTGGAAACGCAAGCGAACGCGACGGCGCGACGGGTCCGTTCATGCAGATCTCTCCCTCTTCGTCAGCAGCGGGCCAGCCTATAGTGCGCGCAGCCGCGCGGTAAAGCGCGGTTGAGCGCTTTTCGCGTGCAGGCTCTACCGTCCAACCCTATGTTGGGCATAACCATGGCCGGAAGCCGGCCCGCGTCGCCATGACAAAACTGACCGCCCAGCGAGACATTATTGATCGCCGCCGCCTGACGGCGGACATTGCCGCGATTGCCGAAGACGGCAACCCGAAGAGCATGGAAACGCGCGGCCAGGTCTTGGCTGCACTTTCGTCGACGCTGGAAAGCGGACGAACGACCATCCGGAGAAGATTCGAAGAGGGCCTGTCGGGGCTCGAGACAGCGCGGGCCAACGCCTTTCTCACCGACCAGCTGGTTCGGGTCCTCTACGATTACACGACGCAGAACGTCTATCGTGCGACCAACCCGACCGAGGCCGAGCGCCTCGCGGTCGTTGCGGTCGGCGGCTACGGTCGCGGAGAGATGGCGCCCTACTCGGACGTCGACTTGCTTTTCCTGCATCCCTACAAGCGTACGGCGTGGGGCGAGCAGGTCATCGAGTATGTGCTCTATCTGCTGTGGGACCTCGGGCTCAAAGTCGGTCAGTCGACGCGCTCCGTCGACGACTGCATGCGCCTCGCCAGGAGCGACATCAGCATTCGCACCGCCATCCTGGAGGCGCGCTATGTCTGGGGCGATCGCTCGCTCTACGACGAACTGCGAACGCGCTTCTCGCGCGAGGTCATCGAGGGAACCGGCCACGACTTCGTCGAGGCGAAGCTCGCCGAACGTGACGCACGCCACAAGAAGCTCGGCGATTCCCGCTACCTCGTCGAGCCCAACGTCAAGGACGGCAAGGGAGCATTGCGCGATCTGCACACGTTGTTCTGGATCGCAAAGTACGTCTACGACGTTCGCGAGGTCGAGGACCTCGTTGGCCTCGGCGTTCTGACCGCGCGCGAACTGCGCAGCTTCCGCCGTGCGGAGAACTATCTCTGGGCGGTGCGCTGCACGTTGCACTACATCGCCGATCGCCCCGAGGAACGTCTGACCTTTGACGTCCAGCCCGAGATCAGCAAGCGCCTGCGCTATCGCGACAAGGGACACACTTCCAGCGTCGAGCGCTTCATGAAGCACTATTATCTCGTGGCCAAGGAGGTCGGCGACCTTACGCGAATCTTTTGTGCGAGCCTGGAGAACCAGCAGCGCCGCAAGCCGGTTCTTGCCCTGTCGCGCCTTGGCCTGTTCCGCCGCGATCTCGAAGGTTTCATCGACGATGGCGGCCGCCTGACGGTCGAGGACCCGGAAACCTTCAGGCGCGATCCAGCTGCCATGCTGCGCATCTTCGAGGTCGCCCAGGAGCACGACCGAGACATCCATCCCGATGCGATCAAGGCGATCACGCGCTCCCTGAAGGCCCTCGATGATTCGGTTCGCTACGACGCGGAAGCGAACGCCACCTTCATGCGCATCCTGACCTCGCGCAAAGGGCCGGAGAAGGCGCTGCGCCGGATGAACGAGGCGGGCGTATTCGGCCAGTTCATTCCCGATTTCGGCAGAGTCGTCGCGCAGATGCAGCACGACATGTACCACGTCTACACCGTAGATGAGCACACGATCCGGGCGATCGGCATTCTCAGCCGAATCGAGGCGGGCGAGCTGAAGGACGATCATCCGCTATCCAGCGAACTCATCGGCGAGGTTCTTTCGCGTCGCGTTCTCTATCTCGCGGTCCTGCTGCACGATATCGCCAAGGGCCGCGGCGGCGACCATTCCGTTCTCGGCGAGCAGGTCGCGCTCGAACTCGGGCCGCGGCTCGGCCTGGAACCGGATGAGGTCGAAACAACCGCTTGGCTCGTGCGCTGGCATCTCGCGATGAGCCATACGGCGTTCAAGCGCGATGTTCATGACCCCAAGACGATCCTCGACTTCAAGGAACTCGTTCAAAGTGTCGAACGGTTGCGCCTCCTCCTGGTGCTCACTGTCGCCGACATTCGCGCGGTGGGGCCGGGGCGCTGGAACCGCTGGAAAGGGGAACTGCTGCGCGAGCTCTACTACGCAACGCGCGACGCGCTGACCGGCGCCTTCGATGAACGCACCGGCGAAGGCCGCCGCGCTGTCGCTATCGCCGACTTGCGTGCGCGGCTC
The DNA here is from genome assembly GCA_038116985.1 of Alphaproteobacteria bacterium. GTDB lineage: Bacteria > Pseudomonadota > Alphaproteobacteria > SHVP01 > SHVP01 > CALJDF01. The sequence continues at coordinate 7,539 of JAYOEZ010000005.1, read as the reverse complement.
GGATGGCCGGTGGAGACATTTGCGCCCTACGCAGAACGCTTCTATCGGCCCTACTGGCTGGGTCTCGACACGGAGACCCAGGCCCGGCATGCGCAACTCATCCACGACGCCGACGCCGCGAGCGAACCGTTTGCGCTCGGCGCCCATGTCGATGACGTGGCGGCCGTCACCGAACTGTCGGTCTACACGACCGATCATCCCGGTCTGTTTTCGCGCCTTGCCGGGGCGATCGCGGCTGCCGGAGCAAGCATCGTCGATGCCCGCATCCACACCTCGACCGACGGCATGGCGATCGACACGTTCTGGCTGCAGGACGCAGAGCGTCGGCCCTTCATGGGCGACAAGAAGATGAGCCGTCTGCGCGACATGATCGAGGGCACGCTGTCCGGTCGTATCGATGTGGCCAAGGTCTTGAGACAACGGCCGAGCACTCTGCCTGGCCGCGCGCATGTCTTTTCGGTCCAGCCCCGCGTGTTGATCGACAACAAGGCGTCCAACGTCTACACGGTGGTCGAAATCAACGCGCGTGACCGTGCCGGCCTGCTTCACGATGTGACGCGCGCGATCACCGGGGCCGGCGTTCAGATCGCCAGCGCGCAGATCTCGACCTACGGCGAACGCGCGGTCGATGTCTTCTACATCAAGGACGTCTTTGGTCTGAAGATCACCCATGACAGCAAGATCGAGAAGATTCGCACCCAGATCATGGCGGCGCTTCGCGAACCGGACGATCGCGCCCGTGCGCCCGCCGCTGCCGAATAGCCACACTCTGCGGGTAGCCAGCGTTCCGTGAACCTGTTCCGCGCCATCGCCACGATCGGCGGCTTCACCATGCTGAGTCGCATCCTCGGATTCGTCCGCGACATCCTCGTGGCGGCCATCCTCGGCACCGGGCTGGTGGCCGACGCGTTCTTCGTCGCGTTCAAGTTGCCCAACTTCTTTCGCCGCCTGTTCGCCGAGGGCGCGTTCAACGCAGGCTTCGTGCCGCTGTTCTCCGGCATCCTCGAACGCGAGGGCAAGGACGCAGCGCAGTCTTTCGCCGAACAGGCGCTTGCCGTGCTGCTGGCCGTCCTGTTCGTCTTCGTGACCGCCCTGCAAATCCTGATGCCGCTCGCGATGTACGGGCTCGCGCCGGGATTTGTCGACGAACCCGCGAAGTTCGACCTCACCGTCGCCCTGACCCGCCTGACTTTTCCGTACCTTCTGTTCATCAGCCTCGTGTCGCTGGCGGGCGGGATTCTGAACAGCATCGGCCGCTTCGCGGCGGTGGCTGCGGCGCCTGTCTTGCTCAACGTCACCCTGATCGTCTTTCTGGCGCTATTCGTGCGCGACTTCGAAACGCCGGGCCACGCGCTGGCCTGGGGCGTCGCCACCGCGGGCATCGTACAGTTCGTCTGGGTCACCTGGGCGCTGGCGCGCGCCGGCTACCGGCTGCGTTTGCGCTGGCCGCGCCTCAGCCCGCGGGTGCGCGAATTGCTGTGGCTGATGCTGCCCGCCACCGTCGGCGCCGGCGTCGTGCAGATCAATCTGCTCGCCGACATCATCATTGCCTCGATCTTGCCGGAAGGCTCGATCTCCTACCTCTACTTCGCCGATCGGGTGAATCAGTTGCCGTTGGGTGTGATCGGCATCGCCGTTGGCACCGCGCTGCTCCCCTTGCTGTCCCGCCAGGTCGCGGCCGGTGACGAGACCGGCGCAAGCGCGAGCCAGAACCGTGCCATCGAGGTCGCGCTGCTACTGACATTACCCGCGACCGCGGCGCTGGTCGTATTGGCGCTTCCGGTCGTCTCGGTGTTGTTCGAACGCGGTGCGTTCGATGCCGACGCGAGCCGGGCCACGGCTTTCGCTCTAATCGGCTACGGCGTCGGTCTGCCTGCTTACGTCCTGATCAAGGTTCTTACGCCTGGTTACTTTGCGCGAAAGGACACGCGAACGCCGGTGCGCATCGCGATCTCGGCGATGCTCGTGAACCTGGGTCTCAATCTGGTTCTGATTTGGCCGTTGCAGCATGTCGGTCTCGCATTGGCGACGGCCTTGGCGGCGTGGATGAATGCCGGCTTCCTCGCCTTCGGTCTGCGGCGGCGCGGTCAGTTTGCGCCAGATGTGCGGCTTCTCGCGCGGACCCTGCGCGGGCTCCTCGTTTCCGTCGTGATGGCTGTTGCGCTGTGGTTTGCTGCCGACGCGCTGCGCCTCGCCGGAGCCTTCTCCGGCGAGTCGACGCGCATTGCCGCGCTTGCCGGTCTCGTGATCGCTGGGTTCGCGCTCTATGTCGCCGGTGCGCACTTCAGCGGCGCCATGCCGCTGCACGAACTACGCCGTCTCTTGCGTCGCCGCGGCGCGGCTTGACCGGGTTCGGGCAGCCGCGCCATAACACCTGCCTTCCATGACAGGACGGAAACGATGACAGCGACCAAGCGCATCTTCTCAGGGGTCCAGCCCACCGGGAATCTCCATCTCGGCAACTACCTCGGTGCGATTCGCAATTGGGCACGTCTCCAGGGCGAGTACGAGTGCATCTACTGCGTCGTCGATCTCCACGCCATTACCCAGCAGCAGGACCCGGAAGCATTGCGCGCGTCGACGCGCGAGGTGGCGGCCAGCCTGATGGCGGCCGGTATCGATCCCAAGGGCTCGATCATCTTCAATCAGTCGCAGGTCACTGCACACGCCGAACTTGCGTGGATTTTCAATTGCGTTGCCCGCATCGGCTGGCTGAACCGCATGACGCAATTCAAGGACAAGGCCGGCAAGAATCGCGAGGCGGCATCCGCCGGTCTCTACATCTATCCTGTCCTGATGGCGGCCGACATTCTCGCCTACAAGGCGACGCACGTGCCCGTCGGCGAGGATCAGAAGCAGCATCTCGAGCTGACGCGCGACATCGCCGGATCGTTCAACGATACCTATCGCGTCGACTTCTTCCCGCTGACCGAACCCTTGATCTTCGGCGAAGCGACGCGCGTCATGAACCTGCGCGACGGAACCAAGAAAATGAGCAAGTCCGATGCGTCGGATTTCACGCGGATCAATCTGACCGACGATGCGGACCTGATCGCACAAAAGATTCGCAAGGCCCGCACCGATGCCCAGCCGCTGCCGGGCGACGTCAAGGGACTCGACGGCAGGCCGGAGGCGAACAACTTGATCGGCATCTTCGCTGCGCTTGACGATATCAGCCGTGCCGATGTGTGCGCGCGATACGACGGAGCGCAGTTCTCGGCGTTTAAGAATGACCTCGCCGAACTCGCAATTGCGAAGCTTTCGCCGATCACCGGCGAAATGCGGCGTCTCCTCGACGATCCGGGGCACGTCGATGCAGTGCTGCGCGACGGTGCCGAACGCGCTCGTGTCATGGCGGCGCCGATCCTGCGTGAAGTGCAGGATATCGTAGGATTCCTACACCCCTGATCCCCGACTGATTGCGCCGCTTGCGGCGTCAGGTTTTATCAGCTCAAGTAATTGCCGCGAATCGAAGAGGGGATCTGAATGGACGGCACGCCCGAGGCGCGTCAGTTTCTCGTCGTCGTCGACGACACGCCGGAATGCCGCAAGGCATTGCGCTTCGCCTGGCGCCGCGCCAAACGGACCGGCGCTGGCGTTACGCTGCTTCGCGTCATCAATCCGGTCGACTTCCAGCATTGGCTCTCCGTCGAAGAACGCATGCGCGAGGAAGCGCGAGAAGAAGCTGAAGAACTGCTCAAGACGCTGGCCACCGAAGTTCAGCAGCAATCGGAGATTCTCCCGGAGCTGGTCGTGCGCGAGGGCGAAGTGCGCGACGTTGTGGTCCGTCTGATCGACGAGGATCACTCGATTCGAATTCTCGTTCTCGGTGCCGGCTCTGGGTCCGAGGGCCCCGGTCCGCTGGTCACCCAACTTGCCGGCAAGATGTCGGGTGCGCTCCGCGTTCCGGTGACCGTCGTGCCGGGAAGCCTGTCAGACGACCAACTCGACCTGCTCACCTGACGAACAGACCCGCCGAACGGCCTGTGGATAACTTTTCCACACTGCGCCCGTTCAAGTTAAAGCGGTCGTCCAGCTGATTCCGCTAACGCGTTAACCAATCGGGAAGAACCGATGGTTAACCATCAAAACGTAAGCGTTGCACGCTTCCCACACCGGCCAGTCTGTTACGCCAAATAGCACAGGTTGTGGTTGTCGGGGACTCGGGAGGGCCTATATTGCGGCCCGCGATCAGGGGAATTTTGAGACAAATCCTAATGACGACTCCACACCGCGGGTTCGGAAGTTCGGTGGTTCGGGTCATTTTTGGTTTTCTCGTTTTGTTTGGTTTGACCGTTTACGCCGGTCCGAGCCCGATCAAAGAGCAAGCTTTCGCCGCGCTGCCGGTCGCGGATGTCGACCTGCGCACGCCCGACGATTCGCCGCGGCTGGTTGGCCCCGGTTTGCGCGCGCTCGCGGCCTTCTCCGGACGCGCGTTGCCGGTGCCGGATTCGCGCGCCCTGCTCGACGAATACCGCCGCCTTGGCTACCGCTTGGCCGATCTCAATTCTGACGAGATCGGCGTGCCGCGCGTCTTCTTGACGCGCCTGCCGCGCGACCTGCCCGACGTCGAGCCTGTGCCGGTGCGCAAGTCGCTCTTCATCCGCTCCATGTTGCCGCTGATTCTTCGCGCCAACGAAGAGATCGCGGCTGATCGCAAACGGATCCGCACCCTGCGTGACCGTACCCATGCCGGCGGATCGCTCAGCGCCGACGAGACCGCATGGTTGCGCGGTTTGACCGATGCCTACGATCTCGACCAACACGACCTCGGTGCGCTGCTTCATCGCCACGATGTCGTTCCGGTCGCGCTGGCCCTCGCCCAGGGGATCGAGGAATCCGGTTGGGGCACGTCGCGCTTCGCGTTGCACGGCAACGCGATCTTCGGTCAATGGACGTTCACCAAGGGTGCCGGCATCGTGCCGCATGACCGTGAAGAAGGAGCGCGCCACGAGGTCAAGGCGTTCGACACGTTGGCCGACTCGGTGCGCCAGTACATGTTCAATCTGAACAGCCATCGCGCCTACCGGGAATTCCGCAAGACTCGTGCAGCACTCCGAACGCAAAACAGGTCGATGGATTCCCAGGTGCTTGCACGGACCATGACGCGCTACTCGCAGCGCGGCCAGGACTACGTCAAATCGATCCTCGGTCTGATCAGGACCAACGAGCTGCACCGCTACGACGGTGCCAGGTTGCAACGCCCTGCGCGCGGCACCTTCGACAGCTAGCCTCGAGGCCGGTCTGCTCAGCGCGCCGGCACGTAATACTGCATCCCGAACCAGCGCCAGCGCCCCTGGTCCGCTGGCATCGTGCAGTTGATGCGCGCGCGTCCTGGCGGGAACGCCTTGGCGAGGCGCACTTCCACCCGGTCCGGTCCGAGCCGCTGCATGGTCAGGTCGATTTGGCCGCCCCCGGCGTACGCGAAACAGTTGAGCCCAGGCGCGTCTACCAGACTCTCGTCGAGCGTGAATCCGAACGGCGGCGGGTTCATGGTGCGCAGTGTCGGATCGGCCGGCGAAACGTCCGACATGATCATTGGCCTCGCATTGGCGATCAGGGTGAACCGGTCCATGCCGCCGAAGGTCTCGTTAAGGGCGAAGCGCGGCAGGTAGTGCCGGTCGTGCGCCGGGAAAGCGACGGCCGAGTGCTGCCCGAAGCTCGCACGGAACCCGAGTTCCCTGACAAGTTCGGCGATGTCGCCGGACGCCTCGCCGTAGGGGTATGCGAACAGGTCGGGGCGCATGCCGAGTTCCTGCTCGAAACGGTTCTGTGCCGTCACGATCTCGCGGCGAACGTCCACGATATCCATGTCCGGCATGTGCGGATGGCTGACCGAGTGGTTGCCGATCGTCACGCCTGCCGCATGCAGTTCGCGAATCTGGTCCCAGCTCATGTAGTTGGCATGTCCGCGGTCGACCAGTTCGGTTGCGACGAACACCGTGAATGGAAATCCTGCTTCGCGGAATCTCGGCCACGCATGTTCGTAGATCGAACGGAACGCATCGTCGATCGTGATGGCGACCGTACGGTCCGGCAGCGCAGTTCCGCTCTCGAAGGCGTCGATGATCTCGTGCAGCGGCACGACGTTGAAATCGTCGCTGCGCAGCATCTCAATGTGCGCATCCAACTGCTCAAGCCGAATATTCGTGCTCGGATACTCGTCCTCCGCAAACCGGTGATACATGAGGATCACCGCGCCTTCGGCCGCGATAGCCGGTGTCCACATTGCGGCGCCCAGCAGGAGGGCGGCTGCGGCAAGAAGCCGTCTCATCGTCATGCAGCCTCCATCAGTGCCGTACCGGCTGCCTTGTCGCTCAGCAGCGGATAATTGCGGGAATTGAACAACTGATAGTGCCACCACTCGTTCCTGTAGTAGTCCCAACCCGCCGCCGTCATGATTCCCAGCAGCAGAGCCCGGTTGCGTTGCGCGCCGGGCGCGATGTCGACGCGACCGTGATGGGACTGCACCGTGAAGTCGTCGAACGGTGTACCCATTTCAAGGGGCCGCCCCGCGTCGTCCTCAAGGGTCAGGTCGATGGCCACGCCACGCGAATGCGGCGAACCGCGCCGCGGGTCGGCGACGAAATCCGGATCCGGCGTGTGTTCCCATAACCGCCATTGCGCTTCGGTGGGGCGAAACCCGTCAAAAAGCCGAAGCCTGAGTCCCAACTGGGCCGCCAGTTCACGCGCGCGACCGAGGCATTCTGCGGCCTCCCGCTGGAGAAAGCATGCCGGGCGACAATAGATCGGGCGTCCCGTGAAGTTCGCCGCCCCGGCGTAGGCGATATCCAGCGTCACGCCCTCGTCGGCGTCGATCTCGATCAGGTTTTGCCAGGTCGTCATCAAAACGGCACGCTACCATGGGTTCGATGTTGTTGCTCGCTCTTGATACCTCACTGGCCGCCTGTTCAGTTGCACTATGGCGCGACGGTGCGCCTGTCGCCGAACGCTTCGAGCCGATGTCGCGCGGCCACGCCGAAGCGCTCGCACCGATGATTCAGGCCCTTTGCGAGGAGCAGGATGTCGCGCCCGCCAGCGTAGACGCCTTCGCGGTCACTCGCGGCCCCGGCACTTTTACGGGGATTCGCGTCGGGCTGTCGGCGGCGCGGGGCCTGGCGTTGCCGGGCCGCAAGCCGCTTGTCGGCGTCTCGACGTTGGCGGTGATCGCGGCGACGGCCGCGCTCCCCGAGGGTGCGCCGCTCCTCGTCGTCCAGGACGCCAAGCGTGGAGAACTCTACGCCGAACTTATCGGTGCATCTCCCGAGGGACCGCGGCTGCTGCGCTGGCAGATGCTTGCCGACGCCTATCCCGCTCGCCCCTTGCGCCTGCTCGGTTCCGGCGCGCTCGAGGCGGCGGACCGCCTGCGCGGTGCCGAGGTCGCCGGCCACGAGACCCTGCCGCGCGCCGGCGCGCTCGCGCGGCTTGCCGCGCGGGGTCTGTAAGAGAAGGGGCCGGGCGCTTTCCAGGTGCCTCCCACGCCCCTCAACCAGCGCGCGCCCGACCCCACCTTTCCGACCAGCCCTCCGAACGTGTCGT
>JAYOEZ010000004.1:0-80072 GCA_038116985.1 Alphaproteobacteria bacterium | reverse complement strand
GTCGCGGTGAACAGGCCGGCGGCGGGGATGTAGCCCCAGTCCGACGGACCCGAGGTCGAGCGCGCGGTACCGCCGGCGGCGAACAGGTTGGGCAAGAGAGAACCGTCTTCGCGCTTCACTTGCGCGTTGCCGTCGATGACGAGGCCGCCCTGGGTGTGGAACAGCGCGCCGACCGATTTGACGACGTACCAGGGCGGGCCCTCCAGCGGGTCCTCGCTCGCGAAGTCGCGCCCCAAAGCGTCTTTGCCCTTGCCGTTCTGCATCGCGTTGACGTCGGCGAGCGATTTCTTGAGGGCGTCGAGCGGCATGCCCGTGATCTCGGCCAGTTCTTCGGTGGTGTCGGCCTTCTTGACCGCGCCGACTTCCATCGCCTCCTTGTGCTCTTCGTACTTGAGCACGAAGTCCTGGCGCTTCTGGTCGAAGACGAACCAGACATAGTGTTCGGGCTGCGCCGTCACCTTGCGGCCCATGCCGGAGATGTCGGTCGACTCGTCGGTGAACCGAACACCATTGACGTTGAGGACGATGCCGCCGTTGAGGATCACGTTGTAGTGGATCAGCACGCGTGACGGTTCGGCCAGCGCGCCGAGGCCTTGGAACGCGGTCATGTCGGCCGTCGCCGCGCCGAGTTCCATGCCCCACTGGATGCCTTCGCCCTCGTTGCCCTCGTGGCCGTGATAGAGCGCGTCGCCCATTTCGGGGATGAACTTGCGGATCATCTCGCGGTTGGCGCCGAAGCCGCAGGTCGTGAGGATCAGCGCGCCGCAGCCGACTTCCTCGCTCGACCCGTCGGGCCGTTCGAAGCGCACGCCGCGCACGGTGCCGTCGTCGTCGGCATAGACGTCGACGACGTGCGCGTCGGTGACGAGATCGACGCCCGCGGCCTCGCAGGCGTTCATCAGACAGCTCATCAGTTCGGTGCCGGTCTTGGACGGCGTCGCGTGGATGCGCGGCCGCGAATGGCCGAGCTTGGCGCCCCAGTCCAGATCGACCTCGAGTGGAATGTTGTGCGCCTCGGTGAGCCAGTCGACGGTGCGGCCCGAGGCCCTTGCGAAGACATGCGCGAGTTCGGCATCGGTTTCCCCGCGCGCCAGCGCCACGATGTCGTCGCCGAAGCGCTCGCCCGAATCGTCGATCCCGGCGGCCGCCTGGCTCTTGGTGCCGGCGGCGGCGATGTTGCCCTGCGACATGGCGGTCGAGCCGCGCGGCATGTGGTCGCGTTCGAGCAGCAGCACCTCGGCGCCGCCGTCGCGCGCGGCCAGGGCTGCGGTCATGCCGGCTGCGCCGGCGCCGACCACGACGACGGGCACGGTGTATTCGAAGGTCTTGTCGGTGGCGGATTTGACGGGCATGGCGCGGACTCCTCAGCGGTCAGGCTAGCACAGCGGGACGCGCCGCCTAGCCCTTCACCTGCTTCGCCGCCTCGCGCCCGGCGATGCGGCCGATCACGGTGGCGGTGAGCAACCCGTTGCCCGAGAGATAGCCCCAGCGCGACGGACCGGACAGGCCGCGCGCGGCGCCGCCGCCGGCATAGAGGTTGGGCAGCGGCGTCTTGTCCTCGCGCAGCACCCGCGCGTGGTCGTCGACGATGAGCCCGCCCTGGGTGTGGAACAGCGCGCCGGTGATCTTGGCGAAGTGGTATGGCGGTTCGAGCAGTTCGACGTTCGACCAGTCGCGGCCGAAGTCGTCTTCCTTGTCGCCGCGGCGGCAGGCGGCGATGTCCTCGAAGGTCGCCTTGAGCGCGTCCAGGGGGAGGCCGCTCTGTTCGGCGATGCCCTCGATCGTGTCGGCGGTCTTGTGCGCGCCCATCTCGATGCCGTTGCGGTAGTCGAGGAAGTCGAGGCCGAGCTTGTGCGCTTCGTTGTCCCAGATTTCCCAGGCGACGTTGTCGGGCTGATTGATGACCTCGACGGCCTGTTCCGAATAGCCGCGCACTTCGTTCGAGAAGCGCTCGCCCTTGACGTTTACCTGGAAGCCGCCTTCGGTCAGCAGGCCCCAGAACAGCAGCGTGCCGTGCGGTTGGGTGACGGCGCCGTGGCCCTGGTAGCCCCCCATGTCGGCGACCGCGCCGCCGAGCTGCGTGCCCCAGTTGACCGCGTCGCCCTTGTTGCCGGTATGGCCGAAGTACCAGGCGTCGGCCATCTCGGGGACGTATTCCTGCACCATCTCCGGGTTGCCGCCGTAGCCGTTGCAGGCCAGCACCAGGGCGTCGCAGCCGATGTCCTCGGTCGCGCCGTCGGGGCGGGTGATGCGCACGCCGGTGACGCGGCCTGTCGCCTGGTCGGCGAACAGGCTGGTGACGGGCGCGGAGGTGGCGATGTCGATCCCTTCGCGCGCCGCCGCCTCGGTCAGCACCGCCATCAGTTCGGTGCCGGTGCGGTTGGGCGAGCCGTGCATGCGCCAGACCGAGTGGCCGGGATACTTGAACCCGGTCAGCAGCGACAGCGGCAGGCCGACGGTGTCGACCAGCCAGTCGACGGTCGGTGCCGAATTCTCGGCGACCCAGTAGGCCATGTCGGGATCGTTCTGGTTCTTGGCCTTGGCGATCAGATCTTCGGCGAAGATCTCCACCGAGTCCTCGACGCCGGCGGCCTTCTGCAGCTTGGTGCCCGCGGCCGGGATCAGGCAGGTGGACAGCGCCGACGAGCCCGACGGCGTTTCGTCGCGCTCGAGGATCATCACCTCGGCGCCGTTCTCCTTGGCCGTCAGCGCCGCGCAAATGCCGCAGGCGCCGGCCCCGATGACGAGGACGGGCACGGAGAGATCGAAGGTCTTGTTGTCGGAAGGCAGGATCATGGCGGGCTCATGCGTTGGTTTTCGCCAACCCTAGCGCGCGCCGTCGATCTGACAAGGGCTGCTCAGGCGGCGCGTACGAGGCGGCCCGGCAGCGCCCCGGTCCAGGCGCCGTCGCGTCGTGTGACCTGGCCCGACACGACGGTCGCGACGTAGCCGTCCGCCCGCTGCGACAGGCGCATGCCGCCCCCCGGCAGGTCGTGGGTCGCGCGCGCGGCGTGAAGCGTCAGCTTGTCGTGGTCGATCACGTTGATGTCGGCCTTCATCCCGACCTTGAGCACGCCGCGGTCGGTCATGCCCATGTTCAGGGCATGGTCGCGCGTCAGGCTCTTGATCACCCAGGGCAGCGGCAGCCTTTCGCCGCTGCGGTCGCGCACCCAGTAGGTCAGCAGGAACGTCGGCATGCTCGAATCGCAGATGCGGCCGACATGCGCCCCGGCGTCGCCGAGGCCGATCTCGGTTTCGGCGCGCAGCAGCATCTCGCGGCAAACATCGATGTTGCCGGCGGCGAAGTTGCGCGCCGGCAGGTAGAGCACGCCGTGGCCGTCGTTCTCCAGCAGAATGTCGTAGGCAACCTCGAGCGCGGTCGTGCCGCGGCTCTCGGCGAGCTTGTCGAGACGCTGCGAGACGGGCGGCGAATAGTCCGGCGGATCGCCCATGCGGTAGAGCATCTCGGCGCTGCGCGACATCTTGACGACGCGGTCGTCGGGGTGGGCCGGGTCTTCGGCCAGCAGGCGCGCGCGCATCGCCGGATCGCGCATCGCGGCCACGCGTTCCGCCAACGGCTTGTGGGCGATGGCCTGATAGGACGCGCAGGTGGTGAACGGGTTGTTGGTCATCTCGAGTCCGAACAGCACACCGACCGGGCGCGGGACCACCTGACCGAACATGCGCGCGCCCTTGCTGTTGGCGTCGGCGGCGGCATCGGCGATCTCGCGCCACTTGTCGGGCGAATCGCTCGCCTGAAGCAGCGGGAAGTGAACCGGCCGGCCTGACACCTCGGCGACGCGGCGCAGCATGTTGAACTCGCCCGAATAGCCGTTGGTCATGTTGAATTCGGACGCCGACATGAAGTGGCCGCGCCCCTTGCGCTGCATCGCCAACGCCATCGCGACGAGTTCGTCCTCGTCGGCGGTGGTCGAGGGAATCACGTCGCCCGATCGCGCCCGGTGACCGGTGGCGCGCGAGGTGGTGAAGCCGAAGCCGCCCGCGGCGATGCCCTCTTCGACCAGCGCCGCCATCTGCGCGATGTCCTGGGCCGAGGCCGGCTCGCGGCGGATGCCGCGTTCGCCCATGACCTGCACGCGGATCGGGACGTGCGGCACGAACGTGCCGAAGTCGACATCGACGTGGCGTTTCTCCAGCACGTCCATGTATTCGGGGAAAGTCTCCCAGCTCCACGGCAGGCCGAGGTCGAGCACTTCCTTGGCAATGTCCTCGACGCCGTCCATCACGTCGATCATCACCTCGCGGTGCTCCGGCTTGCATGGCGCGAAGCCGACGCCGCAATTGCCCATCAGCACGGTCGTGACGCCGTGTTCCGAACATGGCGTCATGTGATCGTCCCACATGATCTGGCCGTCGAAGTGGGTGTGGATGTCGATGAACCCCGGCGTGACGATGCTGCCTTTGGCGTCGATCTCTTCCGCGCCCGCGTCGGCGACGTCGCCCACCGCCGCGATCTTGCCGTTCTTCACCGCGATGTCGGCGTCGAACGGATCGCTGCCGGTGCCGTCGACGATGGTGCCGCCGCGTACGATGAGATCGTATGTCGCCATTGGACTTTCCTCCCTTGGCCGACTCTAGCCGAGGGTTTCCGGGCCGCGACGGGTTTCTTGCCGGGCCGGGCACCGGGCGGGCAATGGGCGGCGGACAGCCGGTTTTCGTGGCGGTTTTTTTGCGGTAGGCGCAAGTCTCCTGACAGGATGCTGTCAGGAGGGGGTTGCTAGGGTCCGTCGCGTACACAACGCACATCGGAGACACGCAAATGACCAACCCCTTCGTTTACATGGAACTGCACCCGAGCGATCCGTCCAAGGCCAAGTCGTTCTACGGCGAGTTGCTCGGCTGGAACTTCGCCGACATGGACATGGACGGCGCCACCTACACGATGGTCAACGACGGCGGCGAGCCGTTCGCCGGCTTCGCCCCGCCCAACGGCGGTTCGGCGCACTGGCTTCCCTATCTCGGGGTCGCGAACCTGGACGACGCGGTGAAGAAGGCCGAGTCGCTGGGCGCCAAGGTGGTGCAGCCGCGGGTCGACATTCCCGCCGGCAGCTTCGTCTGGATCAAGGATCCGGCCGGCGCGACCGTTGCGCTGTTCGAGAACAAGTAACGTTGACGCGCGCGGGGCGGCTTGCGCCGCCCCGCCGTTCGTCAAACGCGTGGCGGCGCACTAGCATCGTTGGTCACCACCAGTCCTGTGAGGATCATGAGACGTGCCGACCGCCTTTTCGAGATCGTTCAGCTGTTGCGTTCGCGCCGCTTCATGACGGCGGCGCAACTGGGCGAGGAGCTCGAAGTTTCCGAACGGACGATCTACCGCGACGTCAGCGACCTGATCATGACCGGCGTGCCGATCGCGGGCGAGGCCGGCGTCGGTTACACGCTCGACCGCAAGTTCGACCTGCCGCCGCTCATGTTCAACGCTGAGGAAATCGAGGCGCTGATTCTTGGCTCGCGCATCGTGCAGAGCTGGGCCGACCCCGATCTCGCCAGCGCGGCGCACAGTGCGCTGATCAAGATCGAGGCGGTGCTGCCCGAACCGCTGCGCGCCAACGTCACCGAGAGCGCGTTGTTTGCGTCGCGCACCCTGCCGGACACGGCGATGACGTCGAACCTCGCGGTGGCGCGCCGCGCCATGCAGGACCACTTCAAGCTGTCGTTTCGCTATACCCGGCCCAAAGGCGAGACGACTGAGCGCACCGTTCATCCGCTCGGCCTGTTCTACTGGGGGCAGGCGTGGACGCTGGTGGCGTGGTGCGAAATGCGCGACGACTTCCGCAATTTCAGGCTGGACCGGATGGAGCGGCTGGTTCGGCTCGATGTCCGTTTCGAGGATGCGCCGGGGCGCTCGTTGGAGGACTTTCTGGCCCGGCGGCCGGAAGCGAACTGAATCTTTTTTTTGCCCCGCGCATGCTGCACTGCATGAGCGCCCATCGTCGAGGCGGGCTGCCGCGGAGTCGGCACGGGACCGTTCTCCGTTGCTGCAGTGCACAGCCGCAAGGCGCAGTTCTCTAGGTATTTTTCACTTGTCGCGCACGCTCTCTCTTCCCAAGAATGCGTCACCCATTGCTCGAAGGGGGGCCGCCAGAGAGGGAGAACGGTCCGGGACCGCAAATGGCACGCGTGCCATTCGAGAGAAACACAGGCCCCTCGGGGCCTGTTTTCTTTTTGTGCGACAGACAAAGGCCGCATCGGGGAGATGCGGCCTTGTTTGTTCTGTTGGCCTGGTTCGGGGCGAGCGTCGCGCGAAACGTGTCCGAAGAGGGAGAACGGTCCAGGTTTCAGGTGCGGCGCCCGCCCCGAGGGCGGACGAGGTCAGAGCTTCGACGCGCTGGCCCCGAATTCCGGGTAAGCCTCCAGTCCGAGTTCCGAACGATCCAGGCCGAGCACTTCCTGCTCTTCGTCGGCCCGGACGCCGATGGTGAACTTGAGTGCGAACCACACGACCGAACTGACGATCACGGTGAACACGCCGATCGAGACGATGCCGAGCAACTGCGTGCCGAAGCTCGCATCGCCGTTGGTGAGCGGCACGGCGAGCGTGCCCCAGATGCCGGCGATGAGATGGGCGGAGATGGCGCCGACCACATCGTCGATCTTGATACGGTCGAACATGGGGATCGCCAGCACCGCGAGCGCGCCGCCGACGCCGCCGATCAGGATCGCTTCGAACATCGTCGGCGTGTCGGGGCCTGCGGTGATCGATACCAGACCCGCGATGGCGCCGTTGAGCACCAGCGTGAGGTCGACTTTCTTGTACATGAGCTGCGCCAGTCCCATTGCGGCGACGACGCCGCCGGCCGCGGCCATGTTGGTGTTGACGTAGATGTTGGAAATGGCGATGGCGTCGGCCGCAGAGCCCAGCGCGAGCTGGCTGCCGCCGTTGAAGCCGAACCAGCCGAGCCACAGGATGAAGGTGCCCAGCGTGGCGAGCGGCAGCGAAGAACCCGGCATCGGGTTGACCCGACCGCCGGCGCCGTACTTGCCCTTGCGCGCGCCGATGATGAGGCAGCCCGTGAGCGCGGCCCAGCCGCCGACCGAATGCACCAGCGTCGAACCCGCGAAGTCGGCGAAGCCCAGTTCGGAGAGCCAGCCGCCGCCCCACTGCCAGGAGCCGGTGATCGGATAGATGATGGCCGTCAGCACGACGACGAAGGCGAGGAAGGACCACAGCTTGCTGCGTTCGGCGACCGCGCCCGAAACGATGGAGGCCGCCGTGGCGACGAACACCATCTGGAAGAACCAGTCCGAGGAAGCCGCGTATCCGTTCGAGAAGTCGCCGGCCAGCGCCGCCGCGTCGTCGGCCGCCCACCACGACAGCTTGCCGAACCAGCCGCCGTTGACCTCGTTGTACATGAGGTCGTAACCGACCAGCCAAAACATGATGCCGGCGATCGAGAACAGCGCGATGTTCTTGAGGCAGATGGTCGCAACGTTCTTCGAGCGCACCAGGCCGCTTTCCAGCATCGCGAAGCCGGCCGCCATCCACATCACCAGGAAGCCGTTCATCAGGAACGACAGGGTGTTGAAGATGTACGCGGTCTCGCTTGTCTCCTGCGCGAGCGCGGGCCCGGCCGCGAGGCAGAGAATGGAAACGACACCTAAAATCAGGTACTTGCGCATTTGGCCAACTCGCCCTCTTTCAGGAACATCCTGGGCTCTATTAACCAAGACTCGTGCCAACTCGGTGTGAGTCTCATAAGGCATTGTAATTTAAGAGTAATCGGGTTTGGCTTGGCGCAAGGTCGGTGCCCTGGCTCCTCAGAATTGCCTAATTTCAAGGCGTCGCACTGCAGATGCCTGAAGATTAGGCAAAGACCCTTGGCGCGACTATTCGGGCGTCCCGCCTTGCGCCAACCGTGGCGGCTGGCAAAACTGCGCGCCCCATGACCCGATTCGATATCCCCGCGATTCTGATTCCCGAATACATGGCCCTCCATGCCCGGCGGCACCCGGACAAGGCGGCGCTGATCTGCAACGACGTTGTGCTGAGCTGGGGCGACTTCGAGGTGCGCCAGCGCCGCGTCGCCAGCGCGCTGGCCGCTGCCGGTGTCGGTCGCGGCGACAAGGTCGGTATTCTGACCGACAACTCGAACGACGCGATCTGCGCCTATTTCGGCACGCTGCGCGCCGGCGCTGCGGTGGCCTCGTTGCCGACGATCGTCGCCGCCAACGATCTGGCGACGATGATCGAGGACTGCGCCGCCAAGGCGCTGATCGTCTCCGACGCCTACCTTGAGCGCATCGACGGCATCCGCGACCGGATTTCGGTCGCCGACCACGCGTTCGTCGCGCTGAGCGGTAACGGCAAGGGATGGACCGGGTTCGACGACTGGCTCGCCGCGGCCTCGACGGACGCGCCGGCAGTGCGCAACGAACCCGACGACGACTGCTGCCTGATCTATTCGTCGGGCACGACCGGTGTGCCCAAAGGCATCGTGTTGACGCACGGCTGCCGCGTGAACCACGCCTACCTGATGAGCGCGGAGCAGCGCTTCAATACGGACTCGGTGTTCATCGTGACCACGGCGCTGCACTCCAACACCGCGTGGACTCTTTTGCTGTGCGCGTTTCTCTACGGCGCCACGTCGGTGATCATGCCGAAGTTCGAGGCGGAGGAGTGGTGCCGTCTCGTTGAGCGCTGGCAGGGCAGTACGACGGTCATGGTGCCGGCGCAGTACCAGGCGATCCTCGACGGCGAGGGCGTGAAGACGCGCGATCTGTCGTCGCTGAAGACGCTCGCCACGGTGGGCTCGCACATGCGCGAAGGCATCAAGCGGCGCATGCTCGAAACCTTTCCGTGCGGCTACTACGAGGTCTACGGCCTGACCGAAGGATTTGCGACAATCGTGCGGCCCGAAGACCTGCCGGACAAGATCGTGTCGGTGGGCCGCGCCATGCTCGGCAACGACATCCGCATCATCGACGACGACGGCAACGAAGTACCGCAGGGCGAGGCGGGCGAGATCATCGGCCACAGCCCGATCCTGATGAAGGGCTATCACCACAACCCCGAACAAACCGAAGCGGCAATCTGGCGCGAGCCCGGTACCGGGCGGACCTTCCTGCGTTCGGGCGACGTCGGTCGTCTCGACGAGGATGGCTTTCTCTATCTGCTCGACCGCAAGAAGGACATGATCGTGTCGGGTGGCTACAACGTGTTCCCCGCCGACATCGAGCGTGTGCTCGGCGCGCATCCCGACGTCTACGACCTGACGGTGATCGGCGTTCCCCACGAGCGTTGGGGCGAGACGCCGCTGGCGCTGGTCGTGCCGACGCCGGGCGCGGCGCCCGACCTCGAAGGCCTGCGCGCCTGGGCCAACGAAAGACTCGGCAAGCATCAGCGCGTCAGCGCGGTGGAACTGCGTGACGAACTGCCGCGCAATCCGGCCGGCAAGGTGATGAAGGCGGAGTTGCGCAAACCCTATTGGGAAGGGAAGGACTGAGGTGGCCTACAAGGACATCAAGTACGCGGTGCGCGAGGGCGTCGCCACGATCACCATCAACCGTCCCAAGGTGCACAACGCGTTCCGCGGGCAGACCTGCGAGGAACTGGTCGACGCCTTCAACAAGGCGGCGTGGAACGACGACATCGGCGTCATCGTCCTGACCGGCGCCGGCACCAAGGCGTTCTCGTCGGGCGGCGACCAGAATGCGCACGACGGCACCTACGACGGGCGCGGCACCATCGGGCTGCCCGTCGAGGAACTGCATACCATCATGCGCGATGCGCCCAAGCCGGTGATCGCCAAGGTGCGCGGCTGGTGCATCGGCGGCGGCAATGTGCTTGCGACGATCTGCGATCTTACCATTGCCGGCGAAAGCGCGGTGTTCGGACAGGTCGGCCCGAAGATGGGGTCGATCGATCCGGGCTTCGGCACCAACCTGCTGGCGCGTCACGTCGGTCAGAAGAAGGCCAAGGAGATCTGGTTCCTGTGCCGCCGCTATTCGGCGCAGGAGGCGCTCGAGATGGGCCTGGTCAACGCGGTGGTGCCGGATTCGAAACTCGACGCCGAAGTCCGCCAGTGGTGCGACGAGATCCTGCAGATGAGCCCGACCGCGATCGCGCTGGGCAAGCGCGCGTTCAACGCCGAGACCGAGTCGATCCGCGGTCTGTCGAACCTCGGCAACATCGCGGTGAAGCTGTACTACGGTTCGCCCGAGGGCCGCGAAGGCGAACGCGCCTTCCGCGCCAAGCGCAAGCCGAACTTCAGGAAAGCCGCGAAGAAGGCGCGCTAGTCGGCGAGCAATCGCCGTGCAACGTCAGGCGTAACGTTGCCGCCCGTCACGAGCGCCAATGTCCTGAGCCCCGGATCGACCTTGCCCGACAGAAAGCCGGCTGCCGCAACGACGCCGGCGGGTTCGCCCAACACCTTGCCGCGATAGAACAGTGTGCGGAACGCATCGGCGATGTCTTCTTCGCCGATCAGGACGATCTCGTCGACGTAGCGCTGCACGTGCGCAAAGGGAAAGGCGCCGGGGCGCACGGCCGACAACCCGTCGGCCATCGAATCCCAGTAGTCGATCGCGGTCGGTTCGCCGGCTTGCAGCGACACATAGGCCGCGTTGGCGCGTTCGGGCTGCACGCCGACGACCTTCACGTGAGGTGCGCTCTCCTTGATCGCCGTGGCGACGCCCGCAATCAGTCCGCTGCTGCTGACCGGGGCCAGCACGCACTCGACGTCAGGCATCTGTTCGAGCAGTTCGAGCCCGATGCTGCCATGTCCGGCCGGGATCGGGCGTTCCTCCCAGGTGTCGATCACCATCATGCCCCGCTCGCGCGCGATCTTCTCGGCCGTGGGCTGGCGCGCCAGCGCGTCGTTGCCGCAGAACACGACCTCCGCGCCATAGCCGCGCGCGGCATCGACCTTGAAAGGGCTGGTGCGATCCATCATCACAACGACGATCGGCACACCGTAGATGCGACCGGCCAGGGCGAAAGCCTGCGCGAAATTTCCGGACGACGTCAGGACGAGACCGCGTTTGAGGTTTTCGGGACCCATGACGCGGATGGTGTTGAAGGCGGCGCGCAACTTGTACGCGCCGGTGACCTGCAGGTTTTCGAGTTTGAGGAACAGTCGCTCGTTGCCGACTTCGCCCGGTTCGCGGGCCAGCGGCACGATCGGCGTGCGGCGGATGATGGCGGGCAGGTTGTCGTGCGCTGCGCGAATCTCGTCGAGAGTGACGAGGCCGGTCATGCCGCGACGCCGGTCACGGCGAAGGACTCGACGATGCGGATGCCGGCTTCGCGCATTGCCGAGAGCGCATCGTTGACGGCGTCGTCGCTCAGCCCGCGGCACGCATCGGGGATCAAGACGGTTTCGAAGCCGTGGTTGCGTGCATCCATGGCGCTGAACTTCACGCACACGTCGGTGGCGAGACCGGAGAGGAACACGCGGTCGATGCCGCGTTCGCGCAGATAACCGGTCAAGCCGGTCGGTGTCGTCCGGTCGTTTTCGAAGAACGCCGAGTAGGAGTCGATGTCGCGCCTGAATCCTTTGCGGACGACGAGGTGCGCGTGGGTCGTTTCGAGTTCGGGGTGAAAAGCGGCGCCGTCGGTGCCCTGCACGCAATGGTCCGGCCATAGCACCTGTTCGCCATAGGGCAGGGCGGTCGTTTCGAACGGCTTCTTGCCCTTGTGTTGGGAGGCGAAGGACGCGTGACCGGCAGGATGCCAGTCCTGGGTCAGCACGATGGTGGCGAAGTGCTGCTGGAGCCGGTTGATCACCGGTACGATGCGGTTTCCGTCGGGCACCTCCAGCGCGCCGCCCGGGCAGAAGTCGTTCTGCACGTCGACGACGATGAGGGCGTCGGTCTCGTTGGGGGTCAGGCGCATGGTCTCTCCCGGTCTCTCGAGCCAGTCCTACGGCGCGGGTCGGGGGCTTGTCCAGTGGACGCCTCCGTCTAATCCGTTTGTTGCCTCCCGCGCCGCCGCCTACACTGACCCGCCTGCCTCGCGCCCTTCCGGGAAGCCCATGACCGCCAACGTCCTGCCCGTCGCCCACTCGATCCTCGATTCGCCCGCGCTACGGACGCGAATCGGCGAGGCCTACGATCTGCCGGAGCCGTTGCACTGCGAATTGCTGACGCGCGGGATGAATGACGTTTATCTCGTGCGCGCCGGCAAGACGGAATATGCGAGCCGTGTGTGGCGTGCCGGTTTCCGCAGCGAAGACGATGTTGCCTACGAGACGGCGCTGCTGAAGTTCCTCGACGACAACGGCGTGCCCGTACCGGCTGCGCTGCCCTCGAGGAACGGGGCGCTCTACATCCCGCTCGACGCGCCGGAAGGCCGGCGCCATCTCTCGGTCTTCCGGTGGGCGCCGGGACGGCCGTTTGCCGACGCACCGAACGAAGCGACGGCACACGAACTGGGCGCGATGTTCGGCCGCGTGCACTTGCTGGCGAAGGACTTCGCGCCGGCCAAGGTGCGTCATGTCGGCGGATCGCAGCAGTTGCGCGACGGCGTGGCCGCCGTCCAACGCATGGTCGCGCACCGCGACGGCGAAGCCGCGTGGTACGCGCGGGCCGCCAAAGCGCTTGCCGATGCGCTGGACGCATTGCCGGAGGAGGCGGCGCCGACCGGGCCGATCCACGGCGACTTCCACATCTACAACGCGTTCATCGACGACGGGCGGATCGTCCTGCTCGACTTCGACAACTGCGGCGTCGACCACTGGTCGAGCGAGCTCGCCAGCTTCATTTGGGCAAACCACTATGTCGGCGGCATCGACGAGGCGATCAACGACGCCTTCGTGGCGGGTTACGAGAGCGAACGTCCCCTCGCTGCGCGAGAGCGCGACCTGATGCCGCTGTTCTACGCCGCGAAGGAACTGCGGTTCCTCATCGGCTTCGCCGAGAACGTCAACGCGGTCGGCCACACGCCGCTGCTCAATCCCGACCTCGACTGGTTCGCCGAACGCACGCGCAAGCACGTCGGCGCGCTCGGCCTGCTCTAGCGACACGCCGTGACGGGGGCGGAAGGAGCCGCGTCGCCGGCGGCGCACGAAACCGGATGCCGCTGGATCGTGCTTGCCGGGATTTGGCTGATTTATTTCTCCTTCGGTCTCCAGATCGCCGCGCTCGCGCCGCTCGTCGGCGTCGTCAGCGCAGACCTCTCGCTGAGTTACGCACGGATGGGCGTCGTGCTCAGCGCCTGGCCCTTGCTCTACGTCTTCACCTCGATCCCCGGCGGCGCACTGGTCGACCGGATCGGCACGCGCAAGGCGCTGATGCTGGCTACCGCGCTGATGGTGGTCTCGGCGATGGGCCGCGCCGTGGCGACCGACTTCTGGACGATGTTCGTTGCGGTATCGATCTTCGGTGTCGGCGGCCCGCTGCTTTCGGTGACCGCGCCCAAGGCGGTCGCGCACTGGTTCGGCGACCGCGAGCGCGGGCTCGCGATGGGCATCTACTTCACCGGCGTGTCGATCGGCATTCTCGCGGGCCTGTCGTTGACCAACACGGTGATGATGCCGCTGACCGGCGGCGACTGGCGCGATGTTCTGTGGATCTACGCGATCGTCGTCGTGGCGGGCGGGGTCAGCTGGGCGGTGCTATCTGCGCACGGGTCTTTCCGTCGCGCCGAGGCGTCGGACACGACGGCGAGCCGCGGCACGATCCGCGAGCAGATCGTCGGCTTCGGCTATCTGCTTCGGCGGCCGGCGGTGTTGCTCATTCTGCTCATGAGCATGGGAATTTTCTTCTACTACGACAGCACCAACGCGTGGCTGCCGGAGATCCTGGTGGCGCACGGGTTCGATCCGGCGGAAGCGGGGGTGTGGGCCTCGGCACCGGTTTTCATCGGCATTTTTGGCGCGCTCATTGTGCCGCGCCTGGCCAACGATCGGCGCCGCAGCTTCATCCTGCTGTGTCTGTTCGGCTGCATCGTAACGGGCGCGCTGTGCCTGATGGCCGCGGATCCGGTGCTGGTCGGCGTCGCCTTCTTCTTCTTCGGCATGGCGCGCGGCGGCCTGATGACCGTCGGGCTGATGATGCTGATGGCGTGTCCGGACGTCGGCCGCCACCAGCTGGGCGCGGCCGGCGGTCTGTTCTTCACCGCGGCCGAGATCGGCGGCGTGTTCGGGCCGGTGTCGTTCGGGGTGCTGTTCGACGCAACGGGCGGATTCGCTGCGGCGCTGGCCGTGCTGGCCGGCGTCGGCGTATTGCTCGTCGTGCTGCTCGCGCTGCACCACCGCGTGGAAAGCCGCCGCGCACTCGCGCAGCCGGCCCAGGCCTAGGGAGGTTCCGCTGACCGCTGCCACCAGCGATACGATCACGCCGCACGAACATCCGTTTCGCTGGGCGATCCTGGCCGGCGTCTGGCTGATCTATTTTTCGTTCGGTCTGCTGCAGGCGACCATGGCGCCGCTGGTGCCTGCCATCACGAGCGAACTCGGCATCAGCTACACCGCGATGGGCAGCATCCTTGGCGCGTGGCCGCTGATCTACATCGTCGTGGCGATCCCGTGCGGCGCCTTTGTCGACCGCCAAGGCCTGCGCCGGTCGCTGTTTCTGGCCGGTCTGATCATGGCCGCGTCGGGCGGGTTGCGCTCGATCGCGCCGGACTACATCACGATGTTCCTTGCCGTCGCGCTGTTCGGCATCGGCGGGCCGCTCATTTCGATCGGCGCGCCGAAGGCGATCGCGTTGTGGTTCCGCGGGCCCGAGCGCGGTCTCGCCATGGGCATCTACATCACGGGCCCCGCGCTGGGCGTGATGGCGACGCTGTCGTTGACCAACGCGGTGATGATGCCGGCCTTCGGCGAGGACTGGCGGCTGGTCATTCAGGTCTACACCGCGTTCGTGCTGGCCGCATCCCTGGCCTGGTATCTGCTGGCGTCGCATGCCGTGAGCCGCGCCGTCGAAGCGGTGACGCGCAGCGCGGCAACCATGCGCGAGCAGGTCGCGATCTTCGGCGAGCTGCTGCGGATCCGCGCGGTCGATCTCGTGCTGCTGATGAGCATCGGAATCTTTTTCTTCTACCACGGTATGGCGAGCTGGTTGCCGGAGATCCTGCGCCAGGACGGGATGAACCCGACGATGGCGGGCTACTTCGCTTCGGTGCCGGTGGCCGTCGGCATCATCGGGTCGCTGATCGTACCGCGCCTGGCGACGCCGCCGCGACGCTTCGTCATCCTGCTGGTTCTGTTTGCAGCGATCGGCATCGGCGTCGCACTGCTGTTCAGCTCGGCGATGCCGAGCATCGTCGCGTCGCTGGTCATCCAGGGGATTGGCCGCGGGTCGCTGATGACGATCGCGTTGCTCGTGCTGATGGAGACGCGCGGCGTAGGGCAACAGCACATGGGCGCCGCCGGAGGCCTGTTCTTCTCGGCCGCCGAGATCGGCGGCGTGCTGGGGCCGTTGACGATGGGCGCGATTTCCGACCTCACCGGCGGTTTCGATCTGGCGCTGTGGATGCTTGTCGGCATCAGCGCGGCGCTAATCGTGCTGGCGTTCGCCCATCGCGCCGCGGAGCGGCGCGCCGGACCGGCGGACGACGCGGTTACTTCTTGAAGTGCGGGTTGTAGATCACTCCGAACGGGTTGCCGAAAGGATCGCGCACCGCCGCGACAATGATGCCGTCGCCGACGTCGTGCGGCGCTTCGAGTTCCGTGCCGCCGAGAGACAGAAGGCGCTCGTATTCGGCCTTGGCGTCGGCGACGCCCCAGTAGCAGTACATGTTGGGCGCGTCCGCGCCCGGTTCGTCGGCGCCGGGCATCAGGCCGAGTTCGTAACCCGACACGCTGAAGCCTACGTAGAAAGGCTCGTCGAAATAGGGGCGGTCGCCGAGTACATCGGTGTACCAGGCCTTGGCGGCGTCAAGGTCGGCAACCTTGTAGACGCAGGTCTGCAGATTGAGGAACCGGCCAGCTTTCTCTGTCATCGGGGTCTCCCGTGTGGCGGACAACGACGATAGGAAAGGGCGGCATCCCTGTCTGCCAGTAATGTGCGGGCATCGGGACTTCGGGCGGACAGGCGGCTAGGATGCCGGGTAAATCGGGAGGCGACATGAACCAGCACATCGTACCGGCGGCCCATACGATTCTCGACGCCGTGGCGCTTGGCGAGGTGCTGCGCGGGCACTACGGCCTTGGCGATCCGTTCAACTGCGAGCTTCTGCACCGCGGGATGAACGACTTCTACCTCCTGCGCTCGGGCGATGGCGACTTCGTCGCCCAGGTCTGGCGCCCCGGCACGACGCCTGTCGACAAGGTCGACTACCAGATCGACTACATGCTGGAACTCGAGGCGGGTGGCGTGCCGTTGCCGGTGCCGCGGCGCGGCGTCGACGGATCGAACCATGCGATGGTGGCGGGGCCGGAGGGCGAACGCCCGGTCGCGCTGTTCAAGTTCGTCGCCGGCAAGGCGTTCTCCGCCGATCCGACCGAGGCCGTGTCGCGCAAGATGGGCGTCATCTTCGGGCACATCCACACGCTGTCGGCTGCCTGGGATCGCACCAAGGAGGCCCGTCTCATCGAACGTGAGTGCAGCATCCGGTCGGCGTTTCCGTTTCTCGCCGAACTCGCGGCGCACCGTCCGGACGACGTCGCCTACTACAAGGATGTCGCCGATGCGGTTACGGCTGCCTACCACGACGTCCGCGCCAAGGACGACGTGCCGTCGGGCGCGATCCACGGCGACTTTCATATCCACAACGCCTTCGTACGCCCCGGCGACGACGTCACCATCATGGATTTCGACGCCTGCGGCCTCGACTACTTCGTGCAGGAGCTGATGAGCTATCGCTGGTCGATCGAAAAGAATGATCTGCCGATCAAGCTGTGGGACGTGTTTCTCGAAGGCTACGAGACCGTGCGGCCGTTATCCGATCTCGAGCGCGCCCACATCCCGCTGTTCCTTGTGGGCAAGGAGTTCCAGTACCTGTGCGGCTTCGCGCGCGCAGTCAATGCGATCGGCCATGCCGCATTCCACTTCCCCGGCTTCGACTGGTTTGCGGAAAGCGTCCGCCGCCACGTCGACGACGCGAAGCTCCTCTAGGAACGGCGCCACGGATTCAATTCGTCGAGTGTGACGCCAAGCGCAGCGGCGATCGCCGCCATCACCTCGAACGACGCATTCTTCTTGCCGTTTTCCACGTTCGACAGGAATGGCTGCGACACGCCGACGCGCTCGGCCAGCGCCGACAGGGACAAACCGCGATGTGCGCGCCACACCCGAACGGGATGCGCGCCGGCCGAAAGGCGTTTGATCATGTCGAGCGGCAGCGATTCGGTTTCGCCCGTCCGCAACGCGCCGAGCGTCGCTTTCGCGTCCGCAGCGTCCTGGGTGTCCTCAAGCCGTCGCGCCGCCTCGCAAAGGCGGTCGTACTCTGCCTTCGCAAGGAAAACGAAATCGCCTGCCCCGGTGCGGACGATCTGGGGGTAATGCGAGCCGGGCTTGTTGCTAGCGGTAGACATCGTGCCGTTGTCCAATCTTCAGGATGGTCATTGCCCCGTGCGACAGTCGGAACACGATCCGCACGTCGCCGACCCTCAAACGAAGGAGGTCTGAGCCGCGTAGCGGCGCCACGTTGCTGTCCGACGAGCAGCGGTACGATCCATAACCACAACAGGTCGTCCCATGTTCCGGTTAGCGCCGTGGCGCCGCCCAGGGCGGTGTAGAGCGCCACGAAACTCCATGCCTCCGCGGTCACCGCGACGCGGCGGTTCGGCGGGACGTAGGCTTCGTCGACGCTGCCGGTCGCGTGGCGCAGCAGGGTCACGACCCGCTCGCGCCAAAGCGGCAGGCCCGACACCTGCAGCAGATAGCGCCACAGCGTGGTGATGCGCAGTTCGCTCAGTTCGGGATCGCCCGGCTGGTTGGTCGAGCGGTGATGCGCCATATGGAAGTGGCGGAACCAGGCGGCCGGGATCAGCAGCACATAGCCGATCAGCGTCGCACTGAGGCGGTTGAGCGCGCGGCTGCGGAACGCGGTGTCGTGGATCGTCTCGTGCAGCGGCGCGAACAGAAAGACCAGCACGCCCCCGTGCGCCAGCACCGGCAGGGCGACCCAACCGGTGCCGCGCGTGATTTGGATCAACCAGCCGGTCAGGAACAGTGCCGCAACCTGCAGGGCCAGCCGCAGGGCGGCGGGGCCGTTGCGCCGGACCTTCAGCGCCGCCACGGTCGGCGGATCTACGAGATGTACGGGGAAGGGCCGCTGCTTCGCCATGGGGCGCACTATATAGTCGGGATGGAGACTTATCCGCGATGAGCGTCAACCAAGCCGTCGATCGCCCGACCCCCGGTCCGGGATACGACCGTCGGGTCTTTCCGGTCCCGCCGACTGCGCCGCTGGGGGTGCCCCGGTTCCTGCGCATGATCCGCGACAATGGAATCTCGGTGTTCGGCGCGGACTCATTTTCTAGGGACCTGGTGCAAGGGCGGATTGCGTTCCAGTGGTTCGCCATCCTCAACAAGCCCGAATACATCGAGCACGTCCTGCTCACCAACCACCGCAACTACGACAAGGGCCGGCTCAACCGCCAGATCCTCGGACCGGTGCTCGGCGAAGGCCTGCTGACGGCAGAGGGTGAGGCGTGGCGTCGGCAGCGCCGTGCCTCGGCGCCGGCCTTCCATCACAAGCGGATCGCGCAATCGGCCGACGTGATGACGGCGTGTGCGCTCGCGGCCGCCGAGCGCCTGCGTGGGGCCGCCGATTCCGGACACCCGATCGACATCCTCCCCGAGATGATGGCGGTGACGATGGACATCATCGGCCGTGCGCTGTTCTCGCGCGAACTAGGGCCGGCGCGATCGGATCTCGGCGACGCCGTGGCGACGGTCATCGCGGCCTATGGCCGGCCCAGCATGCTCGATCTGTTCGGCCTGCCTGAATGGCTGCCGCGGCCGCGTCCGGCCGAAGCGCTGCGTGCGGTCGCGCGGCTGGAAGAACTCATCGACGACATCATCCGATGTCATCGGGATGGACCGCCGCGCGACGACCTCATGTCGATGCTGCTGGCATACCGCGATGGCGACGGCCGCGGCTTCAGCGACCGCGAGCTGCGCGACCAGATCATGACCTTGTTCGCAGCCGGACATGAAACCACCGGCGTGACGTTGACCTGGGTCTTCTACCTGCTGTCGCAGCATCCTGAAGTGGCGGCGCGGCTGCACGACGAAATCGATCATGCGCTTGGCGGACGTCCGCCCGAACTCGCCGATCTTGAGGCGCTCGACTACACGCGCATGGTGATCGAGGAAGCGATGCGGCTCTTCCCACCGGCCTTTTCGATCAACCGTTGGTCGCTCGGCGAGGACGAACTCGGACCCCACCACATCCGGCCCGGCACCGTCATCACGATCAGCCCCTACGTGACGCATCACAGCGAGCGCTACTGGCCCGATCCCTTGCGGTTCGATCCGGAGCGCTTCGCGCCGGGTGCCGAGAAGGGCCGGCACCGGTTCGCCTATCTGCCGTTCGGCGGCGGTCCGCGCGTCTGCATCGGCAACAGCTTCGCCATGATGGAGGCGCGTCTCGTGCTCGCAACGCTCGCACAGACCTATCGTTTCCATCTTGCGCCCGGTCATCCCGTTGAGGCGCAAGGGCTGATCACGCTGCGTCCGCGCCACGGCATGAAGATGATCCTTGAATCACGCGGGCAAGGGCGTTAGCGCATGGGGATGTCCTGCATTCGCGCCTTCCCATGCCGCTGAATCTGCTTCCCGTCACCGCGCTCCTTCTCGGAGTCGCCTCGCTCGTCACAGGGACCGGCGTGCTCGGCGTGTTGGTGCCGTTGCGTGCGACGGCGGAAGGCTTCTCCACCATTGCCATCGCCGCGATCGGCGGCGGCTATTTTCTGGGATTCGTGGCTGGGTGTCTGCGCACGCCGGGCCTCGTCGAGCGGGTCGGGCATATCCGGCTTTTCGCCGCGCTGGCGGCGATCTGCGCCGCGAGCGTGTTGTTGCATGCGTTGGCGATCGATCCGTTCGTCTGGTTTGTCGTTCGCGCGGCGACAGGGTTCGCGATTGGGGGGCTCTATATCGTCATCGAGAGCTGGCTCAACGATCAGGCGGCCAACGAGACCCGCGGCGGGCTCTTCGCGGTCTACATGGTGGTCAACTTCGCCGCCCTGATGGCCGGCCAGTTGCTGATGACGGTTATGGATGTCGGGCTGGTGACGCCCTTTCTCGTGACCGGGCTCGCTGTTTGTCTTTCATTGGTGCCGGTCGCCTTGTCCAAGGCGACTGCGCCGATCGTCGAACCTGCGCCACGTCTCGGTCTCAGAGCGCTCTACAAGATTTCGCCGCTCGGCGTTTTCGGCTGCATCATCGTGGGCGTCGCCAATGGCTCATACTGGTCGCTGGCGCCGCTGTTCGGCGAGGCCAAGCTCGGATCGGTGGCGCTGGCCGCCGTCTTCGTGAGTGCATTCGTTCTCGGCGGCGCGATCGGGCAGTGGCCGATCGGTCGGTTGTCCGACCGTTGGGATCGCCGCAAGGTCATCGTTCTGTCTTCGGGACTTGCGGCTGCTGGCGGCCTTGCGCTCGGCTTCCTCCCGGCGTGGGGAACCTGGCCCTTGCTGGTGCTTGCCGCCCTGACCGGGGCGTTCATGCTGTCGATCTATTCGCTCTGCGTCGCCCACACCAATGACTACATCGAGGCGAAGGACTTCGTGGCGACGAGCAGCGGGCTGCTCCTGCTGTATGGCGCCGGGGCGGTGCTTGGCCCGTTGGTGTGCGCGGCGTTCATGACGCTCGTCGGCGAGGGGTTCCTGTTCATGTGGACCGCGCTGGCGCACGTGGCCTTGCTCGGCTTCGCTGTCTACCGGATACGCCAGCGCGACGCGATCCCGGCCGAGGACCGCGAGGACTTCGTCGCCATGTTGCGGCCTGTGCCCACCGTCTCGGAGATGGACCCGCGGGCTGATTCCGAGGGAACCGAGGCGACGCAGGTCTGATGCCCTGTTGCAGCGCGCTTCTGCCCCGTAGACTGATCGCATGAATACCGGAACCCAGCAGGAAATCCAGGTCACCGGGCTGTTTGCTACGCCGGTGCTGGTCACTCAACTCCCCAACGCATCGGCGCTGAACGAGGCGCTCAAGAAAACCATCTTCGCCTACGAGAAGACCCACGCCTCGACCCAACACAGCAATCTCGACGGCTGGCAGTCGGACACCGAGTTTCTGACCTGGGGCGGTGCAGAGGCACGGAAACTCGTCGACCAGGCCGGGGCGCTGGCAACGCGCCTTACGGCGAACCGAAAGGGGAAGCCGGTCGAGATCGACTGGCACATCAATGCGTGGGCGAACGTGAACCGCCGCGACCACGGCAACGAGTATCACACCCATGCGGGGTGCTTCTGGTCGGCCGTCTACTATGTGGCCGACGGCGGCATCGCCGAAAACCCGGAACTGGGCGGCCAGCTCGAGTTCGCCGATCCGCGGGGTGTCGCACCGGCGATGCATGCGCCGCACCTCGCCTTCAACTTCGCCGGCGGGCTCTCTTTGGGGGCCTCGGAAGTCGTTCAGCCGCGCGCAGGCATGATGGTGATGTTCCCGTCGTTCGTCAGCCATGCGGTGCGGCCCTATTCCGGCGACGACGTTCGCATCTCCATCGCCATCAACTTCTCGGCAACCCCGTCGCTCAACCCGCGCGTCGCGCAAGGCTGACTGCGTCGCCGATCGCACACCCAACGCAGAACAGATGAGGATCCCATGGCGTCACCAGTCGTAGCCGTCGCATTCGACGCCAAGCCGGAGATTCGCGCGGTCTTCGAGGAAACGCTTGGCGGCCGCGCTGATCTGCGCTTCATTGGCGGTGCAGATGCGGAGACGCGTCGCGCGGTCATCGATGCGGCGTCGGTCGTCGTAACCCACTTCCTCAATCGCGATCTCGATCGTGAGGCGGGCGAACTGGATCGGCTGAGCGGAAAACTCGTGCATTCGATGATCGCCGGAGTCGATTCAATGCCCTTCGACCTGTTGCCAGAGGGCGCGCTGCTTGCGCACAACGGCGGCGGCTACGCGCCCCAGATGGCGGAGCACGTCGTCGCGATGATCCTCGCCGCGCGCAAGGAGCTGTTTGATCGTCATGCGGCGCTCCAGCGCGGCTACTGGAAACAGTTCGAAGCGCCCACTCGCGCGGTGCAGGGCTCGACGTGTCTGATCGCGGGGTTCGGCGGCATCGGCAAGGCGACGGCCAATCTCTTGCGCCCTTTCGGCGTGCGCATCGAGGCGATGAACCGCTCCGGCAAGACCGACGAACCCGTCGATGCGATCGGCACCATGGCCGATTTCGACGCCATGCTGCCCCGCGCCGATATCGTGGTGTTGTCCGCCGGGTTGAACGCCGAGACGCGCGGCATGATCAACGCGCGCACGCTGGGCCTCATGAAGCCGGACGCGGTGCTGGTCAACGTCGCCCGCGGCGCCGTCATCGACGAGGCCGATCTCTACGCCCATCTCCAGGCCAATCCGGAATTCTGGGCGTGTCTCGACACCTGGTGGGGCGAGCCGTTCAGCGAGCGGAAGTTCGTGACGGCGTTTCCGTTCCTTGAACTGCCGAACGTCATCGGCTCGCCGCACAATTCTGCGCTTGCCGCCGGCTTTCTTCTGGGCGCGGCGCGGCATGCCTGCGCCAATGTGGCCAAGTACCTGGAGACGGGTCAGGCCGATCGCCTGGCGACGGCCGCTGATCGGGCCTGAGCCCCCGAAACCCGGGAAATCCGCCGTCGGATGCGTCGGCCCGCCGATTCTGGGGGGATTCCCGAGGCAAAAACAGGGAAATCGTGACGGGCGTCACAGCGCCCATGCCGGACAAATGGGAGAGTGGGGTCATTCAGTAGCTCGCTTGGTACTTTTGTAAGGCGGTCCCCCCGCTGGCCCTGGAGGGGGACCGCCCTTTACATTTTTTTGGCCTAGGAGAACCAGGCCCGAAGCGACACTATCCCGCGGACGTTTGCGCGCGAGCCGGGGGACAGCGCTCTGACTACCGAACCTACCCATTTCAGCGAAAGCGGCACGGTCGACTGGATCATCCGGCGCTCGCTGCGCTTCGTTGACCGATTCGGCGTCTGGGGCGCTTCGGCGATCACCGCATTCTGGATCTCCATCGCCACCAATGTTCTGGCCTCGCTCGCGTTCTGGTGGTTCGAGCAGCCCTGGTATCCCGACCGCCCCGGCTACGGCGTCCCGTTCTTCCTGCTGCCGTTCGTGGTGAGCTTTCCCGTTTCGGTTTTGGGCTATCTGATCATCGAGCGCCTCCATAGGGCCGAGATTCGCGCCCACGAAAACGAAGCCAAGTTTCGCGATCTTGCCGAGGGGTCGGTGCAGGGCATCTGCATCCAGCGCCAGTTCGTGCCGCTCTATTGCAATCGCGCCTTCGCCGAGATTTTCGGATTCGACTCGGTCCAGGAGGCGATCGACTTTGGCGCGATGGACAAGCTGATCCCGGCGCCTGTTCGGCCGACCGTCGTCGGACGGGCCATGCACAGCCGTCCCGGCTTCACGCGCGAAGCGGTTCATCCCGCGTTGCGCAAGGACGGCACCGAGATCTGGGTCGAGAGCTATATGCAGCGCGTCATGTGGGACGGCGAACCCGCGGTGCAGCTGACGGTCCTGGACGTCAGCGAACGGCGGCAGGTCGAGCGCATGAAGAACGAGTTCGTCTCGACGGTGAGTCACGAATTGCGCACGCCGCTGACCTCCATCAAAGGCGCGCTGGGTTTGCTCGAAGGAGGTATGGTCGGCCACGTGTCGGATCGTGCCCGCGAAATCATCGGAATCGCCGCCAGCAACAGTGACCGACTGATCCGGCTCATCAACGACATCCTCGACATCGAGCGCATCGAGGAGGGGCGCATCTCGCAGCGGTCCGAACCGGTTCGCGCGGTGCCGCTGGTCCGCCTCGCCATCGAGCAGGCGACGGGTCTTGCGCACACCGAGGGGATCAGCTTGGCGCTCGCCGATTCCAGCGTGGACGCGACCATCCAGGGGGACCGCGATCAACTGCTTCAGGTGCTGGGGAATCTGATTTCCAACGCCGTCAAGTTCTCGCCGCGCAACGGCGAGGTGACGCTGAGCATCGATCTGTCGGAAGAATCCGTGCGCTTCTCTGTCAGCGACAACGGTCCTGGCGTCCCCGAACCGTTTCGCGAGCGGATCTTCGAGCGCTTCAGCCAGGCCGATTCGTCCACCTCGCGCAAGCACGGCGGCACGGGGCTCGGCCTGAACATCTGCAAGCTCATTGTCGAGCGCCACGGCGGCGCCATCGGCTTCGAGACCAGGCCTGACGTCGAAACGACCTTCTATTTCGACATCCCTCGCGCCGTTACCCGAAAGGAACATCTGGCTGCGGAGTAGAGCGCCGGACGCTCGCATCGCCGCGCCATCCTGCTAGACTTGGGCCAAGAGCGAACCGGAGGATTGCCCTGTGAGCACCCAGATTCAACACCCCATGCTGGCCCACGAAACCCACGACGATGGCGCGCGCCAGGAGTTCGCGCGCAGCCTGAAGCGCAGCATGTTCGCGGGCATCCTGCCCGGCAACAAGAAGGTCTACGAGTCGCGCGTCGCGCCGGCTTTCCGCAAGAAGAACGGCCGAGATCCCAAGAACCGGCACGAGATTCGCCGCGAGATGCTGGACGATCCGTACTACCAGATGTTCTCGTCGATTAAACGCACCCAGCAGGAACTCATGTGGGCGAACTCGGGCGAGACCACGGAACGTTCCTACGCCGACATGCAGCAGCAGATGTCGCGCCTGACGGGCGGCAAGAAGAAGGGGTCGCTGACGCTCGATCCCGGTGTCGTCGTGCCGCGCTACAACCAGCTCGTCGACATCCACATTCAGCCGGGCGGCTACGGCAGCGAGATAATGGAGGACGACTTCTTCGCGGGCGCGCTTTACGACCATGCAGTCTACAGCTACGGCATCGGCACCCAGGGCGGCCTCAACGACGACATGGGCCAGACCGTGGTCAAGTACGTCAAGGAGCGCTACCCGAAGTTCAAGCCGCGCCGCATTCTCGACATGGGCTGTGCGGCGGGTCACAGCACCCTGCCGTTCTGCGACGCGTTCCCCGGCGCCGAGGTCCACGCCATCGACGTCGGCGCGCCCATGCTGCGCTACGCGCACGCGCGCGCGGAAGGGCTGGGAAAGGCGGTGCACTTCCGTCAGGCTTCGGCCGAGGGGACCGACTATCCCGACGGGCATTTCGACCTCATCGTGTCGCACATCCTGTTGCACGAGACCTCTGGAAAGGCGCTGCCGAATATCCTGCGCGAGACGCGCCGGCTTCTGGCGCCGGGCGGCATTGCAGTGCATGCAGAGGTGCCGGGCTTCTTCAAGTATCGGGAGCATCCGGTCGAGCACATCGCCCCGGACTGGGAGGCGCACTACAACGACGAGCCCTTCATGCCGCGGTTGTTCGAGATGGATCTCGTCGCCGAGGCGGAGAAGGCCGGCTTCAAGAAAGGGCAGGCGAGCGAGGGGCTGGCCCCTGCGGCAAACCAGTCGAGCATGATGCGCGGCGCCTGGTACGTTCTGGACCTGCATCGCTGATCCGCTGCGTGCCTGACGTTTGCGAACTATGCGGCCGCCCCATTGGGGCGCGCCGGGAGAAACATCACCTCGTGCCGCGCTCGCGCGGCGGGCGCGATACGGTCGATCTGCACCCGATCTGCCATCGCAAGATTCACGCGACGCTGACTGAGCGCGAACTCGAAGGGCCATTGGCGACGATCGACGGCCTGCGCGACCATCCCGAAGTCAGCCGGTTCCTGGCCTGGGTCGCCAACAAGCATCCCGACTTCCACAAGCCGACGCTCGGCGCACGGCGCCGGGCATGACCGAGACAGATCAGGACGAAGAACTGCGTGCAGCCTTCGAGGAGGGTGTACAGCAGCTGCGCCGCGGCGCGCTCGACGATGCGCGCGCGACCTTCGAGCGCGTTCTACGTGCGATGCAGGGACATCCGGGCAGCCTGCATTTTGTCGGCGTGATCATGTTCCAGCGCGGCGAACGCGAGCAGGGAATCGAATACATGCGCCGGTCGCTGGCGGCACGTCCCGACGAACCTGGCTTCAACCAGAACCTCGGCGGCGCGCTGCGCGCGGTCGGTCGCTATGACGAGGCGTTGCCCGTGCTCGAGAAGGCGGTGCAATTGTCGCCTGAGGACGCGGTCGCCGCCGCCAATCTGGCCACCACGCTGCACCGGCTCGGTCGCGGCAAGGCCGCGATCGTGGCCGGACAGCGCGCGCTTGAGCTCAAGGATCGTTTGTCGATGGCCGCCTTCGAAGGTGCGACGCTCGACGCGCCGGAAGTGCCGCCGTTCCGCAACGACGATCCTGCGCGCAACGTCATCGCGTTCTCGCTTTGGGGCAAGGATGCGGAGTACTTCGGCGGCGCGCTCGAGAACGCCAGCCTGGTGGCTGCCGTGTATCCCGGCTGGCGCGCGCGCTTCTATGTCGATTCGAGCGTCGACGATCCGGTGCGCGCGGCGTTGAAGAAGGCCGGCGCCGACGTCGTGATAAAGCCCGATGCCGCACCTGCGGCGCGTGGCCTGTTCTGGCGTTTCGAGGTGGCCAACGATCCGACGGTGGACCGGTTCCTGTGTCGCGATTGCGACGCCCGTCTCAACTTGCGCGAAGCCGCCGCCGTTTCGGATTGGATTGCGTCCGGCAAGGCGTTTCATGTGATGCGCGACAGCCCCGCGCATCTCGAATTGATGCTTGCCGGGATGTGGGGTGGGGTGGCCGGCGTCCTGCCGGATCTGACGCCGATGATCGATGCCCAGCTTGGATCCATGGGCGGGCGTTGGGCCGATCAGGCTTTCCTGCGCGCCGAAATATGGCCACGCATTCGCGAGCTCACGCTGACCCACGATTCCTGCTACGCGCTCGGCGAGACGCGTCCATTCCCGGAGGGCAGCGAACTGGAGGACGGCCGCCATGTCGGCGGGGCGGTTCTCGGTCAACGCCCGCGTGCCGCGCACTGACCAGGCTCGCGGCTTGACAGCACCAGCGCGTCCCTTGACGCTTGGCGCGCATCGCATGATCGGGGGAGCGCGATCCGTGAAATACCGACTGGTAGGAGTCTGTTTGGTGCTGGCCTTTGCCGGCGCCATGTTGTTCGCCGAAGCGAGCCAAGCCCAGGAGGGGGGCCTGTCCCTCGAACTGAACCGGGTCGAACAGCAGGGTGAGGCGTGCCGTTTCGACTGGCGCATCTCGAATCGCTCGACCGTCAACGTCCGCGACCTCACCGTCGAGTTCATCCTGTTCGACAAGGCGGGCGTCAACATCGCGCGGATGCCGGTGCCGTTCGGCGGCCTGCTGCCCAACAAGTCCTACCTGCGCTCGTTTGTGCTGCGCCCCTTCGACTGCGATCCGGTAGGCGAGGCGTTGGTCAACGAAGTCACGACATGCGACGCCGACGGCTCTTTCGACTGTACCGCCGTGATCGCCGTCTCCAGCCGCGCCGCCGTCAAACTCTCGCGCTGACGCCTCCGCGCCGTCCGCGAAAGACCGCGGGCCTGCAACGTGTTCGTCATGTTGGCCGTCTATGAACGGGGCGGTTGAAACGCGTGCGCCGGTTCCTATCTGACGGAACGAGGCTCACCAACGAGAAGCAACGGAGACAATGCGTAACAAAGCCCACGCCCACGATTTGGTTCATCTCAGCGTACAGGTTCCCGAGCGGGTGCTCGGCCGTCTGGAAGCCACTGCCTACGAGCAGGGCGTCCGTCTACCGGAGATCATCGCTGCGATGCTTGAACTGGGTCTTGATACCCACAACGGACAGGAAGTCCGCCGCGCCGCCTAGGCGCTTCCCAGCTTGCCGAGGGCGGCTTTGAGCTGATCCCTCGGCAGGAAATGGCGTCCGCTCGGTCCGAGTTGGCCGCCGACCTGAAGAACGAGCGTTCCGGCGCTGTCGAACAGATAGACGCCCGTCACGCTGCCCACTTCACCGAACGCCTGATCGATGTCGGTATTGCCGGAAAGCACGGCGATGCCTTCGGGAATGCGTGTCAGCATGCGTGCGAGACGCGCTTCATTTGGACCGGCAATGTCCTCGAGCCAGTTGACGCCGACGACGTCGACATGTCCCGAACCCTCCTCCTCGAAGTAGTGGGCGAGTTCCTGGAACTGCCGCGCGCAGCTCGTGCACCAGCTGGCGAAGAACACCACGAGGGTGGGGCGCTGACCGAGCGTGCCGAGATCGGTGCCGCCTGCGCGCAGCGGCGTTGCCGCGGCAAGGTGCGCCTTGGTGGTGGCGTCGAGTCGTGGCCCATCCTGGGCGAGGGCGGGAAGAGCGAAGGCCGCGAAAGCGGCAAGCATGGCGGCGAAGACGGTGACGCGCATCGGGCAACTCCGGTTTGTGCAGGCGTCCTGTTATAGGCAGCCCGCACACTCACGCGGCATCACCAGTCCGTGACGCCGCGGGATGTTGCCGGGAGGTTCGCGGCGGCTACTCCGCCGCGACCTGGTTCGCCGGGTTGCGCGGGTCCTCGGTCCACGGCACGTAGGACTTGCCGTTGTCGACCCGCTGCATGGTGATGCAGCCTTCGACCGGGCAGACCAGCATGCACAGGTTGCAGCCGACGCATTCCTTGTCGATCACCTCGTACTTGCGCGACCCGTTGTCGCGCAGCGCGGAAATCGCCTGGTGCGCCGTGTCCTCGCAAGCGATGTGGCAAAGCCCGCATTGGATGCAGGCGTCCTGGTCGATGCGCGCCACGATCTCGTAGTTCATGTCGAGATCCTGCCACTGCACGTAGTTGCGCACGGCCTGGCCGCGGAAATCCTCGATGGTCCGGTAGCCCTTCGAATCCATCCAGTTAGACAGGCCGTCGACCATGTCCTCGACGATCTTGAAGCCCTGGTGCATCGCCGCGGTGCAGACCTGCACTGAGCCCGCGCCCATGGCGATGTGCTCGGCCGCGTCGTGCCAGGTGGCGATGCCGCCGATGCCGGAGATGCGCAGGTCGGGGCCGAACTGGCGGGCAATGTCGCCGATCATGCGCAGCGCAATGGGGCGCACCGCCGGACCGCAATAGCCGCCGTGGCTACCCTTGCCGTTGACCTCGGGCAGGGGCGACATGGTGTCGAGGTTGACGCCGATCACCGAAGCGACGGTGTTGATGAGCGAGACCGCATCGCATGTGCCGTCGACCGCGGCCTGAGCCGGATAGAGGATATCGTTCACGTTGGGCGTCAGCTTGACGATGACCGGCATGCGGCTGTGCGACTTCGCCCACCTGGTCACCATGGTGACGTATTCGGGCACCTGGCCGACGGCCGCGCCCATGCCGCGCTCGGACATGCCGTGCGGGCAGCCGAAGTTAAGCTCGACGCCGTCGGCCTCGGTCTCCTCGACCTGCTTGAGGATGCTCTCCCAGGCAGGTTCCTCGCAGGGCACCATCAGCGAAACGATAACCGCGCGATCGGGCCACTTCTTCTTGACCTCCTTGATCTCACGCAGGTTGACCTCGATGGGGCGGTCGCTGATGAGTTCGATGTTGGTGAACCCCGCCACGCGCGTGCCGTTGTAGTCGTTGGCGCCGTAGCGCGAGGATACGTTGATGATCGGGTCACCAACGGTCTTCCACACCGCACCGCCCCAACCGGCCTTGAACGCGCGTTCGACGTTGTAGGCCTTGTCGGTCGGTGGTCCGGAAGCGAGCCAGAACGGGTTGGGAGACTTGATCCCGGCGAAGTTGGTGCGCAGATCGGCCATGGCGTAACTCCTTCCGATGCGTCAGCGGCGCAAATCGCCGTCGATGGCGATTGCCGCGATCTTTCCGTTTTCGACAGCTTGGACGGTAAGGTCCTGCCCGGCAACGCAATCGCCGCCGGCGTAGACACCTTTGAGTGAGGTGCGTCCCACGGCGTCGACGACGATGCGTCCGTCCTCGATGGCAAGCGCCTCTTTGGCACCCTCGTTGAGCGGGTCGGGCACCAGAACCTGGCCGACGGCGCTCAGTGCCTGATCGGCCGGGACCACGAAGGTCCGACCGGTGCCGGCGAGTTTGCCGCCCTTGCTCTCCGTGTATTCGAACTCGACGCCGGTCAGCGCGCCGTTCTCGCCCAGGAAGCGCGCGGGCTGCGCCCAATGCTTGATCTTCACGCCGGCCGTCTGTGCGAACTCCTGTTCGTGGTCCGTCGCGCCCATCGCGTCGGGCCCGCGCCGGTAGACCAGCGTCACATCCTCGGCGCCGAGACGCTTGCTTTGCACCGCAGCGTCGATGGCGGTGTTGCCGCCGCCGATGACGACCACGCGGCGACCGACGGGAACCGTCGACAAGTCCGTGGCCTGGCGCAGGCGGGCGATGAAGTCGACCGCGGGCTCGACCCCGTCGAGGCCCTCGCCATCGACTCCGACGGCGCGCACGCCGGCCTGACCGACGCCCAGGAAGACTGCGTCGAAGTCGGCGCGTAGCGCGTCGAACGGGATGTCCTTGCCCAGTGCTTTGCCGTTCTCGATCGTGATGCCGCCGAGACCCAGGATGAAGGCGACTTCCTTCTGGGCGAAGTCGTCGACGACCTTGTAGGCGGCGATGCCGTATTCGTTCAGACCGCCCGGCTTCTCCTTCGCTTCGAACACGGCGACGTCGTGTCCGAGGCGCGCCAGGCGATGCGCGCACGACAGACCGGCGGGACCGGCGCCCACGACGGCGATGCGCTTGCCGGTGGACGCGGCGCGCGAGAAAGGCTGCTCGCCGGTGTCGAAGAATCGGTCGGTCGCATAGCGTTGCAGCAGGCCGATGGTGACCGGCTTGGTTTCCTGCGCTTCGCGCACGCAGGCTTCTTCACAAAGTTCCTCGACCGGGCAGACCCGCGCGCAGGCGCCGCCGAAGATGTTGGGCTCCAGGATGTCCATCGCCGCGCCGCGGATGTTGTGCGTCGCGATCTTGCGAATGAACGACGGGATGTCGATTCCCGTGGGGCAGGCCTCGACACAAGGCGCGTCGTAGCAGAAGTAGCACCGACTCGCCTCCAGTTGCGCCCGGCGCTGATCGAGCGGAGTCTTGGAATCTGTCTGCAGGCCGGCGGCATAGGCATCCGCGTCCAGACGTCCGGCCGCGATATCGTTGTTCTCGGTCATGGCATCCCGTCGGCAAAAAAGATCATTTGACCACGTTGGATCGACCGGATGCCACACAAAAAAAAGGGCGCCGGTTTCCCGGCGCCCTTTCTCGTCGTGGCGCGTGGGCCTAGTTCACGCCCAGCGTCGTGTAGTCGATGCTCCGGTTGATGTAGCGGAAGTCCGAAATCCGCTTGTTCACGCCGGTGATGTCGATTTGTTCGACCAGGAAGATCGCCGGTGCGACCTCCTTGGTGAGCTTGTGGAGGTCGGATAGCAACTGCTTGCGCTTGTCCGGGTCCATTTCGGTGCTGACCTGCTGGTAGAGCGGCGTTTGCGCGTCGTCGCAGAAATGCGCCTTGGTCTTGGCGCAGGTCTGATAGCTGTAGGGGCGCACCGAATCCATATACGGCGCCGAGTTCCATGACGACCCGAAGGCATCGCCCTCCCAGGTGTTGTTCAGGAACTTCTTGAGCCAATCCGGGAAGTTGACCCGCTCCATCTCGACCTGAATGCCCACTGCCTGAAGATCCTGCGCGGCCTTCTGGTAGATGTCGGCATCGCTCGGGAAGGATCCGGTGATGACCTCGATCTTCATCGGGAAGCCGTCGGCATAGCCGGCTTCGGCCAGCAGCGCCTTCGCCTTGGCGGGATCGTACGGATACGGTTCGATCGACGGATCGTAGCCGAACGCGACCGGCGTGCCGCCTTGACCAGCGGCCTTGCCCTGGCCGAGCAACAGGTCGCGCGCCATCGATTCGGTATCGACGGCGTAGTTGAGCGCCTGGCGCACGCGGCGGTCCTTGAGCGGCGTGTCCTTGTCCTGTTCGGTGCGCAGCATGATCGACATGACCTGCGGCGCGGGCGTGACGAGCACGTCAAGGCCCGAGGCTTCCATCTGAGCGATGTTGTCGGGGCCCATCCCGAAGGCAACGTCGATCTGGTTCGACAGTAACGCCTGCAGGCGCGATGCCTGTTCCGGAAGGCCCAGCAGGACGACGCGGTCGAGCTTGCCGGGCTGCCAGGCGCTCGGATTGCGCTTCACGGTGAGCGATTCGGCGGCGAAGTCCTCGGCGACGTAGGGGCCGGTGCCGACCGGGTTCGCGTTGAAGCCTTCGGCGCCGAGATCGGCCCATGCCTTGGGCGCCACGATGTTCACCATCGCGAGCTTGTTGATGAGGATCGGGTCCGGCGCCTTGGTGACGAAGCGGATCGTGTCGCCGTCGATCACCGAAACGCTCGCCAGGCTGCGGAACTCGCGGCCGACGACGGATGCCTGGCCGTCCTCGGTCAGCAGCCATTCCATGGTTGCTCGCACGGCGTCCGAAATGAACTGCTCGCCGTTCGAAAAGCCGATGCCGCCGCGCAGATTGAATTCCCACGTAGTCGGATTGACGATCGTCCAGTTGCTCGAGAGGACGGGCTGCGGCGCGCCGTTCTCGTCGGGGCGCGCCAACGGGTCGAACAGAGACGCCCAGAGGAACGCGCCGGGGTTGCCGCGCCCGGCGAACGGGTTGCCGTGGCGGCTGACGTCGTTGACGCCAATGCGGACTTCCGCCGCGCCGGCCGGGGCCGGTGCGGTCACAACCGCGGCTGCGGCCAGAACCGCGCCCGCGACTGTGGTCGCGAGGAAACGGCGCAGTGTCTTTCCAGAATACATATCTTCGTCCTCCCAAGGATTGGTTGGTGCATTATGGCTCCATGTCTCGTCGCTGCAACGGACAGGGGCGAAAAACCTTTTATTGTCCGTGCATTAGCCGCAGGAGACGCGCGACGGGAAGGAGATGTCCATCGGCGTCGGTGACGGCCCGCGCACCCGACTATGGCGGCCCTGCGCTAGAGTGCTATACCCGCTGCCGATCACATCTCAGGGGACATACGCGAATGAAACTGCTCAGCTACCGTCACAATGGCGCTGATACGTATGGGGTTGCATTCGACGACGGCGCCGCCGATCTCGGACGCGAGTTCTCGGATCACTGGCCGACGCTCGATGCAGCTTTGGCGGATGGCGGGCTGGACGACCTGATGCGCGCCGGTGCGAAGATGAGCGCCGAGGTTTCGCTGGATGAGATCGAGTACCTGCCGACCATCGGCGCCGCGCCGAAGATCATCTGCGTAGGTCTCAACTACAAGACCCATATCGAGGAGATGGGCGGCAAAGCGCCGTCGCACCCGATGCTGTTCGTGCGCCACCCGGACTCGCTCGTCGGCAACGGCCAGCCGGTGGTGCGTCCCAAGGTTTCCGAGCAGTTCGATTTCGAAGGCGAGTTCGCCTTCATCATCGGTCGCGCCGGCCGCCACGTCGCGGCGAAGAACGCGCTCG
The DNA here is from genome assembly GCA_038116985.1 of Alphaproteobacteria bacterium. Taxonomy (GTDB): domain Bacteria; phylum Pseudomonadota; class Alphaproteobacteria; order SHVP01; family SHVP01; genus CALJDF01. The sequence goes on along the minus strand of JAYOEZ010000004.1, from coordinate 46,701 downwards.
ACCATATCGCCGGCTACGCCTGCTTCAACGACGGATCGGTCCGCGATTATCAGCGCCATACGGGGCAGTTCACGCCGGGCAAGAACTTCTGGCGCTCGGGCGCCCTCGGCCCGTGGATGGTGACAACGGACGAGATGCCCGACCCGACCAAGTCGACGCTGACCACGCGGCTCAACGGCAACGTCATGCAACAGGCAACGACGGACGATCTACTGTGCGATATTCCGACGCTCATCGAATACATCTCGATCATCGCGCCGCTTGTGCCCGGCACGGTCGTCGCCACGGGCACGACCGGCGGCGTGGGCGCCGGCCGCGAGCCGCCGGTGTGGATGAAGCCGGGCGACATCATCGAGATCGACATTTCCGGCGTCGGCGTCCTGCGCAATCCCGTCGTCGACGAAGCCTGATCCGTGATCGTTGCCCCGACGTTTCGGCGGCCGGCGGCGGAGGGGGGATGTGCGCTCGACGGCGTAACGCTGCACTACCTTGACTGGCCGGGCACGGCGCCCGCGGTCCTGCTGCTGCACGGCAACAAGTCCAACGCGCGCGCCTGGTACTTCGTAGTCGATGCGAGTGCGCTACCCAACCGTTTCGTCGCGCCGGATCAGCGCGGACACGGTCTGAGCGAGGCGCCGCCCAAGGGTTATCGCATCGACGATCTGGTGGCCGACGCCTGGGCGTTTCTCGACAGCCTGGGCATCGAGCGAGCGGTCGTCGTCGGCACGGCGACGGGCGGCTACATGGCCCTGACCATGGCGAGCGAGCGGCCCGACGCGGTCGCGGGTATCGCGATTGTCGATTCGGGAATCTGGATCGATCCGTCGGTCAACTTCGCGCCGCGAAAACGCATCTACGATGACATGGAGGCCGGTCGCGCCGCGCTCGATCGCAGCGAAGGCTGGAGCGAGGCATCGAGAGATCACTACGCCCTGCATTCGTTCAAACCACTCGACGACGGGCGCGTCGAGTACCGCCACTTCGAGCAGACCGAGACGGCCGAAAGCCGCGCCGCCTTCGACGTTGCCCAAATGTCCGTACGATGTCCCGCGCTCCTTGTGCGCGGGGAGCATTCCGACATCACTTCACGGGAGTCTCTCGAAAGGCTGAAAACGTACGTTCCCCACGCGCGGATTGAGACCGTGGCGGATTCCGGCCATCACGTGCCCCTCGACCGGCCGCGCGGACTTGCGCAAGCGCTCGACGCTTTCATAGCTGAACTGAGTTGATTCCGTTTCTCCTGTCTCGCAGAGCCCGTTTGCCGCTATCATCCGCGCCATAACGGCGACCCGCCGACGAAGCGGGCACCACAAAGGGGGTAGGGTTCAGGGTGACGGGGCAAGGCGCACCACTGCTGCGGGCCGAGGGGATCGGATTGAGATTTGGCGGCGTCGCCGCTCTCAAGGATGTCTCCCTTGATGTCGCGCCCGGCGGGATCACTGCGTTGATCGGGCCCAATGGCGCCGGCAAGACCAGTCTGTTCAACGTCATCTCGGGTTTTCACAAGCCCGATGACGGCGCGCTCACGTTCGATGGCCGCGACATCACGACGCTGGCGACGCACAAACGTGCAGGCCTCGGGATCGCGCGCACCTTCCAGAATATTTCCCTGTTTCCCGGCATGACGGTGCTCGATAACATCAAGCTCGGTGCGCACACGCACCTCAAGACGGGCGTACTCGCGGCCGGCCTCTTCTGGGGACCGGCACGCCGCGAAGAGGTCGAGCTTCGCGCCGAGATCGAGCGCAAGATCATCGACTTTCTGGAAATCGACCACATCCGCAAGACGCCGGTGGCGATGCTGCCCTATGGCCTGCAGAAGCGCGTCGAACTGGGTCGTGCACTGGCGATGCGCCCGCGTCTGTTGCTGCTCGACGAGCCGGTCGCCGGCATGAACCGCGAGGAGACCGAAGACATGGCGCGCTTCATTCTCGATCTGCAGGAGGAGTGGGGCGTCACCATCCTGTTGGTCGAGCACGACATGTCGATGGTCATGGACATTTCGAACCATGTCATCGTGCTGAACTTCGGCGAGAAGATTGCGGAAGGTACGCCCGAGGTGGTGCAGAAGGATCCGGCCGTTATCGAGGCCTACCTCGGGGCGTCGCAGGACGCAGCCTGATGAATATTGCCTTCGTCATCGAGGACAGCCTGACCGGTCTGATGACCGGTGGCGTCTACGCGTTGATCTCGGTGGGGATCGTGCTGGTGTTTCGCGCGACCAAGGTCTTCAACTTCGCGCATGGCGCGGTCCTGATGATCGGCGCGTACTTCTACCACACGATCACCAGCATGCTTGGCGTCGCCGGACTGGGTGCTTGGGCGATCTATGTCATCGGCTTGCCGCTGACGCTTATTGCGGCGGCGTTGTTCGGCGCTGCGATCGAGCGCGTGCTGATGCGGCCGATGATCGGCCAGCATCCGTTCCCGATGATCATGGTGACGGTGGGCCTCATCTCGGTACTTGAGGGGACGGCCGCCATCGTGTGGTCGACCAACGCGCACTATCCGCCTGCGCTGGTCGGACTCAGCATCGACTTCGTTGGCGGGCTCGCGATCAACCGTCAGATGCTGGCGAGCTTCCTGATCGCCGGCGTCGTTTTTGCGATCATCACTGTGCTGTTTCTCAAGTCGAAAGCCGGCGTCGCGATCCGCGCGACGGCTTCCGATCAAAGCACGGCCTATGCGATGGGCATCAACGTGCCGCGCGTCTTCATGACGACTTGGATGGTGGCGGCGGCTACTGCCGCGCTGGCCGGCATTCTGCTTGCTCCGCTCAACAGCCTGACGCCGTCGCTGAGCCAGGTCGGTCTTTCGGTCATTGCGGTCGTCATCCTCGGCGGCCTCGACTCGGTGATCGGCGCGTTGCTCGCCGCGTTCATCGTCGGCTGGCTCGAAGCGATGGCGAACCACTTCCTGGGCGGCGACTTCAAGGAGATTGTTCCCTATGTCGTCGTGCTGGTGATCATCCTGATCCGGCCGCACGGACTCCTCGGCACGCCCGAGGTGGAGCGGGTCTGACATGATCATCGGCGACTACAAGGCGACCTATGCGGCGGACGAGGCGATCTTCCGCTCCTGGCCGGTGCGCTATGGGTTCGCCGCGCTGCTCATTGCGCTCGCCGTGCTGCCGTTCGGCGCCAACGGTTTCATTATTTTTCTCGTCACCCAGGTCGCGATCTACACGGTGGCGATCACAGGTCTCAACATTCTAACCGGCTATACGGGTCTGATCTCGCTGGGGCACGGCGCACTGGTCGGCGTGGGGGCCTATGCCACGGCAGTCTTCGCGAACTGGCTCGGAGCGCCCTGGTGGGTCGTCATGCCGATCGCCGTCGTATTCACCGCCGCGGTCGGCCTCGTCTTTGGCCTGCCGTCGCTGCGCATTCGCGGCCTCTATCTGACGATCGCCACGCTCGCCGCCAGTTTCATCATCATCTTCATCATCGAGCACTGGACCGAGGTGACGCGCGGCGACAGCGGTATCACGCTCGCGCCTGCGACCATCTTCGGCACGCCGTTGGTGAGCGACGCGCAAAAGTACGGACTTATCGTGCCGATCGCGATCCTCGCCGTGCTGTTCGCGCAAAACCTCTTTCGCACCCGCGTCGGGCGTGCGTTCATCGCCATTCGCGACGCCGACTATTCGGCGGAAATCATCGGGGTGGCGCTGACCCGCTACAAGCTGCTCGCCTTTGCCCTGGGGTCAGCCTACGCCGGGCTCGCGGGCTCGTTATGGGCTTATAATTTTCTTGCGCTGTTGCCGACGCAGTTCGAGCTTCAGCTGTCCATCGTGTTCCTTGCCGCCCTGGTCGTCGGCGGCAACGCCCGCACGCTGGGGCCTGTTTTCGGCGCGGTTTTCGTGGTTCTGATCCCGGAATTCCTGAAGTGGGCGTTCGGATTGCTGACCCCGCTCAACCCGACCATCGTCGAATACACCGCGCCCGCCAACACAATCGTCTACGGTCTGCTCATTATCGGGTTTATGATCTTCGAGCCGATGGGCCTGGCCGCCATCTGGACGCGCTTCTGGCGCTTCATCAACCTGTGGCCGTTCTCGCCGTAGAGGTCCATCACCGAAATCGAGAGGGAGCATCAGCATGAAAGTCGATCGCAGAACAGTTCTCAAAGGCACGGCCGCCGTCGCCGCGACGTCGGCGTTCGGCATGCCCGCTATCGCGCGGGCGCAAAGCAACAAGTGGGTCTTCGCCGGTTCGTCGCCGTTGACGGGCCCGTTCGCGCAGGCCGGCACGACCGCGTTGAAGGATCTTCTCGACTGGGTGGAGATGACCAACGACATGGGCGGCATCGCCGGCAAGCCGGTTGAACTCGTGCACGAGGATTCGGGCTACGACCCGGCCAAGTCGCTCGCCAATTTCAAGAAGGCGATGTCGGCCGACGACAAGCCGATCTTCTATTCGGGCGACTCGACCGGCTTCATGAAGCTGGTCGCGCCGGAGTTGCAGCGCACGCCGGTGATCTGCGGCGGCACGTCGTTCGCCTCCGACCTGGCGAACGCGCAAACCCATCCCTACCAGTACATCGCCGGACCAACCTATCAGTCGATGTTCGACATCCTGCTCAAGCACGTGAAGGACAACGGCGGCACCAAGGTCGCGTTCGTCTATTCCGACACCGAGTTCGGGCGCGACCCGATCGAGCACGGCAAGGCGACCGCCGCCGCACTCGGCCTCCAGGTTGTGCATGAAGAGGTGACCAAGCCGGCCGGCGCCGAGGTGCAGACGCATGTCGCGCAGCTCCGCCGCGCTGACCCTGAATACGTCATCCTCCATGGCTATGTGACCGGCGTTTGGCCCGAGATCATCGCCACGGCGCGCGCCTTCAAGATGGAGACGCAGTTCCTCGGCACGTTCTGGGGCATGGAGAAGGTCATCGCCGACGGCGTCACCGCGAAGGCGGGTCCGGTGCTCGACGGCTACGCGGGCGTCCTGCCGTACCGCTACTTCTACGAAGCGAAGGACTCGCCGTCCTATTCGCAGTTCTTCGCTTTCAAGAAGCAGAAGTACGGCGACAAGTTCCCGGGCTACGTCGTGACCTGGTCGCTGCAGCCGATGTTCAGCCACGAACTCGTCAAGAAGTCGATCGAGGACACGGTGGCCGCAGACAAGGAGGTCAACGCGACGAACCTTCTCGCCGCGCTCGACAACATCAAGAACTGGGACTCGGGCGGCTACATGGGCCAGCCCGTCAGCGTGGTGAACCGGTCGGTACCGCAGGGGCGCGTCTATCGCTACGGCGCGGACAACAAGCTGTTCCTGCCGATCTCCGACTGGATCGTCACTTAAGCACTTGGCGTCACGCCTTCGGTCTTGCTCCCCCTGCTGTGCAGGGGGAGCAGGGGGCGGCGCGAAGCGGCGGCCCCGTGGGGGTTCGCTGTGAGGTTCCGAGGGTCGTGCCAGCATGAGATCTTGGCGATAGGTGAGGGGACGGGCTTGTCTAACGGACCTTCTCGCAGACAACCCCCACTGCGCCGTGGCTGCGCCCCGGCCCTTGCTCCCCCTGCGCGCAGGGGGAGCGGACTCTTGGTGCGTCGCGAGAGCGCGCCGTGCTGAGCGTCAACAACATCGAGGTCTACTACCACCACGTGGTGCAGGCGCTGCGCGGGCTGTCCTTCGAGGTACCCGACGGCAAGGTGGTGGCGCTGCTCGGCGCCAACGGGGCGGGCAAGACCACGGCGCTCAAGGCGATTTCAGGACTGCTGCCGCTCGAGAACGGCGAGGTGACCGACGGCGACATCCAGTTCGGCGGCTGCTCGGTTCTCGCCGACCAGCCGCACACGCTGGTGCGCCGCGGCATGGGCCATGTGCGAGAGGGGCGGCGCATCTTTTCCGACCTCACCGTGCACGACAATCTCGTCGCCGCGTCCTACGCGCTGACGGGCCGCAAAGACGCGCACGCCGACTACGACGACATCTACGATCTGTTTCCCCGCCTCAAGGAGCGGCGGACGCAGCTTGCCGGCTATCTGTCCGGCGGCGAGCAGCAGATGCTGGCGCTCGGCCGCGCACTCATCGGTCATCCCGAGATCGTACTTCTCGACGAGCCGTCGCTCGGTCTTGCGCCCAAACTGGTACTGGAAATTTTCGACACGATCTCGCGCATCAACGAGGAACGCGGCGCGACCATCTTGCTCGTCGAGCAAAATGCCAACGTCGCCTTCAGTCATGCGCATTACGGCTACATCCTGGAGAACGGCCGAGTCGTCATCGAGGGGCCGGTCGACAAGCTGCGCAATGACGACGACGTGCGCGAGTTCTATCTCGGCGTCGGCGGCGCCGAGGCGAAGTCCTTCCGCGACGTGAAACACTACAAGCGCCGCAAGCGCTGGCTGAGCTGAGGAGGAACGTCATGGCCCTCGCGGAACAGTTCGATCAAGCGACGGAACGCGCGCCGGAGGTGCGTACCTTGCCGCGTCTGTTGCGCGATCACGCGCGCAAGACGCCGCACCGGGCCGCGTTGCGCCAGAAGCGGTTCGGCATCTGGAACGAAATGACCTGGGCCGAATACGAACGCGCGGTTGGTCATTTCGCGCAAGGTCTGCTGTCGCTCGGCTACGGCCGCGGCGACCACATCGCCATCCTTTTGGAGAACCGGCAGGAGTGGGTCATCGCCGAACTCGGCATGCACATGATCGGCGCGGTGCCGGCCGGCGTCTATGCGACCTCTCCCGCACCCGAGATCTTTCATGTCCTGGACCTGACCGAGGCCAAGGCCATCGTGTGCGAGGATCAGGAGCAGGTCGACAAGGTGCTTGAGATCCGCGACCGCCTGCCGCATCTCCGGCACATCATCTTTCTCGACGGCAAGGGGCTGTCCCGCTACGAGGAACCAAACCTCGTCGCCTACGACGACCTGATGGCCGCCGGCGCCAAGGCCTCGCACGGCGATCCCGGCTTCCTCAACCGCATGATGGCCGAACATGACCCCGACGACGTCGCGCTGATCGTCGGCACCTCGGGCTCAACCGGTCCGCCAAAGGCGGCGCTTATCACCTTCCGCAACATCGCCTTCGTCGGCGAGGTATCGGCGGAGAACATCGGCCAGGACGACACCGATTCGGCCGTCTCCTATCTGCCGCTCTGTCACGTGGCTGAACAGTTGTTCTCCGTGTTTCTCGCCATGCACGGCGGCTATGCAGTTAGCTTCGGAGAAAGCCTGCGCACAGTTCAGGGCGACCTGCGCGAGATTGCGCCAACCATTTTCCTTGGGGTGCCGCGGATCTGGGAGAAGATGCGCGCCGAAGTGCTGATCGGCGCGCGCACGGCGGGGCCGGTCAAGGGACTGGTCTTCCGCCTGGCGCTGCGCGACGCGCGGCGCTTCGAGGATCACTGGCGCCGGGACTACGGCTTCGGCGACCAGCTGCGCCATGCGCTGTGGGAGTGGCTGGCATACCGGCCCTTGCGCAACGCGCTGGGGCTGACGCGCTGCAAGATCGCCATTTCGGGCGCCGCGCCGATCTCGCTGGAAACGCTGCGGTTCTTTCGCGGCATCGGCGTGCCGCTGATGGAGGGTTTCGGCATGACCGAGACCGCCGGCGCCTGCGCAATCCAGCGGCTCGACGAACGCGCCGAGGGACGCATCGGCAAGCCCTTGCGCGACGTCGAGATGAAGGCCGCGCCCGACGGCGAACTGCTGATCCGCGGCGGCTGCGTGTTCGCCGGCTACTACCGCAACGACGAGGCGACCGCGGAAACGCTCCAGGACGGCTGGCTGCATACCGGCGATGTGTGCGAGATCCATGCCGATGGCTCGGTGTCGATCGTCGACCGCAAGAAGGACGTCGCGATCACCGCCGGCGGCAAGAACCTGACGCCGAGCCTGATCGAGAACGCCATGCGCGCGAGTCCGTACATCAAGGAGTGCATCGTCGTCGCCGACGGCCGCAAGTTCGTCTCCGCGCTGATCCAGTTCGACTATGACATGGTCGCCAACTGGGCCGACCGCAATGGCATCACCTACACCACGTTCCGCAGCCTGGCCGAGAACGAACGGGTACGGGGGCTAATCCAGCGCGAGGTCGACAAGGGCAACGCGCAACTCGCCAATGTCGAGCAGATCAAGAAGTTCCACCTGCTGACCAAGGAACTCGACCACGACGACGGCGAGGTCACGGCGACCATGAAGGTGCGCCGTGCCAAGATCACCGAGGCCTACGAGGACGAGATCGCCGCGCTCTACGCCTGATCAGTAGGCGTCGTGCAGCTTCACCCACGCCATCGAGTAGTCCAGCGCAACCTCGTCGCGCCCCTTGGGCACGATGTCGAGGAAGTTGTAGGCGGTGAGGAAAATGTCGAGGCCGCGCGCGTAGCCTGAATAGGTGTGGAACACCTTTCCCGACTCGTCTTTGAAGAAGACGCTGACGCCCGGACCCTCGGTCGCCGGAAAGCCGCCGTTCGCATAGTTGTAGTAGGCGTCGCCCTTGGCGATCGCCTCGGGCGAGAACGACACGTGATAGTCCTCGTTGAAGTCGATTTCTCCTGACGATACCCACTTGAACGACCAGCCCATGCGCTTGCGGAAGGCCTGCAGCGTGGCGAGCGGGGCCTTGGAAGCTGCGATCATCGTCACGTCGCGCTGCGCCAGATGCACGATGGCGGGATTGAAGTGGTCCGCAAGGAACGAACAGCTCTTGCAGCCTTCGTCCCAGTCCGGGCCGTACATGAAGTGATAGACGATGAGCTGGCTGCGCCCTTCGAAAAGATCGGCCAGCGATTACTTTCCGTCGGGCCCGTCGAAGACGTAGTCCTTGTCGACCGGTTCCCAAGGCAGCGCGCGCCGCGCAGCGCTCAGTTCGTCGCGGGCGCGGGTGAAGGCCTTCTCGCGGGCCAGCAATTCCTTGCGCGCTTCGACCCAGGCCTCGTGGCTGACGACTGCATGAGCGGTCATGGCGATGTCCTCCCTTGATCCAACTATATTTTAGCGTATGCTAAAATATTTGAGCAGGCAAGCAGTGGAACGAAGTGGGAGCGGGCCCGACGCCGTGTTCCACGCCATCGCCGACGGTAACCGGCGCAAGCTCCTGGAATTGCTCGCCAGCCGCGAACATGCTGTTCAGGACCTCGTGGCGCCGCTCGGCATCACCGTGGGCGCGGTCTCCCAGCACCTGAAGATTCTGCATGACAATGGTCTGGTCACCCGCCGCAAGGAGGGCCGCTACCGCTATTACCGCGCGGTGCCGACCTCCCTCGACGCGGTGCAGGCCTGGACCGAGAAGTACCGCCGCTTCTGGGAAACGCAGTTCGACCAACTCGAGGAATTCATCGACAACCGGTGAACGCGCCATAGGATGGCGCGCCATGACCGACGACGTCATCTATCACGTCTGCGAGAAGGCGAACTGGCAGGCCGCCAGGGCCGCGGGGCGCTATGCGGGCTCGGCCGACGACGCACGCGACGGCTTCATCCACTTCTCGGCTGTGGCGCAATTGCGCGAGAGTGTCGCCAAGCACCGCGCCGGCCAGGACGGCCTGGTCCTGCTCGCCGTCGATGCGGCGGCGCTGGGTGGCGCGCTGAAGTGGGAACCCTCGCGGGGCGGGGCGTTGTTTCCGCACCTCTACGGCGATCTGCCGGTGGCCGCGGTGACGGTGGAGATCGATTTGCCGCTGGGTGCCGACGGTCTGCATGTCTTTCCCGACGATATTCCCTAGGCGCACCTAGGCGCACGGGCCCGAGGCGCTAGAATGCGCGGGGTTCACGGGGAGGTTTCATGTTTCCAATCGTCCATTCGGTCGTCGACAACGTCGCGCTCGCGGCCGCTATCCAGGAACACTGGAAGTTCGCGCAAGATCCGACTTGCGACCTCATCACCCGCGGGATGAACGACGTCTACGAGGTGCGCGCCGGCACAGAGCGCTTCGCCGCGCGCGTCTGGCGCGCCGACAAGCACACCAAGGAGTCGGTGAACTGGGAGCTCGACTTTCTGGCCCACCTCAAGGCCAAGGGCGTGCCGGTGATCGCTGCCGTGCCCAACGCCGCCGGCGAGTTGTCGATCGGTATCGACCCGCCGGAAGGTCATCGTCGGGTGTGTCTGTTCGAATGGGCAGACGGCGATCAGTTCTACGCCGACCCGCAACCTGAGCTTGCCCGGCGCATCGGCTCGGCCGTGGCGCAGATGCACCTCGCCGGCGCCGACTTCACCGGCAAGACCGAGCGGCCCATCGGCTTTGCGGCGGACATGCGCCTGCGCCTGCCTATGCTGTTGTCGCGGCTCGAAGGCCGCGGCGACGAACAGGCTTTCTACGACAAGGCGATCAACGCCTGCGCCGACAAGCTCGACGAGGTCTATGCCGCTGGTGTACCGGTCGGCCCGATCCACGGCGACGTCCACATTCGCAACGTCTTCGTGACGCCGGACGGCGATTTCAACATCCTCGACTTCGACACCTGCGGCACCGGCCACCTGCTGCACGACTGCCAGAGCCTCGCCTGGGCGTCGAACTTCTACATCGCCAACGGCAACAAAAGCCTGACGCCGGCGACCACCGAACGGTTCTGGGAGGGCTATCGCGAGACGCGCCCGCTCGAACCGCTGGAAGAGGAATGTCTGCCGCTGTTCATGGTGTCGAAGGAGTTCAACTTTATGTGCGGTATGTCGCATGCGGTCAACGTGGTGGGCCACATGTCGTTCGGCCCGCCGCAGTTCGACTGGTTCATCCAGTCGGCCCGCCGCCACGTCGCCGAGGCGGGGCTGCTCTAGCTCGTACACGGAAAGGACAACCGCCATGCCCAAGGGCCTTGTGATCGTGCCGTTCCCCCTCGACGACGAGGGGGTCGCCAACCGCAAACTCCAGCTCCAGTCCGTCAGGCTCGGGCCTGACATCGACTTCGACTTCCGTCCGGTGAAGGCGAGTTGCACCAGCTTCATGAGCGACCACGACTGGTTCCTCATGGACGCGGGCTGCCTCGAGGCCGGGCTCACCGCGCAGGAAGAGGGTTACGACGCGGTCGTCATCGACGCCACCTCGGACTCGGCCGTCCTGGCGCTGCGCAGCCTGCTCGACATTCCCGTCATCGGCCCGGGGCGATCGGCGATGCTCTACGCCCTGATGCTCGGCAACCGGTTCGGCGTGCTGGCGATGAACGAAGCGGGCTGCCTCAACCACTGGCAATGGGCCGAACAGCGCAACCTTGCCCAGTTCATGGCCGCGGCCGAGCCGATCGGCGGCGGCAAGACCGACGTCGCCAAGCTGATGACTGGCAAGGAAGAGGACATGTTCCCGCTGATGAAGGCGGCCGCCGAACGCGCCATCGCCAAGGGTGCGGACGTCATCATGCTGGGCTCGACCACGATGCATCAGGCCGGCACCTGGCTGAACGAGAACCTGCCCGTGCCGGTCGTGAACCCGGGTCCGCTCACCTACAAGCTGGTGGAGACCGCGCTGGCGCTCGGCCACAGCCATTCGCGCACGGCGCACCCGCGGCCCGAGGTTGCCAAGACCGGCATGATCCATGCGATGTTGCGCGGCGCAGCGAACTACGAGAAGCGCGAAGCGGCGAAGGGCAAGCCCAGCGCCAAGAAGAAGGCTGCCGGGAAGAAAACTGCGAAGAAGGCAAGCGCGCGCAAGCCTGCCGCGAAACGCAAACCTGCGAAGAAGGCCATCCGCAAGAAGGCGCGCCGCTAGTTCATGGACTTCGCGCTCACGGACGATCAGCGTGGCATCGTCGATGCCGTCGCCAAGGTCATGGCGCGGTTCGACGAGGACTACTGGCTCGTACGCGATCGCGAGGGCGGCTTTCCGTACGACTTCGCGGACGAGATGGCGAAGGCGGGCTGGCTCGGCATCGCCATGCCGGAAGCCTATGGCGGCGCCGGTCTCGGCATCACCGAAGCGGCGCTGATGATGCAGGCCGTGGCGCGCGGGCCCGGCGCGATGGCGGCCGCATCCTCGATCCACCTCAACATCTTCGGGCTGCACCCCGTCGTGGTGTTCGGTACCGAGGAACAGCGCGCCCGCATGCTGCCGCCGATCATCGACGGCCGCGCGCGCGCTTGCTTCGGCGTCACCGAACCGGACGCCGGGCTCGATACCGGCAGCCTCAAGACGAAGGCGGTGCGCAAGGGCGACGTTTACGAGGTGACGGGCCGCAAGGTGTGGACGTCGACCGCGCAGGAGGCCGACCACTTCCTCCTCATCGCACGCACCACCCCGCGCGAGGAGGTCACGAAGTCCACCGACGGGCTGTCGTTGTTCTACACGCGCATGGACCCTGCGGCGGTGACGGCGCGCGAGATCGACAAGATGGGCCGCAAGGCGGTTGACTCGAACGAGGTCTTCATCGACGGGCTGAAAGTGCCGGTTGAGGATCGCATCGGGGAAGAGGGGCAGGGCTTCCGCTATCTGCTGCACGGCCTCAATCCGGAGCGCATCCTGGTCGCCGCCGAGGCGATCGGCATCGGCCAGTACGCGCTGCAACGCGCCGCGCGCTATGCCGGCGAACGCGTCGTCTTCGGCCGTCCCATCGGCCAGAACCAGGCGATCCAGCATCCGCTCGCCGAGTCCTGGGCCGAGCTCGAAGCCGCCAACCTGCTGATGCTCAAGGCAGCCGCGCTCTATGACACGGGCGAACCGTGCGGCGCGGAGGCCAATGCCGCCAAGTACCTCGCCGCCGAGGTCGCCTTCCGCGCCTGCGAGCGCGCCATCCTGACTCACGGCGGTTACGGCTACGCCAAGGAGTTCGTCGTCGAGCGCCTGCTGCGCGAGGTCATGATCTGCCGCCTCGCGCCCGTCAGCCAACAGCTCATCCTGTGCTACATCGCCGAGCGCGTCCTGGGCCTGCCGAAGAGCTATTAGAAACGCGAAAGGGCGACCCGTTGGGCCGCCCCCGCGAAATTAGGCGCAAACGCCTAAGGACGTATCGTCCGTGTTCGCTACGACGCCAGCGAAGGCTCCACCATCGCCGCACCGAACTGACGTTTCACGCCTGGGTTTCCGCTAGACAATGGATCACCTCCTTCCGTTTGTTTCGACAATGCATAAAGTCTAGTGCAAATCGGTTGGCCAGACCAGATATCTTGTATGATGATTGGGTGACAGCCTGAAGGGGAGGAGACCATGACCGACGGCGACGGCTTGGCGTGGCGGATGAAGTTCGGCGTGGTGACGCCGTCCACCAACACCATCGTGCAACCGGAATACGACGACCTGCGCCCGCCGGGGGTGACCAATCACGTCGGGCGCATGCATATCCCGGACGATCCGGTCACCAACGACGCCGACTTCGACGAACTGATCCGGCGCATCGACGTCGCACTGGAAGAAGCGGTCGACCGCGTGATGACCTGCAAGCCGGGCCATATGATTCTCGGCATCTCGGCAGAGAGCATTTGGGAAGGCGGGCTGGAAGCCGCGCAGAAGGTCAAAGCCCGCATGATCGAACGTTCCGGCGGTCTCGGCGTCACGCTGGCCGCCGATGCGCTGCCCGCAGCGCTCATGGCCCACGGCGTAAAGGGCAAGGTCGGCCTGCTCACGCCCTATATGCCGACGGCCCAAAAGCACATCCAGAAATTCATGGACGACATCGGCTACGACGTCAGCAGCATGGTGCATCTACGCTGCGGCGGCCCGGTCGTCATCGCCCACGCGACGCGCGCGCAGTTGCGCGCCGGTCTGCAACAGCTCGTCGATGAAGGCGCCGACGCCATCGTTCAGTTCGGCGCCAACCTGCCGATGGGCAAGTTCGCGGCCATCGCCGAAGCCTGGCTCGAGCGTCCCGTCATCTGCGTCAACGTCGCGACCTACTGGCACGCGCTGCGCAGCAACGGCATCGACGACAAGGTCGAAGGTTACGGCGCGCTGATGGAAAGGTTCTGAGCGGTGGCGCCACTCGTCACCGGGCTCGCGGCGATGACCGTGGCCTGTCCCGAGCCCGACGCGTTCGAAGGGCTGCTGTCCGGCGCCTGGGGCTGGGAGAAGCTCGCCGCCGGCGATATCGACGCTGATCTCGAGGCGCTGTGGGGCATCGAGCCCGGCAGCGCCGGCGCGCGCAGCGTCGTCATGCGTTCGCCCGGCATGACCCACGGCATGATCCGCGTCGTCGAGGGACCCGAGCGGAACCGGCAACGCCAGCGCGCGGCGCGCTGGGGCGGTTTCGAGATCGTCGTCATGCATGACATCGACGACGTCTTTGCGGCCACCACCGCGCTCCCCGGTTGCGTGCCGTTCGGCCCACCGGTCACCTACGACTTCACCCACGCGGACAGCAACATCCATCGCGCCGCCTCGATCAGATTGCCCGGCGGGACCCACGTCACCATGACCATGGCGGTCACGCAGCCCAAGGGGCGCGCCTTCCACAGCGCCAAGGCCCAGGTCGGCCAGATCTTCGAGGTCCCGGTGACCTCGCCGGACTACGCCCGCTGCCGCGGCTTCTACGAAAAAACGCTGGGCATGATCGTGATGCTGGAAACCCAGTCCGACGACGGGCCGATGCACGCCGCGTGGAGCATTCCGGCCGGCCCGGTCTATCACCTCGACATTCTCAAGGGCGATGCACCCGGTGCCGGCATCGGCTCGATCGAGATCCATGCGACCGACGCGGCCTACATCGATCCCGATCCCATCGATCCGCGGCACTTCGACGGCGGCGCCTGCATGGCGACCATGACCACGACCGATCTCGATGCGGTGCACGCGGCGCTCGTCGCGTGTCCCGACGCGACGGTCGTGTCCGAGCCGCGAGCCGTGAATCATGCGCCCTACAACGGCGCGCGCGCCTTCGTTGCGCTCGGGCCCGATGGCGAACGGCTGGAATTCTGCGAAGCGATGTGGGCGTAGCGACCTAGAGCGGCGGCCGCTTGGTGTGCCAGTCGGTGGCGTTCTGGAACGCGGCTGCGGCACGCAGCACGGTGGCGTCGTCGAAGCGGCGGCCCATGATCTGAATGGCGAGCGGCAGGCCGTCCGACGACATGCCGGCCGGCACGCCGGCGGCGGGCGCGCCCAGCACGTTGGCCGGCATCGTTACCAACGGCTTTTTGAAGAACTGGAACGCGCCGACCTGGGCCGCCACCGGTGCGGCGCCCGGGGCGCCGGGCGCCAACACCACGTCGACGTCGCGCAGGGCCAGATTGTAATCACGGATCAGATCGTCGCGTAGCTTCAGCGCGCGGATGTAGTCGGCGGCGCGTACGAACGGGCCCAGCGAGAGCCGCATGCGCGTGTGATAGGTGTACTCGTCGCCGCGCGTCTGCAGGTTGCGTTCGTGAATCGCATAGCCTTCCGCCAGCGTGATGACGATCTGCGCGGTCGCGAAGTCGTCGAGCGAGGGCAGGGCGATCTCGCGCACCTCCGCGCCGAGTCCGCGAAAGACGTCAGCCGCCGCTTCATAGGCTGCGAGACCTTCGGCGCTGACGGCGTCGGCGCCGGCGAGCGCCGTCGCCAGTCCGACGCGCAGGCCCCTGGCGCCGCCTTCGATGTCGGCGCGGAAGTCGACGATGGGGCGCGCCTCGCTGCCGGGGTCGGCGGCGTCGTGGCCGGCCAGCGCGTCCAGCAGGATGGCGCAGTCTTCGACCGAACGCGCCATCGGCCCGACGTGATCCAGCGTTGCCGACAGGGGGAAGACGCCGGTCCGGCTGACCAGGCCGTAGGAGGGCATGAAGCCGGTGATGCCGCAATAGGCGGCCGGCAGGCGGATCGAGCCGCCGGTGTCGGTGCCAAGCGCGCCCAGCGTCAGCCCGGCGGCCAGCGACACGCCGGCACCGGACGACGAGCCGCCGGCATAGTGATCGGCATGCCAGGGATTGCGTGCCGGGCGAAACAGGCCGTCCGTCGACGGTCCGCCGTAACAGAATTCTGTCGTCTCGAGCTTGCCGAGCAGGATGGCGCCCGCGCCCTTGAGCCGCGCCCAGGCTGTCGCGTCGGTCTTCGGCACCCGGTCCTTGAGAAGTTTCGAGCCGACGGTGGTGCGCACGCCCGCCGTGTCGAACGCTTCCTTCAGGGCGACAGGGATGCCGTGCAGCGGGCCCTTGTAGTTGCCCTTGGCGATCTCGGCTTCGGCGGTGCGCGCGGCTTCGAGCGCGAGGTCGTCGGTGCGCGTGACGAAGCTGCCCAGCGCGCCGTCGATTTGCTCGGCGCGCGCGATCAGCGCCTCGGTCAGGGCGACCGGCGACAGGTCGCCGGCGGCCAGACGCCGCCCGGCTTCGGCAATGGACAGGTAGGCGAGGTCGTCGCTCACGCGTCGTCGTCGCCCATGTCGGCGTCACGCTGCGCGAGCGTCTCGGCGAGCCGCCGCAGGATCGCGACGCCCTCGGTCAACTCGTCGAGATCTTCCGCCGGCACGCTGAGGCCGGCGGAGCGTAAGGTCTGTTCGACGTCTTTTCGATCGGTGGGCAAGGGCGTATTCCGTGATGAGGCCCCAAGTATAGCGCGTCGCACGGCTGAGACGAGACCGCCCGCGTGGGTCGCGCCGCGAATCCCTGTTAGACTGACCGCCGATCTGTTCCAGGGAGGTTCGCCATGATCCGCGGCCAGCATCGCCACGCCGTTCTACCCGACGCCACCCATGACGAGGCCGCGCGCCAGGACTTCGTCGCGAACCTGCGTATCCACGTCATGCGCGACGTGTCCTCGGGCAACCGGTCTCTCTACGACGGCAAGGTGCGCCCGGCCTTCCGCAAGACGCACGGCCGCGACCCGAACGACCGCCACGAGGTGCGCAAGGCGATGCAGGGCGAGCCGTTCCACCAGGCTTGGGGAGCGCTGCTACGCACCACCCAGGAGCTGATGTGGGAATCGGTGGGCAGTTCGGTCGAGCGCCAACTGGAGTCGCTGATCGCGCGCAGCCATGCGGCGACGGGCAAGGCGGGCGGTACCCTGCGGCTCGATCCCGATCTCGCCATTCCGCGCTATCAGGCGGCGACGGACATCCACGTCATGCCTGGCAGCTATCATTCCGATCTTTGCGCCGACGATCTCACCGCCGGGGCGATCTACGACAAGGGTCTCTACATCTACGCGATGAGCGGGCTCGGCGATCGCAACCAGGATATCGGCCGCGGCTGCATCGCGTACCTCAAGCAGAACCATCCCGATCTCAGGCCGCGCCGCATCCTCGACATGGGTTGCACCGTCGGCCACTCGACCGTGCCCTTCGCCGAAGCCTATCCCGGCGCCGAGGTGCACGGCATCGACCTTGGCGCGGCGAGTCTGCGCTACGCACACAAGCGCGCCGAATCGCTCGGCGTGAAGGTGCACTTCTCGCAACAGAACGCCGAAGCCACCGACTTTCCCGACGGGCACTTCGACCTCATCGTCAGCCACGTGCTGCTGCACGAGACATCCGGCAGTGCACTGCCCAACATCATCCGCGAGTGTCGCCGCCTGCTGGCGCCCGGCGGGGTGATGGTGCATTGCGACGTGCCCCAGCGCGAGGGCGACGCATTCGACCTGATGATCCCGGACTGGGATACCTACAACAACAACGAGCCCTTCATGGGGCGAATGCGCGATACCGACATGCGCGAACTGTTCACCGCATGCGGTTTCGACCGCGACGGCTGTTTCGACGGCTATGTGCCGAACGAGGGCCTCAATCGCGACAAGAAGGTGACCTTCCGCGGCGGCGACGGCCGCAAGGGCAAGCCGTGGGCGGTCTTCGGCGCGGTCGGCTGATCCGAAACCGGCGTGTCCGGGTATAGAAGGGGAGGCTGCCCGGCGCGGCCAACCGTTCGACATCTTTCCAGGAAGGAACCCTCATGCGCCGCCTGCTGATTGCCGCCGCCGCTTTCGCCCTGGCCTCGTGTGGCTCGATGTCGCTCGACCAGTTCGAGGGCGCGACGCCCGAACTCGTCCTCGAAGAATATTTTGCGGGCGAAACCAAGGCCTGGGGCATCTTCGAGGATCGTTTCGGCGATTTGCGCGCGCAGTTCACCGTCGACATGAAGGGCACGTGGGAGGCGCCGGTCCTGACGCTGGAGGAAGACTTCCTCTATTCGTCCGGCAACACCGATCGCCGCGTCTGGACGATCACGCGCAACGCCGACGGCACCTACGAGGGTCGCGCCGCCGACGTCATCGGCGCGGCGCAGGGCGACGCGGCGGGCAACGCCTTCAACTGGACCTACGTGATGGACCTCGAGGTGGGCGAGCGAACTGTGCGGGTACGCCTCAACGACTGGCTCTGGCTGCAGCCCGGCGACGTCCTGATCAACCGCGCCAGCGTCACTAAGTTCGGCGTCGAACTCGGCACGCTGACGATCTTCTTCAAGAAGCCCTAGCCGCGCCGCTTCGCCACCGCGTCGGCCAGCACGTCGAGGCAGGCAACCGAGGCATCCCAGTCCAGGCAGCCGTCGGTGATGCTCTGGCCGTAGGTCAGTTCGGCGCCCGGTTTCTGGTCCTGGCGGCCGCCGACGAGGTGGCTCTCGATCATCACGCCGAAGATGCGCGTCTCGCCGCCCGCGACCTGGCTCGCGATGTCGTCGATCACGGCCCGCTGGTTCTCCGGCTTCTTGCCCGAATTGGCGTGGCTCGCGTCGATCATCAGCGCCTGGGTGATGCCGGATTTCTCGGCCACCGCGCAGGCCGCGGCGACGCTCGCTGCGTCGTAGTTCGGTTCCTTGCCGCCGCGCAGGATGACGTGACAGTCCTCGTTGCCTGCGGTGGCTGCGATGGCGCATTCGCCGTTCTTGGTGACGGCCAGGAAATGATGCGGGTTGGAGGCCGACTGAACCGCGTCGACGGCGATCTTCACGTCGCCCGAGGTGCCGTTCTTGAAGCCCACCGGACAGGACAGGCCCGAGGCCATCTCGCGATGGATCTGGCTTTCCGTCGTGCGCGCGCCGATCGCCGCCCAGGTCACGAGGTCGGCGATGTATTGCGGCGTCGTCGTGTCGAGGAATTCGGCGCCTGCCGGCAGCCCAAGCGCGTTGATGTCGGCAAGCAGTTTGCGCGCAAGCCGCAGGCCCTTGTTGATCTGGAAGCTGTCGTCGAGATCCGGGTCGTTGATCAAGCCTTTCCAGCCCACCGTCGTGCGCGGCTTCTCGAAATAGACCCGCATCACCACTTCGAGGCGGTCCTTCAGCCTTTCGCGAACCTTGGTCAGGCGTTCCGCGTACTCCATCGCCGACTTGGGGTCGTGGATCGAGCAGGGGCCGATCACCACGACGAGACGGTCGTTGCGGCCGTGCAGAATGTCCTGCACTGCCTTGCGGCCGTCCGCTACGGTGGCGATCGCTGCGGCTGGGGCCGCAACCTCGCGCATCACGGCGTCCGGCGTCGACAGCGCCATGATGTCCCGGATTCGCAGGTCGTCGGTGGTCGTGCTCATTGTTTCGTTCCTCGTGTTGGCCCGCCCGCGGCAACAAAAAAGCCGCCAGGTCGTGGCGGCTTGGAATGCGATTCGTGCTGTCTCTAGACCGAGCGAACCCCTTCCGCCGCCAAAGGCGCCGGATAGCTAAAGTAATAGAAGGCCGCTGACGCGCAGGTCATGGCGGGCTTTATAGGGGGCCGGACGGGGCTTGTCACCACCCAAGCGCCTTGACCCAAGCGGCTTGGGCGAACGGGTGCCCGCCGGGTACCATGCCAGGGTCCAAGGAGAACGCCATGAACCGCCAGTTTCAGCACGCCATGTTGCCGTTGCCCGTGCATGACGAACAGTCGCGCCAGGACTTCGTTCACGACTACAAGGTGCACGTCCTGAGCGTTCTCGGCCCCCGCCAGCGCGCGGTCTACGAAGAGGGCGCGAAGCCGGCCTTCGAGCGCGCCGAGCGTCGCTTGCCGGAGAGCCGCCGCGACATCGACCGCGCGATGAAGCGCGAGCCGTCGTGGAAGATGTGGAGTTCGCTCAATCGAACCGGCCAGGAACTGATGTGGGACGCCATTTCGGACACGGCCTTCCGCGAACGCGATCGGCTGGTGGCGCAGGGACGGCGGCTGCGCGCGAGCAAGGGAACCGGCGCGCTCAAGGTGGACAAATCGCTCGAGGTGCCTCGCTACATCGCTGCCGTCGATATCCACAATCAGCCCGGCGGCTACGGCCTCGTCCTCGGTGACGACGACGTCTACGCCGGCTCGCTCTACGACCTGTCGGCGCACCACTATTCGCTCGGCGGCCTCAATCCGATGGGCTCGGATCCCGGCGATTCGACGGTGGCCTTCCTGCGCGAACGCTATCCCGATCTGAAGCCGCGCCGCATCCTCGATATCGGCTGTTCGGTTGGCGCGAGCACGCTACCGCTTGCCGACGCCTATCCCGACGCCGAGGTGCATGCCATCGATGTCGCCGAAACGTTCGTACGCTACGCCGATGCGCGCGCCAAGGACCTCGGGCGGAATGTTTGTTTCGCGCAGATGAACGCTGAGAAGACCGACTACCCGGACGGCTATTTCGATCTCGTCGTGTCCCACCTGTTCTTTCACGAGACGTCGGCGCGGGCGCTACGCAACGTGATGGCCGAGGCCCATCGACTGCTCGCGCCGAGCGGGGTAATGATCCATTCCGACGTGCCGGAATCGAACCAGTTTCATCCCGACGCCTACGATCAATGGTGGCGCGACTGGACGACGCACTACAACGCCGAGCCGTACCGATCGACGCTGCGCGACTCAAGCCTTAGCGCGGCGTCCGTTGCGGCCGGGTTCGACCCGGCGAAGGTCTACGAAACCAAGATCGGTAGCGCCGCAGCCGCGGGTACCTACAAGAAGACCCACGGCTACGGCGCGGAGTGGCACTTGGTGGTGACGATCTGTGCAACGTCGAGCCGTTCCTCGCAGTCGTCGGCAAGACGGTCGCGCGCGGACGCCGTAATGCGTATGCAGAGGCGTCGGCGTTTTGCGCTGGCTGGAGCCGCGCCGAAACCGATCACGCGATCCGCCGTTTGAGGAAGACCTGGAAGGCCTTCGAAGAGGCGACCGCGGATCAGCGCACATGACCCTGAGCGTCGCCGTCATCAACGGCAAGGGCGGGTGCGGCAAGACCATGGTGGCGACACACATCGTTTCTGCGATGGCCAACTCGGGCCTGCGTCCGTTGCTCGTCGATCTCGATCGCTATCGCGGCGCCACGCGTTGGCACAAGCTGAGGCCAAAGTCGGCTGCGGCGGTCGATCTGACCGACTGGAAGACGCGCTTCGGCAAGGTGCCCTCCGATGTTCAGCGGGTCGTGATCGACTGTCCGGGTTCGCTGCGCCGGCCTGAGGTGCGCGACATTGTTTCGGAGAGCGACGTCCTCGTCGTGCCGATCCTGCCGTCGGTTTTCGACGAACAGGCAACGAAGCTCTTCCTGCGACGCCTCGCCAAGCTGAAGAAGGTGCGCAAGGGAAAGAAGCGCATTCTGGTCGTTGTGAACCGGCTTCGGGGTCGCAGCGAGATACCAGGAGATCTCAAGGCGTTTCTGGAGGAACTCGGACACCAGGCCACAGCCGGGATTACCGACCGCGCGGCCTATTCCAGGCTTGCGGCGCGCGGCCTCACGGTCTTCGACAGCAACGCGCGGGCCTCGCAGGCGCTGCAAGAAGAATGGATGCCGCTGATCGAGGCGATCGAGGCCTAGGCCCGGCTCACGCGCGATCCAGGTAGCGCTGCCACAAACCGTCGCGGAACTTCTTCAGAACGCTCTTGGCCATCGCCTTGTCTTCGAGCGCCTCGCTGAGCTCCGACTCGTAGTCGATGAATCCTTCTTCGTCTCCGGCGACGCCGCTGGTGTCGGCGAACCCCATCGACCATTCCTCGAACTCGGGCGCCGGCACGGTGTCGCGCAGCAACAGCTTGAACTTGTGGTGCCGCGGGTCCTTCTTGATCTTGGCGATCAGCGCGTCGACCTCGTCCTCAGGCCCCTCCAGCACCTGGAGAAACGAGCCGTCGTGGTAAACGAGGAGACCGGTAATCCCGGCGGCCGTGTTGTGCGCCCGCGCCTGCGTCAGGATGGCGGCGAGCTCATCGGCGGGTAGTTTCCGAACGCCCGCGCTGGCGTAGATCACCTGAAAAAAGGCCATTGCCAAGCTCCTTGTGTGTGGAACCTCGCCGGTCCGCAGGTCTCGCGCCACGGACCTCGTCTGTTGCAAACCTAGACATCTGGTCGGCGTGCGAGAATCCGGTCGGACCCCTACTGCACTACGGGTGGGCCGCGCCGCCTGATTCGAATGGCGGCTGGTCTACAACCGAACCTGGTCCGGCAAGTAGGTGACAATCTCTGGAAACGCGACGATCAGCACGACAGCGACGAGCATCAACAGGAAGAAGGGTATGGCGCCGCGCGAGATGAACACGATGTCCTTGTTGCTGATGCCCTGGATCACGAACAGGTTGAAGCCCACCGGCGGCGTGATCAGTCCGATCTCGACGACAACCACCAGATAGACGCCGAACCACAGCAAATCGATGCCGGCTTGCTGCACCATGGGAATGATGATGGCGGCGGTCAGGACAAGGATCGAAATCCCGTCGATGAACATGCCGAGGATGACGAACAGAACACCCAGCACGATGATCAAGCCGGTCTGCGACAGTCCCATGCCGCCGATCCAGGTCGCGAGGTCGCGTGGCAGGCCGGTGTACCCCATCGCCACGGTCAGCACGGACGAGGCAGCCAGGATGAAGGCCAGCATCACGCTGGTTCTCATCGCCCCGAACAGGCTGGCGACGAAGGTCTCCCAGGTCAGTGAGCGGTAGACGGCCGATAGGACCAGGGCGCCGACGACTCCCAGCACGGCGGCTTCGGTGGGTGCCGCGACACCGCCATAGATGGATCCCATCACGGCGACGATCAGGATCACGATGGGGATCAGGCGGCGTGAGTTGTACAGTCGTTCGCGCAGGCTGGTTGCCGCGTCCTCGTCGTTGGTCGGTCGCTTGCCGGGGTTGAGGAGCGCCCAGCCCGCGATGTAGCCGGAAAACAGCACCGTAAGCAGCAGGCCCGGAAACACGCCGGCGATGAACAGCTTGGCGATGGAAACGTCGGTGAGGAAGCCGTAGATGATCATGGCCACCGACGGCGGGATCAGAATGCCCAGCGTGCCGGCGCCCGCGAGCGAGCCGTAGGCCATGCGCTGGTCGTAGCCGCGCTTGAGAAGCTCCGGCAGAGAGATCTTGCCGATCGTCGCCGCGGTCGCGGTCGACGAGCCGGACACGGCGGCGAACACGGTCGAGGCGAAGACGTTGACGTGCATCAGCCGGCCCGGAATCCCGCTGGTCCAGGGCGCGAGCCCCTTGAACATGTCTTCGGAAACGCGCGTGCGGAACAGGATTTCGCCCATCCAGATGAACATGGGCAGCGCGGTGAGCGGCCAGGAGGAGCTCTGGCCCCAGATGATGGTCGCCATGACCTGGCCCGGCTCGACCGGCGCATTCAGCCATAGCGCGACGAACCCGATAATGCCGAGCGTGATCGCGATCCACAGACCGCCGCCCAGAAGGGCGAACAGCAACACGATCAACAGGACGCTCGATGAAAGGATTTCCATGAATGGGTTGTCCGCCTGCCGGGCCTAAGCCTGTGAGATGTGGTCGTCTTTGACGTCGAAGTAGCTCGGATTGCGGCCGCGGATCATCGCAATCAGTTCATCGAGCAGAGCGATAAACAACACGACGATTCCCACCGTCATGAACGTCATCGGCATCCATTTCGGAATGGGCACCAGGCCCAGCGTGTACTCGCCGAAGATGTAGGTCTGGTACAGCAGCTTGATCGCGTAGTACGCCAGATAGCCCACGAACAGCGTCGCGAGGATCAGCGACACGAACTCGACGTACCTACGGGCGGCCGTGCCCAGTCTGTCGAGAACGAGCTGGACGCGAATGTGTTCGCCCTTGCGTAGGACGTAGGCAAGCCCGAGGAACGAAGACGCCGATAATCCGAACGTCGCGAAGTCGCCCGCCGACGGTACGATGATGTTCAACATGCGCCCGACGATTTGCGCCAGCGTGAAGGCCGCGATGACGAAGACCGCCACCGCCGCGAGCGCGCCGCTGGCGGTGTAGAGGGCGTTGAGTGATTTGCGGATCATGGGTCGTGCAGCGAAGAACGGGAAGGCCCGGCGAAACCAGGCCTTCCCGCAGTTCGAAGACGCCGTAGCCTAGCGGCCGACCGCCGCCTTGTAGGCGTCGATCGCTTCCTTGGCGTTGGCGTCGGCCTTCTCAAGCCATTCGTCCAGCATGGTGTTGCCGACCTTGCGCAACTCGCCCATCAGCTGATCGGACGGCTGATGCACGCCCATGCCGTTTTCGGCAAGGATCTTCGGCGCGTTGCTGGCGATCTGGATGCTCTGCGTCCAGCCGATCGCTTCGGCCTTCTTGCCTGCGAAGATGAGTGCTTCCTGCTGCGCCGGCGTCATCTTCTGGAACGCCGCTTCGCTGATGAAGCCCATCTGCTTCGGGTTCCAGGCGTTGGTCAGGTAGACGTCGGAAACGAACTCCCACATCTTCGAGGCGACGCCGGTGTTGGCCGAGGTGCTGGTGCCGTTGACGATGCCGGTCTGGAAGGCCTGCGCCATGTCGGTGGCCTGTACGGTGACCGGAACCGTGTCCATCAGTGCCGCCATGCGCGAGGTGCTGGCGTTGTAGGCGCGCTGTTTCTTGCCCTTCACGTCGGCCATCGAGTTGAACTGACCGTTGAAGAAGAAGTTCTGCGGTCCCCACGGCACAGCGTAGAGAATGCGCAGACCACGGTCCTGCATCAGCTTTTCGAGCTTCGGGCGCGTCGCCTGCCACAGATCCCAAGATTCGCGATAGTTGCTGGTCAGGAACGGCATGTTGTCGATCTCGAACAGCTTGTTCTCTGGGCCGAGATTCGACATCAGCTGCGTGCCCAGGTCGATCTGGCCCGTACGTGTGGCAGCCACGATCTCCGGGTTCTTGAACAGCGAGCCGGCGCAATGGACCGTGATGTCGATCTCGCCGTCGGTCGCCTCGCGCATGTCGTCGGCGACCATGTTGGCCAGCTTGGTGATGAATTCCTGGCAGTTGTACGGCGTCGCCATGTTGAGCTTGGTCTGCGCCGAGGCCGGGGCGAATGTCCCCATCATCGGCAGTAGAGCCAGTCCGGCGGCCAAAGCGGTCGCGCGGACGAATGTCTTGGCAATCATGAAGTCCTCCCTACGATTGTCTCCAAAGAAACTACGCAACAACAATTCTCAGCGGGACAGCGTCACGGTCCGCTCCGAAACGATCTTGTCCGGATACGGTTTGACCCAGCTGATTTCGTGCCAACGGCCGCCGATCACTTCGGCGTCCTTCAGGAAGTCGAGCTCCGGTGCGGTGACGTTTACGCTGGCCGATCCCGACCACATGTCATCCACCCACAGGTCCTGCATTTGTGTCGCCACCATGCGCCGCACGACCTGCGCCGGTTGGCCCGGCAGCGGAAGCGAGGTCTCGGTGAAGTAGTTGCCGGCCTGCGACTGATCCGGGAACAACGGTTTGCCCGACACCTCGATGTCGCCCTGTCGTTCCAGCTTGACGGAAATGTCGAACACGGCGCGGCGACCGCGGGTCACCAGCGCGGTGACCGTGTCGCCGAGTTGCCAGCCCTTGAGCGGGCGCCGTGTTAGGCTCGCCTGACCCAGTTTCTGCGGCCAGCCGTAGTACTCCCGGCCGACGGCGAACTCCGCATCGGTCGAACACCAGGAGTAGGGGCACCATTGCCCGCGCAGCCCGTCATGTTCGACCAGCAGGCCGACGATTGCCTCGTGGAAGTTGACCTGATCGGGGTTCTCCTGCGTGAAGGCGCGGCCAAAGCCGTAGTCGCAGATGATGTCGTGCAGGCTGAGGCGGCATACCGGTTCGCCGACCAGCTTCAGCGGTTCCGGCACCAGTTCGGCCGCCCGGGCGGGGTCGAAGCGGAGCACGGCCGAGGTCGACCATCCTTCGAACTTCCATGGCGGCGGTCCGTACAGCGCATGTGCGCCGCCCGCGGCCATGGGCGCTGTGAAGCCTTCGGACATGATGGGGTGCCTCCCTGCCTCCCCGTATGTGACCCTAACTATCCGGCCTTCCAGGGGTTCGCGCAAGGCCGCCCTCGCGCGAGTACGGCCGAACTACACCTCAATTCTGGGAAAACGTTCGTTCGACGTTGTAGCGCATCTGGTGGTGCACGGCCTCTTCGAGCCACGAAAGACGGCCGGGGATGAAATTCCGCGACGCAACGGCCTGCTGCAGGTGGGGCGCGACCGATGCATCCTCGTCGACGACCTGCGCAAGGTAGGTCTTGTAGACTTCCGCCTTCTCTTCGAAGTCGGGCCGATCGAAATGCTCGGCGGCGAACAGGTGGTACAGCTCGACCCGTGTCCGATCGACCGCTTCGGGCCAGACGGTGTAGACGTGGATTTCATCGACGCGGCCGATGACCGTCAGGTTGGGGGCCATGTAGCCGAACACCGACAGTCCCGGCGACCGGTCGGCGAGCCACGGCATCGGTCCCAGCGGCGTGCCGCCGTCCGGGGTTTGCGAGGCTGCGTCGTAGCTTGCACCGATGCCGCCGCGCTCGCGCAACTCGAAAGAATACTGTTCGACAGGGATGCGCGGTCCGAAGGTTTGTGCGTGCAGTGCGCGAAAGTGATACGGATCGCTCAGATTCTCGGTCACCAGCTTCCAGTTGCAGTCCCAGGTCGAAACGAGTTTGCCGCCGAGGCGGCACTTGCCCTGCTGCAGAAAGCCGACGTCCTGTTCGAGCGGTTCCACGAACTCGGCGAGCGACGGCGGCGCTTCGTTGAACGACACGAAGACCCACCCGGCCCAGGTATCGACGTGCAGCGTCTTCAGACGCACGTCGCCCTTGTCGAAGTCGGCGGTCCTTTCCATTAGTGGCGCGCCGACGAGGCAGCCCTTCAGATCATAGGCCCAGCCGTGATAGGGGCAGGTCAGGCGTTTCGTGTTGCCGCAGCCATCGGGCGCGACCTGGACGCCGCGATGTCGGCAGAGATTGGCGAAGGCGTTGATGCCGCCGTCCTCGTCGCGCGTGACGACGACCGGCTCGCCGACGACGTTGACCGCCTTGTAGTCGCCGGGGTTCGCGATCTCTTCCTCGCGTCCCACCGCGAGCCAGTCGCGCCGAAAGATTCGTTCCATCTCGCGCGCCAACACCGCGCGCGAGGTGTAGACCTCACCCGGCAAATGTTCGGCGTGCGCCAGGTCCTTGTGAACCGTCGAAAGAACGCGCTGGGTGAATTCGGGCGAAAGTGGGTCGGTCATGGCGTGCCTGTCCCCGGCTGGTCGCTGCGGCGTGTCCGCCCATCATAGTCCCGGAGCGCGGGGCGGCATCAAGGGGCGGCCGCATTGAGAGCGACTCTTAGGCGCGGCAAGCCCCGCGGCGCAGCGCTATGGCGGCGAGACCACCGCCTCGGCCTCGATCTCAACGCGATGGTCGCCGACCAGACCGGCGACCCGGACCAGGGTGTTCGCCGGTTTGATGTCGGCGAACACCCGGCCGTGCGCTTCCGCCACCGCCGCGACATCGTTGTCATCGACGACATAGATTCGGGTGCGCACGATGTCCTCAGCGGCGCCGCCGAGCGCGACGACGGCGGCGACGATGCGGTCCAGGATGTAGGTCGTTTGCGCTGCCGCGTCCGACGGCGCCACGGCGCGGTCTTCGCCTGCCACGGCCGTTGTGCCGGCGGTGAGGATGCGATCGCCGATCCGTTGCGCGCGGCAGTAACCGGCGATGTCCTCCCAGCGCGATCCGGTCAGAACGCGCATCGCGCCGGGCCGCGAGGGCACGTCCTGCGCGACAAACCCCTTCGGCACGCTCGCCAGGTGCTGCGACAGGTCGCCCGTCGTCGTCAGGAATGGCGGCCGTCTGTACTCGTCGCCGCAGTCGCCGGGCAGGGGCGTGGTGCCGGGAAAGGCCGCCTCCAGTAGACCGCGATCCTCGTCGTCGAGCGCGAACGTGAACAGCTTCAGATTGTCTGCGGTGTGTTCGCTTTCGCCGAGCCTGGCGCCGATGATGACGCCTGCGACCCGGGGTTGTTCCAGCACCCAGCGCGTCGCCACGTTGGCGATCGACACGCCGTGCTTCTTCGCCACGTCGTCGACTGCGCGCAGCACGGCCTGGTAGGCGTCCCAGCCGCCGGCCGCGTCGATGAAGCGCTTGTACTTCATCTTCGACCAGTCGCTGACGTCGGCCTCCGGCTTGCCGAGCCAGCGCTCGGACAGGAAGCCGCCGCACAGCGTGCCGTAGGCCAGAATATGCGCATCATGCGCGGCGCAGACCTGTGCCAGCGGTCCACCGGCGCGGCGGTCGAGCAGCGAATAGCTTACCTGGTTGGTGCGCAGGGGGATGCCGTCGGCCAGCGCCAGGTTGAAGTGCGCGGCGTCGAAGTTGGTGACCCCGAGTTCGCCGATCACGCCGTCGTCCTTGAGCGCGGCGAGTTCGTGCAGCGCGTCCAGCCATGCCGGGTGCTCGAACGTCCACCAATGGAACTGCAGCAGGTCGATGCGGCCCTCGGCCAGCCGGTCGAGCCTTTGCTGCACGCCGGCGCGCACGACCTCGCGCGTCATCGGCCCCGGCGTCGGGCACCACTTGGTCATCACCACGGGGCGCGGCGCATTGTCCCGTTTCAGCAGGCGGCCCGCGATGATTTCCGCGCTGCCGTAATGGTCCGCCATGTCGAAGGTATCGAAGCCCGCATCGACATAGGCCTGCAGATAGCCCGCGCCGACGTCCGGATCTATCACGTTGCCGTCCTTCTCGATGTCGGCGACCTGCCACAGGCCGGTCAGGGCGCGCCGGATGGTCAGGTCGGGCGCAATGGCGATTCGGTCTGGCGTCAACGACACGTAGGCACTCCTGGGAACAATGGGCCGACAAAGATGAAGCGCCGCACTCGCGAAATCGAGTCTTCTCTCGGACTTCTTGCACCCGGTCGATCCCGAGGCCTCACTTGCCGTAATCTATGCAGGGAGGAGCTCGCGCGTCATGAGTCGCACACGCCAAGTCGACATTGAACCGGCCGACGGAGTGCTCGGCGCCGTCGTCAGCGGGATGGACCTGCGCGATGCGCTCGACGACGACGCGCTGCTGGCCACGATCAAGGACGCCTGGGCCGGCCATCTCGTCTTGGAGTGGCGCGACCAGGAACTCAGTGTCGAAGAACACCTCGCGCTGGGACGGCGCTTTGGCGATCTCGAAGACATGGGTCACGTCGCCACCGCAGACGGCATGCCGCGCGAGGTTCTGGTGATTGAGAACGACCCGGCCAAGAACGAGTCGACCGCGCCGCCGCCGGACTACCTGCGCGGATTCCAGAACAAGTACGTCCAGTGGCACTCGGATCAGTCCTACCGGCCGGTGCCGCCGATGGGCAGTCTGTTCGTGCAGCGCGAGGGGCCGGTCGAGGGCGGTGCCACGCTGTTCTGTAGCATGTACGCGGCCTTCGAGGCCCTCGACGACGACACCAAAGCGAAAATCGCCGGACGCGAGGCGATCCACGATCCCAGTCTCAACAGCGCCAACGTTCTGCGTGAGGGCGCGATCCCGCCCGCCGACGTGTCGCAGGGAAAAGGCCCGCGTCACCCACTGGTGCGCCGCCACCCGGTGACGGGCCGGGCCGCGCTCTATCTCGGCCGTCGCCCCTACGCCTACGTCTGCGACTACCCGGTTACCGAAAGCGAAGTCCTGCTGGATACATTGTGGAAGCACGCCACCGATACGCGCTTTGTCTGGCAGCGCCGCGACAATCCGCCTGGCACGGTGCTTCTGTGGGACAACCGCTGCGTCATGCATGCGCGCACCGAACTGGCCGCCAGTGCGCGGCGCGTCGCGCATCGCGTGCAGATCGCGGGCGAGCCGCCCGTCATGGCTTGACCCGGCGCGTCGCGTTCGGGACGCTGGACCGACCAGCACACGAACGGGGGCATCCATGTCGATTGAAATCCGCGAAGTCCAGGCAGAACCGCTGACGGCCGAAGCCTTCGCGCCGTTCGGTTGGGTGATGGAGGCGAAGGACGAGGGGCGAATCGACAACGTCGACTTCCTCGAGATGGGCGTGGCCAACTTGTCCGACGACGTGCCCAAGGAGCGCTACGACGACTGGAACGTCCTCGACTATTGGGGCGACGTCACCGAACTGACCCAGGAACCGATGCGGCTGGGCTACATGCGTCCGCGTCAGCGCGCGTTGGAATACTCGTGGTTCGAGCGCCACGTGAAGGGCACGCAGTCGTTCATCCCGCTGGGTGGTGGCCGCAGCGTCTTTTCGATCGCACCGATCAGCGACAACGACGATCCCGATGCGGTGCCAGATCTGTCGAAGGTGCGCGCATTCCATCTCGACGGGACGGTGGGCGTGACCATCAGGCCCGGCGTCTGGCACTGGACGCCGTTTCCGCTCGGCGGCGGCTGCGACTTCCTCATCCTTGTGCGCCGCGACGTCGCCAGCGACGACCTGAACTTCATCGATCTCGAGGCGCGCCTCGGCGCGCGCGTGCGCGTTCTTCCCTAGTCGGCGCCTGAGCCCTGTACGATGTCGAGAACGGTGCGGGCTATGAGTTCGTGTCCGGCCGCAGAATAGTGGTGCCCGATCTGTCCTGGTGGATACGCCTGCTTCGGATCGTCAAGAGACCTGAATGAGTCTCGCGTGTCGATGACTTGAAAGCCAACCTTGCGCGCCACTGCTATCGCGTCGCGGGCGGCATATTCCTTGTTGTGACCCGGTCGAAAGGTGTCGTCCGAGCTTGGAAGGTAAACGAAAACCGGTTCCGCGCCGTGCTCAATCGCGACTCTCTTGGCCTCTCTTAGGATAGCTTCAAACGCATCAAGATTCGGCGGCGTCCACTCGCCTCCTGTTCCTAACAGGCCGAGTTGTGTGCGAAGAGAGGTGAGTTTCGCAATCGCTATTGCGCGCACCCATTTTCGGTCGCTCCGTCCGCTTAACCGCGTGTTGATCGCCGTGGCCGCAACCTTCGAATAGTTTGGTGGTGCTGAGGCATTGTTTCGCGCGGCGTACAGCCCCTGTAACCCGCTGTCCAAGTAACGGACCAGGTGAGTCGAGACCTCCCAATCGAGGTCGGTCAAATCGTTGGAGTAGTGAAACCAGAAGAGGTAGCGAAACCTGAGATCGTCGGCACGCGCGTCGACATACTCGCGCAATGACGCGTGATTGCTCAGTGGCCCGTTGCCGGTCGTGGCGATGTTGGTGATTGAGCCGAGTTCTTCGCGCATGCGGTGCGCGAACGTCTCCTCTTCTGGGAGGCAAACGCCCATGGCCTGCGAATCACCCACAATCACCGCGCCGAGCGATTGACGATCCCAGTCGCCGTCGACGTTGCGGAAGCCGTACCGGTCGGACCTGAAGGTTATGGGTGTGCCGTCGCCGGTGACGCACAGCCGAATCTCGGCGTCCGGTAGTTGGCTCACCGGCGTGAGACCCTCCGGTTCCATCCGGGTCCGGTCGAGTTCGAGAAAACCCATTGCGTTCGCATGCCGTTCGCCGGTTTGCGAAGTCAATGCGCCCCCTGTGGGCATGACGGGTCCAGCCTGTTGCTGGCGTCCGTACTGCACACCGGAAACAAATACTTCCGCCACATAGATCCCCGCCACCATTGCGACGAGGGCAACTCTGATCCAATGCACGCCGCGACGCCGCGATAGCGCGATGTAGGTAAGGGCGACCGCCGCAACGACCGGCACAACAAAGAACGCGAGGTAGGTCAGCCATGTGGCGTTGCCGCCGGTGTAGCGTTCCAGGTGGGTGACGACCCATATCCAGATGGCGGCGGCACAGGCGGCGAAGGCAAACGTGATAAGCCGAAAAAGCATGGTTCTACTGATTCGCTTCGACTGACGTGCCGTGATCACGACAGATCGCCAGCACGACACGGAACCTGAAGGCCCCCTTCTGCCTGCGAGAGCGCACCACCATTCAGCTGCGCCGCCCGACGCAAAAGCCGTAGGGCACGTTGTAGTGCTTCAGCGCGAAGTCGTCGGCGTGACCGGCCATGACCGCGTCCCATACTTTGATCAGGTTGTAGCCGGCGCCGTCCTCAGCCGGGCCGGCGTCGTCGCACACGATGAAGCCGCCCGGCGCCAGAAGCGGGATCGCGTTGATCAGGTCGGTGCGCGCGTCCTCTTCCTTGTGGCTGCCGTCGACGAGGATGTAGTCGTAGCGCAACTCCGGCATCGCCGCGGCCAGCGCGGGCACCGCCTCGC
The DNA here is from genome assembly GCA_038116985.1 of Alphaproteobacteria bacterium. Lineage (GTDB taxonomy): Bacteria > Pseudomonadota > Alphaproteobacteria > SHVP01 > SHVP01 > CALJDF01. Next base: position 14,607 of record JAYOEZ010000004.1, on the reverse strand, counting down.
GTGAATCGCCGCGGACGAAACACACGCCGTCCGTCGCGATGCCCATCTGCTCCAGGTTGTGCGCGACGGCCTCTGGCGAGCCCTGTTCGACGTAGAGGTCGACCGACACGACGGTGCAGGCGGCCGGATTGGGATGAAAGGCGAGCTTGTTGACGAGCGACATCCCCGAGCGCGTGCCGATTTCCAGAATGCGCAGCGGATAGCAGCGCAGGAATAGCCAGATCTCGAACAGGTTCTTCTGCACCACACGGCCGCGCGACAGATTGTCGAACACGGTCGCCGGGTCGTAGTAGAGGTCGCCGGGATTGGCCACCGAAAGGGCCCTTTGATGCGACATCAGCACCATCCACAAGGGCATCAGTTCCTCGATCTCGGGAAAGAAGTCGGGTGCGAGCCGTTCGAATGGCTTCACGTCGGCCTGTAGCGCTGCCATGCGTTCGACAATCAGGCGGCAGGACTCGCGGTCGAAAGGCAGGCTGAGTTCCATACGAGCTTCTCTATGCGCCTGTGGCGTCGCCGCGTGCCGTGAACCACCACAGGTTCAGGTCGGTCCGTATTTCGATCGCGAAGCGGTTGCCATGTTCCTCGATGAAGCGCTTGCGCGAGGTGTCGGTCCCGGCCTGGGTCGGGTCGTCGCCGACGAACAGAAAGCCGGGACGTAGTATTTCGTCGTCGATCAACCGCATCACGAACTCATAGTCGTCCGGGTAGCGGTGGTTGGTGTCCATCAGCACCAGGTCGACCGATTGCCGTTCCAGCGGCGCTTCCAGCACACCCGCGTTGAGAAGGGTCACGCGATCGGCGAAGCCCATCTGGGCGCCGGCCTGGGTCACGACCCATTGCGAGACGTCGAACCGGTAGGGGTCGATCTCCAGTCCGATGCCTTGCGCTGCGGTGAGATAGGACATCACCGCGCTGAACGTCGTGCCGTAGCAGGTGCCGAACTCGAGATAGGTGATCGGCGCGTCGGCCGTGAAGTGCGTCCCGATCAGACCGAGCAGCATGTTGATCTCGCGCTGCGGCTTGGGCGAACTCATCCAGCGATGGCCCTGCATACGGGCCTTGACGTCGAGTTCGCCCATCCCGCGGGCGCGCAGCGCGGCCTCTTCGGTTTCGACGATGGTGCGGCCCTCGGCGTCGCGATAGGCCGCGAGCAGAGGCCAGAAGTATGAATCGTCGGGCGGTGTCCAGGTGGCGCCGGACGTCTGCGGCTGGCTGCTCATCGTCGGACTCTGGTGCGCCGGGGAAGGCCACCGTCTGCGACCCTGTGGAATGCCGTCATCATTGCCGCGAGTGTAACCGCAGAAGCCTCGATTGCGCGAACATCGGGAGGGTTCAGTCCTCGGCGAATCGAATCGCCTGCGCGCCCTGCCGCAGGACCGTGTCGCCCAGCGCCGGCAACTGATCCAGCCCTTCCACGATTGTCAGGAAGTGGTTGCCGGCGAGTGGCCCGGCGGTGCTCGCGAACATGGCGTGGCCGTAGACGAACAGAATCTCCGTTTCGCTGATTCCGGCCGGGTGAAACAGGATCTCGCCCTTTGAGGGATACGTCGTGACGTTCTCGCGGCCCACGCCGAGGTCGTAGTCGCCCATCGGGATCCACGCGGCCTCGCCGCTCCAGCGCGCCTGTATCAGCTGGTTCTCGAACGGCAGAACTTTACGGAACGCAGCGCAGGTCAGAGGCGCCGCATCCTCTTCCCAGTGCGCGCGAAACCTGAATTCGCCGACGGTGATTGAGATCATGGTGGTCCTCAGGTTACTGCGTGGGCGCCAGGCCCGGCCGACATGTCGACGCTGTTGCCGATGTCGGAGACGGTCGCCCGGTGCAACTCGCGGCCCCAGCGCAGGTCGTCGAAGGGTGTTGCGCGGTGCATCGTGCAGCGGTTGTCCCACAGCACCAGATCGCCGACGCGCCAGCGGTGGCGATAGACGAAGCGCGGCTGGGTTGCGTGCGCGATCAGTTCGTCGACGAGGCGCGCGGTCTCTTGTGCGTTCATGCCGTCGATCGCCTGGATGTGCGACGCGAGATACAGCGTCCGCCGCCCGGATTGCGGATGGATGCGTACCAGCCGCTGCGGCACGGCTTTCATCGCTTCGGTTTCTTCGGGCGAGAAATCGGCAAAACCCATGCGGCCGCGCGAAGCCATCAGCGTGTGGTGTGCAATCAGCGGGTCGAGCGCGGTGCGGCGTGCCGCCGGCATCGCATCGTAGGCTGCGCGCAGGTCGGCGAACTCGGTATGGCCGCCGACCGGCGGCACCGCGCGCGCCAACAGGCAGGAGGCGAGGGCGGGGACGTATTTGAACGAACTGTCGGTGTGCCACAGCTGGTTGGCGCGCTGCAGGTCGCGCACCCGGCTGTCTTCGCGCCACAGGGAGCCGTCGTCGTCGATGTTGGACACGTCGGTGATGTCGCCGCGCATGCGCTTGCGTGCGTCGTTGCGGTAGATCGCCGAGGGCGCATCCTCCAGCGGCCCGAACCGTGCCGCGAACGCGGCCTGGTCCTCCTGGTCGAGCGTCTGTTCGGGGAAGACGAGCACCGCGTAGCGCCAGAACGCCTGCTTCACTGCGTCGAAGGTCGTTTCGCTCAGGTTGCGCAGATCGACGTCCGCGATCTCCGCCCCGAAGTCCTTGCCGATCGGTTCAATCTGCATGGTTGAGGCCAGGAGGCGGCTGTGCGGGTGCGCGACGGGCACGGCAGTGGGGTTCAGGAAGCATGGCGCCCGAATTCTGGCAGCGGTGTGCCCGCATCGCTACCCGTTCGGCGTGAATCCTGCCATGACCGGAGTCGGCTGCTGCCCGTCCCGCGTGACCGCGATGTAGATGGCGCCGCAGCATCCCTTGCGCCGGCCGCTTGCGCGCCCTTTCATGACGCCTGACCGACCACACGGAGGAAAGACCCATGGCAGACGCGCGCGGCACGACGATGACGTTTCACGTCGCCCTGGCGAAAGCCCTGCACGACAGCGGAATCGGTCCCATGTTCGGGCTGATGGGCGACGGCAACCTCTTCATGGTGCGCAGCTACGTCGAGGACTTCGGCGGCACCTTCGTGAGCGCCGCGAACGAAGCCGGCGGGATGGTGATGGCGCTCGGCTATGCCATGGTTTCGGGCAAGCTCGGCGTCGCGACGGTGACCCACGGCCCGGGCGTGGCCAACACGGTGACCGGGCTGGTCGAGGCCGTGCGGGCCCAGGTGCCGCTGCTGCTGGTTTGCGGCGACACGGCGGCCGACGACAAGCACAGCCTGCAAAACGTGGCGCAGCGCGAGCTGATCGTCGCCACCGGCGCGGGCTTCGAGCAGGTGCGTACCCCGCAATCGGTGTTCGAGGACCTGCGTACCGCCATGCGGCGCGCGGTTGTCGAGCGTCGGCCGGTCGCCCTCAACGTGCCGGCCGAATTCATGTGGCTCGACATCGAGTACGAGACCTTCGATGCCCGCGTCTACGACAACCGCGCGGTGGTGCCCGAGAGCCGCGACCTCGACGACGCCATCGGCGTCATCGCGGCCGCGAAGCAGCCCGTCATCCTGGCCGGCCGCGGCGCGGTGGACGCGAAGGACGCGCTCGTCCGTCTCGCCGATCGCACCGACGCGCTGCTGGCGACGACGCTCAAGGCCCAGGGTCTGTTCAAGGGCCACGACTACAACCTCGGCGTCTGCGGCACGCTCAGCACGCCGGCCGCCAACGATCTTCTGCTGCAAAGCGACTGCATCGTCGCGTTCGGCGCCAGCCTCAACCAGTACACCTCGGGCAAGGGTTCGCTGTTCAAGGACAAGCGCATCGTCCAGTGCAATCTCTATCCGGCGGACATCGGCCGCTTTGGCGTCCCGACCGTCGGCGTTGTCGGCGACGCGGGGCTCACCGCCGATCTCTTCGTGCGCTGGCTCGATGAGGCTGAAATCCCGGGCTCCGGTTTCCGGACGTCCGAGATCCAGGCACAGATCAGCGATGATGCGCACGACCTGGGCCGCACCGACCGGTCGACCTCGACCACCGTCGATCTGACGAAATCGCTGCTGCGTCTCAACGAGGCGATTCCCGACAACCGGATCTACACCACCGACGTCGGCCGCTTCATCACCGAGACGTGGAAGATCTTCGACTTTCCCGACCCGCGCTCGTTCCTCTTCACAGTGCATTTCGGCTCGATCGGCCTCGGCATGGCCTATGCGATCGGCGCGGCCTATGCGGCCCCGGACCGTCCGGGCATGCTGATCACCGGCGACGGCGGCTTCATGCTCGGTGGACTGACCGAGTTCAACACCGCCGTGCGCCACGGCATCGACCTCATCGTCGTCGTGTGCAACGACGGCAGTTATGGCGCCGAGCATGTCCAGTTCCGCAACCGCAACCTGAACCCCGCGCTCTCGTGCTTCGACTGGCCCGATCTCGGCCCTGTGGCGACGGCGCTGGGCGGGCAGGGTTTCACGGTGCGCAACGGAGCCGAACTCGACACCGCCTGCGCCGCCATCCCCAAGCGCGACCGCCCGCTTCTCATCGACCTGAAACTCGACCCCGACCACATCCCGTCGATGCCGCGGTAGCGTTCGCGCACGCGGCGTGTGCGCAACTTGATCGGGTGAGGGCATGGAAAAGGGGTTGGATGCGGCACCCAACCCCTTTTCCGAAACTGGCTCCCCGGGCCGGACTCGAACCAGCGACCCAGCGGTTAACAGCCGCTTGCTCTACCAACTGAGCTACCGGGGAATAGAGGCGGTGCTATAGCAAAAGCGCCGCCGTTCCGCCAGCCCAAAGGCCGCCGGCGCTGTGCGGCCTTTCGCCGGCGCCGCCGCCCACCCATAATCGCCCCCAAGCCCCACGAATGAGGGCGGCAGCAGGGGAGGACAGGCCATGCCGAGCGTCTTGGTGACGGGCGCCAACCGCGGGCTGGGACTCGAATTCGTCCAGCAATACGCCGCAGACGGCTGGGACGTGCTGGCGTTCTACCGCGATCCCGCCGCGGCCGACGAACTCAACGCCGAGGCCGCGAAGCATGCGGGCAAGGTCACCGTCGACGCCATGGACGTGCTCGACCATGCCGGCATCGACGCGGCGTCGGCGCGCCACAAGGATCGCGCGATCGACGTGCTCATCAACAACGCCGGAATCATCGGGCCGCGCCGCGAAGAGATCGCCGGTCAGAGCTTCGGCACGATGGACTACGAGATCTGGGACCGCGTCCTGCGCACCAACGTCATGGGACCGTTCAAGGTGACCGAGGCGTTCTTTCCCAACGTCATGGCGGGCGCGCAAAAGAAGGTCGTGGTCATTTCCTCGACGGTCGGCTCCAACGTCGAGATGCAGGCGCCGGTCTTCTCCTACGCGTCGTCCAAGGCGGCGGTGACCAAGACGTTCACCACGCTCGCCGCCAAGCTGAAGGATGACGGCGTGACCGTGATCGTATTCTGTCCAGGCCACGTGAAGACCGATATGGGCGGCGAGGGGGCCGAGACCGAGCGCGCCGACTCGATCGCCGGCATGCGTTCGCTGATTGCCGGCTGGGCGCTCGCCGAGTCCGGGCAGTTCAAGCGGTTCAACGGCGAAACGGTGGCGTTCTGACGTGACCCGGATCGCGATCATCGACGACTACCTCGGCAGCGTTCTCGACGACGCCGACTGGTCGCAGCTGCCCGACGATTGCGAGGTCACGGTCTACCAGGCGCACGCCGAAAACGAGGATGCGCTGGTCGCGCGGCTCGAACCCTACGACGTCGTCTGCGCCATGCGCGAGCGCACGCGCTTCGATCGCAGAGTCTTCGCGCGACTGCCCAACCTGAAGCTGCTGTGCTCGACCGCCGCGCGCAACGCAGCCATCGACGTGCAGGCCGCGCAGGACCACGGTGTCCTGGTGTGCGGCACCGGCGCCCCCGATCCCGGACTCGCCACCGCTGAGCTGACCTGGGCGCTCATCCTCGGGTTGACGCGTCACATCGCGGCCGAGGATGCCAACATGCGCGCCGGCCGTTGGCAGTCGACCATGGGCCGCGACCTCAAATACCTGACGCTCGGCGTGATCGGACTGGGCAGGCTCGGCACGCCGGTCGCGCGCGTCGGCGCTGCCTTCGGCATGGAGGTCGTCGCCTGGAGCCCCAACATGACGAAAGAACGGGCGGCCGCGGCGGGCGCGCAACTCGTCACCAAGGACGAGCTCCTGTCGCTAAGTGACGTCATCTCGATCCACATGGTGCTGAGCGATCGAACGCGCGATCTGCTCGACGCCGACGACCTGGGCAAGATGAAACCCGACGCGATCCTGGTGAACACGTCGCGCGGTCCCCTCGTCAACGAAGCAGCGCTCGTGCAGGCGCTCAAGGATCGACGCATCGGCGGCGCCGCGCTCGACGTATTCGACCGCGAGCCGCTGCCCGCGGATCATGCTCTGCGTCGCTTGCCCAACACGCTGCTCACCCCGCACATCGGCTACTCGACGCAGGCGACCTACGCCGTCTTCATTCCCGAAACCGTCGAAAACATCCGCGCCTGGCTGTCCGGCAAGCCGATCCGGGTGATGAACCCGGCCGCCCAGCACGACCGGACGCTCCCGCCCTATCTGGAGTAGCGCCAAGCGGCGATGGCGTGTTGCGCCAACCATTTCTGACGCGCAGCGCCGTATGACATGATGGGCGCCGTGTTTCGTCGAACTCTTCCGTCTCTTGTTGCCCTGGCCGTCGTATTGGGCTTTGTCGCCGTGGCCGCCGCGCGCCTGTTTCCCGCGGCCGAAGCCTGGTTCGTCGACATTCGCGCTGCGTTCCTGTCGCCGTCGCCGGTCGGTCAGGATGACCGCATCGTCGTCGTCGCCATCACCGAAGACACGTTGGCGCAGCTGCCGTACCGTTCGCCGGTCGATCGCGGCTTCCTTGCCGAACTGACCGCCGCCATCGATGCGGCGCAGCCGCGCGCCATCGGCTACGACATTCTCTTCGATCAACCGAGCGAACCCGAAAAGGACGAGGCCCTGGCCGCCGCCATGCGCGCAGCGCAGGCCCGAGTGGTGCTCGGCGTCGTCGCGGGCGACGATGCACTGACGGAGGCGCAGCGTGACTACCTTGCGGCGTTCAGCGCGGCAGCGGGCGCGCTGCCCGGATACGTCGATCTGCCCGCCGCCTTCGACGGCGCCATCCGCCGCCGACCGGACGAGATCGCGCGGGGTCGCGACAGTCTCTCGGCCGCCCTCGTGCGCGCCGCGGGTGGATCGTCGCCGGGCCTTACCGGCGCACTCGCCTTTCGTGTCGGGAGCGGCGACGCGGCGCCGATCTCCGAACTGCCGGCGCATATCATCCTGCAAATGGGTGCGCTGCAGCCCGCCGTGGTCAAAGGCTGGCTCGCCGACCGCATTGTGCTGATCGGCGCCGACCTGCCGTTCGACGACCGGCATCGCACGGCGCTGGCGCTACGCGAGGGCGAACCCACGCGCACCGCTGGCGTGCTCATTCATGCCCACGCCGTGTCGCAGGCGTTGGACGGTTTGCAGGTCCGCAGCGTTGCACCGGTTCTTGCGGCCGTCCTGGCTGTGGCCGCCGCGCTCTTCGGCGGCGGCATCGCAGCGCTGCGTTGGCCCCTCTGGGCGAGCGCGCCGCTCGTCATCGTGGTCGTCGCCACCTACTGGGTGATCGCAGGCTACGCATTCCGCAGCGGAGCGGCATTGCTGCCGATGGCCTCGCCGGCGCTGGCCGTCCTGCTCGCCTTCGGTGCCGGCAGCGCGCTGCTTGGCTACGCCACGTTGCGCGAAAAGCGCTTCGTGCGCCGCGCCTTTGCGCAATACGTGCCGGCCGCGGTTGTCGAGCGCATCGCCGCCGATCCCGACCACCTGCAGCTCGGCGGCGTACGCCGCGAACTCACGTTTCTGTTCACCGATATCGCCGGCTTTACCTCGATGTCCGAGCGCATGGCGCCCGAGCAGCTGGGCGAAACGCTCAACCGCTACCTCGACGGAGTCAGCGCCATCGTGCTCGACCACGAAGGCACGCTCGACAAGTACATCGGCGACGCCGTCGTCGCCTTCTTCGGGGCGCCCGAAGCGCAACCGGATCACGCCGCGCGCGCCATTTCTTGCGCTGCCGCCATCGACGCCTTCGCCGAATCGTTCCGCGCGCAATATGCCGAGGCCGGCTTCGGCGTCACCCGCATCGGCGTCAACACGGGCGAGGCGGCGAACGGCGTTTCGACTACACCGCGCTGGGCGACACGGTGAATACCGCGGCGCGCCTCGAATCGGTGAACAAGCACCTCGGTACGCGCGTCTGCGTCAGCGCGCCAGCGGTCGAAAAAGCGCGCGCCTCGGGCGCGCCGCTCCCCGAACTGCGTCCCATTGGTCGCCTCGTCCTGAAGGGCAAGACCGAACCGGTGCAGGCGTATGAACCCTTGCCCGACGGCGATCCGCGGCGGGCGTCGCTCGCGGCCTACACGTCGGCCTACGAGGCGATGGCGTCGGGGCAGGGGCTGGCCGCCCTTCACGCCTTCGGCGCGATCGCCGACAATGCCTCCGAAGACGGCCTCGTTGCGTACCATAGAGAGCGCCTGGGCGCGGATGCCGCGGCCACCGACCTGATCGTGATGGAAGAGAAGTAATCATGAAGAAGCCAATCGCCCTCGTTGCCGCACTGATGATCTGGCTCGCGCCCGGCCTCGCCGTCGCGGCCCAGGCCGTCGTCATCAAGAGTTCGGTGTCCGGTCTTGCGGTCGGCGCCATGATCGACGAAGGCCAGGCGATCGAGGTGCCGGCCGGCGAATCCGTCACCTTCGTCACGCCCGCGGGCCAGACGCTGACCCGCCAGGGGCCGTTCAGCGGTGCTGCGGTCGGTGGCGGCAGCGGCGGCGACGAATCCGTCGTCCGCACCATCTCGGGCTTTCTCAACAAGAAGGGCGGCGAAACCCGGGTCGGCGCGGTGCGCGCCGGCGGCAACCGGTCGCCCGACGACGCCGGCGTCATCCCGCTCAGCGCTAGCGGCCTCTACTGCGCGCCGGAAGACGGTGCGCCGCTGTGGCGGGCGGATACCGACGCGCCACAAACCTTCACGCTGCGCGAGGTTGCGAGCCGGTCCTCGGCCGACGTGGACTTCGCTGCGGGCGAGGCGACCGCGGCCTGGCCCGACGGCGTGCCCCTGCGCGACGGTGGCACCTATCTCGTGCGCACCAAGGGCAGCGTGCGCTCCAGCCGTCTCGTCCTGTCGGTCGCCCCCCAGCCGCTGGCCAACGACGCCGTGCGGCTCGCCTGGATGATCGACCAGGGCTGCAGCCGCCAGGCCGACCTGCTGATCGACCGCCTCGCCGGCGGCTGACTCTTTTTTTCTTCCTTTCTGTCGATTTCGACACGCTCGCGCGACGTAGGTACGAGGCGGCACTGGCGCCGCCTCTACAACAAGGGAGTCGAACGATGGAATACGTCCTGCTGATCTACGAAAACGAGGGCGCACGCGCCCAGGCCACAGAAGCGCAGATCAAGGAAGGCTTCGCCGCCTACGCCGCCTATACCGACGCGCTCGCGGCCGAAGGAGTCATGCGCGGCGGAAACGGTCTGCAACCGACGCCGGCCGCAACCACCGTGCGCGTGCGCGGCGGCAAGTCCGAGACCAGCGACGGCCCGTTCGCCGCGACCGAGGAGCAGTTCAGCGGTTACTACGTGATCGACTGCCCCGATCTCGACACCGCGCTCAAATGGGCGGCTAAGTGCCCTGGGGCGCACCACGGGTCGATCGAAGTCCGTCCCGTGATGGAGATGTAGCATGGCGAACATCATGAAAGGATGGACCCGCCGCGTTCTTCTCGGCGCAATGGCTGCTCTCGTCGCGGCGTCCGCGGCGACGGCGGCACCTGCGGCAGCCTCCATCGAGGAGACCGTTCGCAGCTACTGGTCGGCGCTCTCGGCGATGGAGCCGGAGAAGGCCCTCGCTCTTTTCGCCGACGGCGCGGAGAGCATTGATCCATGGGGCGCGCCACCCGTCGTCGGAACCGAGGCTCGGCGACAGGCCTATGCGGGGCTGTCGGGCGCGTTTCGCGGCGTGACCTTTTCAGTGGTGCGCCTCAAGATCACCGGAGACCGGGCCGCGGTGGCGTGGACGGCCGACGCGACCACCGCTGACGGGCGCCGGGTGTCGTTCGACGGAATCGACGTGTTCGAATTCGACGAGGACGCGATGATCACGCGGCAGTGGGGCTATTGGGATCCGACGATCCTGATGCCGCCGCGGTCGGATTGAGGACAGAAAATCTGCCGGGCACGGTGCCGCTGCGCCCGGCAGGTTTGCTCGGGGAGATGACATGCAGTTTCTCTTGCTCACCTATTACGATGAGGCTGAGGTGGCCGCGCTCAGCGAAACCGACCTCGAGTCGCAATACGCCGCCTATCGCGTCTACACCAAGACGTTGATCGATGCCGGTGTGTTTCAGTCCGGCAATGCGCTTCATGACACGGCTTCGGCGCGTTCGGTTCGTGTCCGCGACGGCGATGTCATGGCGACCGATGGACCCTTTGCCGAGACCAAGGAACAACTCGGCGGCTACTACCTGATCGAGTGCGCTTCGATGGCCGAGGCCGAACGCTGGGCGGCGGCGATGCCGGCGGCCTTCGCCGGAACGGTCGAGATCAGGCCGGTGCTCGACTACTGAGCTGATGGTCGTACCGCCGGGCAGGGCGCTCGAAGAGATATTCCGCGTCGAAGCGGGGCTGGTTGTCGCCGCGCTCATCAAACAGTTCGGCGACTTCGACCTGGCGGAGGAGGCGTTCCAGGACGGCGTGACCGAGGCGTTGCGTCGCTGGGCGCAAGACGGCGTGCCCCGTAACCCTGGTGCCTGGCTCATGTCGGTGGCCAAGCGACGCGCGGTCGATCGGTTGCGCCGCGCCCGGACCCGGATCGCCAAGCAGGGCGATCTTGAACTGCTTGCCGAACTCGACCGCGACACGGTCGAGGCGACGCCCGACGATGACGACGGACCGGTACCCGACTACCGGCTACAACTCATCTTTACCTGCTGCCACCCGGCGCTCGCGATGGAGGCGCGCGTCGCGCTGACGCTGCGCACGCTGGGCGGCTTGTCGACCGAAGACATCGGCCGTGCCTTCCTCACCGGCGAAAAAACCATGGCGCAGCGTCTGGTCCGGGCCAAACGCAAGATCCGCGAGGCCGGTATTCCCTACCGCGTACCAGAGGCGGGCGATCTGGCGGCGCGGCTCGATGGCGTCATGGCGGTCCTCTATCTCATCTTCAACGAGGGCTATTCCTCGCACGACCGCGGGCAGGCGGAACGCTGGGCGTTGTGCGACGACGCTCTCCGGCTGGGCCGCGTGCTGCACGAACTGGCGGGCGAGCCGGAGGCGACCGGGTTGCTTGCGCTCATGACGCTGCTCGACGCGCGCCGCGCGGCGCGTGTTGATACGGCCGGTCGCTACGTGCCGCTCGACGAGCAGGCGCCGGCGCAGTGGGACGTGGAGAAGGTGGCTGAGGGCTTGCGCTTGCTCCGGGCCTGCGCCGGGGCCGGACGGCCCGGCCCCTACCAGACCGAGGCCGCCATCGCGGCGGTGCCGGCCGAGCGCCTGCCGGATGGCGGCATCGACTGGACGGCGCTGGCCGCCCTCTACGCCGCGCTGGAAACCATGAAGCCGAGCCCAGTCGTCAGACTCAATCTTGGCGTGGCGACGGCCCGCGCCGGCCGCCTGGCCGAGGGTTTGGAGATGGTCCTTGCGCCGGACCTCGCCGCTGAACTGAAGACCTATCAGCCCTACCACGCCGCGGTGGCCGACCTGTGCCGGCGTGCCGGGCGCCATGAGCCCGCCCGCGAAGCCTACGCCCGGGCCATCGAGTTAAGCGGGGACCCGGCCGTCCGCGCCTTCCTCCAGACCCGGGTGGCGGAGCTGCCGGACCCCTCCTGACGCGCGCCCGCGGTCGGTCCGGTCAAATATTTGCCGGGTGGCTTCTTGACAGGCCCCGGCGGCTCTCCTAAATCCCGCCCCGAGTTGTCTGGCACTCCGGCCTAGCGAGTGCTAAGCACTCGTCCAGGCACAGTCCCAATCCGCACGTAGGGAGAAAAATCGATGAAATTCAGGCCTCTACACGATCGTGTTCTTGTTCGCCGTTCCGAGGAAGAAGAGCGCACCGCCGGCGGGATCATCATCCCCGATACCGCCAAGGAAAAGCCGATGCAGGGCGAGGTTCTCGCCGTCGGCCCGGGCGCCCGCAACGACAAGGGCGAGATCATCACCCCGGACGTCAAGGTCGGAGACACCATCCTGTTCGGCAAGTATTCCGGCACGGACGTCACGATCGACGGCCAGGAGCTCGTCATCATCAAGGAAAGCGATGTGATGGGCGTGGTCGAGGGCAAGTCGTCTTCCAAGAAGAAGGCCGCCTAGGTCCTCCCCTGATCGCACAAAGGAAACAAGAACATGGCTAAACAAGTCAAATTCGCTGCCGATGCCCGCGAGCGCATGCTCAAGGGCGTCGACGTACTCGCCAACGCCGTCAAGGTGACGCTGGGCCCGAAGGGCCGCAACGTCGTCATCGACAAGTCGTTCGGCGCGCCGCGCATCACCAAGGACGGTGTCACCGTGGCGAAGGAGATCGAGCTTTCCGACAAGTTCGAGAACATGGGCGCCCAGCTCGTCAAGGACGTGGCCCAGCGCACCAACGACGAGGCCGGCGACGGCACCACCACCGCGACCGTTCTCGCCCAGGCGATCGTTCGCGAAGGCGCCAAGGCCGTTGCCGCCGGCGCCAACCCGATGGACCTGAAGCGCGGCGTCGACCTTGCGGTCAAGGCTGCGGTCGAGGACATCAAGGGCGCCGCCAAGAAGATCAAGGGCCACGACGAGATCGCCCAGGTTGGCACCATCTCGGCCAACGGCGAGCGTGAAATCGGCGAGATCCTCGCCGAGGCCATGGACAAGGTCGGCAAGGAAGGCGTCATCACGGTCGAGGAAGCCAAGGGCTTCGCCACCGAGCTCGACGTCGTCGAGGGCATGCAGTTCGATCGCGGCTATCTGTCGCCGTACTTCGTGACCAACGCCGAGAAGATGCTGGCCGATCTTGAGGACCCGTATCTCCTCATCCACGAAAAGAAGCTGTCGAACCTGCAGGCGATGCTGCCGGTGCTTGAGGCGGTGGCCAAGTCGGGCCGTCCGCTTCTGGTCATCGCGGAGGACGTCGAGGGCGAGGCGCTGGCCACGCTGGTGGTCAACAAGCTGCGCGGTGGCCTCAAGGTCGCGGCCGTGAAGGCGCCGGGCTTCGGTGACCGCCGCAAGGCCATGCTCGAGGATATCGCGATCCTCACGTCGGGCACGGTCATCTCCGAAGACCTCGGCATCAAGCTCGAGAACGTCACCCTCGACATGCTCGGCACCGCCAAGCGGGTCTCGATCACTAAGGAAGAGACCACGATCGTCGACGGCGCCGGCTCGAAGAAGGACATCGAGGGCCGCTGCAACCAGATCCGCGCGCAGATCGAGGACACCACCTCGGACTACGACAAGGAGAAGCTGCAGGAGCGTCTTGCCAAGCTGTCCGGCGGTGTTGCCGTGATCCACGTCGGTGGCGCCACCGAGATCGAGGTGAAGGAGCGCAAGGACCGCGTCGAGGACGCGCTGAACGCGACCCGCGCCGCGGTCGAGGAAGGTGTCGTTGCCGGTGGCGGCGCCACGCTGCTCTACGCCAGCCTCGCGCTCGACAAGGTCAAGGTCGACAACGACGACCAGAAGATCGGCGTCGATATCGTCCGCAAGGCGCTGCAGGCCCCGGCCAAGCAGATCGCCGAGAACGCCGGCGTCAATGGCGCCGTCGTCGCGGGCAAGCTGCTGGAGCAGAAGAGCAAGACCTTCGGCTTTGACGCCCAGACCGAGACCTACGGCGATCTGGTCAAGGCCGGCATCATCGACCCGGCGAAGGTCGTGCGCACCGCGCTCGAAGACGCCGCGTCGGTCTCCGGCCTGTTGATCACCACCGAGGCCGGTGTCGCCGAAAAGCCCGAAAAGAAGGATGCCGCGCTCGCGCCCGGCGCCGACATGGGCGACATGGACTTCTAGACAAGTCCATGCGACAAGACCTGAAAGGGCGCCTCCGGGCGCCCTTTCTCTTTAACTGAACACAGTGGCGGGCACGCGAATTCACATGGAACTGTCACACTTCGGTCCCGGACGACGTGCTATCTCGTCGGACGCTCTGTAAACCGCTTGCTATCACGGGTCATATTCCTGTCTCGAAAGAACCAGCAATCGCCGAGTCCTGGCGCCTGCTACCGGACTGCCGGTAGCGGTCGTTTCGGCCGGCCCTCGTCGACCATCTGAGAGGTCGAAGGCGTTGTCACCGGGGCCGACGGGCGCGACTACGCGCGTCTTTTCAAGGTCAACGGAACAGGCAGCCACAAGCTTGTCGCCGTCGAAGCGCTCTCCGACAGGACGTTGTTCGTAGCGGTGCCGCGCCGCCCTTCCAGCGGAGACTAGCGGACCCCGGCCGGCGGGCCGCTACTCCAGCAGCAGGTCGCGCAGGCGCGCGACGTCGGCCGGGGACAGATCGAGCGGCCCCTGCAAATAAGCGTCGAGTGAGTCATGCACCTCGTGCAGCGTCTCGATCGCGGCGCGCAGGTAGGCGTCGTTGGCCGCGCGCAACTGGTCGCGGGCCGC
>JAYOEZ010000003.1:0-83571 GCA_038116985.1 Alphaproteobacteria bacterium | reverse complement strand
TTGTGACAGCAGGTGACAGGCCATGATGGAGCCCGACGAAAAGTCTAGGAATCCTAACTGCGGCGTGGTGGGCGCGGCTGGGATTGAACCAGCGACCCCTACGATGTCAACGTAGTGCTCTCCCACTGAGCTACGCGCCCTCGCCGCAGGGAGGCGACTCTTAACGACATTTGTCCCGTCATTTCAAGCCCTGCGGACCGCTCTTCGCTATTTGCGGTGCCTTGCCGGGGGCAAAGGCGCTAGTCTGACCCCATGAGCGGCGAGACCGATGTGCAGACCACCGAGGCCTTCGAGGTCGTTCGCCCGCAGCCCCAAACGCTTCCCTTCGTCTTCGCATCGCCCCATTCCGGCGATACCTACCCGCCCGAGTTCCTAGAACAATCGAGGCTGGATGGACAGGCGATCCGACGTTCCGAGGACGCCTTCGTCCATGAACTGTTCGGCCGGGCGCCGATCCAGGGCGCACCGCTCATTCGGGCAGCCTTTCCGCGTGCATTCCTCGATCCCAACCGCGAGCCCTATGAACTCGACCCCAAGATGTTCGTCGATCGATTGCCAAATTTCGTGAACACGCGATCGGCGCGCGTATCGGTCGGCCTCGGCACCATTGCGCGCGTGGTCAGCAACGGCGCCGAGATCTACCGGAAGAAACTGACGTTCGCCGAAGCGGAACAGCGCATCGATCGGCTCTATTTCCCGTACCACGCGATGGTCAAGCAGTTGCTGGTAGCGACGCGGTCGCGGTTCGGCGCCGCGATCCTGATCGATTGCCACTCGATGCCCTCCACCGGTTCTGCGATCGAGGGCGATGCGGGACGACGGCGCTGCGATATTGTTCTAGGCGATCGCTTCGGCACGAGCTGTGATCCCGCCATCGTGGACCGTGTCGAGCAATGCCTCGTCGCCGAAGGGCTGTCGGTCTCGCGGAACGATCCCTATGCGGGCGGATTCGTCACGCAGAATTACGGACGTCCGACGGAAGGGCTCCACGCCTTGCAGATCGAAGTGAACCGCGCCCTTTACATGGACGAGCATGCCATCGCGCGGCTGCCCAAGATGGCGCGGCTGATCGATGTGTTCGGTCGCCTGATCGAAGGCCTGCGCGAGATCGACCCGGCGGCTCTCCGACCGCCGCCCCAGACCTTCGCCGACGCGGCACAGTAGACCCCGGACGAAAAAGGGGCCCACCTACAATGCAGGAGGGCCCGAGTTTAGGGAGGAAATACCCAGAAAGGGTATCCGGCATCGATAGCATGAGACTACGATGCCACAACACTAGATATAGTGTCAGGTTGGCCCGACGACCAAACGCTTTTCGCATAGGTGCCGCACATTTGTGACACTTAGTTGCCAATTAGCCACACAAGTGGTGGCACGCCATTCGCACCATCAACCGCCAGATGATGATCGCGGAGAATCCGATGGTCCAGACCAGATTGATGGAAATCGCAGTTGCCTGCGCCTTCGCGCTGGCCCTGCTGGCGTCGCGGCCAACAGCAGCAGGTGGATTTTCGCCTGCAGTCGGCGATATTTGCCGGGCCGAGGCGCGTGCTGCAGAGAAGAGTCTCCAGCTGCCGAAGATGATTCTTTCGGCCATTTCGCTGGCCGAGAGCGGTCGCTGGCACAAGACCGAGAAGGACAGCTTTCCCTGGCCCTGGACGGTTACGAGTGGGCCCAAGTCCTACTACTTCGCCGACAAGCAATCTGCGGTCGCCACCGTCCGGCGCATGCAGCGTGACGGTATCCGAAACATCGACGTCGGCTGCATGCAGATCAATCTGCACTACCACCCCGAGGCCTTTGCCTCGCTGGAGGACGCTTTCGATCCAACGGCGAACGCGACTTACGCAGCCGACTTCCTGAAACGACTTTTCAAGGACAGCCGCTCCTGGCATCGCGCGATTGGGCGCTGCCACTCCTCGACGCCCGAACGCGCAGCCGGCTACCGCGACAAGGTCAACGACCTGTGGCGCGAAGAACGAATCCGGGCGGCGACACTTCGCCGCGAAGCCGTAAAGACTGCCTACCGCGAGCGTCAGGCGGCGCAACGCGTCGCGCGCGAGGCCAACGACAGCTAGCGACGGCGGCGGCGAGGTGCGGCAGCACTGGTGGATGCGTCAATCGGCTGGTTGTGCTTGCGGCCGCCGGCTTCGAAGTCGGCAAGTCGCACGGGGAGCCGCCGACGCCCCCATGTTCCCGCAGGCCCTTCGATGACACCTGCCATTTTTGTTCCGCAACCACGACAGTGTCCCCCATCGTCGAGGTTCCACTCCCCGAGTTGATACCAATCGCGCTCGATCAGACGTGTGCCACACGCGTGGCAATAGGTACTCGACGCCTGGGCATCGTGCACGTTGCCGACATAAACATAGTGGAGGCCATGCCGCCGGGCGGTGTCGCGTGCGCGGACCAGGGTTTCATGCGGCGTATGCGGATGATCCCGCATCTTCCAGTCGGGATGAAAGGCAGAGAAGTGAAGCGGCACGTGTGGGCCGAGATTCTCGACGATCCAGGCGCTCATTTCACCCAGTTCCTTCTCTGAATCGTTCTCACCGGGAATGAGCAGGGTCGTGATCTCAACCCAGACGTCAGTCTCATGTACCAAGTACTTGAGCGTGTCGAGCACGGGCGCCAACTGACCGCCGCAGATCTTGCGGTAGAAGTCCTCGGTGAACGCCTTGAGGTCGATGTTGACGGCATCCATTTCCGCAAAGAATTCGGCGCGGGGCGCTTCGGTGACGTACCCAGCCGACACCGCGACGCGCCGGATGTCGGCCTCGCGGCATGCCGCCGCAACATCCACGGCGTATTCGAGAAAGATGACCGGATCGTTGTAGGTAAACGCGATGGACCGGCAGTTCAGCCCCTTGGCGGCACGAACGAGGGTCGCCGGCGACGCCGCATCCGCCAGCGTGTCCATTTGGCGCGACTTGCTCATGTCCCAGTTCTGACAGAACTTGCATGTCAGGTTGCAGCCAGCGGTTCCAAACGAAAGCACCGACGTCCCGGGCAGAAAATGGTTCAGCGGTTTCTTCTCGATGGGATCGACGCAGAAGCCGCTGGAGCGGCCGTAGCTCGTGAGCACCACGCCGTCGGGGCCCGCAGCGCGTACGAAGCACAGTCCGCGTTGGCCCTCGTGCAACCGGCAGTAGCGCGGGCAAAGGTCGCATTGCAGCCGGCCGTCCTCAAGGCGGTGCCAATAGCGCCCCATATGCGTCGAGGGCGCATCCAGTACGGCGGGGTCGATATGCTCGGTCATGGCGTCATGCAAGGTATCATGGGGGTAGCGTAGCGCCCTTCTAGCTCATACATGGGTATGAAATGACGAACCTTCATCCCCACGATATCCGCCCGCCAGCGGTCGCCGGTTTTTTTTATCCGGACGATCCGGGCGCACTTTCCGATACGGTCGATACCCTAGTCCGTACCGTCAAGAATCGTGCGGTCCCCGATGAGCCACCTTTTGCCATCGTGGTACCCCACGCTGGCTATGCCTACTCCGCGCCGATCGCGGCCGAGGCCTACGCCCTGTTGCCGCGCTTTCGTCGCCAGATCACCCGCGTGCTTCTGCTTGGTCCGGCGCATCGCGTGGGTTTTCGGGGACTTGCCGCGCCCAGTAGTGCCGCTTTCGGCACGCCGCTTGGCGATGTCGCGGTCGACCGCCACGCGATCGCCGCACTGTCTCAGTTGCCCCAGGTCGTGATCCGCGACGACGCCCATGCCCAGGAACACAGCCTCGAAGTGCAGTTGCCGTTCTTGCAGCGGGCCCTTGGGCGCTTCACGCTGATCCCGCTTGTCGTCGGCATGGCGTCGCCGGAAGAGGTTGCCGAAGTGATCTCGGTGATGACGGCGGAACCAGGTACGCTCGTCGTCATCAGCTCAGACCTTAGCCACTATCTTGACTACGACACGGCGGGGCAACTCGACCGGCAGACAGTGGACGCCATCATGAAACTCGACGAATCAGCAATCCTCGACGAGGGCGCCTGTGGGCGCTTGCCGATCAAGGGTCTGCTGCAAGTCGCCAGAACGACAGGCCTGACGCCGGAACTCCTCGACCTTCGCAACTCGGGCGACACCGCCGGCAGCAAGGACCGTGTGGTCGGCTATGCTTCACTCGCCTTTCGCAACGGCGAAGGCGCCGGGTTGAAACGCGCAGAACGCGAAACGTTGTTGCATGTTGCCGAAACGTCGATCCGTCGCGGCTTCGAGACCGGCGCTCCGGCGGCCATCGACGCAAGCGCCTATGCCGGATCACTGGCGGCGCCAGGCGCGTGCTTCGTCACGCTGAAGAGCGCAGGACAGCTGCGCGGCTGCATTGGATCGTTGGTCGCGCATCGCCCGCTGATCGTCGACGCCGCCGAGAACGGATTCGGCGCGGCGTTCCGCGATCCACGGTTTCCGCCATTAACCGCGCAGGATTTCGACAAGGTCGACACCCTTGAGATGTCCGTGCTCAGCGCAGCCCACCCGCTGTCAGCAGGATCACTAGATTTGTTGGCCAAGGCGCTGAAGCCCGGGATCGACGGTCTGATCGTTCGCGACGGCGATCACCGCGCGACGTTCCTGCCCCAGGTCTGGGAGCAACTTCCCGACCGCAGGACCTTCCTGCCGCACTTGTGGCGGAAGGCGGGCCTGCCCCAGAACCACTGGTCGCCGAACCTGAAGACCTGGACCTACAGAACCCAATCCTTTATACGCGTTCCCGCCAACTAGGCGCCCGTTGCCCGGTCGGCGCGCGGTACGGCGGCGCGCGCCCGCTGCCAGCTTTTCCCCTTTCCATCGGGACCTAGGCCGCTGGCCTGACCAATGTGTGAAGTCACCGGTAGAGAGCCTTGATTCAAAAGAGAATTTTATTGACATCCTGCGCCGGGATTCGCATCGTATCGCCTCGAATCAACGGGTCAGGTCGGTAAATGCCGGTTTTCAAGCTGTTTCGCCGTCGAGAGCGCACAACGTCACTGGCCGCTGCCGGCAACAAACGAATTTTCGTTTGGGGTGTGATCGTTGGCGCCATATTTGGCGCAATTGCGATCCCGGTGTTCGGACCGGGCGTTCTCTCGGCACGCAACTACGCGGAGATCTTCGGCCGCCAAAAGGACACCCAGGTCGCAACGCTGTCACAGCAAGAAGCGACGCCCGAACCAGAACCCTCCTCCGTCGTCACAAAGCGCGAGCACGTCAAGAAAGGCTCCAACCTGATGGAAACGCTGCTGCGCGCAGGCGCGCCGCGTCCGGAAGCCCATCAAGCGATCGTCGCGCTGGAGAAAGTCTTCAATCCGCGCCAACTGCTCGCTGATCAGGCGATCGACGTCACGCTCGATCCCGAAGCGGACCTCAAACTGCTTTCCGTCGCGATCCCTCTGAGCGTCGAGCGCACCGTTGCTGCACGACGCAATGAGGAGGACGCGGAGCGAGGCTTCCAGTCGGAAGAAGTCGAAACACCATTGACCGTCGAACTCATCGGCGCAAACGGCGTGATCCAGGACAGTCTGTTCCAGGCGATGAACGGCGCGGGCGTACCTGACCGCGTCACGATGGAGCTGATCCGCATTTACGGCTGGGACGTGGACTTCCAGCGCGACATTCAGCGCAATGACCGGTTCGCGCTTATGTTCGAGACCTTCGTCGACCCCGAGGGACGCGTGGCAAGGCTGGGGAACGTACTGATGGCGTCGCTCAATCTGAGCGGCACCGACATCAAACTCTATCGCCACGAGTTGTCCGACGGCTCAACCGATTACTTCAACGAAAAGGGCGAAAGCGTCCGCAAGTCGCTGCTGCGCACGCCGGTCGACGGCGCGCGGCTGTCGTCACGCTACGGATCACGCAAACATCCGATCCTCGGCTACACGCGCATGCATCGCGGCGTCGACTTCGCCGCGCCTCGGGGAACGCCCGTGATGGCGGCCGGGGACGGGGTCGTCGAATACGCAGGTCGCAAGGGGTCTTTCGGACGCTACCTGCGCATTCGTCACAACTCTTCCTACAAGACTGCCTACGCGCATCTGAATGCGTTCCGACGCGGCATCCGTGTCGGTGAGCGGGTCAAGCAAGGTCAGATCGTCGCCTACGTCGGCACGACCGGAAGTTCGACCGGCCCACACCTGCACTACGAGGTGCATCGCGGCGGCAAGCAGGTCAATCCGCTAAGCCTGAAGCTGCCGACGGGCAAGACGCTCGAAGGCGACGAGCTTCGTGCTTTCGAGGAGTCTCGCGCGAAACTGGAGAACCGTTTCGCCGGTCTTGTGGGCCCGTTGGAGAAAGCGCCGACGCAAACCGCCTCTGCGCAAGACTAGGCCGACTCAGCGAGCCCGCTGACGGGCTGCAGCGACAAGCCGTCGTCAGCCGCCGAGACCTTCACGACGTCACCGTCACCAACAGCACCGCTGAGGATCAGGCCGGCCAGTTCGTTCTGCAGGCTCCGCTGGATCACGCGCCGTAGCGGACGCGCGCCGTAGACCGGGTCGTAGCCAGCGTTGGCCAACCAGGTTCGCGCGCTTTCGTCGAGTTCCAGGTTGATCTTGCGGTCGGCCAGGAGCCCCTCGAGTCGAGCGATTTGGATGTCGACGATCGCATCCATGTTGTCGCGGCTGAGCCGGCGGAACAGGATAATGTCGTCCAGACGGTTGAGGAACTCGGGCCTGAACGAAGCACGGACGACTTCCATGACATTGCTCTCGGCCTCAGACGTGTCGGCCCCGTCCGGCAGGCTGGCGAGGAATTCCGATCCGAGATTTGAAGTCAGGATGATCAGCGTATTGGCGAAGTCGACGGTGCGGCCCTGGCCGTCCGTCAAGCGGCCGTCATCGAGCACCTGCAGCAGAACGTTGAAGACGTCCGAATGCGCCTTCTCGATCTCGTCGAATAACACCACCTGATAGGGCCTGCGGCGCACAGCTTCGGTCAAGGCGCCGCCTTCTTCGTAGCCGACGTAGCCCGGCGGCGCACCAATCAGCCGCGCCACCGAGTGCTTCTCCATGTATTCGGACATGTCGAGGCGGACCATCGCTGCCTCGTCGTCGAACAGGAACGACGCAAGCGCTTTGGTCAACTCGGTCTTGCCGACACCAGTAGGCCCAAGAAACAGGAACGAACCGATGGGCCGGTTGGGATCCTGCAAACCTGCGCGGGCACGACGGATCGCATTCGAAATAACGTCGATCGCCTTTTCTTGACCGACGACGCGAGCGCCGAGGACCTGCTCCATGTGTAGTAGCTTCTCGCGTTCGCCTTCGAGCATCTTGTCCACAGGGATGCCCGTCCAGCGCGAGACGACGGCGGCGACATGTTCCTCGCGTACCTCCTCGTCGAGCATGGCATCGGCTTCCGAAGACTCGGCTTCCTTCAAACGGCGCTCTATGTCCGGGATGACGCCATAGGTCAGCTCGCCAGCCTTGGCGAGGTTGCCTTCGCGTTGCGCAACCTCGAGCGCGTTGCGCGCAGCTTCAAGTTCTTCCTTGAGCTTCTGAGCACCGGCCAATTGATCCTTCTCAGATTGCCAACGCGTCGTCAGGTCGTTGGACTTGCCTTCAAGTTCCGCAAGTTCATTCTCCAGCGACGTCAGCCGATCTTGCGAGGCTGTATCAGTCTCCTTCTTCAATGCCTCACGTTCGATCTTGAGCTGGATGATGCGGCGATCGAGCTCGTCGAGCTCTTCCGGTTTGGAATCGACCTCCATACGCAATCGGCTAGCTGCCTCGTCGACGAGATCGATTGCCTTGTCGGGCAGGAAACGGTCGGTGATGTATCGATTGGACATCGTCGCGGCGGCCACGATGGCGCTGTCGGTGATGCGGACACCATGGTGCAACTCGTACTTCTCTTTCAGTCCGCGCAGGATCGATATCGTATCCTCGACGGTTGGCTCGCTAACGAACACCGCCTGGAAACGCCGCGCCAGCGCCGCGTCCTTTTCGACGTGCTTGCGGTACTCATCGAGGGTCGTCGCGCCGACACAGTGCAACTCGCCGCGCGCAAGCGCGGGCTTGAGCAAGTTGGAAGCGTCCATCGCACCTTCCGCCGCCCCGGCGCCGACAAGCGTGTGCATCTCGTCAATGAACAGGATGATCTCGCCTGAGGCTGCCGCGATCTCGCTAAGCACCGCCTTGAGCCGTTCCTCGAACTCGCCGCGGTACTTGGCGCCAGCGACCATCGCACCGAGGTCCAATGCCATCAGCTTGCGGTTACGCAACGACTCCGGGACATCGCCATTGACGATGCGCAGCGCGAGTCCCTCGACAATTGCGGTCTTGCCAACGCCGGGTTCGCCGATGAGGACGGGGTTATTCTTGGTACGCCGCGAGAGAACCTGAATGGTTCGGCGAATCTCCTCGTCGCGACCGATGACGGGATCGAGCTTGCCCTCCGCAGCGACAGCGGTCAGGTCACGCGCATAACGCTTCAGCGCGTCGTATTGATTTTCGGCCCCGGCGCTGTCTGCTGTGCGACCCTTGCGGATATCGTTGATCGCCGAGTTGAGGCCCTGGGGCGTCACCCCGGCCTGTTTCAGAATGTCCGACGCAGGAGTGTCCTGCGACATGGCCAACGCAAGAAGTAGTCGTTCGGCGGTGACGAACTTGTCGCCTGCCTTCTCCGCAATCTGCTGGGCGGACTCGAACAACCGCGCCATCTCCGGCGCCAGATAGATCTGGCCGGCGCCACTGCCCTCGACCTTGGGCATCTTGTTGAGGGCGGCTTCGGTTGCGGTCTTCACGCTATCCGGCCGGCCGCCGGCCGCCGAGATCAGACCGGCAGCAAGACCCTCCTTGTCGTCAATCAGGACCGAGAGGAGATGTTCCGGCGTGAATCGTTGGTGCCCGCGACCCAGCGCGAGCGTTTGCGCAGACTGAATGAAGCCCTTTGAACGGTCGGTGTAGTTCTCAAATTCCATGGCGACCCTGCAACACGATATGGCTACTGAACCGGCGGCACTATCGCCGACGGCGTTGCAAATTCGCCTATTTAGATAGTGTTGCCTTGGCGCAACACAAGAAGCCTAGACCGGAAAATCCGTTCTAGGCGACCGGTTCAGCCTCTTCCGGATCCTTGGCAGCCTGGCTGCGGCGCCGGCGTCGTGGCTTCGGCGCGCTTTCCGCCTGTTCCTCGGTGGCCTCCTCACCGTCGCCCTCCTCGTCCTTGGCAGCACCGTTGCCCCGTTTGGCCTTGGTCTCAGGCTGCGCGGTCTCGTCCTGCTCCTCCTCGCCGTCGGCATCAGCATCATCGCGCTGGTCGTCGCCGTCCTGACGCTCGTTATCGGAGCGTTGCTTGCGCTCGGCGTTGAACGCGCTGTGCAGGCGATAGTAGTGCTCTGCGTGTTGATAGAAGTTCTCGGCAGCGATCCGGTCGCCACTTGACGACGCGTCACGCGCAAGCGCGAGATACTTGTCGAACACCTGCGATGCCGTTCCGCGCAACTTCACGCCGGGGCCATTGCTCTCGAAGCTTCGGTTCGGACCGCCCTGATTAAATGGGCGTTTGCCGTTGGACCGCCCGCGTGAACGCCGGGAACCGGATCCTTGTCTCATTATGGTCTTCTCGTTTCTGTTGACCCTCTACGCAATCCGACCGCGGGCGACCCGCGTGGCTGTAGGCAGCAGTACTTCTAGCCGGTTTGCGCTGGGACAGCTTGCACCCGACACTAGGTCGGCAATTGGTGCGCTATCCGTGGACGAACCTAATCCGCCGCAACGGTTAATCCAACCCTTTTTTTGACCCCGCGCCTAGCGCAGAAGACATGACAATGCAACGTTGAATCCCGCTCAGGTCGTTGTGCATCTCGATGATATTCAGTCCCCGCTCCTCGCAGATGGCGGCGACATCCCGTGCCTGTCCCGCGCCAACTTCGAAGACAGCCACGCCCTTGGGCGAGAGCAGACGCGACATGCCGGCTGCTATGTCGCGATAGCACATCAATCCGTCGTTGCCTCCATCCAAAGCGCCGCGCGGGTCGAACAATCGGACATCGGGCGTCAATCCGCCAATGTCCTCGCTGGGGACATACGGCGGGTTGGCGACAACCAAATCGAACGGACCCTGGATCGCTCGCGTCCAGTCGCCTACGACAAAGCCGGCTCGTTCGGAAACGCCGAGCGTGCGGGCGTTGTCAGACGCAACCCGAGCCGCTTCGAAAGAGCGATCGACGCCTACACCTACCGCCCGTGGCAACTCGGTCAGCAGCGCAATCAGCAGGCACCCGCTGCCCGTACCCAGGTCAAGGAGGCGCAGCGAGTCAGCATCGGCAATTTTTATGTGCTCCAGTGCAGCCGACACGACGGTTTCGCTGTCGGGTCGCGGATCCAACGTCGCATCGGAGATGCGAAACGGCAGGCTCCAGAACTCGCGCACACCCCGAATCCGCGAGTACGGTTCTCCGCCGGCACGGCGCGCGACATGTTTGCGATAGACCTCGGCCGCAGAGTGCGGGAGCGCCTCTATGCGGCCGCTGCGTTGCGCGGCAAGCGTGATTCCCGATGCGGCTTCCAGCAGCAGCCTCGCTTCGCGCCGGGCATTCGCAATGCCAACCCTGGCAAGCGCGGTCGTTCCCTCGGCAAGCAAGGCGTCGATGGCGAACGGCTCAGTTCTACTCGGTCTCATCGAGCGCGGCGAGGCGCTCGGCCTGATCTTCCGCGGCCAGGGCGTCGACGATCTCGTCGAGCCCTTCTCCCAGCATGATCCGGTCGAGTTTGTGGACGGTGAGGTTGATTCGATGGTCGGTCACGCGATTCTGCGGGAAATTGTATGTCCGGATTCGCTCCGACCTGTCACCGGTACCGATCTGTCCCTTGCGTGCGGCCGCGCGCTCCGAGTCGCGCGCCATGCGTTCGGCCTCGTAGAGCCGTGCACGCAGGATCTTCATCGCCTTTGCGCGGTTCTTGTGCTGCGACTTCTCGTCCTGCTGCGTTACCACGATGCCGCTCGGCAGGTGCGTGATGCGCACTGCGCTATCGGTCGTATTGACTGACTGTCCCCCGGGCCCCGATGCGCGGTAGACGTCGACCCGGATATCCTTGTCTGCGATTTCGACGTCGACCTCCTCCGCCTCCGGAAGGACGGCAACGGTCGCGGTTGACGTATGGATTCGTCCGCTTGACTCGGTGACCGGCACCCGTTGCACACGGTGGACGCCGGACTCGAATTTCATGCGCTCGAAGACGCCGTGACCCGAAATGGTCGCCGACGCATCCTTGTAGCCACCCATATCGTTCTCGGAAACCGACATGACCTCGAACTTCCAGCCCCTCTCTTCGGCATAGCGCTGATACATACGCATGAGATCGGCAGCAAAAATTCCCGCCTCATCGCCGCCGGTGCCCGCGCGAACCTCCAGAATGGCGTTGCGCTCGTCGGCTTCGTCTTTTGGCAGGAGGAGGAGTTTGAGAGCGTGCTCGATCTCGGGGAGCAGCGCACGCTGTTCCTCCAGCTCCTCCTCGGCGAGGGATTTCATTTCCTGGTCAGCGCTTTCGTCGGCCAGAATCTCTTCTAGGCCTACCATCTCCTGGCGCACCGTCTTGGCGCGTCTGGCAGCGTCGACCACCGGCCCCATATCGGCGTATTCCTTCGACAGCGCCGCGAAATCGGAATCTCCGCCATGGCCCGCCGAAAGCACCTTCTCGAGATCGGCGTACTTACGTAGCAGTTGATCGAGTTGTTCGTCGGAGATCACGTGCTTTGGCCTTCCAGCGCCGCTACGAGATCGGCAAGTGGAACTGATGACTGATCGCCGGTGTCGAGATTGCGCACAGTTGCCGTACCGGCCGCAAGTTCATCATCGCCAATCAGGATCGCCGCATGGGCGTTGATCTTGTTGGCGCGCTTCATGCGCTTACCGACATTTCCGCTATAGCCGAGATCGACCGTTTGTCCGGCATGCCGTAGATCGTTCGTCACCTGCAGCGCTACGGCCTCCGCGGCAGCCCCGACCGGAACCACAGCAACCGGGCGCCGTCTAACCGGCGGCTCACCAAGCAACAAGCCCAGTCGCTCAACTCCTGCCGCCCAACCGACGCCGGGTAGCGGCGGTCCGCCAAGATCTTTCACAAGGCCGTCGTAGCGGCCACCGGCCATGACGGTACCCTGCGCGCCCAGATCGTCGGTAATGAACTCGAACGCGGTATGGCAATAGTAGTCGAAACCCCTAACGAGGCGCGGGTTCACGACATACCGGACATCAAGCGCATCCAAGCCCCTGCGGACTTCGTCGAAGAAAGCTGCAGACGCGTCATTCAGGTGGCCGGAGAAGATGGGGCCCTTCGCCAGGATCGCCTGATCGCCCTCGTCCTTGGTGTCGAGAATGCGTAACGGGTTCTTCTCGAGTCGCGTTTGGCTCTCCGGCGACAAGTCAGCGCGGAACCCGCCAAGATAATCGACGAGCGCGGTCCGGAATGCCGCCCGGCTTTCCGCATCGCCCAGCGAATTGATCTCCAGAACCACGCGTTCGACCAGGCCCAGACGCTCGAGGATGTGCGCACCGAGCGCGATCGTTTCGATATCGCCGGCGGGGCCCGGCACGCCGAGCAATTCGACGCCGACCTGGTGCAACTGCCGATAGCGCCCTTTTTGCGGACGTTCGTGGCGGAACATTGGGCCCTGGTAGAAGAACTTGAGGGGTGCGTCCTGCGCCAATCCGTTCGATACGACTGCCCGGGCGACGCCGGCCGTCCCTTCAGGCCGCAACGTCAGGCTGTCGCCGCTGCGATCCTCGAAGGTGTACATCTCCTTGGTGACGACATCGGTCGTATCGCCGAGCGTGCGCGCAAAGACCTGGGTGAACTCGAAGATCGGAGTCGCGATTTCGTCATAGCCGTACCAACCCGATGTCTCGCGTGAGATTTCCTCGATTCTGCGAAACAGCGCGCAATCGTCAGCCAGTATGTCCCGCGTCCCGCGGACCGGTTGCAAAGCCATTCTGTACCTGTCTAAGACGCCGCCGCTGCGAGGGAAGTTGCGTCGCCCTTGCCTTCAATTTCGCGGGCCTTGGCTTCGACGAGTTCGACCACGTGATCGACGATACTTTCGTCGTCGATCTTGTGATCGGCAAGGCCGTTCACATAGACCATGTGGTTGCCGCGTCCGCCGCCTGTCAGGCCAACATCCGTTTCGCGGGCTTCACCAGGACCGTTGACCACGCAGCCGATGATCGAAAGTGTGAGCGGCGTCGTAATATGCGCGAGCCGCTTCTCGAGCGTCTCGACCGTCTTGATGACGGGAAACGCCTGACGCGCACACGAGGGGCAGGAAATAATGTTCACCCCGCGGTATCTCAGGTTGAGAGACTTCAGTATCTCAAATCCGACGCGGACTTCCTCGACCGGATCGGCAGACAGCGACACGCGAATCGTGTCTCCGATTCCCGACCAGAGCAGCATGCCCATACCGATCGACGACTTGACGGTCCCACTCATGAGTCCGCCGGCTTCGGTGATCCCAAGGTGAAGCGGATAGTCACAGGCTTCCGCTAGCTGCTGGTAGGCGGCGACCGCGAGGAAGACGTCTGATGCCTTGACACTGATCTTGAAGTCAAAGAAATCCTCGTCCTCGAGCATCCTCGCGTGGTTGAGGGCGCTCTCCACCATCGCCTCGGGGCAAGGCTCGCCATATCGCTCCAGAAGTTCCTGCTCAAGCGAACCGGCGTTGACCCCAATCCGCATCGAACAACCATGGTCGCGCGCTGCTTGGGCAACTTCCTTAACGCGGGCCTGCGAGCCTATGTTTCCCGGATTGATGCGCAGACAGGCGGCGCCGGCCTTCGCCGCCTCGATGCCCCGCTTGTAGTGAAAGTGGATGTCCGCGACGATCGGCACGTTGCTCGACTGGACGATCAAGGGCAGCGCCGCAGTAGATTCCTCGTCGGGGCAAGAGACGCGGACGATGTCCGCGCCGGCTTCCTCAAGCTGGCGAACCTGCTCGATGGTGGCGGCCGCATCGCGTGTCAGCGTGTTCGTCATCGACTGAACGGCAATCGGTGCGTCGCCGCCCACAGGGACGGCGCCGACCATGACCTGCCGCGAATCGCGGCGGACAATGTCGCGGTAAGGCCTCACGCTCATGGCGTTCGTTTGCAATCTCGCTGGATCCGAAGACCGGGCGACTATGCCTCCCGGCCCTGTGCCGAATCAAGGGTGCGCCCGGCTAGGGAGAAACTTCCTCGCGTACCACAACGTCGCCGGACAACAGCTTCTCCGCATCCAACGGAATGTCCCGGCCGATCACGCCCACCGGCCCGAGTGGCGAAACCACCTGGCCGTCGACCTCGACGCGTAGCGCACCGACATTGCCCGTCATCATGACCAGGCCGGATCGATCCGGCACCAGATAGCGATCACCTGGCCGCAGGACACGGGTCAGGAGCAGTTCTCCTGACGTCGCGCGGACCTGGACCCAACTGTCGCTCTCGGCGATTAGGACAACCCGCGCGTCCTCGTTGCCGGCGCCAAATACGCGGGGCACGTAACCCGACGTTGCGCCAGCTTCCGCCGTATCCGGAGTCCGCGCGAGCGGTGGCGGCGCATCGGCTGGCGTTCGCGCAGCAACCTGCATCTCATCAGCGATGGCGTCGCTCGCGGGTGCCGGTTCCGCCACTTCAGATGCCGAAGGCGCACGCACCGGCGCCGCTATCGTCCGCGGCGGCAGGGGCGCACTCGAGGCCTCGGCGATCTGATTGAGCCTGGTGGCGTTCTCTGCTTCGTCGGACGCCGACGAGGCGAAAGAGCGTTCGGCAGGAAGGGACGTTTCTTCCGAGGCTGCGCCCGGCGACATCGCAGCGACACGCGCATCTTGCGCCGGCCCCTCACCCCCCAGGTCGGTTGTTGGCTCGACGGCGACCGACGCAGGCGCATCTTCAACGACCGGCGTCGCTTCTTCGATGGCGCGCGCACTAGCCGACTGTTCGACCAAAGGCTCCGTTGTGGCCGCGTCGGGAATCTGTCGCACGACCTCAGTCGCGGCCTCGTCATCGACCGGAGAGGAGGCGGCAGTCTCAACCGCCTGGGCTGGCGCGCCCGTTTCGGCCCCCGATACCGCAGCGACGACCGTCTGCTCGCCCGCGTCAATTTCAGACGGGGCCGCCGTCGGCGTTGCCGTATCGGCGATCGAAGCTTCGTCGCTGGCCGCATTCACCACCGGAGCAGCCGCCACTGCCGAGGAGGCGGTCGAACCTTGGCTTCTTACCCCAGCAGCTGCGGTCGAGACCGAAATGTCGCTCGAACGCTGCGGCGCTGCCGTTGTCTCACCCGCGAGGCGCTCCGGCACCGGAGTGACGCGCTCAGCGGTGCTGCGCTCCTCACTCGTCAGAACAAACCAACCGGCATAGGCCAGAATTGCAACAACGAGTCCGGCAAGCAGCAAGCGGCCGGTCGGCATGCGGCCCCGGTCCATGGCCGAAGGAAACTCAAGTCGCGTGTCGCGACGTGGCCCGGCGGCCTCTGAACGATACCGCTCGATTGCAATATTCTCATCGAGCTGGAGGAAACGCGCGTAGGAACGCAGGAAACCAAATACGTAGACATCGCCAGGCAACTCGTCGAAGCGACCGAGTTCCAATGCTTCGAGGTAATCGCGGCTGATGCGCAGCTTCTGCGCAACATCGGTCAGTTCGACACCAGTACGCACGCGGGCAGCGCGCAACTCGGCGCCGATCCCGTCGTAGTCGGCCGTATCGGTTCGCACTTCGCGAAGATGCAACCGCCGCCGTGACGGCTCGGCGATTTGTGGTTCTTCGCGCTGTGGTTCTTGGCTAGCCATGTCGACCCCACCGTTCCGCGGCGCCGGCCCTGAAGACACCAGCCCGTACCGCTTCTAGTCCCCAGACAGGGGCCGCGACGTTTGGTAGCGCCATCTGCAGTCCCCCAACCATCGGGCACCGGCCCAACTGCGCCCTATCGTAGCTCTCCACCGGAGAATCCCTTCCCGTGTCTATGAACGGGAAATTCCCCCATTTTTCACAGCCTGTGAGTAAACCAGAAAATGTTTCTTGTGCAAAGAGTTAATAGTCAAAACCGTGATCTTGGGCGAAGTGGTGGAGATCGTCGCGGAGGGTATGTTCCCGGCCGGAATCCCGGCTCTCAAGGTAGTCCGAGATTGCGGCACAATCGAGGCTGCGCAAGCCGGCCTTTACGGCGCCCAGAGCCGCTGCAGGCATCGACAGGACCCGAAATCCCAAACCGGCGAGGCAGGACGCCTCCAAAGGATTCGCCGCCATGTCGCCGCATACCGTGACGGGCACGTTGTGGCGGTCACAGGCTTTCCGCACATGGGCAAGCAAGCGCAGGAAACTGG
The DNA here is from genome assembly GCA_038116985.1 of Alphaproteobacteria bacterium. Lineage (GTDB taxonomy): Bacteria > Pseudomonadota > Alphaproteobacteria > SHVP01 > SHVP01 > CALJDF01. The sequence goes on along the minus strand of JAYOEZ010000003.1, from coordinate 67,296 downwards.
GACTCAGGGTATCGTAGCGACCCGCCAAGCGCGGATTTGTGCGGTCGCTGGCGAAGAAGTACTGCGCCAAGTCGTTAGTGCCGATCGAAACGAAGTCTGCGACTGCCGCGATCTCGTCCAACTGCCAAGCCAGCGCGGGCACTTCAAGCATCACACCGGTCGAGACCGCCGTGGGGCGCGGCGCGTCGCGGCGGCGCAACCGGTCCAGTTCAAGGTCAAGAATCTGCTTGGCGCGCTCGAACTCGGCGAATTCGGTCACCATCGGAAACATGACGTTGAGGGTGCGCCCGACGGCGGAAGCGATCAGGGCACGCAACTGGTTGCGAAGGACCGAAGGGCGATCCAGGCCAACGCGCAACGCGCGCCAGCCCATAGCCGGATTCTCCTCGCGCTCGAGCGGCCGATCCAGGTTTGGCAGAACCTTGTCTCCGCCGAGATCGAATGTGCGGAATACGACCGGCCGATCGCCGGCCGAATCAAGTACTTGGTGATAAGCATCCGACTGCTCATGCGTCGACGGGAACGTCGGGTGCGTCAGAAACAGAAGTTCAGTGCGCAGCAATCCAATCCCGCCTGCACCTGTCGCATCCAGAAGTGGAAGCTCACCCAAGAGACCGACATTGAGCTGCAAGTCGAACGCTTGGCCATCCAGCGACTGCGCCGGGAGTGCACGAATCGACTCGAAATGCGCGCGGCGGCGTTCCTGCGTCTCGACGTATGACTGGATTTCTTCATATACGCTTTCGTCAGCACGCACATGAACCAGGCCGCGCCACCCATCGACCACCACGTTTTCGCCCGGCTCAAGCCTGGGTAGCGCGCTCGCCAGCTTTCCGACTACAGGGATATTCAGGGCGCGCGCCACCAGAACCATGTGCGAGGTCGGCGAACCCTCACCCATCACTATCGCGCGGAGTCGGCTTGCGTCGTACTCGAGCAGCTCGGCCGGCCCGAGCGTCCGCGCAACCAAGACCGCGCCATCAGGCATGGCCGATGCGCCCGGGTCACTGCCGCCGGAGAGCTGACGCAGCAACTGATTCGACAGGTCGTCAAAATCCGCGATGCGTTCGCGAAAGTACGCGCCAGGGGCAACCTGCAGCCGCCGACGGTTTTCGTCCTGCACGCGTCGCACGGCGCCTTCCGCAGTCAGCCCGTCGCGCACGGCCGCGCGCATGCGTGCCATCCACCCCTCGTCTTCGGCAAACATCCGATAGGTCTGCAGGATCTCCTGCTCCGCATCGCCGATCCTGGGCACGCTGTCTTCGACGAGGTTCCGAATGCGTTCCAGAAACTCCTCAATGGCAGCCTCGAGGCGCTCGCCTTCCCGTTGCGGGTCGTCCGAGACAAGCTCGCGCACCGCCATCGGTCCACGATGCCGATACACGACGCCCTCGGCGACACCGTCGGACAAGGGCATTCCCTCGAAGCGCAAAGGAAGCGTCGCGTTGCCGTCGATATCGACGACCTCGTCCGCCGACAGGAGCCCCGCCGCGTGCACCATTTCTGCAAGAACCATCGCAACGGTCTGCAGCGCCTCAGCCTCTTCGGCCGTGGACTCGCGTTCGTCGTGATGCTGAACCGCGATCGCGCCGATGACGTGGCCCGCCCGCTGCAGGGGGACGCCGAGGAAGGACATGAAGCGCTCTTCGCCGGTTTCCGGACGGTACGCGAATAGCGGATGCGACTGGGCGTCAGAAAGCGCGAGCACGGAACCGTGCGCGACGATGTCGCCGATCAGGCCCTCGCCGACGCGAAGCCGCGTGAAATGGACGGCCTCGGGCCTCAGGCCATGGGTCGAAAAAAGCTCAAGCACATCGCCGGCCCGGCGCAAATAGAGCGAACAGACATCCGCAACCATCTCGGTCGCGATGATCGTGGTGACGGCATCAAGGCGATCCTGCGGCGCCTTCTCGCTCGCCATCATCTCGCGCAGGCGGCGAAGCAAGGTACGCGGACCGGCAACGCCGTGGGCGGTCATGTCACGGCCGCGCGCTCCACCGCTGCACCCGCGCCGATCGCGTCGCCTCTCGAAGCCCCTTGCGACGCAAGCGCCTCAACTGCCTCCTCGACGAGTTGCACGAGAATGTCCGCTACCGGCTCCTCCTTCTTCACGAGGCCGATACTCTGGCCCGCCATTATCGAGCCAAACTCGACGTCGCCCTCGATCGCCGCGCGGCGCAGGGCGCCCGCCCAGAAATGCTCAATCGCGAGCTGCGCGTCCGCCTGTGAAAGCTCACCCGCGTCGACCTTGGCAATCACCTCTTTCTGTTTCTCAAGGAAGAGGCGCGTACCCTTGTTCGCAAGCGCACGAACCGGAATCACAGGAAAACGCTCGTCAAGCTGGACAGAAAGAATCGCGTCGCGCGCACTTGCCCGGATGAACGCCTTCTTGAAGTTGGGATGCGCCACACATTCCGTTGCGCAAACGAAGCGCGTCCCCATCTGAACACCAGCCGCGCCAGCACCAAGGTACATGGCTATCGCGCTCCCGGTGCCGATACCGCCGGCGACGAAGACGGGCACCTCACGAACAACAGGAAGAATCTCCTGCGCCAGAACACCCGTGGCCACCGGACCGATGTGCCCGCCGGCTTCCATCCCTTCGATGACCAGGGCGTCAACGCCGTTGCGTACAAGCCGCTTGGCGATCGCCACCGCAGGCGCAAATGCGATGACCTTGATACCAGCGTCCTTGAGACGTGCGATGGCCGAGCCAGGAGGCAATCCGCCCGCCAAGGCGACATGCGTCACGCCGCGGCGCTTGCAGACATCGATGAGCGCGTCGAGTTCAGGATGCATCGTGATCAAGTTCACGCCAAACGGGCGATTGGTCAGCTCGAGTGTCGCGGCGATTTCAGCGTCGAGTCCGTCCGGCCCGAGAGACCCGCAGGCTATCACGCCGAAGCCGCCTGCGTTCGAGATCGCCGACACGAGGTGACGGTCGGAAAGCCAGCTCATGGCGCCGCCGAGGATCGCGTATCGGCTGCCGAGAAACTCGACCCCGGCACGCCAGAGCGCCTCCAGTCTGGCCCTGGCGTCCGTATCGCCAGTATCAAGCATCGTCCAGCCCATAGGCCGTGTGCAGCGCACGCAAGGCAAGTTCGGTGTACGCCTCGTCGACCAGCACGCTGACTTTGATTTCCGAGGTCGAGATGACCTGGATGTTGATGCCGCGTTCCGCCAGCGTCGCGAACATGCGCTGTGCAACACCGGCATGGCTGCGCATGCCGACACCTATGACCGAGATCTTGGCGACGTTCTTGTCGGAGATGAGCTGGTCGTAGCCGATCTCGTCGCGGCGCCCTTCAATGACAGCAACCGCTCGATCAAGGTGAGATCGCGTGACGGTGAAGGTCAGATCCGTCGACCGATCGTCCTGGGAGATGTTCTGGACGATCATGTCCACGTTGATGCTGGCTTCGGCAAGCGGGCCGAAGACGGCCGCCGCCACGCCTGGACGGTCTGCAACGCGCCGAAGCGTGATCTTCGCTTCGTCCCGCGAATAGGCAATGCCGCTGACAATTTCTTTTTCCACGATTTCTTCCTCGTCGACAACGAGTGTACCCGGCGATTCGGTAAAACTGGACAGCACCTGCAATCGAACACCGTGATTCATGGCAAGTTCGACCGATCGCGTCTGAAGAACTTTGGCTCCCAGGGAAGCAAGTTCCAGCATTTCCTCGTAGGTGATCTTCTCCAGCTTCCTGGCGTGCGTGACGATACGCGGATCTGACGTATAGACGCCGTCCACGTCCGTATAGATGTCACACCGATCGGCATTCAGTGCAGCTGCCAGCGCGACCGCGCTGGTGTCCGAGCCGCCGCGCCCAAGCGTCGTGATCCGGTTCTCCGCACTGACGCCTTGGAAGCCGGCAACAACGGCAACCTGACCATCGGCGAAGCGCGACTGCATCTCGCCGACCTCGATCTCCTCGATCCGCGCCGCCCCGTGGGACAAATCGGTGCGCATCGGAATCTGCCAACCCAGCCACGACCTTGACGATATGCCCATGTCCTGAAGCACGATCGCGAGTAGTCCTGCCGTGACCTGCTCGCCGGTGGACACGACGACGTCGTACTCTCGCGTATCGTGCAGCGGAGAGGCCTCGCCGGTCCATTCGACGAGCTGATTCGTCGTGCCGGCCATAGCCGACACAACGACCGCGACGCTGTTGCCTCGATCCACTTCGGACTTAATCCGCGACGCAGCGTTGCGGATTCGATCAAGATCGGCCACCGAAGTGCCGCCGAATTTCATGACGATTACTGACATGACGACTGGGACGGCTTGCTGCGGGCGCAGCGCAAGCCGCGGCACGCAAAGGGTTTTCTTGCTCTTGCAAGGGCGCGTATACATATACGCGACACGTTTCTCAGGCAAGCGAGGCCCTACGTGCCCTCAACCCCCAACACGGCCCCATCGGCGAGCGTCGACATGACCGAAGTCGAACGTTTTTCACGCATGGCGGCCACCTGGTGGGATACGGAAGGGCCATTCAAGCCCCTGCACAGGCTGAACCCCATTCGCCTGACCTACATCCGCGACTCCCTGTGCCGGCAGTTCGACCGCGACCCCGGCAGCCCAAGGCCACTGGAAGGGTTGCGAGTCGTCGACATCGGCTGTGGCGGCGGTTTGCTGTGCGAGCCGGTCCGTCGTCTTGGCGCCGAGGTCGTCGGGATCGACCCCTCGGAGAAGAATGTCGGGATTGCCCGCCAACATGCGACGGACATGGGGCTCGAGATCGACTACGTCTGCGCCACCGCCGAGGACCTCGCCGAATGGGGCGAGAAGTTCGACGCCATCCTCAACATGGAAGTCGTTGAGCACGTTCAGGACGTTCCGGCGTTTCTCGCGAGTTGCGGTCAGTTGATGCGCGACGACAGGTCGTGCATGACCGTCGCAACTCTGAACAGGACGTTGAAGTCCTATGCGCTCGCCATTGTCGGTGCGGAGTATGTGCTGCGTTGGCTTCCGCGCGGAACCCACGACTGGAACCGGTTCGTTCGCCCGTCGGAACTGAGGCGCGCGCTTGAACAGGCAGGCCTGCACATCGCCGATCTGCATGGCGTCGCGTTCGCGCCGCTCGCCGGCACCTGGCGCCTGACAAAGGATCTCGACGTGAACTACGTCGCGTTTGCGACCCGGACCGCCGCCTAGGCGTCCTCCTTCGAAGGCCAGGGCAGAACGCCGAACTCGACGCCCTCGTCCTTGAGATTCGAGGCTTCGTCCGGTGTCATCTCGCCATAAATATTGCGGTGCTCGGTTTCGCCATAGTGAATCTTTTTGGCCTCTTCGGCGAACTTGTCGCCGACGTGATCAAAATTCTTCTCGACCTCCACGCGCAGCGCGCGCGCCATCTTCATGAGTTCCGCAGCGCGATCCGTTGCGCCGCTGGCTACCGGAACCTTCTCCTCGCTTGCCTCCGGCACAGCGTTCTTTCCGGTGGCGACATGCGGCGCCATCAGGGCCTTGGATAGATCGTGATCGCCGCAAACCGGGCAAACGACCTCGCCATCCTTGCTCTGGCGGTCGAACGTGTCCGAGCTCGCGAACCATGCTTCGAAGACATGGTCGTTGGAGCAGCGCAGGTCGAAAGAGATCATTCTCGAAAACGAATTTCTATGGAACCACTCGTGTTCGGATATAGGACGGCATCTGCAAGTTCAAGAGTCCCCCGCTGGTTCCGGAACCTTGAATTCGGGTGCCGCGCGCCAGGCTGGGACCGATGCACGTGCCCTGGAAACCGCTGACAAGTCCAGATCGGCGAAGAACACGCCGGTACCCCGCCCGGCGTCCATAATGACGTCACCCCACGGCGTCACGACGAGGGAGTGACCATAGGTCTCTCGTTTGGCGGGATGGCGCCCCACTTGCGCCGGCGCGACCACGAACGCGCCTGTCTCAATGGCACGCGCACGCAACAGAATGTGCCAGTGCGCCTTGCCCGTCACCTTCGTAAACGCTGACGGCACCGTGATGATGTCGACTTCCGCGGCGGCGAGCGAGCGGTAAAGGTGCGGGAAACGGATGTCGTAGCAAATCGTCATGCCGAGGCGCGCATGCGGCAATTCCGAGACGACCGCTCGGCCGCCGGGCCGATAGTTCTTGGATTCGCGATAGCTCTCGCCGCCCGGCAGTTCCACGTCGAACATGTGAATTTTGTCGTATGTGGCAACGATGCGCCCATCGGGACCGAACAGGAATGATCGGTTGCTCAACCGATCATCGTCCGACCGCACGGCGATCGATCCGGCGAGAAGCCAGCTTTTCGTGTCGGCGGCCAATTGTGCAAAACGGGCAACCGCGGGATGCGCTTCCTCAGTAGGAGTTTGGGCAAAGAGGCTATCGCGGTCCTCCGCCATCAACGCAACGTTCTCGGGCGTCGTGATGAAGGTCGCGCCGCCGGCGGCCGCTTCACGTACGGCACGCTCGACGACGTCGAGATTCGCCGCCATGTCGTCGCCGGCGCACCCCTGGATGCAGGCGACCCGCATAGCGCGGTTAGCCGGCAGGCGCCGACAGTTTGGCGTCTAGAGCGCCTTCCCGTTCCAGCGCGTAGAGTTCGTCACAACCACCGATCCCCTCGTCGTTGATGAAGATCTGCGGCACCGTGTAGCGCCCATCCGCTCGCTTCGACATCTCGTCTCGCGCGGCCCCGGAAAATGTCACGTCGATCTCTTCGAAATCCACGCCCTTCTTGTTGAGAAGGTTCTTCGCGCGCGCGCAGAAGCCGCACATCATCGTTGTGTAAATTTCGACCTTGGCCATGGTGCTCACTGTTGCCTAACGCTGTTGCCGGTAAATTAGGTGTCGATCGGGCGATCCTGCAACCTCGCAGGCCCGCAATTCCCGGTGACTCAGGCAACCCGCGCGACGGTCAGCACGTCGACGGCCGCGGCACCGGCCCGCAGCAGGGCCTTGGTGCAGGCTTCTGCCGTCGCTCCCGTCGTCATCACGTTGTCCACGAGGAGGACACGGCGCTGGCGCACGACTGGGGTCATCCGATCGGGGATCACAATGGCGCGCTGCAGGTTGCGTCTGCGGGCCGCCGCACCCAAGCCGCCCTGCGAGGGAGTATTGCGCGTGCGGCGTAACAGCCGAGGTGAGAAGGGACGCTCGCAGGTGCGTGCGAGCGCCGCAGCAAGCAGGGCTGACTGGTTGAACCGTCGCTCCAAGAGCCGCCTAGGATGGAGCGGCACCGCGGCAACAAGGTCGGCTTGATCAACCAGGGATCCACCGGCGGTTCGCAGCAGCGGCACGAGAAGCGGAACCAGATCGTGACGGTCGCCGTGCTTGAGCGCGAGGACAAGGTTGCGCGACTGCTCGTCGTAGATCATGGCCGCCCGGGCTCTGTCGTAGAGAGGCGTCGTGGCGATGCATCGGCCGCACCAGCTCCCATCGCCGGGATCGAAGTCGAAGGGCAGACCGCAACGGTGGCAAAGAGGCTCAGCCACGAAGCGCGCCTGCGACCAGCACGCGCCGCACAAGGCAGCGCCGATGACCGGAGCGCTGCAGGACGGGCATGTTCTCGGCGCAACGAAGTCGATGAAACTATGCCAGAGGGAGGTGCCCCGGCGAAGGAGTTGGTCCATGCCGGCTCAATGCACAAATCAGGGCCGGTTTCGCGAGAGGAGCCCGATGGCCGCCACTACGTGCGCTATGCTAGAGCAGCCGACCGAGACATCTTGCGATCCTTCACGGTGATGAACGAGCACTCGCTTTTCGATACCCACGCGGTACGCGCGCACCGCATGAGAGCGCTGCGCGACAACCCTACCGGCGGATTTCTATTTGAGGAAATCGCGCAACGCGTTGCGGACCGCCTCCTCGACGTGCAGCGGCAGATGCCGGTCGTGGCCGACATCAGCGGACGCGGCGATGCTGCCGACTGGTTCGAGCGCGCCGGCGCAAAAGCAGCCCGCGGCATCGAGACGACGATCTCGTTCGCGTTGGACCATGGATTCGCGACTGGACCGCTGACCACCGTTGCCGACCAGGAGGTGCTGCCTTTCGCCGACGGATCGCTCAATCTCGTTACGTCCATTCTGTCGTTGCACACGGCCAACGACTTGCCGGGCGTCCTTGTTCAAGTGCGTCGCGCGCTCCGCCCGGATGGCTTTTTTCTGGCGGCCATGTTCGGGGGCGAAACGCTGACCGAGTTGCGCGCCTGCCTGACCCAAGCGGAAATCGACACAACTGGGGGCGTAAGCCCTCGCATCGCACCGTTTGCCGATGTGCGCGACCTCGGCAGCCTGCTTCAGCGCACCGGATTTGCGCTGCCTGTGGCGGACCAGGACCGCATCACCGTGACCTACGCCACAATGAATGCGTTGATGCGCGATCTTCGCGCGATGGGCGAAACCAACCCGCTGCGCGCGCGATCGCGGCACACCTCGCGGCGCGCTATCTTCGCGCGTGCAGCGGAAATTTACCGGGACCGCTTCGCAACGGATGGACGATTGCGGGCGACGTTCGACGTGGTCTACCTGACCGGCTGGGCGCCACATGATTCGCAGCAGAAACCCCTTCGCCCAGGCCAGGCATCAACGCGCCTCGCCGACGCGCTCGAAACCGAGGAGCGGTCAGCGGGGGAGCAAGCTGGTCCGCGCCGTCAGAGGTAGTCGCGCAGCATCGCGACCAACGGCACGTCCGCTGGCGGCATTGGGAGTTCATCAAGGGCGCGAAGTGACACCCATTTGAGTTCTTGGCCCTCCTGGGCTATCGGCTGTCCTCGCCAGACACGGCACACATAGAGCGGCATCAACAAGTGAAACGATTCGTAGCGATGTGACGCAAAGGTCAGTGGCGCAAGGCACGATTGCTCAGTGTCGATCGCCAGTTCCTCGCGCAGCTCCCGGATCAACGCCGCTTCCGGCGACTCGCCTTGGTGAATCTTGCCGCCGGGAAACTCCCAAAGGCCGGCCATCGGCTTTCCCACAGGCCGTTTTGCAACCAGCACACGGTCGTCGCCGTCCAGCAAAGCCACCGCAACCACAGTGAGGATAGGCGGCGCCGCGGAAACCAATGCCTTCCATCGTTCCGCATCGAGTTCCAGCAGAACGGATATGTTCGAGCGTCCGCGCGCGGGCATCCATAGTTCGGACAGCCCGACTTCCGCAAACCCGTTCTTCAGAAGCACCCGCTGCGAAGCCGTGTTCTCGACGTTGACGTGCGCCGTGAGCCGCTCGCATCCCGATGCAAAGCAGAATGGCAGGAATGTTCGAACCGCTTCGGTCGCCAGCCCCTGGCCCCAGGCTTCTCGGGCCAACCAGTAGCCGATTTCGCCGACCTCGCTGCCACCCGGCAACGCAAGTCGACGCAGCCCGATGCTGCCGATCATGTCGCCGCTGCGCCGGTCCTCAAGGGCAAACGCATCACCGATGTCGAGCGGGCCGTCACCTGCGGCGGATTGTACGTATTTGATCCCGTCCTGCTCGCTATAGGGAGACGGCACGTGAGAAAGGTGCGCGACCACTTGCTCGTCGGCTAGGAGCCGAACCAGGTCGGGCACATCCTCCATACTCGGCCGGCGCAGAACAAGCCGATCGGAGAACAGCGGCTCGCTCATGCCGCCTTCGGTTCCAGCACGTAGCGCAAGACTTTGCGCTGCGCACCTTCGGCCGGTTGCTCGAGCCCCTGATACTCAAAGCCGAGCCGCGACAACACGCGCGTAGAGGCAGGATTGCCCATGAAGACGAAGGCTACAATTCCCCGCATGCGTAGCTCGTTGAGCCCGAACTCTAGCGCCGCGGTCACCGCCTCGGTGGCGTACCCTTGCCCCCAACATCTGCGATCGAGCCAATAGCCGAGTTCGAACACCCGTCCGTGCGGCAAGAGACCGAGGCCACCGACGAACCGCGCATCGTCGCGTCGCTCGATGGCAAAGCGGCACCCGACAATGCGGCCCGGCGGGTTGCGCAAGCAATCCTTGATCCATGCGTCTGCATGAGTGTCGTCATACGGATGCGGCACGAAGGCGAGTTGCTTCGAGACCAACGGATCCGTGAGCTGCTCGACGAGCGCCGCCTTATCGGTCTCTCCGAATGGGCGCAGCCGCAGCCTCTCCGTTTCAAGCGGCGCGAACTCCTTTGCTTTGGTGATCATCGACGAGCTGTGACGGGAAAAGAGCCGACGTCAGGAAACACCGATGTATCGACCCGTGATCACGACCGATAGTCCGCGTTGATTCGGATGTAGCCCTCGGTGAAATCGCATGTCCACGCCGTGAAACGCGACTTGCCGACGCCAACATCGACGCCGATCACGATCTCGGCATTCTTCATGTAGGCCGCGACATCGGACTCAACATAGTCGGGCGCAACCACCCCGTTGACCGCCACGACATGATCACCGAAGGCAATCTTCAGTTGGTCGCGGTCGGCTTCCTCACCGGCCTTGCCGACTGCCATGACGATTCGGCCCCAGTTCGGGTCCTCACCGGCGATCGCTGTCTTGACGAGCGGCGAATTCGCGATCGCCATCGCAATCCGCTTCGCGGCCCGCTTCGACTTCGCGCCCGTCACTTCCACGGTGACGAATTTCGATGCGCCTTCGCCATCACGTACGATCTGGTGCGCCAGATCGGTCATGAGCTCGCGCAGCGCCTTCCGGAAAGGGCGAAGCACCGGATCGCGGCGATCCGAAATCGGCGGATGCGAGGGACCCGCGCCGGTCGCGAAGAGAAGAACGGTATCGCTGGTCGAGGTGTCGCTGTCGACAGTGATGGCGTTGAAGGAACGGTCGCAGGCTGCTGCCAATTCGGCCTGCAGGATTGCGTGCGGAATAGCGGCATCGGTGAAGGCGTAACCGAGCATGGTCGCCATGTCGGGCGCGATCATCCCTGAACCCTTTGCGATCCCGTTCAGATTGTATTTCTCGTTGCCGATCTTGAATGAACGGGTCGCCACTTTGGCAAAAGTATCCGTGGTCCGGATAGCGTCGGCGGCATTCGCCCAATCCTCAGCCCTCAGGCCGTCACGAAGACGCTCCATGGCGGCCAGCATCCGGTCGGTCGGCAGCTTCTCGCCGATCACGCCGGTCGAGCTGACATACACCTCGTCAGCGCTGCACTCCAGAAGCCTAGCGACCGCAGCGGTCGTCGCCGCAACCGCGCGGGTCCCCTCGTAGCCGGTGAAGGCATTGGCGTTGCCGGAATTCACCAGAACAGCGCGGCCCGTTCCCTTTCGCAGGATGTCCCGGCACCAAAGGACCGGCGCAGAGGCGGTTTTCGAGCGCGTGAACACGCCGGCCGCCGAGGTTCCTTCGTCGAGCGCGACAAGCAGAACGTCCGTGCGGTCGTAGCGAATCCCGGCACGCGCCGTGGCGAGGCGAACGCCCGAGATGGGCGGGAGCGCCGGAACTGCGGCCGGGGCGAGGGGTGAACGTGGAAGGCCTGCTGCCATGACCCGCCGATACTAAGGGCGGGCCGCGCGAGGCGGCAACTAGATCGTCAGCTACTCGGCCGGCTTGCCTTGGGCATCGAACTTGGCGATCTCGGCACCCTCGCGAGCGCCGTTGATCACCTCGTCGACGATGTCGTTGGTGAGTTGCTGATTCAGCTGCTCGCGCATCTCATCCAGCGAGGGCGGCGGCGCCTGGCGGCGATCGGTCACCTTGATGACATGCCAGCCGAACTGGGTCTGCACGGGATCAGAAATCTGATCGACATCCAGGGCAAAAGCGGCTTCCGAAAAGGTCGGCACCATTTGTCCTCGTTCGAAATAGCCAAGGTCGCCGCCAGAACTGGCCGACGGGCCCGTCGATTTCTCCCGAGCAACCTCGCCGAAATCCTCACCGCCGCGGACTCGCTCCGCGATCTCCTGCGCTTCTTCTTTCTGCTCGACGAGAATGTGACTTGCGCGCACCTGCTCCGAAGGCGGGTTTGCAGCAACGAATTCCTCGTAGAGTTTCTGAACACGCTCTTCGGTCAGCCTTTCCTCGATCTGCCGTGTCAGATAGACGTTTTGGAGAATGCGGAGCGCCACGGCTTCCAGTTGGTTCTTGTAGCGTTCGTCTTCCTCGATCCCGCTCTCACGCGCCAGGCGGACGAGCAGCTTCGAGTTGATCAGCTGATCGATCACTGCCGGCTCTATCTGGGCGCGTGGCGCCGCCTGAACCTGGGGCGCCAAATTGGCGATGAAATCCTCAACGTCAGCTTGGGTAATCTCCTCCCCATTTACCTTGGCCCGCACCTGCTCAAGGTTCTTCTCGCCATCCTGGGCAACGGCAGGCGTCCCGGCACCAACCCCGACGGCCAGAAGAACGGCCGCGATCGAGCGGACAATGGTGGGTGCGTGCATGGAAGCCTCACGTCGGGAGTTGGCGGAAAGGCCCGGTTGTATCACAGCGCCCCACATTCCCATCGTTTTTTTGGGATACGCGCGGTAACGTCCCTTTGAGAGGCACGCCAACGGCCCGCCACTGCGTTGACACAGGCAGGTCCGGTCCTTATTTCTCGCTCAGGACGCGCGTTCGCGTCGGTGCCATAATCACTGCAATTACGGGGTTTTCCGATGATCGGCGGTATTGCCAGACGCCTCCTTGGCACCGCAAATGATCGAGTCGTTCGCGAGCTCCAGAAAGTCGTCGATCACGTCAACAGCCTCGAAGAGACGGTCAGTTCTCTGACCGACGAGCAGTTGGCCGGGCGCACGGCGGAGTTCCGCGAACGCCTTGGCCAAGGCGAGACACTTGGAGGCCTGCTGCCCGAAGCCTTCGCAACGGTCCGCGAGGCGGCAAAACGGACACTTGGCGAGCGGCACTACGACGTCCAGCTCATCGGCGGCATGGTCCTGCATCAAGGCAAGATCGCCGAGATGAAGACGGGCGAAGGCAAGACGCTCGTTTCCACTCTGCCGGTCTATCTGAACGCCTTGGCAGGCAAGGGCGTGCACGTCGTCACCGTGAACGACTATCTGGCAAAGCGCGACGCCGAGTGGATGGGGCAGATCTACAACTTCCTCGGGCTCAGTGTCGGTTGCATCGTCCACGGTCTCGATGACGATGCCAGGCGCGCGCAGTACGCGTCGGACGTGACCTACGGCACCAACAACGAGTTCGGCTTCGACTATCTTCGTGACAATATGAAGTTCGAACTTTCGGCGATGGTGCAGCGCCCGTTCAACTTCGCAATCGTCGACGAGGTCGACTCGATCTTGATCGACGAGGCACGCACACCGCTCATCATCTCGGGGCCTGCGGAGCAGAGTTCCGATCTGTACATGAGCCTGGATGCACTAATCCCGAGCCTCATCCCCGACGACTATGAGCTTGACGAGAAAAGCCGCACAGTCGTGTTGTCGGAAGTCGGCGTCGAACACATGGAACAACTGCTCGACGATGCGGGTCTGCTGAAAGGCGAGAGCCTCTACGACATAGAAAACGTAACGGTCGTTCACCACGCCAATCAGGCGCTACGTGCTCACAAGCTGTTCCTGCGCGACCGCGACTACATCGTGAAGGACGACAGGGTCGTCATCATCGACGAGTTCACGGGTCGCGCCATGGAAGGCCGACGCTACTCCGAAGGCCTGCACCAGGCGCTTGAAGCCAAGGAAAAGACGACGATCCAGCAGGAAAACCAGACCCTGGCATCGATCACCTTCCAGAACTATTTCCGCATGTACCCGAAACTTGCCGGCATGACCGGCACTGCGGTGACCGAGGCCGAGGAGTTCCACGACATCTACAAGCTCGAGGTCGTCGAAATCCCGACCCATCGCGGTATGGTTCGCAACGACGAGGATGACGAGGTCTATCGCTCCACCGGCGAAAAGACGAAGGCGATCATCGACCTGATCGAGGAGTGCAAAGAAAGGGGGCAACCCTGTCTTGTCGGCACGGTATCGATCGAAAAATCAGAGGTCCTCGCCGCGGAATTGAAGAAGCGCAAGATCGAACACCGCATTCTCAATGCCCGCTACCACGAGCAAGAAGCGCACATCATCGCCCAGGCAGGACGCTCGGGCGCCGTGACGATCGCCACCAACATGGCGGGTCGCGGCACTGACATCAAACTCGGTGGCAACGTGGAGATGCGGGTCGCCGACGAAGTCCCCGATGACGCCAGCGAAGCGGACCGCGAAGCCGCCACCCGACGCATCGAAGAAGAGGTCGAAAAAGAGAAGCAGGCCGTGATGGCGGCAGGCGGCCTTTGCGTGATCGGCACGGAGCGCCACGAAAGCCGCCGGATCGACAACCAACTGCGGGGCCGATCCGGACGTCAGGGCGATCCGGGCCAGTCGCGCTTCTTCCTGTCGCTGGAGGACGACCTCATGCGCATCTTCGGGTCGGAGCGCATGGACGGCATGCTCAGGCGCCTTGGCCTGCAGGAAGGCGAAGCAATCGTCCATCCGTGGATCAACAAGGCGCTTGAGAAAGCGCAGCAGAAGGTCGAGGCCCGCAACTTCGAGATCCGCAAGAACCTGCTGAAGTTCGACGATGTAATGAACGATCAGCGCAAGGTGATCTACGAACAGCGCATCGAACTGATGAAGAGCACCGACGTTTCGGACACGTTCAAGGATATGCGCGACCAGGTCATCGACGACATGGTGGCCACCCATATCCCCGAACGCGCCTACGCGGAGCAGTGGGAGACAGACGAGTTGGCGGCGCAAGCCAAGCGCGTTTTCGGCCTGGACCTGCCGATCAAGGAGTGGGCGGCGGAAGAAGGCATCGCTGACGAAGAGATCAAGAGCCGCCTGACCGACGCCGTAGACCGTCACTTCGCCGAAAAAGCCACGCGCTACGGCGCCGACATTTGGCGTGTCGTCGAGAAGAGCCTGATGCTGCAGGTACTCGACCAGCACTGGAAGGATCACCTGCTCAGTCTCGATCATCTCCGACAGGGAATCGGGTTACGCGCCTATGGTCAGCGCGACCCGCTCAACGAATACAAGAGCGAAGCGTTCAACATGTTCGAGGCGATGCTGGCCTCGCTGCGCGTCAATCTCTCGACCTACATGGCGCATATCGAACTGCAGATGGACACGCCTGCCGAGCAGGTTGCCGCTGCCGGACGCTCTGAACAGCCCACTCGCGAGGTCCACGCCGACCCGACCACCGGCCGCAACGAGATGGACGATGCGGGCCCGCAAGGGGGGACCACTGTCCTGCGCCGCCCCAGAACCGAGGAGCGCAATCCTCAGGATCCCGCGACCTGGGGCAAGATCGGCCGCAACGAGCCGTGTCCGTGCGGTTCAGGCAAGAAATACAAGCAGTGTCACGGCAGGATCGGCTGAGGCTGAACTAGACGCGGCCCATCTCGAGGAACTTTTCGCGCCGGCGCAAGCGGCGCGACCCAGCCTGCTCCGAGAGGAGGGCATCCAGGGTTCGCTCGATCTCGTCCCCGAGCGTTTCAATCGCAACGACCGGCTGTCTGTGGGCGCCGCCGAGGGGCTCGGGAACAACCGTGTCAATCACTCCGAGATTCTTAAGATCTGCCGCGGTGAGCTTGAGCGCTTCCGCCGCATCCTGGGCCTTTGCTGCGCTGCGCCAGAGAATCGACGCGCAGCCTTCCGGCGAGATGACCGAGTAGACGGCGTGCTCGAACATCAACACGCGGTCGGCGGTTGCAAGCGCTACCGCGCCGCCTGACCCGCCTTCTCCAACGACCGACGCGATCAGCGGCACTTCCAGCCTGAGACACGCCTCGATCGCGCGGGCGATCGCTTCTGACTGACCACGCTCTTCGGCCTCGACACCAGGATAAGCCCCGGGCGTGTCAACGAACGTAAGTACCGGCAGCGAAAAGTGGTCCGCCATCTCCATCAGTCGAACCGCCTTGCGATAGCCCTCTGGGTGCGCCATGCCAAAGTTGTGGTGAACGCGTCCCTCGGTCCCACTGCCCTTCTCATGTCCGATCACCATAACCGAGCGGCCACGGAAACGACCGATTCCACCAAGCAGCGCGGCATCGTTGCCGTAAACGCGGTCGCCATTCAAAGGGATGAAGCCGTCGAGCAACGCATCGACATAGGCTGAGAAATGCGGCCGGTCCGGGTGCCTGGCAACCTGCATCTTCTGCCACGACGTCAGCCTACCGTAGATCTGAGTGAGAACCTGATCGACCTTGGTTTCTAGGCGCGAAAGTTCGTCGGAGATGTTGACGTCCCCGCCGTCCGCAGTGTGGCGCAGTTCCTTGATCTTGCCTTCAAGCTCTGCGACGGGCTTTTCGAAGTCCAGAAAGCTACTCATGTCGTCATCATATCACGGATTCGGGATGTTCCTGGCCAAAGGATGATGGGTTTCGACCGTTCTCCGCAAACGCTCCTCAAGTACGTGGGTATAGATCTGCGTCGTCGAAATGTCCGCGTGCCCCAGCATTTGCTGCACCGAACGCAGGTCCGCGCCATTTTCAAGAAGATGCGACGCAAATGCGTGCCGCAACACGTGCGGCGACACTCGTGCCGGGTCGAGATCCGCAAGGAGTGCGATCTCCTGGAGCAGCTGCGCGAACCGTTGCCGCGTCAGATGGCCTGCCCGCGCGCGCGATGGAAACAACCAATTGGAAGCGCGCCCTGTCGGCACGAAGGCGTCACGGATTTCGAGGTATAGCTCGACAGCGCCAAGAGCCTGCTGACCCAGGGGCACGTAGCGTTCGCGACCACCCTTGCCTCGCACGAGGACCATGCCGGCGCCACGATCGAGCCCAGCAAGGGGCAGTCCGACAAGTTCGCTCACCCGCACGCCTGTTGCATACAGCAGCTCGAGCAGGGCAACGGCGCGGACGCCCTCGGGGCCTTTGAGCGCGCGAGCTGCCGCAAGCAAGGCATCGACTTCTGCAGCCGAAAGCAGCTTCGGCAAAGGCCTCCCGCGGCGCGGCGAATCGAGCATGCGGCTCGGATCATCCTCGACGTCTCCTTCGGCCACGAGGAAGCGGTAGAATTGACGAAGCGCCGATATCTTCCTCGCGATGGTCGTTTGTGCCATGCCCCGTTGGCCGAGGTCCGATACGAACCCGCGCAGCGAAGCAACGCCAGCCTCACCTGGACCGATACCGCGAGCGGCCAGGAATTCCAGAAAACCCTCAAGATCGCGCGCGTAGGCACCAAGCGTTCTTGGCGACACACCTCGCTCGGCCGCCAGCATCTCAAGAAACCGCTCCAGCTCGAGCGACCCCACACTCATTGCTGTAGCGAACGACCCACGAGCGCCTCGAGGGCAAGGCCTCGGGCATCCTCGTGAAGACCGACCCTGCCGAGGGTCGCGACGACCGACGTGATCGTGGCCAAGTCTACGTCCGCAGGATGTGCATTGCCGAGAGCAACCAGCGCAAAGACGATGGCCTCTCCTACCCTGGCTTCCTCGCCGGCGTGCTGCAGACCGCGCAAAATCGCCATCGAGGGGCGTTGTGCCTGGCTGGGCTTAGAGATCTCGATGTAGCCGGCCCAGGCCTGCTCTGGTGCCTCCATCCCAACCGCGTCAAGCAACGAAAGCGCGCTGCCGCCGAACGCGCTCGCGGCGCCGCCCTCCATGGCGGCGACGCCTCGCCACCACTCGATCATCATGTCCGGTACCCAGGGCACGGCATCAGGTGCGGGTGCCATGAACAGGCTGGGCAATAGCGTGAGCACGGCAACCGCAGGCTCCGGCTGCGCTTCGCTGACGGACAGCCGTGCAAGGTCGAACCAGCCGCGCGCCGCACTAGAGTTCTGCGCATGGAGAAGTGCAAGTCCGGCATCTTTCGCAAACCACATGAGGTCGGCGTCGGGCACCAACGCCGCCAACCGGCCAGCGTTGACACGAGCAAGGGTACCGTGACCGGCCGCATCTGCCAGGCGCAGCGCTGTCGCCAGCGCTTCGGCTTGCGCCGTCGGGATCGATTCGGATGCCGCCGTCTGGAACAGAAGAGCGTTGGCGCGCGGGCGCGGCAAATCCGCAGCTTCAGTTAGCGCGTTGGTATGCTGTTCTTCGCTGAAGGCCAGACTCGCGTAGACCTGCGCCAGCGCGTCGGCGGGAAGGACACCAGCGCGTTCGGCAGCTTCCGCGGCGATCAATCGCGCTTCGATCGACGCATTAGGGGAGGACGCGATCGCTCGGAGGATCGCCGGCCGCGCCGATTCAGCCGCCTGATCGGGCATCGCGCGGCGCGCTGCCCGAATCATCGCCAAGTGCAGCGGTGTCGGATCGTTGAGCTGATCCAGCGGCGCGTCTGTATCTCCCGCGAGGATGGCAACCAACTGGTCGAACGGCTGGTCGGACTCCCCTGGCAACTCACGCAGAATCGCTGCGGTGAGTCTGGCGCGCTCCGCGTCGCCTGACAGTAAACGGCAAAACGTCAACGCGCGGACCCAATAGGGCGATCGGCGTCCAGCCTGGAGCGCTGCCTCGACCACGGCGCAAGCTCGACCGTGATCGCCGGAGAGAAGCGCGGAATCCACGGCGACGATCTGAAGGACCGGATCGTCAATCTGCGGCGAGGCGAGCGCCGCGAGCGCAAGCGCATCCGTATAAGCTCCCGAAGCCGCCAGACGCTCCACACGCAGACCGAGGAAACTGGGCGCGACCGGCGTTCCGCGCGGCACATGCGCCGCGGTCATCAGCAGACGCCTTCTCAGCGACTGGGCAGTTCTCGACGGCGTCGCATCGGGAATCAGAGGGATCAGCCGTTCGATGGTCTCGCGGCGCGATCCGGTCCACAGTCCGAGAGGAAACCCGCCGTTCTCGGGAGTCAGCAGGCCGACCGATGATGGGTCCACGGTCGCAAGTTCGACAACTGCAACGCTGGTCTGGTCGCGCCGTGGCGTCGTTTCGACCACGCGCTGACCGGTCCTACCCTCCGTTTCGTCCGAATCGACTTGCTCGACCTCGCCCGCTGGCTGGCTCGGAACGAGGCGAAGCGGTCCATCGGACTCCTGCTGCGCAGCGCCGGGGGCGGGAAAGAAGGCCGTCAAGACAAGTGCGACCAGCGCCGTCGCCAATAAGGGCCTCACACCTGAAGTCCGCACCGCGCTACCGCGGGAATCGGTTGTCTGGCATCACCTTCTCGACTTGACGGGTGGGCGCAGGGATGTCCCAAGTCGCAAGGAACACGGCCCCACCGACGATGATGACGGCGATCAGCAGGAGGGTGAGTCGTGAGGCGAGGGACATGGTCCTCTTCTCTTCAGGAAGGCACCTAACGCGCCACTTCAAGGCGACGCGCCAAGACCGCTATAATCAGACAAATTATGGCGATCTCGGGGCATTCTATAGGGTGCCAATTTCGCTTTCAAACGAGCACGCATCTTCAAGTTTCCATGGCAAGAACCAGAAAAGCGCGCAGCGCGCCCCGGCCCAAGACGCGGCCGCTTGTACTGGTTGGGCTTATGGGGGTCGGAAAGAGTACGGTCGGACGCCGCTTGGCCAAGCGTTTGTCCCTGCCTTTCGTCGATGCCGACGCCGAAATCGAGAAGGCGGCAGGCTGTTCGATTTCGGACATCTTCGAGTTCCATGGCGAGGCCGCCTTTCGGGAAGGAGAGCGCCGTGTCCTAAAGCGCATCCTCGATGAGGGCCCAAGCGTCGTCGCCACAGGCGGCGGCGCCTTCATCGACGCCGAAACGCGAAAGCGTATCCACGACAAGGCTACGTCGATCTGGCTGAGGGCCGATTTGGATACAATCCTCAAGCGCGTCAGACGCAACGACAATCGGCCGCTGCTGCGCGAAGGAGATCCACGAGACACGCTCAGCATGTTGATGACGGAGCGTGACCCGATCTACGCAGAGGCTGACATTGTCGTCGACAGCGGCGACACTGCCGTCGAAAAGGTCGTCGACGCGATCGTGGCATCGTTGAAGGAATCCGAGAAAGAGTGAACGCGCCCCGCGAGATCATAGAGGTCGGCCTGCCGGGCAAACGCTACCAGATACATGTCGGCAAGGGCCTCGTGGCCACAGCCGGTTCTGCGATTGCACAGGCCACCGGCGCGCGCAAATGCGCCATCGTCTCCGACGAGACCGTCGCAGCATTGCATTTGAACGCCTTGAAGATTGCCATTGCCGGCGCGGGAATCGAAGCCGCGCAAATCGTGCTGCCCCCCGGCGAGAGCACGAAGGACCTGAATCACCTCGGAGGCCTTCTCGACTCGCTTCTCGAGACCGAAATAGGCCGGGACGATCTCGTCGTCGCCCTTGGGGGCGGCGTGATCGGCGATATCGCCGGATTTGCCGCCAGCATCCTTAAGCGCGGCGTTCGGATCGTGCAGGTTCCGACAACGTTGCTATCGCAGGTCGACAGCTCAGTGGGCGGCAAGACCGGGATCGACACGCGGTTTGGCAAGAACCTGATCGGCGCGTTCCACCAGCCATCTCTGGTGCTGATCGACCTCGACGTACTTGCCACGCTACCTGCCCGGCAGATGCGGGCGGGCTACGCCGAGATCGTGAAGTACGGCCTGATTCGCGATGAAGGGTTCTTCTCCTGGTTGGAGGAACACGGTCGGTCCGTCCTCGCGGGCGATGCAGAGGCACTGGCGCACGCAATAACGGTAAGCTGTCGAACCAAGGCCGCGGTCGTCGAAGCCGACGAGTTCGAAACATCGGGTGAGCGCGCCCTGCTGAATCTTGGGCATACCTTCGGCCATGCGATTGAAGTTGCAGTGGGCTACGAGGGCGACAAGGTTCTTCATGGCGAGGCCGTGGCGGTTGGCATGGTCATGGCCATGAACCTCTCGCAAGAATATGGCTTCGACGAAACAGCACGCGCGGTCAGGCACTTCGAGGCCGCCGATCTTCCCACAACCATGGCGGACCTAGGCGTCTCCGCGAGCGCGCAGGAGCTCTATGCCCATATGAGCCAGGACAAAAAGGTTACTGCCGGCAAGATCGCTTTCGTTTTGCTGCGAACACTGGGCGATGCCTTCGTCGAACGCGGAGTCGACCGGGATGCCGTCCTGGCGGCGATGCGCGCCTGCGGGGCCGACTGATGGGCATCGAACTTGTCATCACGATCGTGGCGATCGTTGTTCTGCTCTTCCTCTCCGGCTTGTTCTCGGGATCCGAAACCGCCTTGACCGCAGCATCGCGGCCACGGATCACGCATCTCGACAAACAGGGAAATCGCCGAGCCAAGGCGGTGATAAGGCTGATCGACGCACGCGAACGCCTGATCGGCTCGATCTTGCTGGGCAACAACCTCGTCAACATCCTGGCGTCGGCGCTGGCGACAAGCGCTCTGATCGGCATCTTCGGCGATGCCGGCATCGCCTACGCCACGCTCGGCATGACCGCATTGGTCCTGATCTTCGCAGAAGTGCTGCCGAAGACCTATGCGTTGCGGCATCCGACGCGCACGTCGCTTCGCGTCGCGCCATTCGTCCGGGCAACCGTTTTCGCTTTGACGCCGTTCGTGGTGGCCGTCGAATGGGTGGTTTCACTGGTCCTTCGCGCCTTCGGCGACAGACGGGCCGGCCAGTCTCTGCTGGTCTCACCCCAGGAAGAACTGCGCAGCGCAATCCAGCTGCATGCTGACGAAGGCGGCCTCGTCAAGCATGAGAGCGACATGCTGCATGGCATCTTCGATCTCAGCGAGAACAGCGTCCAAGACGTCATGATTCATCGCAGCAACATGAACATGGTGGACGCGAACCAGCCGGTCGAAGCGATCGTCAGTGAGGTCCTCAGCAGCCCCTACACGCGGCTTCCGCTTTGGAAGGACGAATCAGAGAACATTGTCGGCGTGCTGCATGCCAAGGACGTCCTCCGCGCCCTCGTCGCGGCCGGTGGCAACCCGTCCAAGATCGAACCCATGAAGATTGCGACGGATCCGTGGTTCATCCCCGAGACCACGACGTTGATCGAGCAGATGGCCGCCTTCCGTGACCGTCGACAGCACTTCGCGCTGGTGGTCGACGAGTACGGCGCGCTCATGGGCATGGTTACCCTTGAAGATATCCTCGAAGAGATCGTCGGGCCGATCGCAGACGAATACGACGTCGCACACCGCGGCATTCGCCAGCAACCTGACGGCAGCGTCATTGTCGAGGGTACGGTCACCATCCGCGACCTGAACCGGGATCGCGGCTGGACATTGCCCGACGAAGAGGCGGTGACAGTGGCCGGTCTCGTGATCCACGAGTCACAGTCGATCCCCGACGTTGGCCAAGTGTTCCAGTACTACAACACGCGCTTCGAAGTCGTGCGACGCGAGCGGAATCAGATCACGCTGTTGCGCCTGACACAGCTGAAAACGGCATGAATTTCGGCGTAGGCCGACCGGAGTCTCCAACTTGACCGCAGACCTTTTCGCAATCGTTGCGCCGGTTTTTCTCACCGCAGCGATCGGTTTCGCCTGGGTAAGGTCGGGGCGCGGTTTCGACACCGAATTCGTGACCGGGATCGTATTGACCATTGCGACGCCATGCCTCGTTTTTTCGTCTTTGACACGGCTCGACGTCTCGCTCTCCGCGCTAAGTTCGGTCGCCGGCGCATATCTTCTCGTCCTGACACTCGTCGCCATCGGCGGCGCTCTTGTGTTTCACTTCCTGCTGCGGCTGCCACAGTCAAGCTATCTGCCGGGAGTCATGTTCGGCAATCTTGGCAACATGGGCATACCCCTTGCGTTCTTTGCCTTCGGGGACGAGGGCCTGGCGCTGGCAGTCGCAGCCTTTGCCGTACACTCGGTTGCACAATTCACTGTGGGTGTATCGATCCACGCCGGCGGTGTGCAGGCCAGACAGTTAGTACGCACGCCCGTCGTGTGGGGCGTTCTCGCCTCGCTCCCCTTCATGCTGACGAGAACCGCGCTGCCGGAATGGATCACGAACACGGTCGACCTCTTGGCCTCTCTCGTCGTTCCGTTGATGCTGCTCACACTCGGCGTTTCTCTGGCTCGAATGAGGGTCAAGCGCGTTCACCGAAGCGTAGGTCTCGCCGTCGGGCGTCTTGCCGGCGGCCTCGCCGCTGGGCTTCTTGTCGTGGAACTCTTCGGACTGGAAGGCACCGCACGCGGGGTCCTTCTGCTTCAGTCGGCGATGCCGGTGGCGATCTTCAACTATGTCTTCGCTCTGAAGTACAACCGCGAGCCAGAGGAGATCGCGGCCGCTATCATCGTATCGACCGTCATTTCCTTCGCTACGATGCCCTTCTTCCTGCTACTCGTTCTTTGACTATGCGTCACCCTCTTCCGGGGTCAGGGCCGTGATCGAGAGCGCGTGCAGGCCGCTCGAGAACTCTTCCGAAAGAGCGCGATAGACCAGCCGCTGCCGCTGGACCTTGGATTTTCCGTCGAAAGCCTGCGAGGCGATTGTGAGCTGATAGTGGGTTTCTCCGCCTTCCCTCCAGCCGGAGTGCCCCTGATGCTTGGCCGAATCGTCAACAAGCTCCAGACGGGTGGGCTCCAGTGCGTCCAACAGTTTGCGAATTCGCTCTGCTCTGCCCATGTCTAACTCCCGGCGTTGCTCTGATTGAGGCGATTTATCATACTGGACGGATGCCTTTCGACCCGCGCGAAACAATTCGTGAAACACCCACGACGCGACCCTGCGACCACCCCGGCTGCGAGGCTGAAGGGAGTCATCGGGCGCCGAAGTCTCGGACAGAGCCGGTTGAGTACTACTGGTTCTGCCTCGACCATGTGCGCGAATACAACAAGTCGTGGAACTACTTCGCGGGCATGTCCGACGACGAGGTAGCCGCTTATCGCCACGCCAGCAACACCTGGCACCGCCCAACCTGGACCGTTTCCGGCAAGAAGGGCCTCAAGGGCGGCAAAGAGGAAAAGACCTTCAATCTCGAAGGGATCGACGACCAGTTCGGGCTGTTTCGCGACCGTCCGCTGGGACTGGACGGATTGGCCGCAGGTCGGCCTCAGCGAAGGGTTTCTGCGCCCGTTGCAAAGGCGCTCCGGCGGCTTGGACTATCCAGCGAAGCCACTCCCCGCGAAGTCAAAATCCGCTATAAGGAACTGGCGAAACGCTTTCATCCGGACCTCAATGGCGGCAACAAAGATGCCGAGGAACGCCTGAAGCGTATCAACGAGGCTTACTCGTACCTTTTGTCGAACGGCCACGCCTAGGCCACGCGATTAGGACCAAGACCTTGGAGAACAACGAAGAAACGCTGGCTGCGGCCAAGGACCCGAACCACGTGCCCGACATCGATGTCTCTGCCCGACAGGTATTCGGGCTGGACAGCGACCTAACGGTCCCTGCCTTCTCACAGCCGAACGAATACGTGCCCGATATCGACGAAGCCTATCGCTTCGATCACGACACCACACTCGCGATCCTGGCCGGCTTCAAATACAACCGGAAGGTCATGATCCAAGGCCTGCACGGCACGGGCAAATCGACCCACATCGAGCAGGTCGCGGCCAGGCTCAACTGGCCCTGCATCCGCGTCAACCTGGATAGTCACATCAGCAGGATCGATCTGATCGGCAAGGATGCGATCGTCATCCGCGACGGCAAGCAGATCACCGAGTTCCGCGAAGGCATCCTTCCCTGGGCACTGCAAACAGCAACGGCGCTGGTGTTCGACGAGTACGACGCGGGCCGCGCCGACGTCATGTTCGTGATCCAGCGCGTGCTCGAAGCCGAAGGCAAGATGACGCTGCTGGATCAGAACAGGGTGATTCGTCCGCACTCGGCGTTCCGTCTGTTCGCCACGGCGAACACGATCGGCCTGGGCGACACGACCGGCCTCTATCACGGCACCCAGCAGATCAACCAAGGCCAGATGGATCGCTGGAACCTCGTTGTCACATTGAACTACCTCGACCACGATGAGGAAGTGGCGATCGTTCTGGCCAAGGTTCCGGAATACGATACCGACGAGGGCCGTGGGACCGTGGACAAGATGGTGCGGGTCGCAGAATTGTCGCGCAGCGGTTTTCGGACCGGCGACATTTCCACCGTGATGTCGCCGCGAACGGTGATCACTTGGGCCGAGAACGCGCAGATCTTCGGCGATGTAGGCTTTGCATTTCGCCTCACCTTCGCCAACAAGTGCGATGAGATGGAACGCCCGCTGATCGCGGAGTACTACCAACGCTGCTTCGGCGAAGACCTGCCCGAGAGCGCCGCGGCGGCAAAGCCCAACTGACGGTGACGGAAAGCCGAAGCCCGCTCGAGAACTTCAAGCGCGCGGTCGGCGCGGCGACGCGCGCAATTTCGGCCACCAAGGATCTCGACGTGACGTTCGGCGTCGAAACGCCAGGGGTCAGAGATGGCGGCGTCCGGTTGCCCCAACCCGCGCGCGATCTCAATGCCAAGGAAGTAAGCAACGTCCGCGGCGTCGCCGATTCCTTCGCGCTGCGGTTGCGCTACCACGACGCAAAGCTCCACGCGCGGCGACGGCCCCAAGGCGCCGCCGCACAAGCCGTGTACGACGCCGTGGAACTGGCCCGCATCGAGGCGCTCGGTGCGACCCGGTTCGAGGGAATCGCGCAGAACCTGGACGCCGCGCTCACCCAACATTGCGAACGGTCCGGATACGCCGAAGTTCGGTCCCGCGAGGATGCACCGCTGGCCGAGGCAGTGCGCCTTCTCGTGCGCGAACGCCTGACCGGCGCACCCGCGCCGGACGCGGCGCGCGGCATCGTCGAAGCGTGGCGTGATTCTGTCGACGACAAGGCGGCGCGGGACCTCGACGCCCTTGCGGAAAGCATCGACGATCAGGGGACGTTCGCACAGGTTGCGCGTCGTCTGATCGCTCACCTGGAGCTGGCCGAGGAAGAGGCCATGGAGGCCGAGCCGGAGGAAGCGGAAGACGCCGAGGACGCCGATCAGGAGCAGGAGGGCGACGCCGACGACGGCGAAGGCGAAGCCTCCGGCGCCATGCAGAGCGTCGGGGACGATGCGGCCGACGGGGAAATGGACGACGCGGCCGAATCAGCCGCCGGCACCTCGGCGGAGGAACGTCGCGAGATGGCCGGCGAGGGCGAGCCAGGAGGCCGTCCGGAGGAGTGGGCCGACGACGCGACACACGGCCGCAACGAGCCACTCTATCGCGCCTACACCGCGGCGTTCGACGAGATCGTCCACGCCGCCGAACTCTGCGATCCCGACGAACTCGCCCGACTGCGGCGCCACCTCGACCAGCAGCTCCACTATCTACAGGGCGCAGTGGGGCGTCTCGCCAACCGTCTTCAACGCCGCCTGCTTGCCAAGCAGCAAAGGGCATGGGACTTCGACCTGGAGGAGGGCCTACTCGACTCGGCGCGGCTCGCTCGGGTCGTGGTCAACCCGTTGCATTCGCTTTCCTACAAGAAAGAACGCGACACCGATTTCCGCGACACGGTGGTAACACTGCTGATCGACAACTCAGGCTCGATGCGTGGGCGGCCAGTGACGGTTGCAGCCATGTGCGCGGACATTCTCGCGCGCACGCTTGAGCGGTGCGGCGTGAACGTCGAGATTCTTGGCTTCACGACCGTCGCCTGGAAAGGCGGCCAGTCGCGCGAAAAATGGTTGGCCGACGGCAAGCCTTTGAACCCCGGCCGCCTCAACGATCTGCGGCACATCGTCTACAAATCGGCCGACGAGCCATGGCGGCGCGCGCGCCGGGGCCTCGGCCTGATGCTGCGCGAAGGTCTACTCAAAGAGAACATCGACGGCGAGGCACTCACCTGGGCGCATCACAGGTTGATGGTAAGACCCGAGCAACGCCGCATCCTCATGGTCATTTCCGATGGCGCACCCGTCGATGACTCGACCTTGTCGGTGAACCCCGGAAACTACCTGGATCGCCACCTGCGCGAGGTCATCAACTGGATCGAGACGCGTTCGCCGGTCGAACTCATCGCGATCGGGATCGGGCACGACGTAAACCGGTACTATCGCCGCGCAGTGACGATCGTGGATGCCGAGCAACTAGGCGGCGCGATGATGGAACAGTTGGCCGCGCTCTTCGACGAAGAGCCTGGCGCCGGCCGAACCCGACACTAAGGACAAAAGAGAGTCATGAGCGTACTGAACATTGCAGAAGACACAGCCCGCGCATTCGACGTGCTGCAGAAGGGCGGCACAGCCATTCTCCCGATGGACGTCGGCTACTCTCTCATCGGGGGATCGCTCCAGGCGCTGAAGAAGATTTTCGAGACCAAGAAGCGCGCGCCTTCCAAGCTCAACGCCATGCTCGGCAACGACGACCTCCACGCCGCCCTCCACAAGGTCAGCACGCGGGGGCAGGAGATCTACGAAGCGATCTGCAAGGACTATGACCTGCCACTCGGCCTCATTGCGCCGTGCAATCTGGACCACCCGCTATTCGACACTCTCGACCGCGACACCTATGAGCGAAGCACTAAGGGCGACACCCTGCTGATGCTAATGAACTCCGGGCGTTTCCATACTGAGATCACGCGGCTGAGCTTCGAGAAAGGACACCTCCTATTCGGTTCTTCCGCCAATCTGACGCTGACCGGAACGCGGTTTCGCGTGGAGGACATGCAGCCTGAGATCACCGGGATCGCTGACATCGTTATCGACTACGGCCTGATGAAGTACCACTCCTATGCCGCGTCATCGACATTGCTCGACGTCGAGAACTGTACGATCCACCGCTACGGCGTCTGCTACGAGAACATCGCGGACATTCTCCGCCGGCATTTCAAGGTCGACCTGCCTCCTAAGCCGGTGGACTAGCGCTGCGCCTTTGCAGCTAGCAGGCGGACCATGCGACTTCGCGCTCTGGTCATTGCTGTCTTTTCCGCGATCGGCTCGCCCGCCGGTGCGGAGCCGTTGGCGATTGAGGCGGCCCCGGTCCAACTCCAGTACGACGATCCTGAACGCGACCGTATCGGTGCCCTTCGCTACCTCGGTGGTTTTGCGCTCAAGTCGACGAATCCGGACTTTGGCGGTCTGTCCGGACTTGTTGTTTCGAAGAACATGGCCATCGCGGTCACCGACCGCGGATTCTGGGTGCGCGCGCATCTTCGTACAAGCGGCACGGGCCGCTTTCTTGGCGTCGACGGCGCCACGATCTCGCCGATTCTCAGCAGCCGTGGCGAAGTTCTCCGCATATCGCATGGCGAGCATGACGCGGAGGCGGTCGAGCGTTGGGGCGACCGGCTCGCCGTGTCGTTCGAGCGGTTCCATCGGATCGGGCTCTATGACCCGGGCGACGGAGACCTGGCCCGGCCGGCCTACGTCGAGGGACTCGAGCGCCTCGCGCGACAACCCGCCAATGGCGGGATCGAAACCCTCGTGGCGCTGGGCGATGCCCGCCTTCTTGCGATTAGCGAAGAGATGGAGGCGGGATCCGAGAGGCTGGCAGCTTGGCTCGTAACGGAGAATGGGGCATCGGCCCTAAGCTACCCGTCATCGCGATGGAAGCCGACCGACGGTGCATTTCATCCGGACGTTGGAGTTCTCGTTCTGGAGCGCCGCTTTTCAGGCCTGGGCGGCTTCAGCGCTCGAATTCGGCAGATCGATCCCGAAGCGATCCGCCCCGGCGCCGATCTCGATGGAAAGATAGTGGCCCGATTTGAGGCGCCGCTTGTTACGGACAACTTCGAAGGGATTGCGATCTCCGAGGACGCGTCGGGAGCCATCACCATTTGGCTGTTGTCCGACGACAACTTCAGCTTTCTGCAACGAAACCTGCTGCTCGCGTTTCGCTGGGTGCCGGGCTAGCGCTACTTGGTGCCGAACAGCCGGTCGCCCGCATCGCCCAAGCCGGGCACGATATAAGCATGATCGTTGAGCTTCTCGTCGAGCGCAGCGACGAAAATGCGAACGTCGGGATGCGTCGCCACCAGACGCTCCACACCTTCAGGAGCGGCAACCAGCGCCATGAACCGAATGTCCTTGTCGGCCACGCCACGCTTGTTGAGCACGTCGAGCGCATAGGCCGCAGAGTTGCCAGTCGCCAGCATCGGATCCACGACGATGAATAGGCGACCTTCTACCTCTGGCAACTTCACGAGGTACTCGACCGCGTCCAGCGTGCTGGGATCGCGGTAGACGCCAATATGGCCAACGCGCGCCGATGGCATCAGTTCCAGGAGACCGTCGGCCATGCCCAGGCCCGCGCGCAGGATCGGCACGATCGCCACCTTCTTGCCGGCGATGAAGCGCCCCATCGTGTCGGACACGGGCGTGGTGATCATTTCTTCGCGCAGCGGCATGTCACGGGTGATCTCGTAGCCCATGAGCAGACCGATCTCCTTGAGCAGCGTACGGAAGTCCTTCGTCGAGCAGGACTTGTCGCGCATCAGGGAAAGCTTGTGCGTGATCAGTGGGTGATCGAGAACGCTGAGTGTTTGCGGCAGCGTCATCTCAGTTCAGGCGCGTGTCGGCGTTGGCAACAGGTAGAGGCGTGATCAACCGCATCAGCGCACCATAAGGGACCAACAAGGTCGCTGCCATGCCAAGTTTGACCGCGAAGTCACCGAGACCGAGGGTGATCCACGGAACGCCGGTCCCGACAAAGGCAATGCTGAAGAACAGGGCCGTATCCAGAGCCGACGCCGATACTGAAGACACCAAAGGCGCCCGCCACCAGCTCATGCGCCGCATCCGGTCGAAAATGAGAACGTCGAGCAGCTGTCCGGCGAGGAAAGCGATGCCGCTCGCCATGCCGATCCGTGCACCCGCGAATGCGATCGACAGGACGATCCCGATGGCGAATCCGAAATAAATGACGCGTCGTGCTTTGGCCGGGCCAAAGTGCCGATTGGTCAGATCAGTGACGAGGAAAGCGATCGGGAAGGTAAAGGCCGCCCAAGTCAGAAAGTCGTTGATGGCGAACTGGACGAGGATGTTCGAGGCCACCACAACGGTGACCATCGCGACGATCGGAAGAATCAGGGGACGCACGGAACGATCCGCCGCGTCGTGCTTCGACGGCCTAGGCCGCAGCCTGGGTGCGCGCGATCTTCTTTTTCAGATTGAGCGCCCGGCTGCTGAGCTGCTCGTCGCGAGCCCGCATCAGGAACGCGTCCAAACCGCCGGCATGATCGACCGAACGTTGGGCATGCCGGGTGATGCGCAGGCGAAACGTCTGGCCCAACGAATCGCTCAGCAGCGAAACCTCCTGAATGTTGGGCAGAAACCGCCGCCGCGTCTTGTTGTTCGCGTGGCTGACGTTGTTACCGGTCAGGACGCCTTTTCCGGTGAGTTCGC
This sequence comes from Alphaproteobacteria bacterium, assembly GCA_038116985.1. Taxonomy (GTDB): domain Bacteria; phylum Pseudomonadota; class Alphaproteobacteria; order SHVP01; family SHVP01; genus CALJDF01. Next base: position 37,246 of record JAYOEZ010000003.1, on the reverse strand, counting down.
AACGCCTTGACATGGACTTCCTCTCAATCTGCATTCGGCCCTAGCCGAAGGGGCGTTTGTTTAATGGCCCTGCCTCTGGGCGTCAAGGTGGCGCTCAGCTCAGCCCCAGCGACCCAACAAGCGGCCCCTCGGCCTCCAGTTTTTCCTATTTTTTTCAGCCGGTTAAGGCCCGTGTCCCCAGGAACGCTTCGCGCACCTGCCTGGCTGCTTTGGGCGGCAGCAAGCGGCTTTCCGCCACTTCTGTCTCCAGGCTGCGGGCCAAGCCGGCCGCGGCGTCGTCGCGGCGCAGCGCATCAAGGATTCCGTCGGTGACCTCCTGCCACATCCAATCACGAAGCTGACGGCGGCGGCGGCTGGCCCAATCACCGCCCTCCTGCAGGGCCGCGGCACAGCGCTCCAGGACGCTCCACACCGTGTCGATTCCCCTCTTCTCCAGCGCCGAGCATTGCACGACCTCCGGCCGCCAGTGCCGAGACTGCGTCCGCAGGAGCCCCAGCGCGCCATGGTAGTCAGCGGCAATTCGTCCCGCCGCATCGCGCAGATCGCCGTCTGACTTGTTGACGACAACCAGGTCGACCAGTTCAACGATGCCGCGCTTGATCCCCTGGAGTTCGTCGCCGCCGCCCGGCGCGAGCAAGAGAACGAAGATATCCACCATATCCGCGACCGCGGCCTCGGATTGTCCCACGCCCACCGTTTCGACGACGACTAGGTCGAAGCCAGCCGCTTCGCACAGTAGGGCTGCCTCGCGTGTGCGACGGGCGACCCCACCCAGCGTCCGACCGGCGGGCGACGGCCTGACAAAGGCCGAGGGATGTCGCGTGAGTTCCTCCATGCGGGTCTTGTCGCCAAGGATCGACCCACCCGAGATGCGGCTCGACGGATCAATGGCGAGAACCGCCACCTTCGCGCCTTGTTCCGCTGCATGGAGACCCAAGGCCTCGACAAACGTCGATTTGCCAACGCCTGGCGGACCGGAGATGCCAAGCCGCCGCGCGGCCCCGGTTCGAGGCAGCAGCTTGCCGAGCAGCGACTCGGCCCGCGCCTGGTGTGCGAGAAGGTCCGACTCCACGAGCGTGATCCCTCGCGCAAGCGCACGCCGGTTTCCCGCAGCAATCGCTTCGGCCAGCGCATCATCGTCGTGCTCGTGTTGACTCATCGGTCCTGTGTGAAAGGGCGTTGTTCGCGCGGCCTTTCTAACCCAGCGCGACCCGGCTCGTCGCCTAGCTGTTGGAATCGTCCTCGCGCGGTGGCGGACTACCCATGAGGGCCTCGTAGAGACGGTCGACGTTTTCTTCGCCCAGGGCTTCGCGCGTTTCGGCGCGAATCCGCATTGCATTGCTGATCAGCGCCTGGCGTTCCTCGGCGCGACGGGCAGCCTGGCGCTTGGCGCGACCGAACGGCCTCAGGGCTTCGGACGACATCAGTCTGCGCAACCGGCCTGCGCCTTTCTTGACGGAGTTGTCGTCTATGGTCATGGGCGGCGTGTCCTCGTCAAACGACCCTTCAAAGGGATCGGTGCGCTGTTGTTCCACTTCGGCCTGTGTTTCCGCCGCCCAGGACGGCTCAACGGGTGGCGGTGGCGGTGATGGTGCGCCGCGCTGGGTGGGCTCCCAACCCGGATCAAATACCTTGGGGGACGGCTCTGCCTGAGAATCGTCGTTCCCCGCCCAGTCGGGCTCGATCGGCGCTGGCTTCCGCGCCGCCTGTCGCGGCTCCCAGTCGAGGTCGATCGGCTTGGGCGGCGCGCGACGCCGGAACCGCGGGCCTTCGACCCAGTCGGGCTCGAAGGCCTGCGCCTCACCTTGCTCTTCCGCCTCGAGCGCCTCGCTGACATCGTCAGGCACCCATGGAGGATCAATGGGCCGGGCGGGCGACGAACGCGCCGGTTCGGTGCGCGCCCAGTCCGGTTCGAACGGCGCTGCAGCACCCTCATCCTCGTTTTCCGCATCCAGCGCATCGCTGACGTCGTCGGGTACCCAAGGCGGGTCGATGGGTCCACGTAGGCGAACCGGCTCACGCCGCAACGGTGGATCATCAAGCCAGGGCGGATCGGCGGGCGGGCTCGCCGCCGCATTGTCGGCAGCGGCGTCCTGAGCCCAGTCCGGCTCAATGGGTTCCGGCGGCGTATCGTCAGGCCGCAAATCCTCGGCCCAGGGAGGATCGATGGGCTTGGGCGGCGTCCGATCTTCGCTTGCCCACGGCGGATCGACGGGAATCGGCTCCGCCAGCGCAGAACGAAGCGTATCTTCGTCGACGTCTTCGGGTTCCGCCCATGGCGGATCGATGCGTTCTGGGGTCGTTGGGGCTGGCGCGTTGGCCCATCCTGGCTCGTAGGGCTCCAGCGGTTCGGGTGGGCCGTCGTTGGCCCAATCCGGTTCGATAGGCGCCGGGCCCGCATCATCCCGCTCCGAAACCCAAGGCGGGTCTGGCGCTTCGGGCGCGGTGCGCCTGTTGACCGGTCTGCGTGCCATCGTCCGTTACCTGGACCCCATGATAGGGGCCCATCCGCCCCCTGTCTGCGCCACGTGCCAGCGGCGGCATTGTGACAGCACGCCGAATCGTGGCAGTTTCCACCCTACCAGCCGCTTTGTTGCGGCCAGACACAGCATCCCGTCAGACCCCAATGTCAGAACGAGATACCGAAATCGCCAACAATCTGACCAGTCCGGAGGTCTGGATTCGCCTCCTCTTCATGGTCCTCTACGCGGGCGCTTTCTACATCGCGGCCTGGATCGGCGGTGCCGTCGCTCTCATTCAGATCGGCTTTAAGTTAATAACCGGTAAGGCCCTGCCCCGATTGTCGAGTTTCGGCGCAAGTCTCAGCCGTTTCATCGCTCAAATCGTCTTGTTCGAAACGTTTGCATCGGATCAGCGCCCTTGGCCGTTTTCTCCGTGGCCTGATGCACCCACGGCAAGTCCCAGTCCCTCCCCGTCGCGTCCGCGCCGGACTCGTGTAGTCAAGACTGCGGGGCGAAAGGCACAGGACGCGCGCAGCGACGACTAGGCAGCTTCCCGGTTGTCCCCTAGTAGCGTCAAAATGCGGTCGGCCGCGCTGACGATGTTACTGCCCGGCCCGAAGATGGCGCCGACACCAGCCTTGTACAGGAACTCATAGTCCTTCGGCGGAATGATCCCGCCAACGACGACGACGATGTTCGTAGCGCCCTGCGCATGCAGGGCCTCGATGATCTGCGGCACCAGCGTCTTGTGGCCAGCCGCCTGCGACGAAATCCCTATCACATGGACGTCGTTCTCGACCGCCTGCTTGGCAGCTTCATCGGGGGTGGCAAACAGCGGACCGATATCAACATCGAAGCCGAGGTCGGCCATCGCCGTCGCGATCACCTTCGCGCCACGGTCGTGACCGTCCTGGCCCAGCTTGGCGACCAGAATGCGCGGACGACGGCCTTCGCGTGCTGCGAACCGCTCAATCGCAGCGCGCGTCTCGGCGAAAGATTGATCCTCCTGGAAAGCATCGCCATAGACCCCGGAGATCGCCTGGGTCTGCGCAGTGTGCCGTCCAAAGACGCTCTCAAGGGCGTCTGAGACCTCGCCGACGGTCGCGCGCGCGCGCATCGCGTCGATTGACAGGGCGAGAAGGTTCCCGTTCCCCTGCGCGCCCTCGCGCAACGCAGCGAGCGCAGCATCGACGGCCCCCGCATCACGCGCACTCCTGATCTTCTCAAGACGAGCGACCTGCTGTGCACGTACCTTGCGGTTGTCGACCTCCAGCAGTTCGACCTCATCGGTCTCGTCGCGGCGGTACTTGTTCACGCCGACGATGACCTCTTCCCCGCGATCGATGCGCGCCTGCTTGCGCGCTGCTGATTCCTCGATCCGCAGTTTCGGCAGTCCCTGCCCAACGGCCTTGGTCATGCCCCCGACACCGTCGATCTCTGCGATGAGCTGGCGCGCTTCCTCGACCAGGGACTTCGTCAGCGACTCGACATAGTACGACCCACCCAGCGGATCGATGACGCGCGTCACGCCGGCCTCCTCGGCCAGAATCAGCTGCGTGTTACGCGCGATTCGCGACGACAGCTCCGAGGGTAGCGCCAACGCTTCGTCGAACGCATTGGTGTGGAGGCTCTGGGTACCACCGAGCACCGCAGCCAATGCCTCGTAGGCTGTCCGGACGATATTGTTGTGCGGATCCTGTTCGGTGAGCGACACACCAGACGTCTGGCAATGGGTTCGCAGCGATAGCGAGCGGGGATCCTTGGGTTCGAATTGCTGCATCAACTCAGCCCACAGAAATCGCGCCGCGCGGAGCTTGGCAACTTCCATGAAGAAATTCATGCCGATGCAGAAGAAGAACGAGAGCCGAGGCGCGAACGCGTCGACATCGAGGCCCGCGGCAAGCGCTGCCTTCACGTATTCGACGCCGTCAGCCAGCGTATACGCGAGCTCCTGGACCAGCGTCGCACCAGCTTCTTGCATGTGGTAGCCGGAGATAGAGATCGAATTGAACCGCGGCATGTGCGCCGCTGTGTGACCGATGATATCCGCAACGATCCGCATCGACGGTTCCGGCGGATAGATGTAGGTGTTGCGAACCATGAACTCCTTGAGGATGTCGTTCTGGATCGTCCCCGAAAGCTTGTCCTGAGGGACCCCCTGCTCTTCGGCCGCAACGACGTAGCCCGCCAGCACCGGCAACACCGCGCCATTCATCGTCATCGACACCGAGACCTGATCGAGCGGAATGCCATCGAACAGAATTTTCATGTCCTCGACCGAATCGATCGCGACTCCGGCCTTGCCCCCATCGCCCTCGCCCCGCTGATGATCCGAGTCGTAGCCGCGATGCGTCGCCAGATCGAATGCGACCGACAGGCCGGTCTGCCCGGCAGCGAGCGCCCGGCGATAGAACGCGTTGGAATCCTCTGCCGTCGAAAACCCGGCGTACTGACGGATCGTCCAGGGACGGTTCGCGTACATGGTCGCGCGCGGCCCGCGCAGAAACGGTGCCGCTCCGGGGATGGCGCCCTCGCTCAGGCCGGGGCCGTCCTCGGCGCCGTAGAGCGGCTTCACCTTGATCCCTTCAGGGGTCTCCCAGTCGAGGTCTTCGACCGACGCGCCCTTGAGTTCCTTTTCGGCCAGCGCCTGCCAATCTGCGGCGCCGCGCTTGGGAAAATCCACCATACGTGCCTCTTGTCCCGGAGCGCGGCAGTATGAGGAAGCCCGGTTTTTCGGTCAAACCAACCAAGCTACGCCGCTTCCGCCGCGCCACCGCGCGCGGCGGCGGTGCGCGCCTGAGCTGCTTCGACGATCAGTCGCAACAGGTCGGCGTAGCGCAAGCCCTCGAAACCGGCCATCAGGTTCATCTTGGCGTCCCACGACCAGCCGGGATTCGGGTTGACCTCCAGCAACTTGGCCTGCCCGTCGGCGTCGGTGCGAAAGTCAAAACGCGCGTAGTCGCGGCAGCCGAGGCGCTCGAACATCTTTCTTGAGTAGTCCGCGAGATTGCGCCGGATGTCTTCTGAGATCTCCGCTTCCTTGTACTTGATCTGCGTCCAGTAGGGAGAGGTCGGGTCCCATTTCGATTCGTAGCCCAGAATTCTGGGCAGGCCGGCCTCAAGTCCTTCGTAGTCGACTTCAAGGATCGGCAGCACGTGATAGTCGAAACCGGGATTTCCAACGATGCCCACCGAGTACTCAGCACCTTCAAGATATTCCTGAACGAGAAGCGGTCGGCCCGGCAGGATTTCGCGAAGCTCCGCGATGTAGTCGATCGCCTGCTCCGGCGTGCGCACCACGGCGTTCTTAGTAATGCCAATACTCGAATCGCCCTGATTCGGCTTGATCATCGCCGGAAAGATACCGGGCAGCGTTGCCGCCTGGTCTGCAGGGTCAAAGAAAGTCTCGGACGGCACCGGGACGTCGAGCGACTGTGCGATGGCGCGAACGAGCGCCTTGTCGTAACAGGTGCCAAGCGTCGCCGGCCCGGACCCGGAGTAGGGAATACCCAGAACCTCGAGCATGGCCGGCACATGCAGTTCGAGAAACGCGTCGTTGTTGAAACCTTCGTCGCACAGGTTGAGGACAAATGCTGGCGGATGGTTCCTTAACTCAGCCCACAGGGCCTGGTGGTTGTCGAGATAGGAAAACGACACGTCCGCGACCTCGGACAACGCGTCCTTGAGCTTCTGGATGGTGTCGAGGTCCTCAGCGTTGAATTTGCCGTTCAACTTGACGCTGTCCGGGAGCCGCGGATCGCCAAGCAGGACGGTAACTTCGGGATAAGGGACCACGCGCGCCTTCGCCGCCGCTAACTTGGCCGGGGCCTCAGCGGTGAGAAAGAAGCGATGCGCCATCATCCCGAGATCTTGATTGCGCGATGAGTCGCTTTGGACGTCGGCGTGGAACCGAACCTGACTGAAGCCGACTGATTCCAGCAGTTCCTGAATCTCCCTGCGCGTGTACAAGCGCTCGGAATAGAACTGGTCCGCAAGAACACCCCGTTCGGCGTGCACGATGACCTCGCGCGAGATCAGCCGGCGCCCGTCACTGGCCAGGTTGCGTTCGCGACACACAAAATGATTCTGGTCCACCCACTCCCACGAGCGCCGCTCGAAGTTTTGGCGCGTCCACTCGCCGTCGGTGATGTCCATCACCAACGTACCCTTCGACACGAGCACTCTTTGGGCCGTCTCCAGTACCGCCGCGTCGTCTTCCTCGCTATCGAAGTAGCCGAACGAGTTCCCCATCATCATCACGCAATGGAACGAGCCAGGCTTGAGCCGGACCGAGCGTGCGTCGCCCTCACGAAAGGTAGCGGTGAGCCCTTCCTTGCGTGCTCGCGTGCGGGCAAGCCGGACCAGATAACGCGAGCGGTCGACGCCGGTGACCTGTCGGAACCCGCGGCGCGCCAGTTCGAGCGTATGGCGCCCCTGTCCGCAGCACAGATCGAGAATCTGATCGTTCACCTCAAGCCCGGCCGTCGCCAGAAGGAGGTCGATATCCGTCTTGGTGTTCGCTGCGTTCTCGACGACGTCGCCGTCAGTCTTGAGATAGAGCGAGTTGAAGAGCGTCTGCCACCAGTCAGCGGGAAGGTGGCGTTCGAGATCGGAGACCGGGCCGAGCGTGCGGCCGGGCCCGTTGGCCTGGGGTTCTTTCATTTGTCTAGGGCGACGGTCCGTCGAGCATCGCCGGGTTGTCCCCGGTCGCTGGCGATCGCGGCACCGGGGCGAACACCTGTGGTGTCCAGATTGCGCATATGATGAATCCGGTAATCCTTACAAGTGGAAATTGATGCTGGAGCCCTTGCGCCCGCCATATCCATTCTGATCTGTTGCAACCATGGCGCAGGCGCCAGATCACGAATTGCCCGGCCAGGTCCATGCGATCCTGGGCCCGACCAACACCGGAAAGACGCACCTGGCAATCGACAGGATGCTGGCGCATCCGGACGGCATGATCGGGCTGCCGCTTAGACTGCTTGCGCGCGAGGTCTACGACAGGGTCTGCACGCGCACCAATCCCGATCACGTCGCGCTGGTTACCGGCGAGGAGCGCCTCGTTCCACCCGGAAGCCGGTACTGGATCTGCACGGTTGAAGCCATGCCGATCGACCGGGCCGTCGACTTTCTTGCGGTCGACGAGGTGCAGTTGGCCGCCGACCGGGAACGGGGACATGTCTTCACCGACCGTCTTCTCCATGCCCGGGGCCGCCGCGAGACCGTCTTCCTCGGCGCAGACACGATCAAACCGCTCCTGCTACGGCTAGTTCCTGGAGCTAGGGTCGAAACGCGTCCGCGTCTGTCAGCCCTCACCTATCTGGGACCTCGCAAGCTTTCGCGGTTGCCTCGGCGAACGGCCGTCATCGCATATCGCGCCGAGGACGTTTATGCGCTCGCCGAGTTCTTGCGTCGCCAGAAGGGGGGCGCGGCCGTCGTCATGGGTGCGCTGAGCCCGCGGACCCGGAACGCGCAGGTGGCCATGTTCGAAGCCGGGGAAGTCGACTATCTGGTAGCCACGGATGCCATCGGCATGGGCCTCAATCTGAGCATCGAGCACGTCGCGTTTGCGTCACTGCAGAAATTCGACGGCGCGCTCACGCGGCGGCTTGGCTCGGCCGAGATCGGTCAGGTCGCCGGCCGCGCCGGACGATACCTGAACGCCGGCACGTTCGGCACGACGGGCGACGCGCCGCTCCTCGACGAGGACACGATTGCAGCAGTCGAGGACCATCGTTATCGAACATTGAGGCGGCTCCGCTATCGCAACTCGAGACTTGACCACTCCTCGGTGCCGGGGCTTCTGACAAGCTTGGAGGCCGCGCCAAGACACGACTTCCTGATCGGCGCCCCCGAGGCAGACGACATGAAGGCGCTCCGCCAACTCTACAAAGAAGAAGATATTGCGCGGGCAGTACGCTCGCCCGGCAATGTGCCCACGTTGTGGCGTGTGTGCAGCATTCCGGACTTCCAACAGATGCTACATGAGTCGCACGTCGGTCTTCTCGGGCACGTATTTCGCTATCTGGTGGATGGCGGCAAGCTGCCGGACGACTTTCTGGCGAGGCAGATCAACGTCCTTGACCGAACCGGCGGCGACATGGACACGTTGCAGAACCGGCTGGCGCATATACGCACCTGGACTTATGTCGCGCATCAGGCGGACTGGCTCGATGACGCCGCCCATTGGCAAGGCAGAGCGCGGTCGGTGGAGGAAAGGCTCTCCGATGCACTGCACCAACGACTGACTCAGCGCTTTGTCGATCGGCATCACGTGGCGACTTTGCGGCGGCTCAAAGAGGCCGGAGATCTCGAAATCGCCGTAGAGAGTGACGGTACAGTCTGCGTCAATGACGCGGCCGTCGGAATCGTGAACGGCCTTCGCTTCGAGCGAACCTCGGCCCTGCCTCAATCCGCAGAGAAGGCAGTACGCAACGAACTGGCCGACGCGCTGTCCGCGAGGACACAGCAAATACTGAAGTCTGCCGGCCATGACTTTCGTCTGCGCGACGGCGGCATAGAGTGGAGGAACGCCACAATCGCCCGCCTCGCAAAGGGCATCTCAGCGTCACGGCCCAATGTCCGACTATTGGTGGACCACGAAACCGTCGATGCCAGCACGCGAGCGTCCCTGCTTTCCCACCTCTCGCGCTGGCTCGCCGGTTACATCGCGAAGGAACTTGGCCCGCTCATCGCGGTCAGCAAGATGCAAATCGGCCCAGCAGGTCGGGGACTAGTCTACCGTCTTCACGAGAAGATGGACGCGATCACTTGTGGCGACGCCGGCGAATTGATCCGCACGCTATCCAGCGACGACAAGACGCGTTTGAAGAAGTCTGGTGTGCGATTTGGTCGCCAGTTCATTTATCTTCCCGCGATCCTGAAGCCGCGGCGCCTGGCGCTCATTGCCGAGCTACGACGAGCATTCATCGGCGACGCGACTATCACCACGGTTCCAAATGGGCGCGTGTCGATCCCCTGTGGAGCAGGTGAAGCGCCTCCCGGTTTCCACCGCATCGGCGCCCGATGGGTCCGTATCGACGCGATAGAACGACTGGCCGAGGCCCTCGCGGCAATCTCTGGTCCGGTCACGCCGACTGCAGAGCTCAGTTCGATCGTAGGTTCCCCCCGGGGTGAGTTCCCAGCCGTATTGAAGTTCCTGGGCTACAGACGAGTGCCGGAAGACACGGATCGATTTGTACTGCCTGCTCGCAGCCAGCGGCCGCCAAAGCGAAGGTCCAGGCGGGTGGTGGCCAAGGACCCGCGATTTGCAGCCCTTGAGACACTTCGTACAAGCGCCGGCTCATGACTAGCAACGAGTCGCTACGCCTCGATCTCTGGCTTTGGTATGCGCGCTTCTACAAAACACGCAGCCTCGCCTCCCGCGCCTGCGAGAAGCGCCGCATCCGGATTAACGGCGCTGTGGTTCGCAAAGCCAGTCGAGTCATCAGGATTGGCGACTTCGTGACGCTCCCGCATCGCGGGCGCATCAAGGTGATCCGGATTGCAGCTCTGGGAGAACGCCGCGGTCCGGCGAGCGAGGCCGTCGGCCTCTATACCGAGTTGGCCGAGAACGCGGCTGCCGATGCCCCCGGACCGCAACCTCAAGAGCGGCACGCTTGATCTCGGTCGGTGAGGTTGCTACGACGAACCATGCTCGGACGTCTCCGCGACTTGCTACAGGCATCGTCGCCCTCAGAACAGATCAAAACCGACGACGAGGCCAGGCCGCTTGCGGCGGCCGCTCTTCTCTTCCATGCCGCTTCACTCGACGGCTCTGTGGATGCGTCGGAGGAGCGGGTGATCGCGTCGCTGATCGAAGAGCGCTTCGGCCTGTCGGGAGACGATGCAGCGGCTCTATTGGAAGACGCTAGGCAAGCCGAAGAAGATGCGAGCCAGATTCTCCATTTCACAAGAGACATCAAAGACAACAGCAGTCACGAAGACCGTATTGCGTTGCTGGAAATGCTCTGGGAAGTCGTCTTTGCCGACGGCGAGGAACACGCGTTCGAATCCAATCTGATGCGGCGCGTCTCCGGGCTTCTCTACGTGACCGATCAGGAATCCGGTGCTGCGCGACGGCGGGTGCGCGACCGACTCGGACTGACCTAGGCCATCAAAAAATCTGGAACCGGCAGTGCGTCTCGGCTAGGCTCTGCCGTCGTCAAAAGTGGAGACCAGCAATGACGTACGTGGTTAACGACGCCTGCATCAAATGCAAACTTCAGGATTGCGTTGAGGTGTGTCCGGTGGACTGCTTCTACGAGGGCGAAGTGATGCTGGTCATCAACCCGGACGAGTGTATCGACTGCGGCGTCTGCGAGCCCGAATGCCCGGTCGAGGCGATCCTGCCCGACACCGACGACCAGTCGCAGCCCTGGATCGAGCTAAACGCCGAGTACTCGGCCAAGTGGCCGAATATCACCCAAAAGGGTGAGGTTCCGGCTGACGAGGCGGACTTCCGCGGCCAGGAAGGCAAGTTCGACAAATATTTCACGGCAAATCCAGGCGGTTCCTAGGCACGGTCTTTAGCCCGCGCCCGCCCTACGCGCCGCGCCGTGGCGCGTGACGGCAGTTTATGATACATCCAGCCGAATATGCGGGGCCCGCGGTCAGGAACCACAGGTAGTGCTTCTTTGATTCTTACCCGAAAAAGTGGTCCTACGCCGGGGCAGCGAAAGCCGGTGCCCCTTTCGGATACCAGGCAACAGATCCTTTCAGAAATGAAAGCGACAAGGCGAAGTAATGGCTAAGACCAAGAAGAAGGCTGCCGCTGCGAACAAGAAGGCCGCCAAAAAGGCAAAGAAGCCAGTTGCCAAGAAGGCCAAAGAAGCATCGAAATCGAAGAAGACTCCGGCCAAGAAGGCCGCGCCCAAGAAAGTCGCGAAGGCGTCACCGGCAAAGAAACCCCAGTCAAAGCCGGCGGCCAAGAAGGCCGTCGTCAAGCCGCCTACGCCCCCAAAGGCGCCACCTCCAGCACCCGCTCAGTCCAAGGAAAAAGAAAAACCAGTGGTCAAGGCAGACAAGCCCAGAAAGAAGTTGCCGTTTTCAGTCAACGACTTTGTCGTCTACCCGACTCACGGTGTCGGGAGGATCACCGCAATCGAACGCCAGGAGATCTCGGGAATCGACCTCGAGATGTTTGTGGTCGAGTTCGACAAGGACAAGATGATTCTGCGCGTTCCGACCGCGAAGGTCGACACGTCAGGCATGCGCAAGCTCGCCTCGCCGAAAGTCATGGATGAAGCCATGACGACGTTGAAGGGGCGCGCTCGCGTCAAGCGCACGATGTGGAGCCGCCGCGCCCAAGAGTATGAGGCCAAGATCAATTCTGGCGATCCCATCGCGATCGCGGAGGTGGTCCGAGACCTTCACCGCAATGCCAATCAGCCGGAGCAGTCGTACAGCGAGCGACAGATTTATGAAGCGGCACTCGATCGTTTGGTCCGAGAGGTCGCGGCGGTTGAGAAAATCGACGAAGATGCTGCCCAAGAGCGTCTTCAGAAGGTCCTCCAGGCCGCCTGACCAAATTCGTCGGCCTGGTAGCCTTTTGCGGCGCTTGCGTCGCGACCGCCGAAAGCCAGCCCGCCGATGATCGACGTCGAAAGCGATGCCTTCGCCAAGCTGACCGCCGTACGGCGCGTGTGGGCCATCGGTGCCGTGCATGGCGACAGCGAGCGTCTGAAGTCTCTGCACGAGGAAATTGCCGCCCGCGTCGAGCCTGGCGACAGGTTCGTCTACCTTGGCAACCTGATCGGCGTCGGTCCGGGAATACTCGATACCGTCGACGAAGCGCTGGCTTTCCGTCGTCGCATGTTTGTTCCTGGTATGGAACCCGGCGACTTCGTCTACCTGCGCGGCGCGCAGGAAGAAATGTGGCAGAAACTTCTTCAGATGCAATTCGCGCCAAATCCACGCGAAGTGTTCGAGTGGATGATGAAACAGGGTGTCGATGCGACGCTGGAGGCGTACGGAGGTCGACTCGACGAAGCACGATCGCTGCTCGGCGAGGGCGCTATCGCCGTCACGCGATGGACCAACGGCCTTCGCGCAAGCATGCAGCGACGCGCAGGTCATGACGATCTTCTCAACAGCGTAAAACGCGCGGCCTATACCGAGAACAAGCGCCTATTGTTCGTACACGCGGGCATCGACCCCAACCGACCGCTTTCCCAGCAAGCCGACGCCCTGTGGTGGGGCTCGGGCTATTTCAGCGCGATGGAAGGGCTCTATGGCGACGTACAGATGGTCGTGCGCGGTTTCGACCGCAAACACGCGGGCCTGGCAATGAACAAGTGGACGGCGACCGTCGACGCCGGATGCGGCTACGGCGGTAGGCTCGCTACGGCATGCTTCCATCCGGACGGATCGGCGAGCGACTGGATCGAGATCTAGGCGCTATTCGGCGATGATCTTGACCAGTGCTCCGGGTGCCGGGGACTCTCCCGGATCGAGCCCATTGAGAACGCGAAAGCGTTCAACCCTTAGATCGGGAAACGGCAGCCCGGCGGCAAGCGACTCCACGGTGTCCTGCTGTCCGACCCGGAGCAATTCTACGGTCAGTGGCACAAGGTCTGCGGTTTCGGACTCACTCAGACGACGCAACGAATAGGTCATCCGCCGAAAATCTGTCGCAAATGACGCTGTTCGCGCCGGGACCGACAAAAACAACATCCGGTAGAGGCGGTTCTCCGGAAACTGAACCACCACTAGGCGTGCATCGAGCGGTCCACGATAGTCGTCGAAGGCGCCGCTGACTCGCGCCGCTGCCGTGGCGGCCGGCATGCCGTTGACTGTGATGCGCTCCGCCTCGCTGAGCCTCAGGTTGGGCGCCCAAATCTGGCTCATGTAGATGAAGGGATCCGGGTGCGATTCATCGCGCCGGGCAACATCGAAACGCACGATGGCGGCATTACGTTGGCGCGCGTATACCGCTTCCTGGGTATTGACCAAACGAAATCCCGGTGGCGCCTCAAATGCAAGGCCGAGGTCCGGATGGAAGAACGCCTGGCCCTTGATCAGACCCTGCTTCGGATCGTCGCCAAAGACCATGCCTGCGAGTTCGTTGAGGAGTTCATCGCGCCGGACGACACCGCCGTTCCCGCCAGCCAGACCCGCGGCACGCGCGACGCGCTGTGGCGTATTGGGATGGGTTGAGAAGAAGTCCGCATCCGGTAGGTCTTGCTCAAGAATCTTTTCCTGCAACGCCTTGTTGCGGATGAGATGTTCGAGAAAATCGGCCATTCCCGAACGGGCATAGCCGGCATTCCCGGTATAGCGAATGCCAAGCTCGTCTGCCTGAAACTCCTGGTCGCGCGAGTAGCTGGCGAGGTAAAGCTCGCTCCCGAGCTGCGCCAGCTGTTCCGCTTCACCGCCGACGACGGCACCCAGCACGGCCGCGCCCAGACCTGCAGCAACTGCCTGGCTGTAGCGTTGCGCTGTGTGTCGCGCGACGACATGACCGATTTCATGACCGATCACGGCGGCGAGCTCGGCCTCGGTATTGGCCAGCGCCAGCAGGCCTCGCGTCACATAGACGTAGCCGCCCGGCAGCGCGAAGGCATTGACGTCAGGCGAGTTCAGGACGGTGAAAGTGAACGGAAACCCCGGCATCTCGGAGTTCGCGACAAGCCTGCCGCCAATCTCGGCGACATATCCGCCAATCGCCGGGTCGTCGTACACGCCACCAAAACGCGCCAGGATCTTCGGATGTTCCTGCGCGCCAACCCGCACCTCGTCGGATGGTGACATGAAGAGCGTAAAACTGCTCTCGCCCGTCGCAGGGTTGGTGGTACAGCCCGTCGCCGTGAAGGCTATGGCCGCAAGAACCGTCAGGACTTGAACGATACGCCGCTGAATCACACGAACCTCATGACCATGCGCAAGGCCGGAACGCGGCCGGCCCGTTGACGCTATCCGGCTGCCATCCTAGAACGAAACCAGGCGCCCGTAGCTCAGCAGGATAGAGCACAGGATTCCTAATCCTGGGGTCGCAGGTTCGAATCCTGCCGGGCGCGCCATCGCCGGTCCCGATCCGCGATTCAATTTAGCACAATCAGCCGAACAACCGTTGCAACGCGTCGCCAACGACCTGGCGTGCGGGTCGTGCGACGATGCCGCGTCGGGCAAACCACGGACTGCTGTGCAGAACCGCAGTGCTGGGCCAGTCAGCGAGCGCAAAGGCCGCCGGCTCGAGGTCCGATGGCACAATTCTGTCCGCCGGCAGCGCGAGCCTCTTGTTTATCCCTTCCGCGATCTCTGCGAAGCGCACCTCGTCGGGGGCGCTGATGGCGAACTGTCCGGTCTCCTTTTCAATGACCAGACTCATCACCGCTCTGACCGCCACTGCGCAATCCAGCGGGGCGCAGGGCACATTAAGCGGTGCCACAGGGACGCCCTCCTCAAGAGCCTTGCGCCAGCGAATGAGGAGTGGATCGGTGCCCGTGAGGACGTGCCCCAATCGGAGCGTGGCGCCCTGGGGCCCCGCATCTGACTCGTTGCCGTCGCGCAGCCACGGCGCGAGCTGAATGACACGTGCCTGTTTCGATAGATCGACAGACACCGCTGGCCGTGCGCCTGGACGGCCCCCATCAAGCGCATGGGCGTGCGCGGCCACGATGACGACATCACAGCCGTCGACGGAAGGCGGCGCATTAAGGGCGCTATGAACCTCCACGGCGTCGGCGACATCGGCCAACGCTGCCTCCAACGCCGCCGTGAATGGCGTTCCCGGACCAAAAACAACAAGATGCACGCGCTTTACCACCGGCAAAGTCTGCCCGAAGCTTGGAATTGCCGCCAGCCGCGGCTCTGAAAATCTGCTGCTCCAGAGACCACAATTGATGCCTCGTTCCAAGCGGCCGGGGGGCAAGGCTGCAGGGAGAGCGGATGAGTCTGGACACAACACCAACCGTCTTCGTTGTCGACGACAGCGAGGACATTCGCGAACTGATCGTCGACCTCGTCAAGACCGTGGGCCTTGATGCGCAGTCGTTCGAGACCGGCTACGCCTTTCTTGAGGCGTATTCGCCAGACTTGCCGGGCTGCGTCATCCTCGACGTCCGGATGCCCGGGACGAGTGGACTGGACATACAAAAGCAGCTTCAGACGCATCCCGTGCCGCCGCCGGTTATCATCCTGACGGGTTACGGCGACATTCCGATGACAGTGGAAGCCATGCGCAGCGGCGCCTTCGAGTTCGTGGAAAAGCCATTTCGCGGCCAGGATCTCCTCGATTCCATTCAGAAGTGCATCAGTTCGGATGCCGAGAACAGAGACCGCCACCGCGGCAAGGCCGAGATCATGTCGCGCCTCGACTCATTGACCGAGCGGGAGCGAACCGTGCTCGAAATGGTGGTCGATGGCTTGTCCAACAAGGAAATTGCGCGCGAGTTGGACACGTCGCCACGTACGGTCGAAGTGCAACGGATGCGCATGATGAAGAAGATGGAGGCGCCTTCGATCGCCGGCCTGGTCCAGATCGCTCTGGAAGCCGGAATCCACAAGCCCGCTACCGACTAGCCCGCGGACTGCAGCGCCTGCCATACACGAGAGGGCGTGGCTGGCATGTCGAAGCGCGTCACACCACGTGTCGCCAGCGCATCCACAATCGCGTTCATAAGGCACGGCATGGCGCCGACCGTACCCGCTTCGCCGGCACCCTTGATTCCGAGCGGATTCAACGCGGTCGGCACAGGATTGCTCGAAACCTCGAAGAACGGGAAATCCGACGCACGAGGCATGCAATAGTCCATGAAGGATCCGGACAGCTGCTGTCCGGACTGGGAATCCCAGGCGATGTCCTCATACAGAATCTGTCCGGCACCTTGGACAACACCACCGTGGATCTGTCCTTTGAGCAGCGCTGGATTCATCACATTGCCGACATCGTCGACAACGACATAGCGCACAATATCTACTACGCCCGTCTCCGGGTCGATCTCGACCTCGCAGACATGGCAACCGTTCGGGAACGTGGCACCGACGGGCACGAACGCGGCTCTTTCATGCAGGCCGGGCTCCATCCCAGGCGGCAGCTTCGCAGCCATGTAGGCGCGTTGCGCAGCCTCTGCCAAGGTGATGCGACGATCGGTGCCAACCACCGCAAAAGTGCCGTCAGCGAACTCGATATCCTGTGCATCGGCTTCCATTTCGTGGGCCACGATGCGGCGGCATTTTTCGATGATCTTGTCGGCAGCCTTGTCGAGGGCTGCACCACCCAGGCCGGAAGAGCGCGACCCGAATGTGCCAAAGCCGTGCGCCACCAGATCGGTATCGCCCTGGACATAGCGGATGTCGTCGAAAGCCAGCCCAAGACGGCCCGACAAGAGCTGGCGGAACACAGTCTCATGCCCCTGACCGTGCGAATGCGTCCCCATCAACAACGTAACGCCGCCAGACGGATCGAAGCGCACCTCGGCGGTCTCCTCACCCATGGCCGCAGCACGCTCGATGACATTGGCGAGACCGAAGCCGCGTATCTTGCCCGCTGCCGCCGACGCTTTGGCGCGAGCGCCATATCCCGCGTAGTCAATCTCCGCGAGCGCGAGATCAAGGTTGCGCTCGAACTCGCCGCAATCGTAGGTGAAGGTCAGCCCGGTCTTGAACGGCATCTCCACGGGCGCGATCGTGTTGCGCCGTCGCAGATCGATCCGATCGATTCCCATTTCGCGGGCCGCCGTGTCGATCAGTCGTTCGATCACGTAGGACGCCTCCGGGCGCCCCGCCCCACGATAGGCCGAGGTCGAGGGCGTGTTGGTGAATACGCCGGTCACCGCGACGTGGACTGCGGGCGTGCGGTAGACGCCAGCCAAGCCGCCCGTATTCATCGTCGCCGGCCCTGCACCGCCCAGCGCGAGATAGGCACCAAGCGCAACGGTAGTGCTGACGCGCATGGCGAGAAACGATCCATCCTTGTCGAGCGCCAGTTCCGCATGGGTACGATTGTCCCGCGCCTGATCGTCGGCAATGAAGCTCTCGGATCGCTCGCTGGTCCACCTTACCGGGCGACCCAGCAGGCGGGCGCCGTGCAGGACGAGTGTCAGTTCGGGATAGGGAGAGGAGCGCATGCCGAACGCGCCGCCCATGTCGGGACTGACAACGCGAAGCTGAGACTCCGGCACGTTGAGGAAGCGGGTCGCCAGGACGCGCCGCGCGGAATGCGGATTCTGCACGCCGCAATAGAGGGTGTAACGATCGGACGACGCGTCATAGTCGCCAACGGCCGCACGCGGCTCCATCGGCGCGGCCGACACGCGGTTGATCACGAGGTCGATCGAGGTGATGTGGTCGGCCTTTGCGAATCCCCGTTCGACAGCCTGCGCGTCGCCGGCTTCATAGAGAAACGATACGTTGTCGGAGCACCCATCCCAGACGGCCGGCGCTCCGTCCGCCTGTGCCCCGATGGGATCGATGACCATCGGCAGCGGCTCGTAGTCGACGATGAGCACATCTGCTGCGGCATGAGCCTGGGAAAGCGTCTCTGCGACGACAAATGCCACCGGGTCTCCGACATGGCGCACGTGACCGTCGGTGACCAAGACGGTTCTGTTTGTCTTGAACATTGGGCTGCCGTCCGGGCGCGTGTAGTCCGCCATCGACGGCACCGATCCAAGCCCGGCAGCGGCGACATCTTCTCCGGTCAGTACAAGCAGAACGCCGTCCATGCCGAGGCATGGTGAAGCATCGATCGATCGAATCCGTGCGGCGGGGTGTGGCGAACGTACGACGACGGCACGCGTCTCACGCGGCAACGCATGGTCGTCCGTATAGCGCCCGCGTCCGCGCAACAGACGGTCGTCTTCGTAGCGCGCCACGGACGCGCCGAGCCCTGCCTTCACAACATACCTCCACCCGCAAAGCGCGAAGCCTAGCGGGCGCTGCCCGCCACGTCACGTAGTGGCGCCTAGTCGGCAACCATCTCGCGTTCGGCCCTTAATGTGAAGATGATTGGCACCGAGATGGTCGCCCGAACCGGTCGACCGTTGCGCTGCGCCGGCTCGAAACGCCATCGCCGCACTGCCTCGAGCGCGGCGCGGTCGAGCATCGCGAAACCACTGGTTTCCGCAATCTCGGACGAAACCACCACACCCAGCGGATCGACTGCAGCCGTTACCACAACCCGACCCTCCAGCCCGCGAAGACGCGCGACCCGCGGGTACTGCGGCGGTGCGTTCCCCGCAACGGGCACCGCGTCTACTGGGCCGGGTGTCGCAGCGACCGGTATGTCGCCTGAACGCGCCGCTGTCTCGATCGCGGGCCGCGGACTCCTCGATGATGGCGGCGCCACCGCTGTCGGCGTGCTCGCCACGGGGCGTTCGGCTGTCGAGCCGGCCCTTTCCGGTTCAGCCACTGCCGCGGACTCGATCGACGGCTGCGGTTGAAATCGCTGTCGAACGGTCGGCTTCGTGGCTGGCAGCGTTCGCGTCCACGGACTCAAGACACGCGTCGCGGTGACGGGCCGATCGACTACCGGTAACGTCCGAGGCTCGGGAGACGCAAGCGCCACCAACCGGGATTCGACGCGATCCGTTGCATCCGGCTCTTCATCCGTCGCCCACGGCAATGGCGGCTCGGGTACGGCCTTTGCCATCTCAATCGGAGCGCCCGACACAGCGGGCTCAACCGTCGATGTACCCGCCGTCGTGATGACCGGCTCAATGACTTCCTCTACCGCTGGTAATGCCG
This sequence comes from Alphaproteobacteria bacterium, assembly GCA_038116985.1. Taxonomy (GTDB): domain Bacteria; phylum Pseudomonadota; class Alphaproteobacteria; order SHVP01; family SHVP01; genus CALJDF01. The sequence goes on along the minus strand of JAYOEZ010000003.1, from coordinate 18,098 downwards.
GAATCCTGTCGCTCGCCTTGGGCGCGGATGAAACCGGATTCTGCGCGATACTCCCCATGAGCGACACAGGCTCGGAGAAGGGAGCCTCGTCAGCCTTGGCCACTACCGAGCGCTGACTTCTCTGAGACTTCGATGGCCCTTCGGGCGCCATCTCCGCAAAGATGACCTCGGCGACAAACACCTGCGGCACCTCATTCGGCGGCGGCAACGGCCACCCGGCCAGCACGAACCACGCAGCCACGGCGTGAATCGTGAGTGAGGCGCCGAGGGCGGCAACAAGCGGTTTCATCGCACTGGCTCGCCGCCGCCGCGCGTGATTGTCTTGCGCGCTATTACATACGGCACGCCTTCGGTCACCTTCAACGACCCCTCAATGCCATAGGCGTCGCGGAGGATGTCGGTCGTCAGAACCGCACCCGGCGCTCCGTGGTGGCGCGCCGCGCCGTCAACCAGGAGCACCAACGCGTCGCAATAGCGCGCCGCAAGGGTGAGATCGTGCAACACCACTAGAACGCTGAGGCCGTCGGCGCACCTGCGCCGCAGGAGATCAAGGACGTCAAGCTGGTGGCTCGGATCGAGCGCTGCCACCGGTTCGTCAGCAAGCAAGACTTGTGGATCGCCTGCGAGCGCGCGCGCCAGTAAGACACGCGCACGTTCGCCCGTCGACAGCGACGTCACCGGACGCTCCGCGAACCTCACTGCATCGACATCGTCCAAGACGCGGCGGACGGCATCATGATCGTCCGTTCCGTAGCGGCCCCAGGCATGCAGGTGTAGCAAACGGCCAAGTGCCACCACACGCTCCGCGGCGAGCGGCCAATGAACGTTCGCGCCTTGGGGCAGATAGGAGACTGCCCGCGCGCGCGCGGCGCGGCTCATCACTTCGACAGCCGTACCGCCCACCAGAACTTGCCCGCTCTCAACCGGCTGCACGCCAGCCAGCGCGCGAAGCATCGTCGTCTTGCCGGCGCCGTTGGGGCCGATCAGCCCGACCATCGTGCCCCGCTCGACGGCCAGCGACACCCCGCGCAGCACGATGCGTGAACCGAGCGACACCGTCAGGTCTTGCGTTTCGATGGCGGTCATCGCATCAACCGCCGTGTGTGAATGATCAAGTAGAGGAAGAAGGGCGCACCGACGATGGCCGTAACCACCCCGAGCTTGAGCTCGCTGCTAGCCGGGACGAGTCGCGTTACGATGTCCGCCGCGACGACCAGCGCAGCGCCACCGAACGCGCTCGGGATCATCAGGCGTCCCGGCTCGTAGCCGACAAGTGGGCGCAGGAGGTGTGGCACGACAAGACCTACAAACCCGATTGTGCCCGTCACCGAAACGGCGGCGCCGACCGCTAAGGCCGTCCCCACGATGATGCGGAAACGCGCCATGGGCAGGTTGATGCCGAGGGACTTCGCCACGTCCTCACCGAGGGAGAGAGCGTTGAGTGCACGACCGGTTCCGGCCATCATGAGCCAGCCCACAACCATGAACGGCAACGCGAGCGCGACATGATCGTACGATCGGTCGGCAACCGATCCGAGAAGCCAAAAAACGATCTCAAGGGCGGCGTAGGGGCTGGGCGCAAGATTCAGAGCGAGCGACGTGAGGGCGCCGGCGAATGCATTGATTGCTACTCCCGCCAAGATCAGCGTCAGCACGCTCGAATCACGACCGGCCAACCCATAGGTAACCATCACCGCGACGAGCGCCCCGAGCATACCGCCCAGCGGCAGAGCCATTGCGAACATCTGGGACAGACCGAAATACAGGACCAGAACCGCACCTAAAGCGGCCGTCGCCGAGACGCCCAGAATGCCCGGCTCCGCCAGCGGATTGCGCAGCAACCCTTGCATGGATGCGCCCGCAAGACCGAGAGTCGCGCCGACAAGCGCGGCGAGGACCGCCCGAGGCAAACGGATCTCGCCAAGTATTAGCGCCGCGGTCGTCGCATCACCACGCAACGCCTCGCGGACGGCATCGATGAGCACCAGTGGCACCGTACCGACGGCCACCGAAACGACCAGCAGAACCAGTAGCAAGACCGCAAGTCCGGCCGACAACCATGCTGCCCAGGGCTTCGCGCCTGTGCGCCGCGGCACGGGAGATACTGAGGTCATTGTGCGGCACCGTTCAGATACTCGACCATGCGGGCGGTAAACGGTCCGCCGCAAGTCCACAGGCTAGGATCGACGGTAACCGTTCGATCGGCGAAGCGCGCGAGCGCCGGGTGCTGCAGAAAGGCCCCCGCCAGAGACGGTGCCTCATTTGTCGACTGATTCACGACAATCAGATCTGGATCGGCGCTTAGAATGTCTTCCAGCCCCACCTGCCCGAAACCTCGGATTTTCAGGTCTTCCACCGCGACGTTGCGCAGCCCAGCCCCCTTGAGCACTTCGTCGATCAGGGTTCCAGTACCGTTGGTGAATCCGTTGGCGCCAAGAACCAGCGCCCTGCGTCGGCTCGGCGGCCGGTGCCGCACCGCCGCAAGGCGCGCATCCATCTCATTGAGAAGCGCGCGCCCCTTGCCTTCCACACCCAGCCTTTGTGCCAGCAGCATGGTCTGCGCCCGAATATCGGCAAACGAATTCGGGATCGGCAGATCCATGACCTCAACACCAAGCTTCTGAAGCATTGACACGGCGGGGCGCGCCGCATGGAGCCCGGCGACCACCAGATCCGGGTCGAGCGCGAGAATCTCTTCCGCCCGCCCCTTGTTGATATAGAGGCCGTCGATCCTGTCGTGCACGAACGACTGTTCCGGCACGCCCGCCAGGTGAGTCACGGACACGAGCTGTCCGGGATGGATCAGGAGCGCAAGGAATTGATCAGCACAAAGGTTGATGGAGACCACGCGATCGGCGGACGCGTGCGCCAAGCCGAGCGGCGCCAACACGAGTACGGACACGGCAATCAGGAACCCGCGATGGCGCCGCTCGAACAAGATCAGAACCTCGCGCTTAACCCAACGAAGATACCCCGGCTTGGCCCCCGAAACCCATCCGCGACCTCGTAGTCGTTATCGAATAGGTTGTCGATTCGCGCGAAGGCAAGGATGTCCTCGCGCACCTGCCAATCGCCGCGCAGGTCGAACACCGCGTATCCGCCACGATAGACGGTCCCGCCGTTGAACCCCGCGTCACGCGTTTCGCCGACGTACCCTATAAGCGCACTCAGCGATGCGTCGCGACGCGCTTGCCAGCGCAGGTCGATATCTGCCTGATGCTTCGGGCGACGCTGAAACACCTGGCCCGTATCGGCATTCTCCGCAGCCGTGAACGTGTAGCCACCCTCAACACGGACTGAGGAAGAAGCCGCGAACGATAGCGTCGCCTCCACGCCGTTGATGTCAGCTTCGCGGACGTTGCTCGGCGTCGACGGATTGCCCGACGAGACGATGATGTTCTCGATGCGATTCGAGAAGTAGGTGAGCCCCGTGTCGAGCCGTCCGGACAGGAACGACTTGTCGACGCCGAACTCCCAGTTCGTGCTTTCCTCAGGTACGAGATTGCGGTTCCCGTTGAAGCTGTTGGTGCTGCCGAACAGTTCGAAAAGCGCCGGTGTCCGGAAACCGGTTCCCAGCGCACCGCGCAGCCTCATGCCGCGGTCGGGCAGCAGCAGCACCGGACTTATGCGGTATGTCGTTTTCCCCGAGAAACGGGTGTTGTCGTCGTAGCGGACGTCGGCGGTAACGAACGCCCGATCACTCCAGGCATAGGTGTCCTGTACGTAGATCGTCCGCGAAGACGATGTCTCACCGGAATTGCCTGAGACGACGAAGCCACTGAAGTTGGCGAACTGCGTGTTCTCGAACTTCTCGTGCTCGTACTCGAAGCCAACCATGATCTGGTGATCGGGGAAAACGAAGACGTCGTTCCGCCAGTCGACCTTCACGCGCCGCCCGGTGTTTTGGTTCCGCTGGAAGGTGTTCGCCAAGGAATCCGGATCGTTGAAGAATTCACGCCGGACGTGGGTGACGTTCAGGCCGAACGTCGGGACCCACTGCTCCTGATAGAACGGCCGTGCTCCTTGTACACGAAGGAAGTACTGCTTGGTTTCGGAGTTCGAGTCCGGGTCTTGCGCCGTCGGATCGAGCTCAACATCCGTTTGAAATGCGTGGGCAATAAGCCGGAAATCGACATTCGAGGCGACCGTCCCGTCAAGCACGAAGGATCCGGAGAAATTCTCGTATCCATCTTCCTCGTTCGTACCGTTGGCCGGCGTGAAGCGTTGCCCCGTGACCGGTTCGCCGCCGCTCTTGGCATGGGCGAACGACGTCGCGATCGACCACTCGCCCGTTACTCGGCTGGCGCGTGCAGCCTGGCTCAGCGTCCCGAAGGAGCCGCCCTCAAGTTGCACCGAGGTACTGTCGGCGATCGCTGGCGCCGTGACGATATTGACGGCACCGCCGATTGCGTCGGACCCGTAGGTTGAGGCGGGCGCGCCGCGCAGCACCTCGATTCTGCCGGCGCCGCCGAGGAAAAGGTTGCCGAAGTCATAGGCGCCGGCAGGCGCGCTTGGATCGCCTATCTCGATTCCATCGAGTAGAACAAGAACGTGGTTCGAGTTCGCGCCACGAATGAAGAACGACGACTGGCGGCCGGGTCCACCGAGCTGAACCGCTCGGGTACCCGGAACATCGAGCAGGGCGTCGGACAGCGTTCGTCGCTGCTTGCGCGACAGATCCTCCTCATCGATCACGGTCACCGACCCGCCGACCCGCTCGGCCGGCACCGGAATGCGCGTCGCGCTGACCACGGTCTCTGGCAGGAGGGCCTGACCGTAAACCGGGCTGGTGGCCGACACAGCAGCAAGACCAACCAGGCCTGCCGCCACAATTGCGTTCTTTCTCATCATTGCTGTCTCCGAAGGCTGTGAGAACGACGCACGCCCGCAGCACTGAAACTTCGGCGCCAACACGACACCGAAAGCTCTGAATCGGAGATCACGAGAAGGGAAAACGATTCCATCACACGCGGACCCGCTAGCTGCGACGTACAAGACCGTCGTCACCGCTACGGAAATCCGCACCACCGGGCGCCCCGACCGACGGTTGGGTGACGGCGACGGCAGGTCTCCTGGCTTACGGGTCTTTGCGCTATGCCGGCCTTCCCGGGATAACCCAGTGGCACAAGTGGCACACACTCGCCGATTACAGTTGCGGGGGCAGCCACGGCTTCGGCTCGCGCCTCACCGTGTTCCCTTTTCACCCCTTGCGGGGAACCGTCGCCGCCATTGTGGCACTGCCGACGGCCACAGAGTCAAGGTCGGGGACGGAACTAGTGATCCGGGTGGTGGTCTTCGGGCTCAAATCGCGGCGGATCGTGGATTTCCCGCCAGGCTGCAAGACTTCCCGCATCATCCGCCACATGGGGATATTGTCGCAGCGCAACACGTGCCGCGGCCCGTGCATAGCGCCCGTCCGGACGGAAGGAACTCGGCGGTTCGCCAGCCTTCACTGCAGCGGCCAGTCGCGCCTTCAGGCGATAGCATTCGCGGTCGCCCCAAACCTCGAGGAGCGCCTGAAAGCGTTCATGCGCGGCGTGATCGAACGACCTCGGACGTCCAAGCGCATCAAAAGTCGGGTTGGCGGGATAGAGGTTGAGACACGGCACAAGGCCCGTCGGCAGCGGCAGGTTGGCCGAATGCGTGCGTCCCTTGGCGAGCACCTTGGGAAGCACGTGCGTATGCGGCCCTTCCGGCGTCGGCGGATCTGCATCGTGCGACCCGATGCGTTGGCGCACTTCGATGCGTCCAAGCCGAGATTCGAAGACGCGATGCGGGTTGGTCGCAACAAGCCGTGCCATGGCGTCGGAATCCTCTATCACGCGCACACCTTCCAGCGAGCGAAGTTCAGCGACCACGTCAGGATCATGAGCCCGTACGCAAGCATCCACGTTGTCGGCACCGGCGCCGATGTCAAACAGGATTCCCGTGCGGTCGGCTTCCAGAATTGCCTGCCGGTCTGGCCCGAGCTCAGTGAAGACCGTGCGCCCCGTCATGCGGGCGCGCGCATCATCCAGGCAAAATGCAACCCCGTGCAGCCAGCGCTCCGGACGGGCACTCACGGTCTCGTAGGCCATGGCCAAAGTCTCGGGCGTTAGGCGAATGCGCATCGCGCCCCGGCTCGTCGCCACTTCGCCGTCGCCCACTGACAGCAACGGCTCGCCAGGGTCGCGCATGAACTCCGCGATGGCTCCGAAGGCGCCGATGGACCAGCCGCTGTCGCTTCGCGCCATATGCTCGGCAACTACGTCCCTGATCCGCTCCACTAGCTCACCCCCTCAAACCAGTCTTCGTCTGCAAGCTGACGCCAGATCTTGCGGTTGACCGCCGCGCCGCGCGCAAAGACCTCCTCCTCATCGGCGCACTGAAGGCGACCGTCGAAGACTACAAAGCGTCCATCAATGGCGACGTGCGAGACAGCGGTGCCGTTTGCGTAGAGCAGGTTGTTCAGTGGCTCGAGTGGCGCCGCACCGGCGCCGACAAGCCAATTCGAGACATCGATCGCGACAAAGTCGGCCTTGGCCCCAGGCGCGAGTCGCCCGAGATCGGTGCGCCGCAGACCATCTGCCGCTACGATCGTCGCGCCGTCGACCGCGTCGCGAATCGTAGGCGCCCGCGCCGTCACGCCGTGAGCAATCTGAAGCTTCGCGCGCGCCTTCCCGAGGAGGACAGCCAACTTCACATTTTCCAACAGATCGTTGGAGTGAGTATCGATGGCGACATTCGTCGCGATCCCCGCTGCAAGCGCTTCGGGATAAGGTTGGGTCGCGCCGCCGGCACCACCTGCAGAGGGACAGTGCGCGTAGATCGCACCGTTCCGTTTCAAGATGTCGGGATCCGTCGACCAGTCGAGCGCCATCATGTGCGCACCGAAGAAAGGGCCGTCCAGTGCGCCGAGAGACTCGAGCCACTGTGTCGGTGACAGACCACCGTGCAGGCGCCTCACGGCATCCGTTTCTGCAGCGCGCTGGGATAGGTGGATATGCACACCGGTCTCGAGTTCCCTTGCGGCACCAACAATGGCTTTCATCGTCTCGCCTGTATGCGTATCGGTTCCGTGCGGCGCCATCATTGCCATCATGCGCCCGTCGAACGAGCCAGCGATGCGCCGCCCGAAATCGAGGTTGGCCTCGATCTCCTCGAGTGTCCCCGACTCGGAATCGAACAACGCGGAGTCCTCCTGGCGAAACCAGATCGGGTTGAGACGTGACGTTCCCGGGATCATGCCGCCGACATAGCCTCGCGCACCCCAGGGACCTGCGACCCGCGCGTAGGATTCCGCCTGGCGCAGGCTGAGACTCATTTCCACTTGGGTCGTACAGCCTGCCTTGAGTATTTCGGCGAGGTTGAACGCAGTAAGCGCATCCAGCTCATCATCGTCTAGTTGGTCGATAAGCTTGATCGGACGGGAATAAGAGCGGCCCCCCTCGATGATGCCGCGCGTCGGGGTGGCGCTCGCCACATGGGTATGTCCGCTAATGAGACCCGGAAGCAGAAGGTGCCCCGGCATCGAAATCTCAGGAAGGCCGTTCGCCGGAATATCACAGCCGACCGCATGGACCCGGTCGCCCTCGACGCGAAGCCTGCCTCGCTCAATGAGACTAGGTTCGCCATGCTCGAGTGCAAGAACCCAGCCCGCCTCGACTATGTAATCCCCTTTGGGGGGCTGTGCGTACGTCACCTGTTACGCGCCTCTTGTTGGTTAACGGTGCAAAGCTTAACGCTGTTGCCTCAAATCAAAACACGTTAGTTCAAATTTTAACCATACCCGATGTTAGTAACGCTGGCATTTCTCGCAGTCACGGACCATGTTTTACTTGCTTGAACACGGAACAAGTACAGTTGGTGGTGATGTCTAGTGTTGTCTGCAGTCGGGTGTCGGGATGCTGACTGCACAAGAGTTCGTGGAGATTCTCCGCGCCCATGAGCGTTTTACACGGCGGGAGCCGAATGGTCAGCGCGCGCGGATCGAATCGGAGAGTCTTTCCGGCCTGCGCCTGCCGGGTTTGAACCTTCGCGAATCGGTGCTGACCGGCACAGATTTTTCGCGCTGTGTGCTGACCGGAACGGATTTCGGTCGGGCGGCGCTGTCGTTGTGCAGTTTTGAGTCGGCGGACGCTGACCAGGCCAACTTCGCCGAGGCCAACCTGCGGGGTGCCAACCTCGCCAATGCCAAACTGAGCGAAGCCGACTTCACCGGCGCGGACCTGCGACCGGCGCCCGCCGAAAACAAAACAAAGGTCGCATCCATGCAGGGCGCGATAATGAAAGGCGCAGCCTTTGATCGGGCGCAGATGGCGAGCGCTGACCTCCGAGGGACCGACCTGTCCAAAGCGTCTTTCGACGATGCAGACATCACCAATGCGAACCTGCGCGGCGCGGTCCTTTAGGACGCCTCCTTCAAGAACGCAGTGTTGGAAGGCGCGACGATCAACTTGGAGTCTGCGGCGCTTCCTTCGGAGATTCAGGAAACACTGCGTCAGCATGCGCTGTGGGTGGACTCTTTTGGCTCCGCCGGCGAGCGCGCCAACATGGCAGGGCGCGACCTGACCGGCATCGACCTGCGCGGCGCATACCTCAGCGGCGCCGATCTGCGCGGCGCCAAGCTCAACGGCGCCCAACTCGTCGGTGCGCTGATGGTGCTGGCGGAACTCGACGGCGCTTCGCTGGACGAGGCCGATCTGCGGCGCGTCGATCTGGCGGGCGCGTCCCTCAAGAAAGCGACCATCCGTCATGCGCGACTCGAGGACGCTAGCTTCGATCCAGCGACGATTCGCAATCCGAGCGGCAAGGGAACCGGCGAAACCAAGACTGCGGACATGGCCGGCATCTCCTTGCGTCAAAGCGCCATGTCCGGGGCCTCGCTTCGCAAGGCGCGCATCGCCGCAGGCGATCTGCATGGGGTCATTGCCGACCACGCCATTCTGCGCGGCGCCGACCTGTCGGGCGCCAATCTGTCCGATGCCAAGTTGGTGAGCAGCGACCTTGCGGATACCAACCTGTCGGGCGCCAACCTTCGTGGCAGTGATCTCCGCAGGGCCAATCTGAGCAACGCGCAAATCGAAGACGCCGACCTGACCGGTGCCGACCTCGACGACGCCGACACCGCCGGCACGCCAATCAAGCGCTAGCGTCGCGTACGCACAAAGTCGAGCAACTCCGGTCCCACCGATTCTTCTCCGGTGTTGAGATGCAGCGCCTCTGAAAGGTGATTGTGGCCCTTTAGGCGGGCGAAACGCGGGCTGTGACCATCTCGTCGGGCGACCCTCTGCAGCAGGTCGATCCCCTGCAGTTCCATCATGGGCGGATCGTACTCCGCGATCACGATGAACAGGGGTACCGCACTGTTCTCGACGCCGTTGATAGGTGATCGAGCGGCGTACTCCATTGGATCGTCACCGTAATAGGCCTTGGCCGTATCGCCTGGCATGCCGGCAACGTCATACACGCCTGAAAACAAGGCCGCCCCGGCGACGCCGGACCCGGGTGCGCAATGGAGCTTCGGAAGAAACAGGTACGAAGCCGCATGAACGGCGCCCGCCGACTGTCCGAACAGGAATATCTGATCCGGATCTCCGCCGAAGCCGGCAATGTTGTCGCGCAGCCACCAGACCATCGCGCCGACGTCCTCGACGCCCGCCGGCCACTGGTACTCCGGCGCCAGCCGATACGTCGCATTGACGCCGACCATGCCATGGCGCGCAAAGTAGTTGGCTATGTTGGCGTACGCCATGTCCGGCTGCTCGGGATCGTAGTTCTTGTGCCCTCGAACAAACCCGCCGCCGTGGATGAAGACCACAACCGGCATGGCGCCGTCAGGCCGCTGTTCAGGAACGTGAATGTCGAGAACGTGGCGGGCGTGCGGCCCGTAACTGACGTCGCGCTCAACAGCAATGCCGTCCCGCGGCGCCTTGGCGATCAGCGGGTTGTAGAGCGCGTAGGTCTCGGCCACCACCTCGGGATTGAAGACATGTCCCATGGCGCGCAGCCGTTCGGCGATGTCGGCGGGAATTCCCATGTGTCGAGCCCCTTATCTCCTGAAGCGGTGTCCGCTAGGGTCACTGGTGTTCAGCGCTCAGGCGGATGTCAGTGGTAGCAGAAAACAAGAGCATTCTCAGGCGGGCGAGTCTTTTCGTTCGCGATATGAAACGCAGTATCGACTTTTACGCGGGCGCATTCGGCCTTTCCGTGTACGCGGACATGAACGTGCCTTTGACGGCAGTGCCCTCTTTTCCCGTCGGGGACGCCGGCGGCCACGGCGTTCTGCGGTTGGTCGTGTTGCGTGGCAGAGACCCTTTGGCGGGCATGATCGGCCTGATGGAGGTCGGCGACCCGCCCCTCCCGAATCGGGATACTACCCAGCGCCTTGGCCTGGGTGACGTCGCCCTAGTGCTGGAGTCGGACAATGCCGATACGACCGCAGCGGCAATCGACCGGCTGGGCGGAACCGTGATCATGCCCCCGGCGGGGGGTCGGAATCTCGGCGACGCTGAGGGCAATCTCGTCCTGGCACGCGTAATGATGGCGCGCGATCCCGATGGCTACTTCCTTGAGGTCTTCGAAGTACTGTCGGACGAATGATTGAAACCGCCGCTGCCTGCCCTGGGTAGAGACACGGGATGACCCACCATGACGACGCGCCGCTGCGGCTCAGCACACTCGCGGCCTATGGATTGCCGAGCCTGCCGTCGACGATCCTGACTTTCCCGCTATTCGTCCTGCTGCCGACGTTCTACGCCCAGGATCTGGGCATGGGGTTGGGCATCGTCGGCGCGATTCTGTTGGGCTCGCGAATCTGGGATGCCGTCTCCGACCCACTCGTCGGCATCCTCAGCGATCACATCAATACCCCTTGGGGGCGGCGCCGACCTTGGATCGTCGCAGGCACCCCGATCGCGATGATCAGCGCCTGGTTCCTCCTCGTGCCCGGCGAAAATCCGAGTTGGGGCTACATGCTGGGCTGGACGATCGCGCTCTATCTCGGCGGCACCATGATTCTGATCCCCTACAACGCCTGGGGCGCCGAGATCTCAGGGCACTACCACGAACGCGCCAGGGTCACCTCATCGCGCGAGATCTTTGTCCTGGTGGGCGGCATTACCGCGGCGATTCTGGCAGCTGTCCTGCAGGCCGACCGCGCCGAGGCGCTACGCGCCACTGCGCTAATTGTGGTGGTCGCCCTGCCGGTCTGTGTCGCCATCGCCGTCGCGCTCGTGCCGGACCGGCCCCGTGAACTCGAACGCCGATTGACCGTGGCGCGCGCGGTGGCTGTCCTGAAGGGCAACAAGCCGTTCCAGCGGCTGCTGACCGCGTTCTTCCTCAACAACATGGCCAACGGCTTTCCGATCACTCTGTTTCTGCTGTTCGTCGAGCACAAGCTGCGCGCCGAAGACACGATGATCAGCTGGATTCTGGGCGTGTACTTCTCGCTGGCGCTGCTCAGCGTCCCGTTCTGGCTGGTCATGACCAAGCGCTATGGCAAGCACCGCGTCTGGGCCGGCGCCATGGTACTGGTCTGCGCCTTCTTCATGTGGGTACCATTCCTGGGCGAGGGCGATGCTTGGTGGCTCCTCGTAATCTCGATCTTTACGGGCTTTGGCCTCGGCGCGGACCTCGTGCTTCCGCCTGCCATGCAAGCCGACGTTGTCGACCTCGACGAATTGCGCCATCACGAAAAGCGAACAGGCATCTTCTTCGCAATCTGGTCGATCGCTCTGAAGCTATCGCTGGCTTTGGCTGCAGGCATCGCATTCCCGGTGCTGGAACTTGTCGGCTTCGCCCGTGTGGTCGGCGATAACACGGCGTTCGCCCTTCTGACACTGGCAATCCTCTATGCGATAGTGCCGATCGTCTTCAAGCTGGCAGCGATCGCTTTGATGTGGGGCTTCCCGATCACGTCGAATAAACAGGCCCAGATTCGGCGCCTGATCGCGAAGCGCGACAAGCGGCTCGCGGCTGCGGCAGCCTAGCCGGGTTCGAGCGCCAGCCGACGCTTGATGATGCGCAGCAAGCCACCGAGCAATGGCACGTGCTCGTAGAGCTGGGACGCAACGTCCCAGTGGTCGAAGTGACCGGTCACCCGGCCAGCCTCGTCGTAGTGGACCTCGGTCATGCCGTCGATCTCGAACGGCCTGCGCGTCTTCTTGTTCCTGAAGCGAAAGATCCAGCGAATGTAGCTGCGCTGACCGGAAATGGCGTGGTCGATTACCTCGAATGTCGGGGCATCGACGTCCTCATACATCTTGGCGAAGATGCGGATCATCTTGTCGCGCCCGGTCACGTCGTTGAAGGGATCGCGAAAGCGAACGTTTTCGGCGCAGATGTCGTTGAGTTCGTCGAGGTTTTCGAGTGAGACACGCTCGAAGTAGTCGGCGTAGGCCGCAGCCCTCGCAGCGATATCGCTCATTGGGCGAGAGACAGGCGCGTGCCGGTATAGCCCTCGGTCAGCACGTACTCTATGTCGCTGCCTCGCGCCGGAAACGCGAGCTTCACCCACTCGCCCTGCGGCGTGTACCAGACGGAAATGTTCAGATCGCCCGTTACCTCGAAGCGTTCGGCTTCGATCGTCCGGCCGTCCGCCAGTTCGACGGGCTCGATGCCGACATTCCCCACCTCGATGTCGAGCATCACGCCCCGCTGCGTGTCGAGCCACTGCCTGTTGCGCAAGATTTCGGGGTTCCAATAACTCGTCGGGATCGCCGAACTCGGCACAACGGCCTCGTCGCTCAGCGTCTTGACGTGCAATCCTTCACTCCCCTGAATGGCGCGCAGTTCAAAAGGCTTGCCGTCGTCGTTGGTGTCCGTCATCACCGACACCACGCGACCGTTACGCCACACCTCGCGGTTCTGGTGCTCGTATCGGAACACCGTCAGAAAACCGATCTTGACCACCAGTTCGATGTCGATCGAAACATGGGTTTCGTCGCCGATCTCGGTAAAGGTGATCTCGTGGCGCCCGATCTGCTTGCCGCCGCGAAGGACATCGAAAGCGAGTTTGCCGGCGTAGGGTTCGCCGCTTGTTTCGGCAAGGACATCGGTCGTCAGAACCGGCGCCAGCGCGACCACGAAGGCAAAGGCGCAAAGCCAGGTTCTCAGCGACACAGACAGCGAATTGTGCATCATCATCGCTCCATCATAGCGCGAGACGGTGCCGATCGAGGTTGCGGACCGTCAAAATCCACGTGAGGCATGTATGACTGAAAGGACGTTCGACAAGGCTTGGGTCGTCGGCGGAAGTACCGGAATCGGGCGGGATCTCGTCCTCGAGATGGCTCGCCGCGGTGTGGACGTCGTCGTCAGCGCGCGCAACGCCGAATCCCTCGAATCTCTTGTCGCCGAGGCCCACGGTCTGGCCGGGCACGTCACCACGATACCGCTCGATGTGACTGACCGGGCGGCCACGAAAGCGGCCTACCAGGCTGCAGTCACGGCTTTGGGACGCGTTGACCTCTGCGTCTCTTGCGCCGGCACGCACCAGCCCTTCGGCGCCATGAACTTCGACGTGGACAAGTTTCGCACACTCGTCGAGGTGAACCTGATGGGCACAACCCACGTCCTCGAAGCTGCGATGCCCGACATGATCGCACGCGGTGCAGGCCACATCGCCGTCGTTTCCTCTGTCGCAGGGTACCGGGGCCTGCCGAGCGCCGCCGGCTACGGCGCCACCAAAGCCGCGCTCATCAACATGTGCGAGGCGCTGAAGTTCGATCTCGATCGCGCCGGCGTGAAGCTGCAACTGATCGATCCGGGTTTCGTCGAAACACCGCTGACTGCCAAGAACGACTTCAAGATGCCGTTCTTGATGAAGTCGGATCTCGCGGCCAAACGCTTCTATCAAGGCCTGCTCTCCCGGCGCTTCGAGGTCACGTTTCCGAAACGCTTCACCTGGCAGTTGAAGTTGCTGCGCTGCCTGCCCTACGCCCTTTACTTCGCGATGGTTCGCCGGACCACCAAGGCCCTGAGCTAGGCCTTCACCAGCGCGATCTGCAGGACATCTATCCCGCGTGCCCGGAAGCTGCCCTCGCAACTCGCGAGGTAGAACTCCCACAGGCGGCGGAAACGCTCGTCAAAGCCCATTTTACTGATGCGCGGCCAGGACGCCAGAAAGCGCTGGCGCCATTCCTTGAGCGTCATGGCATAGTGCGGCGCAAATCCGTCGTCGCTGATCCATTTGAGGCCGACGCGGTTGGCTTGATCCTGCAAGACGCTGCGGCATGGCAGCATGCCACCCGGGAAAATGTAGGTCTGAATGAAGTCGGCGCGGCGACGGTAGCGCTCGAATTGATCGTCACGGGTCGTGATCGCCTGGATCGCGACACGGCCGCCCTTGCGCAAGCACTGCGCAATCCGCTCGAAATAGACAGGCCAGTACGACTCGCCGACCGCCTCGATCATCTCGATCGAAACTACATGGTCAAACGATCCGTCGATGTCGCGATAGTCGCACAGGCGTATCTCGGCGAGGTGACTCAACCCGGCATCAGCGATCCGTTGCCGTGCGAACTCGAACTGCGCGCGTGAAATGGTAATCGCGGTGACGGCGACGCCCTGCCGGGCCGCGAACTCGGCAAAACCGCCCCAGCCGCAACCGATCTCAAGAATCCTGTCGCCAGGTTTGGCATCGACCAGATTGAGCAGCCGCGCGTATTTCTTCGACTGTGCGTGCTCCAGTTCCGCAACCTCTTCGGGAAACACAGCCGCCGAGTAGGTCATCGAGGGATCCAGCCACTCGGCATAGAACTCGTTGCCGAGGTCGTAGTGCGCCGCGATGTTGCGCCGGCTGCCAGTTTTCGTGTTGCTGCGCCGGCCGTGGCGCATCAACTCGACCAACCGCTCCCAAAACGTCCCGACACGACGATTGATGGAATTGCAGGCCGCCAGTTCGACGAATGTCGCGAGGTCAGGGCTCTCCCAATCGTGGTCGAGGTAGGCCTCCGCGAACCCCAGGCTGCCGCGAAACAGCAGGCGACGAACCGCACGCCAGCGGTGCAGCATCAAGGTCGCCTCGGGCCCTGGCAGATCGCCTGTGATCGTGCCGCGCTGGCCGCTCGGCAGGACGTAGTGCAACGTGCCGGCGCTGAAATTGCGATCGAAGCCCCGCACGAACTGGCGGTAAAGCCAAGGTATCTCGCGTAGATCCGGGCCGCTTGAGGCCAGGGAAACCGGTGCTCTACGGGTGTCGGTCATCGGCAAAGCCCGTCTTGTTTCATCTGGGAATTACCCCGACGCGTGTGTTTTGGATGTCGGGACATAGTCCCCCAACGCGGGGCCTGTATCAACCGAAGGCCCATAGGATATCTCCCCCGGCGGCTCGGGCGGACGCGGCTGCGGGGACAGGCCCTTGCGCCACAGGCGCAGGGCCTCCCAGTGTATCGCCGCAATGACCTTGGCGGTCATCAGGGGGTGGCTCGCCACCGCAGCGGCCAGCGCCCGATCGGACAGCGGGCGACGGCGACCGTTGAATGTCGCCACCAGGACGTCGCCATCGGCGTCGCTCTCGCGAATGTGGATGGCGTAGCTCTCGCGCGGGTTGTGCACCGTGAAATCGTAGCGATGGTCCATCTCGTTGAACGGCGAAACATAGAGGTTCTTCTGGCAGAACTGCCGGATGGGTGCGGTTTCATCAACCCGCTCCACGGCGAGCAGGTATGAATGCCGCTGGCCAAACGTGTTGTTCACCTGATGAAGAATGGCTTCCAGACGACCATCTGCGTCGTAGCAGAAATAGACGCTGAGCGGATTGAACACGTAGCCCCAGAGCCGCGGGTAGCACTGGATGAAGATGCGGCCGTCGCCCCGGAAGCCCGCGGTCCGGAGGTGACCGCGCACCCAGTTCGCAAGATCGCCGCGCCCGTCTCCATGATCCGATTCCCGAAAACTCAAGACGCCGGTCCGGTTGAACGAAAGCAACCGCAGCCTCGACGCTTCCTCGGCGAGCCGGTCAAGATCTGCGAACAACGAGAAAACGCGATAGGTGAACTTGTGCTGTACCGGCTTGAGCCGGGCATGCATCACCTTGCCAACATAGAGGCAGCTCTGCGGCTCAGCGATCACGCGGCGACGACCTGCACTCGCGCGTAGGGCTCGGCATCTACCGCCGACCAGGGCGTTGCAGCCCCGAGCGATCGGGCCACACGAATGGCCGACTTCAACCCGTCTTCGTGAAACCCGAAGCCGCAATAGGCGCCGCAGAACCATGTCCCGCGCTCGCCCTGCTGAGCCTGCAGCGCCGCCTGCGCGCGCGTGGTCTGCACTGAAAAGACCGGGTGCTCGTAGGCGTAGCTTCCCAGCACAGCGTCGTCGCGTGGCGGCGTCCAGGCGTTCAGCGACACGAAAAGCGGCATCGCGGGATCGATGTTCTGCAATCGGTTCATCCAATAGGTCACCGGCACCTCACGGGTCGTCTCCATCCCGGTCCGCGAATGGTAGTTCCAGCTCGCCCATGCGCTTCGGCGTCGCGGCATATGTGTCGCGTCACGGTGCAGGACGACGGTGCTGCGTGCGTAGTCGAAGGACGTCAACGCTGCGCGTTCCCCGGCTGTCATGCCGGACCCCAGAATTGCCGCGGTGACGTCCGCGTGGGTCGCAAAGACGACCTGATCGAACAGCCCTTCGCCCTTCTCGGTCTGGACCCGTATTCCTTGCGCGCCGCGCTCGACCGCCCGCACCGGCGCCTGCAGCACGACCGAGCCATCAAAGTCGTCGGCGAGCCGGCGCACATAGGCGCGGCTCCCGCCAGTCACCGTACGCCACTTCGGGCGGTCGCGAAATCGAAGCAGTCCATGCTCATCGTAGAAGCGCACGAACTCGGCGGCGTCGAAGTCGAGCACCCGCTCGATCGGCGTCGACCAGATCGCAGAAGCCATCGGCAGCAGATGTTCGTACCAGTAGGTATGGCCGTATCCGCCTTCGTCGAGCAAATCTCGCAACGACATGTCTTCGGCAAAACCTTCGGCCTGTTTGCGCATCGCGTGACGGTAGAACCGCACGATGTCCGCGAGCATGCGCAAGAACTTCGGTTTCAGCAGGTTGCCCGGCTGGCAAAACGGCCCCCAGGGAAGGGTGCTCGCATACTCGAAACGGCCACCATCGACAGATACCGAAAACGACATATCGCTCGCCTCGGTCGGCACGTCGAGCAGATCGAACAGTTCGATCAGGTTGGGGTAGTTCACGTTGTTGTAGACGATGAATCCCGTATCTACAGGGATGGTCTTGCCGTCGATTGCGACGTCGACCGTGTGGCTATGACCACCGAGACGTGGCTCAGCCTCGAACAACGTCACCTCATGACGTTTCGATAGCAGCCACGCACACCCCAAACCGGCGATTCCGGCCCCTATGACGGCAATCCGCTGGCTCGATGCGTCAAAGCGCCGACCGGAGAAATTCAATACAGAGCCTCCAATTCATGGGTTTCTAGCGGGCTGGAGCGGTGCCCTCAACCGGCAAATTTTAGTACCCCGTGGACCGATGTGCGGATGCTGCCGATCCGGAGGCGACTGCTATGATCTCTGCGGGGAGGGCCCATGACGCAAACCATTCCAATGCCGCTATGGGTCATCGTGCTCGTCGGCATCCTGGCGGCCTGGGCGGCACTCGAACGCCTGTTCATTCCGAGCGTCCGCTGGTACTTGCGCCGACGGGTCAACAGGGTCATCAACGAACTAAACGAGCGCCTCCAGTTGCGGATCGAACCCTTCCGGCTGACGCGGCGGACCGTGTTGATCGATCGGCTGACCTACGATCCGGAGGTTATCCGTGCCGCCGAGGCCGAAGCCGAGGAAAGCGGCAAGCCGCGCGAAGCCATCGTCCGCGAGGTCGCCCGCTACGCCCGAGAGATCGTGCCGTCCTTTAACGCCTATGCGTACTTCCGCATCGGCTATTGGTTCGCTCGGCAGGTCGCCCGATCGCTCTACCGGGTACGCCTTGGCTATGCCGACCGCGAGGGCCTCTCGGCCGTACCGGAAAACGCCTCTGTGGTCTTCGTCATGAACCACCGCAGCAACATGGACTACGTACTCGTCGGATATCTCGCAGCCTCAACAGCGGCACTCAGCTATGCGGTCGGCGAGTGGGCACGGGACTGGCCGTTGAAT
>JAYOEZ010000002.1:26228-103388 GCA_038116985.1 Alphaproteobacteria bacterium | reverse complement strand
CGCCTTCAAGAACGATGTGCAGGAAATCGGCCGGTTCGCCCTCGTGGATGAGAGTCACGCCGGCGGGGAACCGCTGCAGAAAGGATGCCGGTGTCAGTGCCTCGAATGCAGCCTGGTCCATAGTCGCAAAGAGGGGCAATTCCCTGACGCTTTGGCGTTCTTCGTTTCGCATGGCCTCTCCCAGTAACACGCCCATGGTTGACGCCGATTGACATTTGTCAAGCGTCGCCGCGACGCATGTCGTCGGATCGCACCGCACCTGCAAGCCTGCGGTCGGCAAACCGTTATCGGACCTCTTGTTTCTCCCTCATTCGATGCGTCCGTTGACCTGGGTCAAGCCCGCCCACCAACGCCCGGCATTCAATCACGTTGCTTCAACTCGTTTGCATGTCTCGAAAAAGGCGAGGAAGAAAATGACCGACGCGACAGTTGCCGACAGAGGCCAACAAAACAGGGCGCTTTCCCTCAGCACGTTCTCGTTCGCGGCGTGTTTTGCCGTCTGGACGATGTTCTCGATCATTGGCGTCAAGATCAAACAGGACTTGGGTCTCAACGACACGGAATTCGGGCTGCTGGTTGCGACTCCGATCCTGACCGGATCGCTGAGTCGGATCTTTCTGGGCATCTGGACCGACCAGTACGGCGGTCGCGTCGTCTTCACGCTCGTCATGCTGTTCTCGGCTCTGGCGGCGTTTCTGCTGTCGACAGTTTCAAGCTACCCGCTTTTGCTGGTGGCGGCGCTCGGCGTCGGCGTTGCCGGCGGTTCGTTCGCGGTAGGCATCGCCTATGTATCGCGGTGGTACGAGTCATCGAAACAAGGCACGGCGCTCGGCATCTTCGGCGTCGGCAACATCGGTGCAGCCGTCACCAATTTCGGCGCACCGTTCCTTCTCGTCGCAGTGGGTTGGGAGCAGACCGCGCAGGTCTACGCAGTCGTCCTCGCGATTATCGCCGTCCTGTTCTTCCTCTTGTCAAAAGACGATCCGGCGACCCATGCACGCAAGGTCGAGTCTCGCAAACCGAGGAGCACCTACGCCGAACTTGAGCCGTTGAAGAAGCTGCAGGTCTGGCGCTTCTCGCTCTATTACTTCTTCGTCTTCGGCGCCTTCGTCGCGCTCGCGTTGTGGTTGCCGCGCTATCTGATCGGGGTCTACGACCTCGACATCAAGACGGCTGGCATGCTGGCTGCAGCCTACTCGGTGCCAGCGAGTCTATTTCGCGCCTACGGCGGGCACCTGTCCGACAAGTACGGTGCGCGCAAGGTCATGTACTGGACATTGGGCGTGTCGCTCGTCTGCGTGTTCATGCTGTCCTATCCGGACACCGATTACATCATCCACGGCATCGAAGGGCCGATCGCGTTCACGACCAAGATAAACCTGGTCCCGTTCGTGATCGTGATCTTTGTGCTTGGCTTCTTCATGTCGCTCGGCAAGGCCGCTGTCTACAAGCACATCCCGGTCTATTACCCCGATCACGTCGGGTCTGTCGGCGGCCTCGTCGGCATGGTCGGCGGTCTCGGCGGCTTTATCCTGCCGATCGCCTTTGGCGTGATGAACGACCTGACCGGCGTGTGGACCAGCTGTTTCATGCTGCTGTTCGGCATCGTTGCCGTTTCATTGGCTTGGATGCATTTTGCGATCCGGCGGATGGAACAGGCCGTTCTCGAGAAGGAACTCGGGACGCTTCCGCAACTGCCGGAAATGCACGAGCTCGAGGTTGGAGGAACGAAGGCGGCCGCGCCGACGGGCGGCGCGATCGAGGACTGGCGGCCGGACGACCCGGATTTCTGGGAGAAGACCGGGCGCCGGATCGCTCAAAGGAACCTTTGGATCTCGATCCCGAATCTCCTGCTCGCCTTTTCGGTGTGGTTGGTGTGGAGCGTGGTCGTCGCCAAACTTCCGACGATCGGCTTCGACTACACAACGGATCAACTGTTCTGGCTCGCTGCGCTGCCGGGCTTGTCTGGTGCAACGCTGCGTATCTTCTACTCCTTCATGGTGCCCATCTTCGGCGGGCGGCTGTGGACGACGATGACGACGGCTTCGCTTCTGTTGCCGGCCTTCGGCATCGGCTATGCGGTGCAGAACCCGGACACGCCGTACCTGATCTTCCTGGTCCTGGCGCTGTTGTGTGGACTCGGCGGTGGCAACTTCGCCTCTTCGATGGCCAACATCAGCTTCTTCTTCCCGAAGAAGCAGAAGGGCAATGCGCTGGCGCTGAATGCCGGTCTCGGCAACGCGGGCGTCAGCGTCATGCAGTTCGTCGTGCCGCTCGTCATCACGGCAACTGTGTTCGGCGCGATCGGCGGCGCGCCGCAGGTCACCAGCGATGGCACCAAGTTGTGGCTGCAAAATGCCGGCTTCATCTGGGTGCCGTTTCTGATCCTGTCGGCGATAGCCGCTTGGTTCGGCATAAACGACATCGCATCGGCCAAAGCGTCGTTCCGCGAGCAGTCCATCATCTTCAGTCGAACGCAAAACTGGATCATGTGCTGGCTCTACACGGGCACGTTCGGCTCGTTCATCGGCTACTCGGCGGGCTTTCCGCTACTCGCCAAGACCCAGTTCCCTGATGTCGACTCGCTCAAGTTCGTCTTCCTGGGGCCATTGATTGGCGCACTTTCCCGGGCGGCAACCGGCTGGTTGTCCGACAGATGGGGTGGCGGGCGCGTCACATTCTGGACCTTCCTGGTGATGATCTTGGCGGTGGGCGGCGTCATCTACTTCATCGCCACCAAGGATGAGCCGGGTGCGTTCTGGGGCTTCTTCGCGATGTTCATGATCCTGTTCTTCGCGACGGGCGTGGGCAACGCGTCGACCTTCCAGATGATCCCCGTGATCATGCGCAAAGAGGTGGACCGCTTGATGCCCGAGATGGGCGAAACCGATCGTATCCGGCAAGGGGAGAAGGAAGCCGCGGCCATCATCGGCTTCACGTCGGCCATAGCGGCCTACGGCGCCTTCTTCATCCCGAAGTCCTACGGCTCGTCGATCGTTCTGACGGGTGGTCCCTCGGCCGCATTGTGGGGCTTCCTCATCTTCTACGTCACCTGCGCCGTGCTCACGTGGTTCGTCTACACCCGACGCGGCGGACTTCTCCATGACATCGAACATCGCCGTGGTTCGGCGGGAGGCAACTGATCATGAGCCAACTTCTTGATCGTCTGAATTTTTTCTCTCGCAAGAACGCCGGAACGTTCTCGGGTGGTCACGGCGTGACCACCCGAGAGGACCGGGGCTGGGAGGATGGCTATCGCAGCCGTTGGCAGCACGACAAGGTCGTGCGCTCGACGCATGGCGCAAACTGCACCGGCTCGTGTTCGTGGAAGATCTACGTGAAGGGCGGGATCGTCACGTGGGAGACGCAACAGACCGACTATCCCAGAACGCGTCCGGATCTGCCCAATCACGAGCCACGAGGTTGCTCGCGAGGGGCGAGCTACAGCTGGTACATGTACTCGGCAAACCGCGTGAAATACCCACTGGTGCGCTCGCGGCTTCTCAAGCTGTGGCGGGAAGCACGGGCTGTACGCACGCCCGTCGCTGCCTGGGCCTCGATCGTCGAGGATTCGGACAAGCGGGCTTCCTACACCCGCAAGCGCGGCCTTGGTGGCTTCGTCCGAGCCGGCTGGGACGAGATCAACGAAATCATCGCCGCCGCGAATGCCTATACGGCGAAGACCTATGGTCCGGACCGGATCATCGGCTTCTCGCCGATCCCGGCGATGTCCATGGTCTCCTATGCCGCCGGATCGCGCTACCTGTCGCTGCTCGGTGGCGTGTGCATGTCGTTCTACGACTGGTACTGCGATCTGCCCCCGGCATCGCCGCAGACATGGGGCGAACAGACGGACGTGCCCGAATCGGCGGATTGGTACAACAGCGGGTTCCTGATGTTGTGGGGCTCCAACGTGCCGCAGACACGGACCCCGGACGCTCACTTCTATACCGAGGTTCGCTACAAGGGCGCGAAGTCGGTCGTCGTGTCGCCGGATTACTCTGAAGCGGCGAAGTTCTCCGACGTGTGGCTCCACCCAAAGCAGGGAACCGATTCCGCGCTCGCCATGGCGATGGGCCACGTCCTCCTTCGAGAGTTCCATCTCGACCGGCAGGCCGAGTACTTCGACGACTACTGCCGCCGCTACACCGATATGCCGATGCTGGTCCGGCTGGTTAAGAAAGACGGAAGCTACATTCCCGAACGTCTCCTCCGGGCTTCGGACCTCGACGGCAGTCTTGGCGAAGAAAACAACCCTGAGTGGAAGACCCTCGCGTTCGACCGCAAAGAGAAGTCGATTGTCTGTCCGCACGGGTCCATCGGCTTTAGGTGGGGCGAGAAGGGCAAGTGGAATCTCGAGACCAAAGAAGCCGGTGGCCGCAGTGTTGATCTCGAGATGAGCTTCCTCCTCGAGGAGAATCACGACGAGATCGTCGACGTCGCATTCCCCTACTTTGGGAACCGCGAGCACGACTACTTCGAGGGTAGCCACCACCCGAGCGTCATGACCCGCCGCGTTCCCGTGCGGCGGATCAAGACGCGCGAAGGTGACGCGCTGGTGGCGACCGTCTTCGATGTGTTCGTCGCCAACTACGGGCTCGACCGGGGTCTCGGCGGCGATCATGTCGCCGGTAGCTTCGACGACGACGTGCCCTATACGCCGGCCTGGGCCGAACGCGTCACCGGCGTTCCGCGCGACCAGATCGTCGCCGTCGCTCGTGCCTTCGCCGACAACGCCGAAAAGACGAAGGGGCGGTCGATGGTGATCCTCGGCGCCGGCCTCAACCACTGGTACCACATGGACATGAACTACCGCGGCATCATCAATTTTCTGGTGATGTGCGGATGTGTCGGGCAGTCGGGCGGCGGCTGGTCGCACTATGTCGGCCAGGAAAAGCTGCGGCCGCAGACCGGTTGGCTGCCGCTTGCCTTCGCCCTCGACTGGGCGCGGCCGCCGCGCCAGATGAACTCGACCTCGTTCTGGTATGCGCATACGGATCAGTGGCGGTACGAAACGCTCACGGTCGACGAGATCATCTCGCCCACCGCGCCCAGCGGTCCGTGGGACGGCGCGCTAATCGACTACAACGTGCGCGCCGAGCGCATGGGCTGGCTGCCGTCGGCGCCGCAGCTGCAAACCAATCCGCTCACGATCGCCGAGAAGGCGGCGGCAGCCGGAAAAGAACCCAAGGACTATCTCGTCGATGCGTTGAAGTCGGGCGAGATGAAAATGTCCTGCGAGGATCCCGACGATCCCCGCAATTGGCCACGCAACCTGTTCGTTTGGCGCTCCAACCTGCTCGGCTCGTCGAGCAAGGGGCATGAGTACTTTCTCAAGCATCTCTTGGGCACGAAGCACGGGGTGCAAGGAAAGGATCTCGGCGCGGACGGGGTCAAGCCGAAGGAAGTGAATTGGCACGACGAGGCGCCAGAAGAAAAGCTCGACCTGCTGGTGACGCTCGACTTCCGCATGTCCACGACCTGCGTCTATTCCGACAGCGTTCTGCCGACGGCGACCTGGTACGAGAAGAACGATCTCAATACTTCGGACATGCACCCGTTCATCCACCCGTTGACGGCCGCGGTCGACCCGGTTTGGGAATCGCGGACGGACTGGGACATCTACAAGGGAATCGCGAAAGCGTTCTCGGAGGTGGCGCCAGAGGTTCTGGGCAAGGAGAAGGATGTCGTGCTCGTGCCGATTCTGCACGACACTCCCGGCGAGATCGCTCAACCGCTGGATGTCCGCGACTGGAAGCGGGGCGAGGCTGATGCGATTCCCGGCCAAACAATGCCGCAGATTGCCGTGGTGGAGCGGGACTATCCCAACGTTTACCGCCGCTTCACCGCAGTGGGGCCGTTGATGGAAAAGCTTGGCAACGGCGGCAAGGGCATCAACTGGAATACCGCCCACGAAATCGAAAACCTGAAGAACCTGAACGGGCGGGTCCTCGAAGAAGGGCCGGCGACCGGGCTTGCGCGCATTGAAAGCGACATCGATGCCGCCGAGGTGATCCTCATGTTGGCGCCGGAAACCAACGGCGAGGTCGCCGTGAAGGCGTGGCAGGCGCTGTCGGCGACGACGGGCCGCGACCACACCCATCTGGCGGCGCCGAAGGAAGACGAGAAGATTCGCTTTCGCGATGTCGTCGCCCAGCCGCGAAAGATTATCTCCTCACCGACCTGGTCCGGGCTGGAGTCCGAGAAGGTTTGCTACAATGCCGGCTATACCAACGTGCATGAACTGATCCCCTGGCGGACGCTCACCGGCCGGCAGCAGCTCTACCAGGATCATTTGTGGATGCGCGCGTTCGGCGAGGCGCTGTGCGTCTACCGACCACCAATCGATACCAAGACGGTGAAGCCGGTGATCGACGCCAAGCCGAACGGTAATCCACAAATTGTCCTGAACTTCATCACGCCGCATCAGAAGTGGGGAATCCACTCCACTTACACCGACAACCTGATGATGCTGACCCTGTCGCGTGGTGGTCCGATCGTCTGGATTTCCGAAAGCGATGCAGCGCGTGTCGGCATCGAGGACAACGACTGGGTCGAAGCATACAACGCCAACGGCGCCCTCGTCGCCAGAGCCGTCGTTTCCCAGCGTATCCGCGAGGGCACGATCTTCATGTATCACGCGCAGGAAAAGATCGTGAATGTTCCGGGCTCCGAGGTGACCGGACATCGTGGGGGAATTCACAACTCGGTAACCCGCGCCGTCGTCAAGCCGACGCACATGATCGGCGGCTACGCCCAGCAATCCTACGGCTTCAACTATTACGGAACCGTTGGCTCGAACCGCGACGAGTTCGTCATCGTACGAAGGCTCGACAAGGTCGATTGGCTCGAGCCCGACCGCGCCCCTGCGGCGCTCCGGCAGGAGGCAGTGTGATGAGAGTTCGCGCGCAGATCGGAATGGTACTGAACCTCGACAAGTGCATCGGTTGCCACACGTGTTCGGTCACCTGCAAGAACGTCTGGACCAATCGCGAAGGCATGGAATATGCGTCGTTCAACAACGTCGAGACCAAGCCGGGCATCGGCTACCCCAAGGACTGGGAAAACCAGCAGCGCTGGCATGGCGGCTGGGTTCGCAAGTCCAGTGGCAGGATTCAGCCGCGGATGGGCGCCAAGTGGCGAATCCTCAGCAATATCTTCGCCAACCCGGACTTGCCGCAGATCGACGACTATTACGAACCGTTCACCTTCGACTACGAGCACCTGCAAAGCGCACCGGAGGGCGAGGCGCAGCCCGTTGCCCGGCCGCGCTCGCTGCTGACCGGCGAGCGCCTCGAGAAGATCGAATGGGGCCCAAACTGGGAAGAGATTCTCGGCGGGGAGTTCTCCAAACGTTCGGCCGACTCGAATTTCGAAGCGGTGCAGAAGGACATCTACGGCGAGTTCGAGAACACCTTCATGATGTACCTGCCGCGGCTGTGCGAGCACTGCCTCAATCCGACCTGCGCGGCGGCGTGCCCGTCAGGCGCGATCTACAAGAGAGAAGAAGACGGTATCGTTCTCATCGATCAGGAGAAGTGCCGCGGCTGGCGCATGTGCGTCTCCGGATGTCCCTACAAGAAGATCTACTACAACTGGTCCTCCGGGAAATCGGAGAAGTGCATCTTCTGCTATCCCCGAATCGAGGCCGGCCAGCCGACGGTCTGTTCCGAGACTTGCGTGGGACGTATCCGCTATCTCGGCGTCATTCTCTATGACGCGGACCGCATCGAGGAGGTTGCCTCGTCGCCGCGCGAGCAGGATCTCTACGAGGCGCAGCTTTCTGTCTTCCTCGATCCGGAAGACCCCGAGGTCATTGCGCAAGCGCGACGTGATGGCGTGCCGGATGCATGGCTTGAGGCCGCCAAGAAGTCGCCGGTCTATCGCATGGCCATCGACTGGCGTGTCGCCTTCCCGTTGCATCCGGAATACCGAACGTTGCCGATGGTCTGGTACGTGCCGCCCCTGTCGCCGATCCAGTCGGCGGCGGAGAACGGCATGATCGCCAGTACGGACGGGATGCCGGATGTCCGCGACCTCAGAATTCCGGTGCGCTATCTGTCGAACATGCTGACGGCGGGCCAGGACGAACCGATCGTCCGCGGGCTGGAGCGGATGCTGGCGATGCGCGCCTTCATGCGCACGCAAATGATCGAAGGCGAGGGGCGTGCCGAGATCGCCAAACGGGTCGGCCTGTCGCCGGCCCAGATTGAGGCGATGTACCAGGTGATGGCGATCGCCAACTTTGAAGACCGATTCGTCATTCCGACCAGTCATCGTGAATCAGGTGAGGACGCCTACGCCCTGCGCGGTGGCTGCGGCTTCTCGTTCGGAAACGGGTGTTCCGACGGCGCTTCCGCGGCGGGCCTCTTCGGGCAACCGCGGCGTCAACGTGCAGGAGAGCGGACATGAACAAGACACTCAAGGTTCTCTCGCTTCTGCTGTCGTATCCGGAGACAACCTGGCTCGACGCTGCAGCGGAGATGGAAACGGTACTCGCGACCAACGCCAGCCTGGATCGAAGCACAGTCGATGGGCTTGCCGCGCTCCTTCGGCGGCTTGCGGCGGACCCGATTGCTGCACAGGAGGCCTATGTGCGCCAGTTCGATCAAACCCGGTCGCTGTCGCTCCATCTCTTTGAACACGTACACGGCGACAGTCGCGATCGCGGGCCGGCCATGGTCGACCTCCTGGCGCTCTACGAAGCGCATGGCCTCGCGATCGAGGAGCATGAACTGCCTGACTACCTCCCGCTGTTCCTGGAGTATCTGTCGTTACTGCCCATGGCCGAGGCGCGGGAGACCTTGGCTGAAGCGCTGCACATCGTGATGGCGCTCGCAGAACGTCTCAAGCGGCAAGAAAGCGACTACGCATTCGCCATGGATGCTCTGCGCGAGATCGCGGACGTGTCCGTGCCGGCGAGTGCGGTGGAGCCGCTCCTTGCCATACCCGACGACGATCCGGCCGATCTCTCGGCGCTGGACGCGGCGTGGGAGGCGGAAGAGGTGAGATTTGGCGGGACCCCCGAGCCCTGCGGTCCCGATCGCCTGCGACAGCGGGTGAGGGCGGCGAATAGGGATGTTGGCTCCCGGTCGATGGAGGCGTGAAACATGTCCAGCTATGGCAACTTCGTTCTGTTCGGCATCTATCCCTACATTGCCCTCGCGGTTCTCGTGGTCGGGTCGATCATCAGGTATGACCGCGAGCCCTACACGTGGCGCTCGGGGTCGAGCCAACTGCTGCGCCGGCGCCAGCTCGTCTGGGGCTCTGTTCTCTTCCACGTCGGCATTCTAGCGATCTTCTTCGGTCATCTGGTCGGACTCCTGACGCCGATCTGGATATTCGACGCGCTCGGAATCTCGCATGGCGCGAAGCAAATGCTTGCGGTCGTACTTGGTGGCGTGGCGGGCCTCATGGCCTTGGTGGGCGGCGGCATGCTGCTGCACCGGCGGCTGTTCGATTCCCGCATCCGCAAGACGTCGGGAGCGACGGACATCCTGATCCTGCTGATGATCTATGCGCAGCTCATCCTTGGCCTGCTGTCGATCCGCGTTTCACTGGGTCATCTCAACGGCGAAGAAATGGTCAAGTTCATGTCCTGGGCGCAGGGCATCTTCACGCTGCATCCCGAAGCCGCGAGCTTCGTTGCAGACGTCCACCCCGTCTTCAAGGCGCATCTGCTGCTGGGCCTCACGATCTTCGTCCTGTTTCCCTTCACGCGCCTCGTCCACATGCTCAGCGTCCCGCTTCGCTACCTATGGCGACCGGGCTACCAGGTTGTGCGCGCGCGAGGGAAATGAAGCGCAAGACTGGACGATGTCAGGTGTCACCTGGCTTGGGTGATCGAACCGTGCGAAATGGTCTTGTGGCGGTCACACAAATGGACTGACCGCTGGTCCTATGAGTCGTCGCGGGCGGACACAAGGCCCCCGCACCAGTTAGCTTCCCGCCCTTGGCCATTGTAGATTGGCGTCTTCAGGGAATGCGCCATAGTAGTTGCCTTCGGCGGGGTTCTGGGGCTTGGGCGGATAGCGGTCGGGTTGGCTGAGGAACTCGAGGATCAAGTCAGCCGCAAGCTGCATGACGCGAAGGCGGACCGAAACGAGATCACAGCAGTCCGACCAGGCTGTTGCCGGAAGTTCTCGGCGAAGGAGGATAGGCCCGGTATCGATGCCTTCATCCATGAAGTGCACCGTCGCGCCCAGTGGGTCGCCATGCTTGATCGACCAGCAAACGGGATCCAGTCCGCGATACGCCGGCAGGAGTCCGGGGTGCCCATTGACCAATCCGTACCTGGGATGATCCAGCAGGTCGCGTTTGAAGATCATGCCGCAACCGCCGTTGACCAAGAAGTCGCAGGAGGGAATGTCGGCCCTAAGGTTGCGTGTCGATGTGTGCTCGCCAAGCGGCGGGCCGCGGTCGGGCGCCAGCCAATCCGAAAGCTGGGTGGCGCGCTTGGTTCCCGTTTCGTTGATGACAATGGGATTCAGGGGGCGCAATGCATGGGCGACCATTCTGCCCCACACGTTCGCCCCCGCCATCAACACGACAACTGTCACAAAGCGCCTCCGGCTCTCTTCGGTGCAGCGAATGCCGGAGGCTATCACCACACATTGGCGTACGAAAGGAATCGGGTGCAGGGTCGACGCCGGTGGGGATGGCGGTATTTGCTTTGTATTCGCGGCAGAACTATGGGTATTAACGTCAATGGACGCATGATCGAGAATTGAACGTGACGGACGCTGCTGGCGGACAACCCGCGCCAACATTTCGCCTCGATGGCAAAAAGGCGCTCGTTGCGGGCGCCTCTTCCGGAATCGGACTGGCCTGCGCCTCCGCTCTCGCTCGTTTCGGCGCGGAAGTAACGTTCGCGGCGCGTTCGTCGGAACGTTTGCAGGAAGCTGTCACCCGATGCACCGCCGATGGCTGTCGGGCTTCGGCGCTGGTCATGGATGTGGCGGATGTGGAGGCAGCCGCCGCCGCGGTCACGCAATACGGCCCTTTCGACATTCTTATTAATAGTGCGGGCCTCGCGCGCCACGCGCGACTCACTGAGGTGACCCGCGACCAGTTCGATTCGATCATGGCAGTCAATCTTCGCGGGGCGTTTTTCCTGACGCAGGCTGTGGCAAAGGGGCTCGTCGAGGCAGGGAAGCCGGGATCTCTGATTAACGTTTCCTCGCAGATGGGGCATGTCGGCGGGATCGAGCGCTCGGTCTATTGCGCCTCGAAGTTCGCTGTGGAGGGCTTCACCAAGGCCATGGCCGTGGAGCTCGGCGAGCATGGGATACGTGTCAATACGATCTGCCCCACGTTCGTCGAAACGGCGCTTGGCGGGCAGACGCTCAATGATCCCGAACGCAGGAAGTGGATCATGGGCAATATCAAGCTGGGCCGAGTAGCGAGCGTCGACGATGTTGTCGGCGCGGCGATCTATCTGGCCTCGGACGCCTCCGCAATGGTGACGGGGTCATCGCTCCTTGTGGACGGCGGTTGGACGGCGCACTAGCTCGAACTTCGTGTGTACTTGTTGAACAAGAGCAGGGATTCAGAATGGAAGTCAGGTCTCACGCGGCGATCGTCACCGGCGGCGGTTCTGGATTGGGCGCAGCTGCGGCGCGCATGCTCGCGGCAGACGGCGCAAAGGTCGCAGTTCTCGACCTGAACGAGGCCGCAGCCGCCGACGTCGCCGCTGCAATTGGCGGTGTGGCTGTCGGTTGTGACGTCGGCGATGCGGTTTCGGCGGAGGCTGCCATAGTTGCCGCGACCGCTGCGCATGGGCCCGCACGCATCCTCATTAACTGCGCTGGCGTCGGCACCGCGGGCCGTGCAGTCGGCCGGGAGGGGCCGCTCGCGCTCGCCGACTTCGAGAAGGTCGTACGCATCAATCTCATCGGCACTTTCAACCTTGTCCGCCTGGCCGCGGCGGCCATGTATGAACTTGACCCGCTCGAGGACGGCGAACGCGGGGTCATCGTCAATACCGCGTCCGTCGCCGCATTTGATGGCCAGATCGGGCAACCGGCCTATGCCGCGTCGAAGGGCGGGGTGGCTGCCATGACGTTGCCTTTGGCGCGCGAGTTCGCCTCGAAGGGCATTCGCGTAATGACGATCGCGCCCGGAATCTTCGGCACCCCGATGCTGCGCGGGCTGCCTCAGGAGGTTCAGGACTCCCTAGGCCAGAGCGTTCCGTTCCCGAAACGCCTTGGAGAGCCCGAAGAGTTTGCCGCCCTGGTTGGCCACATTGTGGCCAACAGGATGATGAACGGCGAGGTGATTCGCCTCGACGGCGCGATTAGGATGGCGCCGAAGTAGCCACGTCGCCGCGCGGCTCGAGCGACCCGGCGACGTCGGGATGGCTCTCCAGAAAGCGCCGGCCGACCGGCGTAAGCGCATAGACCCCGCGCGCCACCCGTTCGAACCAGCCGTAGACGTCGCGTTGCAGAATTCCAGCGGCCCGCTCGACGCCGGCCTCGCGACGGAGCTCGGATAACTTTGCCGGACCGCTTTCGCTCAAGTACAGCGCGCAACGCACGGCGTCTTGGCGATAGGCGTTCATGACCGGTTGCCTGCTGCTGCCGCCGACATTCGGGTCGCCGACTCGACGGTGGAATTCGCGCAGCAGTCTGCCCCGCCGTGGTTTGCTTTGACGTGGCTGATAAGGACCCGGGTCCTGGTGAACCTCGATCTGGGCATTGGCGTCGACCGTGATCAGCCCAAGACCGAGCATTCTGCACAGTTTGACGATGTCGCGCTGGTCGCGCCGGCTCCGTGCCCCGGGGCGCGGAAAGGCCAGGTACACCGCATCGCTCATCGCCTGGCGCCGGATTCCCTGAAGGACAAGCTGCAGGCTGAACGCTGTTTTGAGTTCGACGATCACCGGCGGTTCGTCGCCGCGCACGGCGACTACGTCGCAAGTCTCCACCTCGCTCTTCACGGCGTAGCCCTGACCTTCGAGGAAGGTCTTGATGGGCGCGTAGAGGTCGGTTTCCCGCAGCTTCATCTCTTGTTCGAATCTAGCGCAGGTGCCGCGAAAGCGCAGCCGCGCGCGGCTCTTTTGGAAGACCGGGTATGGGCTTTGCGCCGTGCGAACGGCCTTCGGCGATGCCTTGACCTGAGCAGCGCGGGACGCGCTAAATGCGCACGCGACAACAAACGCAATCCGAGGGAGACAGCATGAAAGCGATCGTTCTGCACAAGAATGGCGGCGTGGAGCAGATGAAGTACCAGACGATCGCGACGCCGGAGCCGGGCCCAGGCGAAGTCCTCGTGAGGGTCTATGCTGCGGGGGTCAATCACGTCGATATCGACATTCGTAATGGCATCTCCGGCATGGAAGGTGTCTTTCCCCACATCATGGGCGTCGATGCGGCAGGTGAGGTCGCCAAGGTCGGCGATGGCGTGACCCAGTGGAAGAAGGGCGATCGCGTGGCGCCGCACTTCATTCTCAACTGCGGCGTCTGCAAGAACTGTGTCGCGGGCAAGGAAAACATCTGCCTCAGCTTCGGTATCCTGGGGGCGACCGCCTGGGGCACCTACGCGCAATACGTGAAGGTCGGCGCGCATCACCTCGTGCCGATCCCCGACAAGCTCGATTACGACAAGGCCGTGTCGGCCTATGTGCCGTTTGCGACGGCCTGGGAAGCGCTCGTCACGGTGGGCAAGCTTCAGGCAGGCGAGAATGTGTTGATCAATGCGGTCGGCAGCGGCGTCGGGTCGGCCGGCCTGCAGATCGCCAAGCTCGCCGGCGCGCGCACCATTGTCACGGCCGGCTCGGATCAAAAGTTAGCCCGCGCGCGAAAGATGGGTGCGGATGTCACGATCAACTACAACAAGAAGAAGAGCGTCGGGGCCGAGGTGCTTAAGCGCACCGATGGGATTGGCGTCGATTGCGCGCTCGATATGGTTGGCGGCGATGTCCTCAAACAAACCATCGTGGCGTTGGCACCTGGCGCGCGACTGGTGACGGTCGGCGCGCACGCCGGTGAACAGATCGACGTCGACATGATCGAATTCTTCCGCAAGCACATCTCGATGCACGGCTGCGGCCGCTCGACCCGCGCTATCGCGGCCGAGGTGCTGAACCTCGCGGCTGAAGGCAAGCTAAAGCCAGTGATCCACAAGCGCTTTGCGCTCCAGGATGCTGCCGAAGCGCACACACTGATGGAGAGCCGGAAGTTCTTCGGTCGGATGGTGCTCAACCCATGACCGAGAAGGGCCGGGTTCGGCCACTCGACGGAGTCCGCGTCCTGGACTGCGCGATGTTCATCGCGGGGCCTTATTGCGCGACGCAGCTCGCCGAATTCGGCGCCGAGATCATCAAGGTCGAACTGCCTGGGTCTGGCGATCCGGTGCGAAAGTTCGGTTCGATGACCGATTGCGGCGAAACGCTGGTCTTCCTCAGCGAGGGCCGCAACAAAAAGTCGGTCACCCTGGATCTGCGTACGCCCGAGGGTGCGGAACTGCTGAAGCGGCTGGTCCGCGAATCGGATGTGCTGGTGGAGAACTTCCAACCCGGCACGCTGGAGAAATGGGGCCTTGGCTGGGAGACGCTCAAGGCCGAGAACCCTCGCCTCATCATGGTGCGCATCTCTGCTTACGGCCAAACCGGACCCTATAGCCCGCGACCCGGCTTCGGCCGGATCGCCAATGCGTTTGGCGGCATCTCGTATCTCTCAGGCTATCCCGACCGGCCGCCGGTGATCCCCGGATCGGCCACGCTGTCGGACTACATGGCCGGGCTCTACAGCGCGCTCGGCGTCACGCTGGCGCTGCGCGCGCGCGACCTGACGGGCGAGGGGCAGATGATCGATGTCGGGCTCTACGAACCGATCTTCCGCATTCTTGACGAACTGGCGCCGGCCTTCGACAAGTTCGGCAGGGTCCGCGAGCGCATGGGACCGGGCACGGTCAACGTCGTCCCGCACAGCCATTACCCGACCAAGGACGAGCGTTGGATTGCCATCGCCTGCACCAACGACAAGATTTTCGCCCGGCTTGCCAAGGTAATGGGACAGGACGAAGTGGCGGGCGAGGGCAAGTACGGAACGCTCGCTAGACGCGAGGCTGCGCGCGCCGAGGTGGATCAATGGGTCACTGACTGGACGTCGACGTTGACCCGCGACGAGGTGCTGGCCAAGTGCAGCGAGGGCGAGGTGCCGTGCGGCCCAGTCTATGCCATCGACGAGATATTCGAGGATCCGCAATACGCTGCCCGCGGCAACATCGCCACCGTCAAGGACGAGCGCATCGGCGAATTGAAGGTTCCCAATGTGGTGCCGCGGATGAGCGCGACGCCGGGTGGGATCGATTCGCTCGGACCGTCGCTCGGACAGCATACGGACGAGGTCTTTGCCCAGCTGCTGGGGTTGAGCGCCGACGAGATCAGGGAGTTGAGAGAGAAGGGCGTCGTCTAGACGCGGAGGGAGGAAGAAATGGTTCAGCCGTTTGTCGATCAGGACGTTCCAGGGCCCAGGCGCGACTACGTGGGCTATGGGCGCCACGTTCCCAAGGTGAAGTGGCCCAACAACGCGCGCGTCGCCGTGCAAATTGTCCTCAACTACGAAGAAGGCTCGGAATACACGCACCCAGCTGGCGACAAGAAGAACGACGGCCTGACTGAGATTCCCTACGTGATGGATCCGCAATACCGCGACCTGGCAGCGGAGTCCGTCTATGAATATGGCTCGCGTGCTGGTGTTTGGCGGGTGCAGCGTCTTGTCGATGGCCACAACGTGCCGATCACCTTCTTCGCCGCCGCGACGGCGCTCGAACGCAACCGAGAGGTTGCGGACTGGCTCAAGGAAGCCGGCCACGAGCCCTGTAGCCACGGCTGGCGCTGGGAAGAAGTCTGGACGCTCAGCCGCGAAGAAGAGAAGAAGCATATCCAATGGGCCATCGAGTCCTTCAAGGAAACGGTGGGTCAGCGGCCGTCCGGCTGGTACTGCCGCTACGGGCCCTCGGTCCACACGCGCGAGCTTCTCGTGGAAGAGGGCGGCTTCGTCTACGACGCCGACGCCTACAACGACGACCTGCCCTACTTCGTCGACGTGAAGGGGAAGCGCCACCTCGTGGTGCCCTACACCTTCACCTACAACGACGCGCGCTTCGTGATGGCGCAGGGCTATGCGTCACCGCGCGACTTCGCCGACTACATGAAGCGCGCCTTCGATACCTACTGGAACGAGGGGGCGGAGAGGCCCCGCATGATGTCGATCGGCCTACACCCTCGCATGATCGGTCAGGCGGCCCGGGTCGACGGCCTCCGCGAGTTCATCGAATACGCACAGGACAAGGGTGACGTCTGGTTCGCCCGCCGCATCGACATCGCGAACTGGTGGCTGGAACACCACGAGGAATTCAAGCCCTAGGCGGTGAGCAGGGGCGCCTTGCGTAGGTGCCAGTCCGTTACCTTCTGGTAGGCGACGCCCGCGCGTAACAAGGCGGGCTCGCTCCACCAGGGACCTTCGAGCATCAAGCCGACCGGCAGGTTGTTGGAGGTGAGACCGCACGGCAAGGAGATCGCGGGCGTTCCCGAAAGACCGGCGCCGTAGGTGAATCGGGTCGCGTCGTGCGTGGCGTCGAGCAGGTTGCGTGAGTCGTCGATGGGCGCCGGTTCGCCGGGCATGGTCGGAGACAGGATCGCGTCGACGTCCTCAAACACCTCAGCGAGGGTGCGCTTCCACGTTTCCTGAGCCCGCATGCCGCGGGCGTAGTCAGTGCCTTTGTGGCGCAGGCCGGTCTGCATGCGCTCAAGAACCGCCGGCGTGATGAGGTCAGGCTGGTTCTCCATGGCGTCCGAGAAATGCGCGCACATGTCCGAATAGATCATGGTGGCCGCCCAACGGTGTGCCGTCTCCGCGCCGTCGATCGTGACTTCGTGCAACGTGGCGCCCAGCGATTCGAAAACCCTCGCTGCTTCGAGAACCGCGCGTTCGACGTCGGGGTGAAGGTCGTCAAAGAAGAAGTTGCGCGGGATGCCGAGCCGCATGCCGGCAATCCC
This sequence comes from Alphaproteobacteria bacterium, assembly GCA_038116985.1. Taxonomy (GTDB): domain Bacteria; phylum Pseudomonadota; class Alphaproteobacteria; order SHVP01; family SHVP01; genus CALJDF01. The sequence goes on along the minus strand of JAYOEZ010000002.1, from coordinate 86,386 downwards.
GTCGTCCAAGGTGGGTAGGAAGTTGTCCAGCCGGTGATCGACGGACAGAGGGTCCTTCGGGTCGTAGCCGGCTATAACGGCAAACAGCCGGGCAACGTCCTCTGTGCGCCGGGCCATGGGCCCGACGGTGTCGAAACGGACGCTGATCGGCGTGACGCCGTGATTGGAGATTCGTCCGTGGGTCGGGCGCAGCGCGGTAACCCCGTTCATTGCGCCCGGCAGCCGCACCGAACCACCCGTGTCGGTCCCCAATGCCGCAACGCACATATCCGCGCCCAGTGCCGCCCCGGAGCCGCCCGAAGAGCCGCCGGGGATTCGGTCGAGGTCCCAGGGGTTGTGGCAGGTCCCGATGATCGGGTTGTTCGAGCGGACCCCGAACGCGAGTTCGTGCATGGTGACCTTCCCGACCATGACGGCGCCGGCGGCGCGCACCTTGCGCATGACCTCGGCGTCGTGATTGGGCACGTGATCCTTGTAGAGGAGCGAGCCGCTCGTGGTACGCACGCCCGCAGTCGCGATATTGTCCTTGATCGCGACCGGCAGCCCGTGAAGAAGCCCGAGCCAGCGGCCGTCGGCCGCGGCCTTGTCTGCCACGTCGGCCTGCTCGCGCGCGGCGTCAGCGGTGACGGTGACGTAGGCGTTTACCGCCGGGTTGTGGCGTTCGACGTTGTCGAGACAGGCTTCGAGGGCATCACGAGCCAGGGTCATGTCTACATATCCTGCTTTTTTTGGGGTATCGGCGGGCAACTGTCTGGAGACCGGTGCTTCTGGTTTGCGCCCGTTCGCACTGTGTGCCGGTAACGTCGCCGTGCGCCTACCCCCTTTCTGTTGGTCCGTACATTAGGTACTTTTGCCCATGCCGTCAGAGGAGCGGCTTACCGGTCGCTCGCGATCGGGCATCACCTTATTGAGGGAGGAGACCCCGTGAAAGGGAAACTGCTATTCGGCGCCGTTGCCGCTGTTGCTGCGACGGCCGCCATGCTCGGCAGCCTGACCCCTGCGTCTGCGCAGGGTATGGATGCCGCCAAAAAAATGATCGAGCAGCATCGTGCCAAACCGGTGTTTTCCGCACCGGGGCCGGCTTTCGACGCCAAGTCGTGCGCCGGCGGGAAGCGGATCCTGACCATGCCGGTCTCGAGCGCCAACCCGTTCACGAAGAACATCGCGCTCGCGATGATCGAAGCCGGCAAGGAAGTCGGCGTTGAGGTCGTCGAATGGGAAAACCAGGCTCAGCCGACCCAGTGGGTCCAGGGCATGAACTTCGCGGTCAACGAGAAATTCGACCTGATCGATCTGCTCGGCGGTATCGATCCGGGCGTGATCGTGCCGCAGATCCAGGCGGCCAAACGGGCCGGCATCAAGGTCAAGACCTCGCACTTTTACGACCTGACCCAGACGCCGCATCCGGAACTCGACGGCTTTGTTCCGCTGTCGTTCTACAAGGTCGGTCAGATTCTCGCGAACTGGGCGATCGTCCAGACCGGCGGCAAGGCCAACGTCGTCATCATCGGTTCTGATGAAATCGTTCCGACGGCGCCGTTCGTGAAGGGTATCCGCGACACGCTTGCGGCCAACTGCCCTGACTGTCAGGAAAAGGCCTACATCAATGCGCCGGTGCCGGAATGGGCAACCAAGATTCAGCCCAGCGTTCAGTCGGCGCTCCTTGCCAACCCGGATGTGAACTACATTCTCCCGATCTACGACTCGATGTCGGGTTTCGTGGTTCCGGGCGTGCGGATCGCGGGCAAGACCAACTCGGTCAAGATCGCGACCTTCAACGGTACGCCTTTCGTCATCGACATGATCCAGCAGGGTCAGGTCGAGATGGATGTGGGCGAAAGCCTCGGCTGGATCGCTCGCGCCATTCTTGATTCGCACATGCGGACCCTGTGCGGCCTGGAAGAGCCCAAGGAACTCAACGTTCCGTTCTACTTGTTCGATGCGAGCAACGCGAAAGACGCCGGCACGCCGGCCGATTTCGACCGCGGCTATGGCGACGTGCACGTTGCCGGCTTCCGCAAGTTGTGGGGCCTTTGAGTCCTAACGACATGACCGACGGCAAAGGGGCGCCGGATTCCGGCGCCCCTGCGCTGTTGGCGCAGCACCTCTCGAAAACGTTCGGCGGCGAACGTGCGCTTGAGGACGTCACGTTCAGCGTGGCGCCGGGCGAAGTGCACGGCCTCCTGGGCCAGAACGGTTCGGGCAAGTCGACGCTGATCAAGATTCTGTCCGGATTCCATCATCCGGATTCCGGCGGCCAGCTGCAGATTTATGGCAAGGACGTGGGGCTCCCGCTGTCTCCAGGGCAGTTCCGCAGCTACGGCCTCGCCTTTGTTCACCAGCATCTCGGCCTCGTGCCCAGCCTGACCGTGCTGGAAAACTTCGTCGTCGGCGATCTAGCCACGCAGCAAACCGGTTTCATCAACTGGGCTGAGTTGCGCCGCAAGGCGCGAGAAACGTTTGCCCGTTTCAATCTCGATCTCGACCCGCAGGCGCCGGTGGCGGACCTGCCGCAGGTCGAGCGCGCCCTTTTGGCCATCGTCCGCGCGTTCGAAGACATTCGTGCAGAACACGAGGCACACGGCACACCTGGGATTCTTTTTCTCGACGAGCCGACGCCTTTCCTGCCGAAGGAGGGTGTGGATCAGCTCTTCACGCTCGTGCGCGGCATCGTCCGCGAAGGTGCGAGTGTCATTTTCGTGTCGCACGACGTAGACGAGGTGATGGAGATCACCAACCGCGCGACGGTGCTGCGTGACGGGCGCCTCGCCGGGACGCTGGTCACCGAAGGCGCGACCAAGGATGAGTTCATCTCGATGATCATCGGCCGGCGCGTCGAACCGTTCCAGGCGGTTCCTCAGGACTTCACCACCAAGACGCCCGACATCTCGATCCGCAATCTCGCGGGCGGCATCCTGCAGGACACGACCATCGGCCTGCACAAGGGCGAAGTGGTCGGTCTGACCGGGCTGATCGGCTCCGGCTTCGACGAAATTCCCTATCTTCTGTTCGGCGCGCGACGAGCAGCGACGGGCATATTGTCGCTCGGCGGCCATGACCTCGACGTCACCGAAATGACGCCGGGTGCGGCGATCGAGAAGAGCATCGCACTCCTCCCTGCCGACCGGCTCGGCGCGGCGGGCGTGGGCGAACTTACCGTCACCGACAACATGACGCTGCCGGTGCTGCAGCAACTGCGGAACGCGCTCGGCTTGGACCGGGGCGGCATGCGTGCGCGCGCCCAGGAACTCGGCAAGGAATACGACGTCCGGCCCAATGCGCCGCTGATGAAGCTTGCTTCGCTTAGCGGCGGCAACCAGCAGAAGGTCTTGCTGGCAAAGTGGCTGCAAACCGATCCGGCACTGCTCATGCTCGACGAGCCGACACAGGGCGTCGATGTCGGTGCGCGCCAGCAGGTTTTCGCCGCCATTGAACAGGCCACCAAGAAGGGTTCGGCTGTACTTTGCGCCAGCACCGACTATGAACAGTTGTCGCAGATCTGCGACCGCGTCTTCATCTTCGCCCGCGGCAAGATCGTCCAGGAACTCCGCGGCGGCGATGTCACCAAAGATCGAATCGCTGAACAAACCCTGCTCAGCTTGAGCCTCGGGCGTTCGGCCGACACCACACTGGAATCCGGAGCCAACGCATGACCGAGAACGCCGCGGAAGACAGCAAGAAAAGCGCTAGCCGCTGGACGCGCGAACTCGAACGCTATGCTCTGCTCATCGCCTGGGCCTTGCTGATTCTGTTCTTTTCGCAGGTCGCGCCGGATTCGTTCCTGACCTGGTCGACGTTTTCGTCGATCATCTTTGGCTCGCAGGCTGTGCTGCTGGTGCTGACGCTCGCCCTCATTATTCCGCTGACTGCCGGCGATTTCGATCTTTCCGTTGCGGCGGTCCTGACATTCTCAGCGATGTTGCTCGCCATCCTCAACGCCAAGCTTGGCTGGCCGTTGTGGGGTGCGTTCCTCGTCTGTATCGGCATGGGTCTGGCCGTGGGCATCGTGAACGCGTTCTTTATCCTGTTTTTCCGCATTCACTCGCTGATTGTCACCCTGGGTGTCGCTTCGTTCATCCAGGGCCTGATCCTTTGGGTTTCGGGCTCGCAGACCCTCAGTGGCGTGTCCAACACGTTGATCGAGTGGGTGATCGTCAAGCGGCTGTTTCAGATTCCGCTGGCGTTCTATTACGCGATCGTGCTGGCGGCGATCATTTGGTACGTCTTCGAGTACACTTCCGTGGGGCGCCGCTTGCTCTTCGTCGGCCGCGGCCGCGAGGTTGCGCGGCTGAGCGGCATCAGCGTAACGCGGGTACGCGCAGGCGCGCTGATTTCGTCTGCCGTCCTTGCCTCGCTTGCCGGGATCATCAACGGCGGCACCACCGGTGGCGCCGATCCGTTGTCCGGCCTGACCTTCTTGCTCCCGGCATTCGCTGCGGCGTTCCTCGGCGCAACGGCGATCATCCCGGGGCGGTTCAACCCCGTCGGCTCAGTGATCGCAGTGTTCTTCCTTGTGACCGGCATTACCGGCCTCAACTTCCTAGGGGTGGACACGTTCGTTCAGAACATGTTCAACGGCGCCGCGCTCGTCATAGCGGTGTCTGCGTCGCAGCTTGTCCGCGGCCGTGAGGAGCAGGGCATCACCTGACCTCGCCCATGGATCTCTTGCGCAGTGTCCTCTTCGCGCCGGGCAATCATGCCCGGCGCGTCGAGAAGTGCTTCGACGCCGGCGCCGACGCCATCGTGCTCGACCTTGAAGATGCCGTGGCCATTGCCGAGAAAGTTGCGACCCGCGACGTCGTCGTCGCTGCGCTCCAATCAAGACCGCCGCGTTCCTGCCTCGGCTACGTCCGGGTCAACGCGATCGACACCCCCTACTGCTACGGTGACATCGATGCGGTCGTGCGGGAGGGCGTCGACGGCATCATGCTTCCAAAGGTCGAAAGCGCTGCGCACCTCTTTGCAGCTGACTGGATGATCTCCAACCTTGAGAAGGAACGCGGCCTTGAGCCGGGCGCGATCGATCTTCTCCCCATTGTCGAGACCGGGGTCGGCGTGTCGCGCGTTGGCGAAATCGCCGCCGCGGGGACGCGCGTCAAGCGCCTGTGCTTCGGCGCTGGCGACTACACCGGCGACATGAACATGGTTTGGACAGCGGGCGAGAATGAGCTTCTCGATGCCCGTGCCCGGATTGTGCTGGCATCGCGTGCCGCCGGGATCGAACAACCCGTCGATTCGGTGTTCATCGATCTCGACGATCCCGACAGTTTCGAAGCGTCGGCGCAGCGGGCCTTGTCCATGGGCTTTCAGGGCAAGCTGTGCATCCATCCAAAGCAGGTAGAGCCGTCGAACCGGACGTTCACGCCGAGCGACGAACAGGTCGCCAAGGCGGAGAAGTACATCAAGGCCTTCCGCGCGGCGGAGGCTGAGGGATCGGCGTCGATCCAGGTTGACGGCTACTTCGTCGACTATCCGATCGTGGAGCGCTCGGAGCGCCTCCTGGCGCGGGTCGCGAAACTGCGCGAACGCACGGGCTAAGCCCTGTGCCGGACGTGCTTCAGCTTTCCGACGAGGATCAGGCCCTCCTTGATAAGGGGCGCTGGGCGCAACGCGGCGGCCTCGGCGAGCATCCCGCCCTACTGGTCATCGATCCGCAGAACTACATGGTGGGCCGCCGCGGTGGACCGCACGACGATTTCCCGTTGTCCTGCGGCGATCAGGCCTGGGAAGCTGTGGACGCGATCGCATCGCTCCTGCGCGCGGCCAGGGGATCGGGCGTTCCGGTCATCTACACCCGCTTCGTTCTGGCCCGCGACGGCAGCGACGGCGGCATGTTCAGCCGCAAGATCGGCGTGCCGCCCACCGAGGAAAATGCCTTCTTCGAAGGCACGTTCGGGGCGGAGATCGCCGACGCCGTCAAGCCTGTGAGCGGCGACCTGGTCCTGGTCAAGAAGAAGTCGAGCGCGTTCTTCGGCACGCCCTTGCTGGCTCACCTGATTGAGCGCGGCATCGACACCGTGGTCGTCACTGGCGGCGCGACCTGCAATTGCGTGCGTGCGACCGTGAACGATGCGATCTCGCACAATTTTCGCGTCATCGTGCCGCGTGAAGCGGTCTTCGATCGAATCCGCATGTCGCACGAGATCAGTCTGTTCGACATGAACCGTTTCCTGGCAGACGTGATTCCCGTCGATGAGGTTGCGGCGTACCTGGAAGCCAGGGCTGCCCGCTAGCTTCAGATGGTTCCGGCTAGCCGAGCGCGGCGCGCAACGCGGTGATGTTTTCCATTTCACTGGGTGTCAGCGCTACCACCCGGTTCTTCGTCGTGTCGGCCAATCGGCGCGTCGGGTCGGCGAAGACGTCGCTTTCGGCGGCGAATAGCGTGACCCCTTCATTCACCGAAGCCGCGATCCGCTTGGCGTCGTGGGTAAGGACGGCTCCATAGACCGGCGCATAGGATGCGGGGTGGCGCATGTACGACAACACCATCTCGGTCAGGGCTTTAGGATCGAGACGTGGCTCGATCGCGCGTATGGCTGTCTCGCGTTCATCGTACCAGGGCCAGAACAGCTGCTCGCTGCGCACCGCGTGCCATAGTTTGATCCAGTGTGTGCCATCGGGTTCCAGCGTGATCGGCGGCGCGTATTGCGCGGCCATCGCCGCTCCGTCGCCGGGCAGATAGGGCACGCCTTCAGCTGCAATACGGCCTGGTACGCCGCGCCGCCCAAGCTCCAGGGCCACCAACGCACCGCCGTTGATGCCGTAGAGATCGGCTTCGACGCCGAGGTTTTTCAGCGCCTCCTCGACGACGTCGGTCATGCCGTCGATCGATGCCTCGGCATCGGCGAACCGGTCGGACAGCCCGCACGACGGCAGGTCCAGCGCGACCACGGGGCGATGTTCTGCCAGTAGATTGAGCCGGTTCAATATGCGAGTTGCGGAGCCGGGTGCGGGTGGCAATACCACGATCGGCTTTCCGTCGCTGCGTCCCCCCTGGTGCTGCATGAGTTGGCTCCCACCGACGTCGAGATACCGGCGCGTCAGGCCATGGTCCAGTCGCGCGGTGCCGGGAAGTGATACCGGGGCGCCGGGGTTGGCGGCGCTGCGCAGCATCTCGATTTCCTTTTCGACGCCGAGCGCGCGGTCATCCGGCATCGGCACGATCTCGCAGCAATCCGGTAGGCCCTCGAGCAGTCCATGCGCCTTGGCGAGCGAGTCGTCGCGGTACACCATGAAGCGCACCGGCACGGTCACCTCGCGAATTCGCTGTGCGGCGTCGTAAGTGTAGGCGGCGCTGTACGGTCGCTTGTAGTCGTTTCCGGCCGTCAGCAGGTCCACGACCCCGTCGTGCAGGAATTCGACCGGCGGGATATCGACGTCGGCGCGGGTGCCGCGGCCCGGCGCGTTCCACGGATAGAACAGGTACTGCTCGCGGAACCGCGCCCAAAGCCACAGGAGATGACCGCCGTCCCAACGCGGGTCGAAGGTGCCGAAATAGGTCGCCATCCGCCGCGCCTGCTCGCCGGGCGTGTAGACCGGGTAGCCGTCGAGCAGGACCTGAACGGTGCGCTCCGGAAAGCGTCGGGCGAATTCGACGCAAACCGTGGCCCCGGTGTGCGACCCGAACAATGTGGTTCGCTGGATTCCGAGTGCGTCGAGGGTATCTGCAAGGCCGATGGCGAAATCTTCTGCCGACGGCGCCTCGCAAGGTAGGGGATCGCTCAGTCCCAATCCGGCATTGTCCACGGCGATCGCCGTGAAGTGCTTCGCGTAGGCCGCCGTTTGCATCTCCAGCGACTTGGAGGAAATGGGCGACTGGTGGACAAGCACGACCGGCGGCCCACTGCCCGCGGTACGGTAGTGAACCTGCCTACCGTTGATCGTCACGAAGCCGCGTCTGATGCCTTGCATAGCCAAACCTGAGGTTGGGTGGGATGGCGGCAGTCTAGCGGAACATCACGCAGCCTGTCCCTGCATCGCCTTCCTATCTGTTGTGCCTGCCGCGCCGTACGTTGGCGACGAATGAACGAAGGGCCGGGTTCGCGTTGTCGGCGCGCCAGGCCGCTACGGTCTCGACGACGGGCTCGTCCGCAACATCGCGCAGCACGATGCCGTGCCGACGGATATTGCCCGCAGCCCTGGTGTACAGCGACACGCCCATTCCGGCAGCGACCAGCCCCAGGATGCCGTCGCTGTTGGAGGCTTCCTGGACGATTCGTGGCGCGAAACCGTGAGTGGCGCAGCGTTCCATGACAATGGCGCGGAAGGCCTGCCAGGGCTCGGGCGATCCCATGACCCAGTCCTCGCTGGCAAGCTGTGGCAGCCCGATTCGCTTGAGCCGGGTCAGCGGGTGGCCTTTCGGCAGCAGTGCCGTCAGGGGTGAGGTTTCGAACGTCTCGGTTTCTATTCCGTCGCCGGAGAACGGCCCGATGAGGAAGCCCACGTCCAGACTGCCGTCGAGGATGGCGTTGCGCTGGCTACTGGTCGGCACGTAGGCGAGATTCACGGAGATCTGCGGGGCCTCCTGCCGGAACCGGCTCAGGAGTGAGGGCAGTGCGCCGTTGATCGCGAAATCCATGTAGCCAACCGATATCCGGCCGGTTTCGCCGGAAGCGGCGCGACGGACGTCGGCGACGAGTCCATCGAAGGAAGCCATGACCTCGCCGGCTCGCTCCATGAAGATGCGTCCGACCTCGGTCAGGGCCACATTCCGTGTGTTGCGCTCGAAGAGAGGCGCGCCGAGCTCGCTCTCGAGCGCGGCGATGGTGCGGCTCAACGCCGGCTGGCTAAGGCCGAGCGCCGCGCCGGCGCGGCCGAAATGCAGGGTTTCCGCCAGGACGCGGAACGCCGTCAGGTGGCGAATCTCGATGGCTGCACGGTGTCCCAACTAGTGCTCCACGCACATTAATCAATGCAATATTAATATTTCCGGCGCACTGGCGGCCAGCGGTAATCTCCACCCGTTCCCTTTCCACCGGAGGTCGACGCATGTCGCTCGATAATCTGGAGGCCGTCCTGCAGGAGGCTTTCGACGCCAGTACCAAGATCTATGAAGAGCGCGGCTTCCGCCGCCGAATCGGATTCGGCAAGAAGCCGGCTCTGATCAGCGTTGACCTAGCCAATGCGTGGACCCGGCCGGGCAATCCATTCACCTGCGACCAGGACAAGATGGACAACGAAATCATTCCGGGCATGCAGCGGCTTCTCGAAGCCTGCCGCCAGCAGGGGCATGTCGTTGCCCATGTTACGACCGCCTACCAGATTCCCGACCGCAACAATCCGCATACGGATATGGGTCTCTGGCACTGCAAAATTCCGATGGAAGCCGTGGATCTTGCCGATGAGTCCCTTTGGCGGATCGATGACCGGATCGCGCCCATCGAGGGCGAGTACGTGATGATGAAAAAGCGCGCCAGTTCGTTCCACGGCACGCCGCTGGCCGGCTATTTGCGCAGCTGCGGCGTCGATACCATCATCGTGACCGGCGTGACCGCGACGGCGTGCGTCCGCACGACGATCTGCGACGGGCTCGCCGATGGCTTCCGGACCATCGCGGTGCGCGAATGCATCGGCGATCGCGTGCCGGGTGCCGTAGCCTGGAACCTCTACGACATCGACTCGAAGTTCGCCGACGTCGAGTCCGTCGACACCTGCGTCGACTATATGACCCGGACGCGTGGCAGCAACACGTAGCCGAAGGGCCTCTGTAGAGTGCAGCGATTCTCCGCGCTTTCGCTTCTAACCAAGGGGCTGGCGGGCCACCAGGGATGGCCACGTCAGTGGCGTGCCGTTGCACCAAAGGACAGCTACGACGTGGTCGTCGTGGGTGGCGGCGGTCACGGTCTGGCCACGGCCTACTACCTCGCGCGCGACCACGGCATCACCAATGTCGCCGTTCTGGAAAAGGGATGGCTCGGCGGCGGCAACGTGGCCCGCAACACGACCATCGTACGGTCGAACTATCTGTGGGACGAAAGCGCGGCTCTCTACGAACACGCTCTGAAGCTGTGGGAGGGCCTGTCGCAGGACTTGAACTACAACGTCATGCTCAGCCAGCGCGGGGTGCTCAATCTCGCGCACTCCCTGCAGGAGGTCCGAGATAGCCGCCGCAGGGTCTATGCCAACCAGCTCAACGGCGTTGACGCGGAGTGGATCGACGCCGAGGGCGTCAAGGCGTACTGCCCGCAAATCAATATCAGCCCTGACCTGCGCTATCCGGTGCTCGGCGCGACGCTGCAACGACGTGCTGGCACGGCGCGGCATGACGCCGTCGCCTGGGGCTTTGCGCGGGCTGCCGATGCGCGCGGGGTCGACATCATCGAGAATTGCGAGGTGACAGGCTTCGACATCGAGCGCGGCGCCGTCAGAGGCGTGCGGACGACCCGTGGCGCCATCAAGGCGGCCAAGGTGGCGATCGTCGTCGCCGGCCACGGCTCGGTCATGGCTGAGAAGGCAGGGTTCAGGCTGCCGCTCGAAAGTCATCCGCTGCAGGCGCTGGTCTCTGAGCCGATCAAGCCGGTTCTCGATTGCGTCGTGATGTCGAACGCCGTGCACGTTTACGTCAGCCAATCCGACAAGGGCGAACTCGTCATCGGCGCCGGCATCGACGCTTACAACTCATATGCCCAGCGCGGCAGCCTGCCTGTCATCACCGGGCAGATGGGCGCGTTGCTCGCCCTGTTCCCGATCTTCTCGCGGCTCAAGATGATGCGAAATTGGGGCGGAATCGTCGACGTGTGCCCGGATGCGTCGCCCATCATCGGCAAGACGCCGGTCGAAGGCCTGTACTTCAACGGTGGCTGGGGCACCGGCGGTTTCAAGGCGACGCCCGGTTCGGGCCAGGTGTTTGCTCACACTGTCGCCCGCGACGAACCGCATCCCCTGGCTGCGCCGTTCGCGCTGGACCGCTTCACCTCCGGCGCGCTGGTCGACGAACACGGCGCCGCCGCCGTGGCGCACTAGGGCACGGCCATGCTGCTCATCGAATGCCCCTATTGCGGACCGCGTGACGAGTGCGAGTTCCACGCCGGCGGTGAGGCGCATATAGCGCGCCCGGAGAAGCCCGAAACGCTCAGTGACGCGGCCTGGGCCGACTACGTTTTCATGCGCAAGAACACCAAGGGCTGGTATGCCGAGCGTTGGGTTCACAGCGCTGGATGCCGGCGCTGGTTCAACGTGGAACGAAATACGGTCACCCACGAAATCCGCCGCGTCTATCGCGTTGGCGAATCGCCGACGGAAGGCGAGGGGTCGTGAGCGCTCACGCCGGCGAGCCTGCCTACCGCTTTCGCGTCGCCAGCGGCAGTTCGGTCGACCCTGGTCGGAAGGTGCGGTTCACCTTCGACGGCAAGGACTATGAAGGCCTCGTCGGCGACACGCTGGCGTCAGCCTTGTTGGCCAACGGCGTGCGGGTCGTCGGACGCAGCCTCAAATACCATCGCGCGCGCGGCATCCTGTCAGCGGGATTCGAAGAGCCGAATGCGCTTGTTCAGGTCGGTGAGGGCGACCTGAGCGAAGCCAACGCGCTCGCGACGCGGGTTGAACTCTATGACGGCCTTGTTGCTGAGAGCGTGAATCGCTGGCCGTCCCTGACTGCGGACTTGTTCGCCGCCACCGGACTGCTGTCGCGTTTCCTGCCTGCGGGCTTCTACTACAAGACCTTCTTTGCCCACCCCACTCTCTGGCACCGCGTCTTCGAGCCGATGCTGCGCGGCCTCGCAGGTTTCGGTGTGGCGCCGCGTGAGCCCGACCCCGAGAGTTATGACCGGCGGCATCTTCATTGCGACGTGCTCGTTGTCGGCGGTGGGCCCGCCGGCATCGCAGCCGCACGCGCTGCTGTGGAAGCGGGCATCCGGGTCGCCTTGGTCGAAGACTCGCCCTGGACGGGGCACGCGCACGGTGATCCGTCAGCGCAGAGTTGGCTCGACGCCAGCGTTGAATCGATTGCCGGCCAGGTGACGGTGCTCAATCGAACGACGGCCTTCGGTGCCTACGATGGAAACTTCGTCGCTGCCGTCGAGCGTGTCGCCGACCACATGTCGCCTGGCGAGCGCGCCGGCGTGCGCCAACGCCTCTGGATGATCCGGGCCAAGCGCATCGTCCTTGCGACCGGTGCCATCGAGCGGCCGCTTGTCTTTCCCGGCAACGACCGGCCCGGCGTCATGTTGGCGGGTGCAGCCAAGCTCTATCTGGAACGTCACGGTGTCCTGGCCGGCCGCAGACTCGCGGTCTTCACCAACAACGACAGCGCCTACGACGCGGCCTTCGCGCTGAACGCAGCCGGTTGCGACATCGCGGCGATCATCGATGTCCGCCAGGCGCAGACATCGCCTCAGATCGCCGTGGCCAGGGAGAAGGGTATCCCTGTCTTCGCCGGCACCGCGGTTGGCTACACCATCGGCCGGCGCGGCATTCGGGCCGTCAGGGTGGCGCCCCTCGACGGTGGCGCAGCGCAGCGGATCGCCTGCGATGGATTGCTGATGTCAGGGGGGTGGTCGCCGACCGTCCATCTGTTTGCGCAGCGTGGTGGCAGGACGACCTATGACGAAGCGCGCGCGGCTTACTTGCCTGTACCGACCGAGACCACGCCGCAATGTGCGGGCGCGCTCGCCGGCGACGACACGGTGGCCGCGGCGATCCGCAGCGGTCTTCGCGCCGGCGCCCGGGCCGCCGCTGAACTCGGGATGACGTCGCCGGTCGTCGACCCTGGCCTCGACGAGGCGACACGAGGTCCCGTGGCTGCCTTCTGGAAGGTGCCCGTTGCGCCCAGAAAGGCGCGCAAATCCTTCGTCGACTTCCAAAACGACACGACCCTTGCCGACCTGTCGCTGGCGATGCGCGAAGGCTTCACCCACCCCGAACACGTCAAGCGCTATACGCTAACCGGCTTTGGCACCGACCAGGGCAAGACCGGTAACATCAATGCCCTCGGCATCGTGTCTGCCGAAACCGGCGTCGACCTCGCAATGCTGGCGCCAACGACCTTCCGGCCACCGTTCCTGCCGGTGACGTTCGGGGCGCTCGCGGGGCGCGACAAGGATGCTTTGCTCGATCCCGTCCGCACCACGGCGCTGCACGACTGGCATGTTTCCGCCGGCGCAGCTTTCGAGAACGTCGGTCAGTGGAAGCGTCCCTGGTATTACCCGCGACCGGGAGAATCCATGGATGCGGCCGTGCGTCGCGAATGTCTCGCGGTCCGCAATGCCGTCGGGATGCTCGACGCGTCGACGCTCGGCAAGATCGAGGTCGTCGGCCCGGACGCGACCGAATTCCTCAACCGCATCTACACCAACGCCTGGTCGAAGCTCGCCGTCGGCCGCTGCCGCTACGGGCTGATGTGCCGCGAAGACGGCATGTTGTTCGACGACGGCACGACGACGCGCTTCGCCGAAAACCATTTCCTGATGACGACGACCACCGGCAACGCAGTGGCCGTCCTGGAATGGCTCGAGGAATGGCTACAGACCGAGTGGCCGGAGCTTCGCGTCTACTGCACGTCGGTGACCGATCATTGGGCGACGGTGGTTCTCACCGGTCCGAAAGCGCGCGACGTCCTGTCCCGGGTCGCGCCCGAACTTGATCTCGACAACGCGGCGTTCCCGTTCATGTCGCTCCGGCAGGGCTCCGTCGCGGGCGTCGATGCGCGCATCTTCCGGATTAGCTTCACCGGCGAACTCAGTTACGAGATCAACGTGCCCTGGCACGCCGCGATGCACGTGTGGGAGGCGGTCCATGCCGCAGGAGCGCCACACGGCATCACCCCGTACGGGACCGAGGCCATGCATGTGCTGCGTGCCGAAAAGGGCTATCCGATCATCGGCCAGGACACCGACGGCACCGTCACGCCCATCGATCTCGGCATGTCCTGGGCCGTTTCCAAGAAGAAGGACTTCCTCGGCAAGCGCTCGCTGAGTCGCGAGGACACCGCCCGTAGCGATCGCAAGCAGCTCGTCGGGTTGCTACCGGTTGACGGCAAGACGGTTCTGGCCGAAGGCGCGCAAATCGTCGGCGAGCCTCATGTTGCCGACATCCGCCTGCCGCAGGAACGGCCGGTGCCGATGGAGGGGCACGTAACGTCCAGCTACGACAGTGCGGCGCTCGGCCGGCCCATCGCGCTGGCCCTCGTCCGCAACGGCTTCGCACGTATGGGCGAAACGGTCTACGCCGTCACCGACGGCCGACCGGTCGCGGCCCGGGTCACCTCGACCGTTTTCTACGATCCGGATGGAGCCCGTCGCGATGGCTGAGGTCCGCTTCGTCCACGCACTCGATTCCCGACGCCATGCGTTGGCGGCGCTCGCGTCTCACGGTCTCGCCATCCGGGTGCCCTCCTTGATCGCGCAGCTCAACCTGCGCGGCGGGTCCGACGACCTTGTCAAAGGGTTCGAGCGGGCTTCGCTCGACCTGCCGCTGGCCACGAGCGTCGGCACCACGGCCACTGCCGGGGCTTGGACATCGCTGGCTCTGGGTCCGGACGAATGGTTGCTTGTCGGACCCGAGGCACAGAAAACGGCCGTCATCGACGGGTTGACGGCGGGCTTGCAGGATGACCATGCGTCGATCGTCGATGTCTCGTTCAACCGCGTGGCCATCGACATCGGCGGCCCCAACGCGCTGCAGCTCCTGGCTGCGCTGTCGCCCCTGAGTTCGGCCGCCGCCGCGAAGCCTGCGTGTGCCGAAACCCTCATGGCAAAGGCGCAGGTCGTCCTTCAATTTCCGGGCGGCGGGGCCGACTTCCGCGTATTCGTTCGCGCCTCCTTCGCAGGCTACCTGGCCGACGTGATCGCCGACGCCGCGCCGTTCCTGTCCGGCGGACTCCCAGCGGACAGGCTAGCCGGGCGCTCTTACCGCCGTGGCGTTGCCTCGCTAGAGTCGTCACCTTGAGCACGCCTTTGGGCGTGCCGCCTGGGGAGGGCGCCATGCGCGGACGCACGGACATATTCAGCGAGGCGGATCTGGAGTGGAAAGCCCAGGGCACCCACGGGATTCGCTCGAAGCTGCTCAGCAAGGATGCTGAGACCGGCGAGATCACGCTCTATGTCGATGTGCCGAAGAACTGGAAGGGCGGCGGTGTTGCGCACTTTCACGACTTCTACGAAGAGGTCTTCATCATCGAGGGCGACGTGACGCTCAACGGTCGCGATTACCTCGGCGATCATTCCTATCTCTATCGGCCTGCCGGGGTTGTGCATGGCCACGACGAGAGCGCCAAGAAGGGCAACCGCGCGATTATTAAGGCTGGCGGCCCGCTCGAACTGAAACTTGTCCACGAGCCGGAACACGACGACGAGTATCCGTTGTTCGATCCGGCGGACGGCCGCGGCCACGTCCTGCACCTCGAAGCGGACAAATTGCCTTGGACCACCAAGGGCCATGGAAAGGGGCGCTACGGATGGAAGCCACTCAGCGTTGATTCGGAAACAGGCAACTACTCCGCCGTCGTAGAGCTACCGGCCGGTTGGTCCGGGGAGATCGCGCTCGATGCGGCGCACGGATGGGAATGGTTTGTCATTGACGGCGCCATCGACCTTGCCGACGGCAGCCGCTTTACCGAAACGGGATACAGCTACCGGCCCGACGGCGGCGCCACGATCACAGGGTCGGCACCGGGTTGCTACTTTCTCCTGTGGCGCAACGGTTAGTGCAGAAGCATTCCTGAAAGATGCGTCAGGCTGACTACATCGTCGTGGGCGCCGGCTCGGCCGGATGCGTACTGGCCAACCGTCTCTCCGCCGACCCGCGCAACCGCGTCGTCCTGATCGAGGCCGGGCCGCGCGA
Source organism: Alphaproteobacteria bacterium (assembly GCA_038116985.1). Lineage (GTDB taxonomy): Bacteria > Pseudomonadota > Alphaproteobacteria > SHVP01 > SHVP01 > CALJDF01. The sequence continues at coordinate 70,609 of JAYOEZ010000002.1, read as the reverse complement.
CCGGAATCCGTTCGTGCCGATTCCCTTCATGACGCGTCTTCTTTTCACCATGCGGTCGCTCAACTGGGGTTACGACACCCGGGCGCAACGGAACCTCGGCGGCAGATCGATCCACTGGCCGCGCGGCAAGCTGCTCGGCGGATCTTCGTCGATCAACGGCATGACCTTTATCCGCGGCCTTCCAGGCGACTTCAACAGGTGGCGGCAGGCTGGCGCGACTGGCTGGTCCTACGAGGAGGTGCTGCCCTACTTCAAACGCATGGAAACGCATCCGACCAAGCGGTCGCCCTACCGCGGCGAGCACGGTCCGCTGCGCGTGACCGAGGCGCGCCGCGAGGGCGCCCTCAACGAGGCTTTCCTTGCGGCGGGGGTAGACGCCGGCTTCCCCTCGACGGACGACTTCAACGGTGCGTCGCAGGAAGGCTTCGGCATCCACGACTTCACGATCGATCGAGCGCGGCGCCAAAGCACCGCAGTGGCCTATCTCGACCCGGTTCGCGAGCGGCCGAATCTGGAAATCGTCACGGACGCCACTGTGCGCCGGCTGGTGTGGTCGGGCAAACGCGTCACCGGCGTCGCATACGAGCGGTTCGGCGAGCAAGAGGTCGTTGCCGCATCGCGCGAGACGATCATCTGTGCGGGCGCGGTCAACACCCCGGTGCTTCTGATGCAGTCCGGCATCGGTCCGGGGGAAACGCTGCGCGCTCTGGGGGTCGGCGTGGTTCACGACGCGCCAGAAGTCGGCGAAAACCTCCAGGATCACCTGGGCGTCTACAGTTCGTACGAATGCCTGCAGCCGGTCTCGCTCAACTACTTGATGCGCCCCGATCAGGCGGCGCTCGCGTTTCTCAGGGCGCTCCTCTTTCGCGCCGGACCCGGTGCCCAGATTCCGATCCAGGGCTGCGCGTTCCTCAAGACTCGCGACGATCTCGACGAGCCGGACGTGCAGGTGACGCTGGTGCCGGGTCTGCTCAACCGCATCGTCGCGCTGCGGCCGCAGCACGGGTTTCTCATCCACGCCTACCAGTTGCGTCCGCGCAGCCGCGGCCGCATCACGTTGAGTTCCGCGCATCCCGACGCCAAGCCGGTGATTGAGCCGAATTACCTCGACGACCCGGAGGATCTCGTGACGTTGCGCCGCGCCATGCGCCTCGTCCGCAAGATCGCGCACCAGCCCAGTTTCGATGCCTATCGCGGCGCGGCGATTGCGCCACCGGCGGACTGCGAGAGTGACGACGCGTTGGATGCCTGGATCAGGCAGAACGCCACAACCTCCTATCATCCGGTCGGTACCTGCCGCATGGGGAGCGATCCCGGCGCCGTGGTGGCCGCGGACCTGCGCGTCAACGGCGTTCAGGGCCTGCGCGTTGCGGACGCTTCGGTCATGCCGGGAATCACCAGCGGCAATACCAACGCTCCGACCATCATGATCGGCGAAAAGGCGGCCGACCTCGTGCTCGGCAAACAGCCGCTGCCGCGCGTGGCGCTCTAGGCCGGGTTGGGCGGTCTCGCAACGGCGTGACTCCTTGAACCTGCCTGGGCCGGTGTTTACGAAGGACATATGAAACGTCTCGCCGCGAAAGCTTTCTTTGCGTGGGCAGCCCTGATGGTGGGCGGTGTGCTGCTAGGCACCGCCGAGGCTCAGGAGTTCACCTTCCGCCTGCATCACTTTCTGCCGCCCAGTACTCACGGACAGGCCGGCATGCTGAATCCCTGGGTCGAGGCCGTGGAACGTCAGTCTGGCGGTCGCATCAAGATCGACATTTTCCCGTCGATGCAACTAGGCGGAAGTCCGCCACAGCTGATCGATCAGGTGCGCGACGGCGTCGTCGATATCGTCTGGACGCTGCCCGGCTATACGCCGGGGCGTTTCACCAAGACGGAGGTATTCGAACTACCCTTCATGCATTCGACCGCCGTGGCGACGACCAAGGCGCTCAATGAATTCGTGCTAGAGCACGGCGACGAGTTCGCCGAATACAAGATCGTCGCCATGCACGTACATGCCGGGCAGTTGTTCCACTCGGTCGATCCGATTCGCACCGTCGACGATCTCAAGGGAATGAAGATCAGAACACCGACCCGAACCGGCGCTTGGCTGATCGAGGCCATGGGCGCGGTGCCGATCGGTGCGCCGGTTCCGCGCATTCCGGAGATGTTGTCGAAGAAGGTGGTGGATGCGGTGATGATCCCCTACGAGGTGGGGCTGACGCTGAAAGTCGACGAACTTGTCGACTACCATGTCGAACTGGACGATCCAGTCCATCCGAGGATCAACACCTCAACGTTCATCATCGCGATGAACAGGGCGAGCTACGAGCGGCTGCCCGAAGATCTGAAGCGTGTGATCGACGACAACTCGGGCATGAACGTTGCTGAGTGGATCGGCGAGGCGTGGGACGCCGCTGAGGGTCCTGGCCGTAATACTGCGGCGGCATCGGGCGAACTGATCGCTTTGCCGCCGGATCAGGTCGCGCGATTGCGCGCCATGGTCGAGGCGCCGGTCATCGATCGCTGGGTCGAACAAATGAACGCCAAAGGGGTGGATGGCGCGGCACTCGTCGCCGAGGCTCGCGCGCTCATCGAAAAGTACAGCCGATAGGTCTTTCGGCCTAGGATGCCCGCCCTGCGGGGGTGAGCCAGGTGAGCCATATGTCCGATACGGGCGCCGACATTCCGCGGCCCACCGATCCGGTCGGCCGCGTCCTCTTCACGCTGGCCTACCTTCTGGTGCTGGTCGGCGGCGCCATCATGTCTGCGGTGACGGTGATGACGGTGGTCAGCGTCTTGGGCCGTTGGCTGTTCTTGTCGCCGGTTTACGGCGATTTTGAGCTGGCGGCGGTCGGTACCGCGGTCTCGGTGTTTCTATTTCTTCCGTACTGCCATCTGCAGCGCGGCAACGTCGTCGTCGATCTCTTCTTGTCTCGCGCGCCACCGCGCGCCAACGCTCTTCTCGATGCCATCAGCGGCGTTCTCTTGGGCGTCATCGGCGGCGTGCTGGCGTGGCGCATGTATCTCGGCGGCGCCGACATGCTGCGCTACGGCGAGGTCACCCACATCGTCGGTTTCCCGATCTGGTACGCGTTCCCGTTTGCCGTGGCGTCGGGCGCGCTGCTCGCGGCGTGCTGTCTCTATACCTCGGTCGTCGACCTGCGCAAGGTCGTGTCTTGACCAGTTTCGAGATCGCGCTGAGCGGAATCGCGATCCTGATCGTCTTGCTCGCGTTCCGGGTGCCCGTGGCCGTCGCGATGATCACGGTCGGTGTTGGCGGCTACGTCTCGATCACCGGCTGGGCGCCGTTGCTCAACTATGTCAAGACGGCGGCCTATTGGCGCTTCGCCAATTACGACCTGTCGATCATTCCGATGTTCCTCTTGATGAGTCAGTTTGCGAGCCGGGCAGGGCTCAGCAGCGCACTCTTCAACTCGGCCAATACCTTTCTCGGCCATCGCCGCGGCGGTGTTGCGATGGCCGCGATCGGCGGCTGCGCCGGTTTCGGTGCAATCTGTGGATCGTCGCTGGCGACGGCGGCGACTATGGCGCAGGTCGCCTTGCCCGAACTCAAGCGCTTCCGCTACTCGAACGCGCTTGCGACCGGCGCGCTCGCCGCCGGCGGCACGCTCGGTATCCTCATCCCGCCCTCGATCGTTCTTGTCATTTACTCGATAGCGGTCGAGGCCAACATCGTGACGATGTTCCAGGCGGCGCTGGTACCCGGCATTCTCGCCGCGCTCGGCTACATCGTGACGGTGTCGCTCTACGTGCGGCTGAATCCCGGAGCCGGTCCCGTCGGCCAGCGCGCAGATCGTCGTCGGCGCATTCGAGCTCTTGGCGAAACCTGGCCCGTGGTCGTCATCTTCGCGCTGGTGATCGGCGGCATCTACTTCGGCGTCTTCACCCCCACCGAGGGCGCCGCCGTCGGCGCGCTGGGCACTTTCCTGATTGCGGTGTGGCGCGGCGGCCTGACGCTGCACGGCTTCATCGACTGCGTCGTCGCCGCGTCGGTCTCGACCGCGATGATCTTCCTGATCCTGCTCGGCGCTGAGTTCTTCAGCGTGTTCCTCGCGCTTTCGCGCATGCCGGCCGACCTTGTGGCGATCATCGGCGGCAGCGGCCTGTCGCCGATGGTTGTCCTCTTGCTGATCGTCGTGATCTACCTTGCCCTGGGCATGGTCATGGACAGCCTGGCGATGATCTTGCTTACCGTGCCGATCTTCTGGCCGATCGTGGCCGGGTTGGACTTCGGCATGCCGACGGACGATCTGAAGATGTGGTTCGGGATCATCGCGCTCATCGTCGTCGAGATCGGGCTCATCACACCGCCCGTCGGCCTCAACGTCTTCGTCATCAACTCTGCGGCGAAGGGGACCAGGCTCAAGGAGACCTTTGTTGGCGTCATGCCGTTCCTCGCCTCGGACCTTGTGCGCGTGGGGCTTCTTATCGCCTTTCCGGCGATCACGCTGTTCATTCCGCACCTGCTCAAGTAGCGTCCGCCGGGCTACGATAGACTGATGCACGTGAAACCGGTGTGGGACCGCCCGTGACAACCGATACGCCATCGAAGATTGCCTTCGACCGCGTCGAGGCCCTGTTGGCCGCGGGGTATCGCGTGGCGCGCAATCGCGGTGCCGAAGCCTTGTCGCTTCATCATCCATCTAGGCAGCGCCGCCGCGGCGCACCGCCGTCCCTCCTGGTTTATCCGGACGGCATGGTTGCGACCTATCCCCAGGAAACGGCCGCAAGACGCCGTTTTGCCATCGATGATCACCGAGCCTTCGATGGGTTTGTTGCCGAAGTGCCGGTTCCGACACGGTGGGAGGTCATCGCGCCGACGGCGGAACGCGCCGGGATCGTTGCCGTGTTGTCGGCCGTTGCCTCGGTTGCGTTGTGGGGCGTCATCGACGGACAGGTCGCCGTCGTCAGCTTCCTGGTTCACCTGGTGCTGTTCTCGGCACCCTTCGTCGCCATTCGTCTCTTCCTCAAGTAGCGGCGAGAACGACAAGCCTCAATCGTCGGTGCCGCGCCTCAGCGTCTGCTCGGCGCCGCCGACCGCCCTGCGCAACAGGTCACGCAGTTGATCGCGCTCGTCAGGCGACAGCGCGCCAAAGACGAGCTGTTTGTGATTGGCTGCGCCGCCAACGATGTCCAGGCAAAGTGTCACGCCACGATCGCTCAACGTCAGGGCCGCGCGACGCCGGTCGGCAGAGGACTGCGTGCGGATCACCAGGCTACGTTCGACGAGCGGGTCAAGGGCTTGCTTGAGCGTAGGTGGCTCGACGCTGACGAGCCGCGCCAACGCCGCCTGGGTAACCCCGGGGTTCTCGCGAATCAGCATCAGAATCGCGCCCTGAACCGGCGTGACGCCGAGATTGGAGGTTCCCGGCAGGTTCTTCCACAAGAGAACCGAGAGATTGTGCAGGCGCCGCAGCCAAAATGCGGGCTCCTGCTCTAGAACCGCAGCCGATCCCTCAATGGACGACGGGTCCAAGTCCTTGACGTTGTTCAGGGCCCTGTCCTCTGCAGAACGTGCGCAAATGCGCGGTAAGCCGGCCCAAGCAGGCCGATTGAAACCGGGTCGCCACGGGTCTTCTTAATGCCGCGTTGCGCCCCAAGTGATCGGTGTCCGAATGATAGCCCAACTGGGGATAACTACAATGCGTGGCGCCAACGTTTTGGCCGTTGGTGCGTCGCATCCGCGTTGCAGCCACGCCGGACAACCCTCGATGCACCATCATGGCGAACAGGTTTTGGTTGACCGGACATTTGTTCTGGCGGAGTTTTGTGTGTGTAATGAAGAAATGCCGTGCGTCTCGCGTGGAGGACGCGATGCCTCACGGTGCATAACGATCAGGAGGCAAGCATGAAAAAGTTCCTAGGATTGGTCGCGGCGACGGGTGTTGCAGCGGCATTGCTCGGCGGAACCGCTGAGGCTCAGCAGACGCTCCGTGTCGGCGCCGGTCTCGCCGGCACCTATCCGGTGTTCGCCGCGAAGCTGACAGAACTCATCAACAAGCACATTCCCGACGTCCAGGCGGCGGCGGTGAAGGGTGACTCGGTCAAGGCGCAGATCGACATTCAGAACGGCGAAGTCCACTACAAGATCGGTTACACCTACGACGTGAAGCGGATCTCGGACGGTTTGTCGACCGTGCCGCTCAAGACCCCGGACGTCTGTCACATCATGACGCTCTACGGTTCGGGCCTGTACGCGGTTGCCAAGACCGACGGCATCAAGAAGCTGTCGGAACTGGGCGACGGCAGGTACCGCATCTGGACCGGCTCAAAGACCGGCTTCTTCTACAATCTGATTTCGCCTGCGCTTGAGGCTCACGGCGTCGACATCGAGCAGATCGAGAAGGACGGCACCATCCTCGAATCGTTCGGCTACGGCGACACCGTGCAGGCGTTCCAGGACCGTCGTCTCGACGTCACCTTCTTCTCGGGCGGCGTTCCCTACAGCCTGATGCTGCAGATCGAGAACTCGCCGGGTTTCCATCTCGTCAACTGGGATGACGCGGCGCTCGCCAAACTGTCTGAGATCCGCCCGGGCATCTTCCGCGGCGTGGTCCCGGCCGGTTCGTACAAGGGCCAGGACAAGGACGTTCAAGTGCCGTGGTACGTCAACCAGTTGGTCACCAACGCGAAGCTTCCCGAAGAACTGACCTACCAGGTCACCAAGATCATGAACGAACGATCGTCCGAGTTTCATGGTCTCTTCGGCGGCTCCGACGAGATCGGCGTCAACGATCCGCTTTCGAACAACCAGATTCCGGTGTGCGAAGGCGCAAAGCGTTACTATCGCGAAATGGGCATGATGTAGTCGCAACTGCGGCTTAAGCCCACTCCGAAGCTTTTGCTAACCCCGGGGCCAACGGCCCCGGGGCTTCTGCATCAGGGCGCGCTGGCATGATCAAGGACATTGCATACGGCGACGGTTTCGCCGTCCGCCACTGGCGCGGATGGCTGATCGCGTTTATCGGCGCGTTCTACGTCTTCATTCACATCTATGCAGGCCTTTACGGCCCGCCCGAGTCCCTGCTGTTCAGGGCGTTTCACGTCGGCACCGCGCTGGCGCTGGTTTTTCTCTATTTCCCGTTGTTCCGCCACGCGTCGACGCCGGTGCGCAACCTGGGAACATTGCTCGACGTCCTCTTCATTGTGGGGTCGTTGTGGATTGCGGCCTACTACGTCATCGAGCTCGAAACCTGGGAGTTCCGTCGCTTCGACATGCGGTTCCAGGAGTACTTCACCGCGGCGATGGCGACCTTTCTCGTTCTCGAGGCCGCGCGCCGCAGTGTCGGCCCGATCCTCGTGGTGATCTGCCTGCTGTTCTTGGTTCATGCAAAGTTTGCGGACCATGCCCCTGGCATTTTTCGCGGGCCGCCGGCGTCGTGGAATCGTCTTACCGAGACCCTGCTGCTCGGCTCGGATGGCTTCTTCGGTATTCCCGTGGCGGTGATGGCGCAGTTCGTGGTGCTCTTCATCCTGTTCGGTACGCTGCTCAACGTGACCGGCGGCGGTACCTTCTTCACGCGCCTCGCTTTCGCTCTGTTCGGTCACCGGACCGGCGGCCCGGCCAAAGCCGCCGTCGTGTCCTCTGCGTTGATGGGCAGCCTGTCTGGAAGTTCGATCGGCAACGTCATGACCACCGGCGCCTTCACAATCCCGCTGATGCGTCACCTCGGCTACAAGCGGGCCTTTGCCGGCGGCGTTGAAGCGGCGGCGTCCAATGGCGGCATCATCATGCCGCCGGTGATGGGGGCGGTGGCCTTCATCATGGCCGAGTTCCTCGACCGGCCGTATCTCGATATCATCCTCGCCGCGGCAATCCCGGCGATCCTCTACTACGTCGTCATCTTCGTGACGGTGCACCTCGAGGCCAAGAAGCTGCGGCTTGCGACCATGAACAAGGCCGACTTGCCCAGTCCGTGGCCGATCATCATGCGGCAGGGCTACCTCGCGCTTCCGCTGATCCTCATCATCGTCGCACTCCTGCTTGGCTTCTCGATCGTCTACGTCGCTGTCGTCATTGTCTTGGCGACCTTTGGACTGGCGCTGCTCCAGCGTACCAACCGGATGACACCGATTCGGTTGGCGGACACGATCGAACAGACGGCGCGCGCCACCGTCGGCCTGTCAGCGACCGCGGCCGCGGCCGGCATCATTATTGGCAGTATCTTTGCGACCGGCCTCAGCTTCCAGATCAGTCAGGCCGCGGTCGAGTTCTCGGGCGGACAGATCTGGATTCTCCTGATCATCGCCGCGTTGATGGCGCTGATCATGGGTATGGGGATGACGGCCGCCGCCGTCTACATCACGCTGGTGGCCACAGTGATCCCGATCCTCACGCGCGCAGGCATCCCGGACGTTGCCGCCCATTTCTTCGCCTTCTACTACGGCATCATCTCCAACATCACCCCGCCCGTGGCGCTGACCGCGTTTGCCGCGGCACCGCTTGCCGGGACCGGACCGATGGCGACGGCCGTGCAGGCGACACGTCTCGGCGCAGCGTCGTTCCTGCTGCCGATCCTGTTCGTCTATGGCCCCGCGTTGCTGCTCGAGGGCGAGTGGTGGGAAGTCATCCTCGTCAGTGGCACCGCTTTCCTTGGGCTGTCGGCGCTCGCGATTACCTTTACCGGCTACTTCATCGGCTTCCTGCCGGTATGGCAACGTCTGATCTTCCTGGCCGCAACCGGGTTTCTCATCGTTCCCGAACTGTCGAGCGATCTACTGGGCGTTGGCCTTTTCGCGCTGGGTACGGCGCTGAACTACTGGTGGAGCCGTCGCCCGTCGTCGAGTGACGAGATGCTGCGAAGTCTCAGGGAGGAACGGGCGCAGACGCCGGCGACCAGCAGGATGGGTCAGCTTGCCCAGCGGATGGTCAAGGCGCGCCTCGCCAAGGAAGGCGAAGAGGTGCAGGCGATGGAAGGGCCGCAGGACCTCAAGGATCTGACCAGATCGCTGATGACCGACCGCGAAGGTCCGGGCAGCGGGCAGGAGGTGACCAGGCGCGGTCTCTTCGTCGGGTGGGCCATTGTCATTGCGGTGGCCGCGGTCTTCGAGACCATGGGCCAGTTGGTGTTTCACGCGACCAAGCCTTTGACCTGGCTCGCCATCATGTTTGCGCTGTCCGTGATCGGAATGGCGGGGGTGATCTATGTGTGGCGCGTAAACGCACGGGAAGGCGCAGAGCGCCCCGGTGCGTCGGCGGCCTGACGCGAGGGGGAGGCGATGGACTTTGGCCTGACGGAGGAACAGGGCGCGCTACTCGGCTCGGTCGATCGGATGCTGTCGCAGCACTTGCCGCCGGAAGAGATTCGCCGGCGCGACCAGGCACACGAGCCGCCCGATTTCTTGCTCAAGCACTATGCGGAGATGGGCTTGCTGGCCATTCCTTTTCCGTCCGCATATGGCGGGCTCGACGGTGAATGGCAGACGGTTGCCGTGGCGCACGAACGTCTCGGCTATCACGCCGCGATGGCGGCATCGCTTTACGGTACCACGCTCGGTTTCGGAGGCATGTCGGTCTACACCTACGGATCCGAGGCGCAGCGCAAAGCACTCCTGCCGCGAATCATCGCTGGCGATCTCCGGTTTTCGCTCGGGCTGACCGAACCGGGGGCAGGGACCGACGCCGGCGCACTCATCACGCGGGCGCGTCGCGGCGACGGTGGCTGGATCGTCAACGGCCGCAAGACCTGGATCAGCGGTGCTAACGTCGCCGACTATATCGTCACCGCCTGTCGCACGACAGAGGGCTCCGAAGGCAACAAAGGTATCTCTATGTTGCTGGTGCCGCGCGACGCCGACGGCATTCATATGACGCCGCTCGACAAGATCGGTAACAACTGCCTGACCTCTTGGGACATCGCCTTCGACGACGTGTTCGTGCCGGAAGACGGTCTGCTCGGCGACCAAGGCGACGGTTTCAAACACCTGATGTCGACGCTGCAATACAGCCGTTCAGGCCAGGCGGCCAACGCGATCGGCCAGTCCCAACGTGCTGTCGATATCGCCGTCGCCCATGTGACCGAGCGCCAGCAGTTCGGCCGGCCCCTGGGCAAGTTCCAGTCGGTGCGCCACAAGATCGCCGACATGCAGACGCGCGTGGATCAGGCGCGGTTCGTTCTCTATCACCTTGCCTGGCTGATCGATCAGGACGCCCGATGCCGCAAGGAGGCAGCGCAGGCCAAGATGGTCGCCTCCGAGTGCCTGCAATATGTTACCCACCACGGCATGCAGCTGCTCGCCAGCGCCGGCTACGCGGTCGAAAGCGACATGCAGCGCCTTTGGCGCGACTCACGCCTCTACACTTTTGGCGAGGGCGCGAACGAGATCCAGCGCGACATCATCGCGCGCGAGGCCGGTCTCTAGAAGAATCGCAAGGAGCGACACCTCATGAGCTACGACATCAAGGCGATCGATGCGGTCGTCAACATCTGGACCGACGAGGCCAATAGCCATCGGCCCAAGACCAACAAGGACTTCTTCGTCGGCAAGATCGGCGTCGAGCAGAAGACCTACACCGGCATCTCTCATGAAGAGATGCTGCGCCGCATGGATGCCGCTGGGATCGAGATATCGTTCCTCATCGCCAACAAGAGCGGTCAGATGGGTCTGCCTGGCAGTTCATTCATTCCCTACGAACTCGTTGCCGACGCCGTTAAGGCGCATCCCGACCGGTTCAAGGGCCTCGCCGGAATCGACCCCACGCAGGGCATGAAGGGCGTGAAGGAACTGGAACGGGCGATCAACGACCTGGGTTTCGTGGGCGCACACTGGTATCCGCACTGGTTCGACATGCCGCCCAATCACGCGCGGGTCTATCCGTTCTATGCCAAATGTGTCGAACTGGACGTCCCGATCCAGATGCAGGTCGGCCAGTCGCTGGTCTACAACCCCGAGCGCCGCCTGCGCAGCACTGGGCGCCCCATCACCCTGGACGATGTCGCCTGCGATTTCCCGGAGCTCGTCCTGATAGGCATCCATGTCGGTATACCGTGGACCAGCGAGATGATCGCCATGGCATGGAAGCACGACAACATCTACATCGGCTCCGACGCCCATGGCCCGAAGTATTGGCCGCAGGAGTTCGTGCATTACATCAATACCTACGGCAGACACAAAGTGATCTTCGGCACCGATTTCCCCGTGCTCGATTTCGAGCGCACCCGCAAGGAGATCGAGGAGTTGGGGCTGCGCGAAGAATCGCTGAAGCTGTTCCTGCGCGACAACGCCAAGAGGGTCTACAAGCTCTGATGACCGGCGAGACGATCCTCCACATCGCGGACAGCATTGCCCACAACGCCCATCGGCGGCCCGATCATCCGGCGCTGATCGAGCGCGACGGCCGTATCATCACGTATGCCGAGGCGGCCGACGGCATGTGCCGCACCGCGAATCATCTGCTGGCCGAAGGGATACGGCCGGGCGACATCGTCGGCCTGTCCATGCCGGACACCTCCGAGCATCTGATTGCGATGTTCGGTCTGATGCGGATGGGCGGCGTGATCCTGCCAATGGACATCCGCTGGACGGGCGAGGAGAAGACCCGCATTGCCCAGTTCTTCGGCGCCAAGTCCGTCGTCGCCGATGCGCCGGTCGAGGGCGTGCCCACGCTGTGCGTCGACGATGCTTGGCGCGCTGCGGTGGCGAAGCAATCGACCGAAGGCGATTTCTCGAACGACATCGACTCCGGAATCTGGCTGTCGCTGTCGTCGGGCACGACGGGGATTCCCAAGGGGCCGCTGGTCACCCATCGCCAGATGGCTCTGCGCTTCTGGTCGCAGGCGGTGGATCTCGGCTTCAACGAGCACGACCGCAACATCCTGGCAACGCCGCTCTACTTCGGCGGCGGACGCGGCTTCACCATTTCGATGATGTATTTTGGCGGTACGGTCTTGATGCACCCGCCGCCCTACAAGGCCGAGGAACTGGCCGAGGCGGTCAACAAGTACGACGTGACCTCGTTGTTCCTCGTGCCCACGCTGTTTCGCCGGCTGCTTGCCATCGCCCCGGAGGAGGGCGTGCTGTTTCCCAAGCTGCGCATCCTCATCTCGAGCGGTTCGATCCTGCACGCCGACGAACGCGATGCGATTTGCGACAAGCTGTGTCCGATGCTGGTCAATCTGTTCAGTTCGACCGAGGGTGGCGGCGTCGCGGTGCTGCCGCCCTATGCGCCGCACGAGAAGGCCGGCTCGGTTGGCCGCGCCGCCTATCGCAATGAGTTCCAGGTCGTCGACGAGAACGACCAGCCGCTCGGCCCCAACGAGATCGGCCGCATCCGCCAGCGCGCGCCGTGGCTGCCGGACGGCTTTTACAACAACGAGGAAGAAACGAAAAAGCTGTTCAAGGACGGCTGGTACTACACCGGCGATCTGGGCCGCGTCGACGAGCAGGGTTATCTGTTTCTCGTTGGCCGGGCAAAAGACATGATCATCCGCGGCGGGGTGAATATCTACCCGGCGGAAATCGAAGACCTGCTATGCCAGCACGACGCGGTGCACGATGCCGCCGTGGTTCCTTGGGCGTCGCGCGAACTCGGCGAAGAGGTTGCCGCGTTCGTTGTCCTCAAGGGCGAGGCTAGTGAGGCCGATCTGGTCGCGTACTGCCGCGGCGGTCTTGCACCCTACAAGGTACCCAAGGCGATCTTCTTCATCGACGACCTGCCCAAAAGCGCGCAAGGGAAGGTGATCAAGAACGACCTCGTCGAGCGCCTGCCGAAACAGGACTAGTACCGGTTGCGGCCTGTTCGTTGGCGGGCGACTGCCGGCCTTCCTCGATCAGCCATTCACGGAAGATCGCCACATCTGGTTCCTCGATGACGGCCTGCAGTCCAACCGTCTGGTAGTCGAAGACGAACGTTGCATCGCTACCGAACGGTGCCACAAGCGTGCCGTCCGCAAGATCGCGTTCGACCAGCGCGCCGCGCGCAAGGGCGACGCCGAGCCCGTCTCGCGCCGCGACGATGGTCATGTGGGACGTACCGAGGCCGAGCCCCTGGGTCGCGTCGACGTCGTTCAGATTGTGCCGCGCCAGCCAAACCTGCCACGTCGGGAACCAGTCGTAGCGCCGGAAGGTTTGATCGTGAATGAACCTGACGCCGTTGCCGAGGTCTCTCAGTTCCTTCAGTGCGTACGTCTCTAGCACCTCAGGGCTGCACACAGGAAAGATCGCCTCGCTCATCATGCGCTCGACGGCCAGCCCGTGGTACTGGCGCGGCCCGTAGGCGACTGCGAAGTTTGTACGGAATGCCGCCGTCTCGGGGTCGAGTGGACGGCCGTGAAGTTCGACTTCAACTTCCGGGTAGGCGGCGTTGAACTCCGCGAGGCGGGGCACCAGCCACCGTTCCGCAAAGGTCGTTTCCACGCTCACGCGGACCCGCGTATGCAGTGGCACTGCCGTCAACCGCTTGGCGGCTTCCTCAATGTTGTCCAGGCCGCGGGTGATCGCGGGAAGAAAACTACGCCCCGCCGGGGTCAACGAGACCTTGCGTGTCTCCCTCAGGAAAAGCCGGGCGCCGAGGAATTCCTCGAGCAGCCGGATCTGGTGGCTGATCGCGCCCGGTGAAACGCCCAGTTCGCGGGCGGCTTTGGTCATGCTCAAGCTGCGGGCGGCAGCCTCGAAGGCGCGGACGGCGCGAAGCGGCGGTAGGTTTCGGGCGGCCACGGCCAATCCCCCATAGTTGAATTATTTTGAACCATGGGCTGAGGATAACTTCGTTGTCAATTGCCCGGTTGGGGGTGTTTCATCGCAGGGAATCCCGGCCGCGCAAGGATGGTCGGGTCAAAGGGAGGAAGTCCATGAAACAGCACGCAAGGCTCCTGACGGGAGCCGCGGCTGCGGCGTTGTTGGCGCTCGGCGTCACCTCGGCCAATGCCGCAGAGACCTTCGTGTTCGGCTACACCGCCTCGCCCGCCAGCTTCGACAGCGACAACTGGCAGGCCGGCATGCTGGAGTCGACGGTCAACGTCTACGAGAACCTGACCAAGCATAAGATCATCAAGGACGCGAGCGGCCGCCAAGTCATCGATGCCGCCAACGTCGAGCCGCACATGGCGGAGAGCTGGACCACGCGCGACGGCGGTCGGGTCATGACCTTCAAGATTCGCGAAGGCGTCAAGAGCCCGTTCGGCAACGAACTCACCCCGCAGGACGTCAAGTACTCGTGGGACATGGCGCGTGACCGCAAGCGTACCGGCAACTTCATGATCACGGTCGGCCGCGTCGGCTCGGTCGAGGTCACCGGTGACGACGAGGTCACCTTCACGCTGACCACGCCGAACGCGATCTTCCCGCGTATCCTGACCACAGTGTTCCCGGCGCTGGTCGACTCCAAACACGTCAAGGAGTTCGCCACCGACGAGGACAAGTGGGCCACAGACTGGATGGCCAAGAACACAGCCGGCTTCGGTCCGTACCACCTGCAACAGGTGCGTCCGGGCGAAGGCGCGGTCTTCACCCTCAACGAGAACTACTTCGCTGAGAAGCCGTTCTTCGATCGCGTTGTCTTCCGCGAGATTCCGTCGGCGGCCAGCCGCGCGGCGCTCGTGAAGAGCGGCGATATCCATTGGGCCGACCAGATGCCGATCCAGCAGCTGGTTGATCTCGCGAAGGATCCAAACGTCAAGGTCGACTCGGTCCCGGGCACGGGCATGGCTACGCTGCGCATGAACCGTGAGTTCCCGCCGTTCGACGACATTCGCGTCCGTCGCGCGATCATTGCCGCGATCGACTACGACGCGATCGGCGAAGCCGTGTTCCGCGGCCTCGGTGAGCGTGCCGATTCGATCCTGGCGCCCGCTTTCGGCGACTTCCATATGGCGTCGCACACAGCCCAGACCGACTACGACAAGGCCAAGTCGCTTCTCCAGGAAGCTGGCCACGGCGATGGTCTGGATATCACGCTTGAGTACACCGACAACTGGTGGTGGGAAGAGCCGCTGGCCATTCAGGCCAAGGACTCGCTCGCCAAGGCAGGGATCAATCTCGAGCTGAAGCGCATTCCAAAAGCGGAAATGAACTCGCGTCGTCGCGCCGGCAAGCGCGACATCCCGTTCTTCCCGCACCTGGCGAACGCCTTCGTGCTGGCGCCGGGCTATGCGTTCTACCTGTCGGCCCATTCCAAGGGTTCGTCGAACGTGAACGCTTACTACTCGGATGATTTCGACCGCTTGGTCGACAATCTGATCGAGTCACCCGATCACGACGAGCGGGTGAAGCTTGCCCACGATGCGCTGAAGATGCATGCGGACGATGCGACGTTCGTGGTGTCCCACTTCCCGAAGACGTATGCCGTCACTACGCCGTGCATCAACGGGTGGATTTGGCACCAGCACGACCGTCTCGTCTGGAAGCATCTGCGTTGCGACGGCTAGCTGTTGCCTGACGTTTCGTAACGAACGTCAAGGATGACGGTTCGGCAGTTCCTGCAGCGACGTCTCATGATGGTGGTGCCCATTCTATTGGGCATCACCTTCTTGACGTTCATGCTTCTGCGCATCGGCGAACAGGACCCGGTAGCGATGCTGGCGGGTCCGATGGCCGATGAACGGGCTATTGCCGAGGTCGAGGCGGAACTCGGCCTCGACAAGCCCTTCTTCGTACAATTCGGTATCTATGTCGGGCGCCTGGTCCAAGGCGATCTCGGCAAGTCCTGGCAGTCCAGCGAGCGTGTCGCGGATGAGATTCGCAACCGCCTGCCGGCGAGCCTGGAACTCCTGCTTCTCGCCGTCCTGCTTGGCTCACTCGTAGGCGTTCCTGTTGGCTTGCGATCGGCTCAGCGGCCCAACGGTCCCTTTGACCAGATCAGCCGCTTCGTCTCGTTGTTCGGCTTCTCGGTGCCGACGTACTGGATTGCCTTGATGTCGATTTTCTTGTTCTTCTTTCTGTTGAAGTGGGCGCCGGCGCCGCTCGGTCGGCTCAGCATCGCCGATTTCCCGCCGCCTGATATCACCGGCAGCTATCTGGTCGACAGCCTGCTGACGGGCAACTGGGACACGGCCTGGTCCGCGGCAAGCCAGTTGGCACTCCCGGTCATTCTCTTTTCCATCATCGTCGCCGCGCCGATCATCAAGCATACCCGGGCCATCACGCTGGAAGTGCTCGGCAGCGACTACGTTCGCTACGCCAAGGCCCAGGGCCTGCGACCGCGCACCGTGCGCCGCATCGCCCTGCGCAACGCCATTACCCCCGTCTTGACCTTCATCGGCACCGAACTGACCGGCCTGCTTGCCGCCGTGTCTCTGATCGAACTGATCTTCGCCTGGGGCGGTCTCGGCCAGTGGGGGTTGAATGCGATCCTCAGTGGCGACTTCGCGGCGGTGCAGGGCTACGTACTGGTCCTCGCGCTGTTCTCAGTCGCAGTGTTTGTGGTCATCGATCTTCTGGTGCTGCTCCTCGAACCTCGGGCCACACTGCGATGACCGACGTCGCGATAGGGCAGGGGACCGCGAGCGGATTTGCGCTGAAGGGACGTATCTTCGGCGTGACGCGGCGCAGTCCGACCTTCGCAATTGGTTTTGCGATTGTCTTCATCTTCGCGCTGATGGCGATCTTCGCCGACCTGATCTCGCCCTTCGGCCCGATCGAAACCTTCTCCAGCAAGGTCCTCATTCCGCCGGGGGCGGAATTCTGGTTCGGCTCCGACGGCAACGGCATGGACGTATTCTCCCGCGTCATGCACGGCGCGCGCTATGCCTTCGGCATCGCGGTGCCTTCCGCCATCATCATGCTGCTGATCGGCGTGCCGCTGGGGCTTATCGCGGGCTACCAGGGCGGCATGGTGGACGAGATCGTGCTGCGCGCAATGGATGTCCTGCGTTCGTTTCCCTCGATCGTTCTGGCATTGGCCGTCGTTGCCGCAACCGGCCAGTCGCTCGTGAACGTCGTCCTTGTGATCGGATTTCTCGATGCGCCGATCTTCGCGCGGCTCGTGCGCTCCGAGGTCTTGGCGCTGCGCTCGTCCGGCTTCGTCGAGTCGGCCATCGCGGCCGGCAACCCGACCTGGCGCATTCTCTTCGTGCACCTGCTGCCGAATGCGATCCGCGGCGCCACCGCGATGATCGCCGTGCGCATGGCTTGGGCTGTCCGCATCAGTGCGACGCTCGCGTTCATCGGCGTCGGCATCCAGGCGCCAACGCCGGAATGGGGCGCGATGATCCGCCAAGGTGCGGAGTTCATTATCAGCGGCGAATGGTGGGTCGCGATGTTCCCTGGCCTCGCGCTGGTCGGCGTCGTCCTCGGTTTCAACCTTCTCGGCGACGGCCTGCAGGATCTTCTCGATCCGCGGCGGAAAGCGACGGGCAAATGAGCCTGCTCGAAGTTCGCAACCTGCACACCCACTTCATCTCGCACGACCTCGACAATCGTCTACGTGTCGCGAAGGGGCTGAACGGTGTGTCGCTTGATGTCGACAAGGGCGAAATCGTCGGCGTCGTCGGCGAAACCGGCGCCGGCAAGTCGCTTACGGCGATGTCGGTCATGGGCCTGCTCCAACCGCCGGCTCGGATTGTCGAGGGATCCGCCACGTTCGACGGCAAGGAGCTGGTCGGCCTGTCGACCGAGCAGTTGAACAGGATTCGCGGAACCGAGCTCACCATGATCGTGCAGTCGCCGCTCACTTCGCTCGATCCGCTGTCACGGGTCGGCAAGCAACTGGTGCGCGCCCAGCGCGAGCATCGCGACATCCCGCGCGAAGAGGCCTGGAACGCCGGCGTCGAGATGCTGGCCACGGTGGGGATTCCGGACCCGGAGCGTCGCATGCGCGCCTGGCCGCACGAGCTCTCCGGCGGCATGGCCCAGCGGATTCTCATTGCTTTGGCGCTGATCAACGGCCCGCGCATGATCATCGCCGACGAGCCGACGACCGGCCTCGACGTGACCGTGCAGGCGCAGATTCTCGATCTCCTGCGTGGCCTGGTTCGCGACCGCGGCATGGCCGCAATGATCATCACCCACGATCTCGGGGTCGTGGCGCACTACTGCACACGCATGTGCGTGATGTTCGCAGGCTCCATCGTCGAGAGTGGCCCCACGCGGCAGGTCTTCAATGAGGCACGCCATCCCTATACCCGCGCGCTGATCTCCTCGACGCCGAAGCGCATCGCCGAACAGGGCTATGGCCAGGTCGGCGGTCCGCCGCCAAACCTCTACGACCTGCCGGTCGGCTGTCACTATCGCGACCGCTGCCCGAAAGCCGCGGAGCAATGCCGCACTGCACCGCCGCAGGCCACCTTTGCCGACGGCCATCAGGCTATGTGTCATTTCCCCGAAGAGGCGCCCGCCGCGGAGGCCGCGCGCCATGGTTAAGCCGATCCTCCAGGTTCGCGATCTCGAAAAGCACTTCCCAGGCTCCAGGCCTGGCGAGACGGTGCACGCCGTCAACGGCGTCTCCTTTGATCTGCGACCCGGAGAGACCGTGGGGCTCGTCGGTGAAAGCGGTTCCGGCAAGTCGACGATCGGGCGTTGCGTCACGCGGCTGCACAAGCCCACCGGTGGGACCATCCGCTTTGGTGACCGCGACATCACGCAGATACGCGAGCGCGAAATGCGTC
This sequence comes from Alphaproteobacteria bacterium, assembly GCA_038116985.1. Taxonomy (GTDB): domain Bacteria; phylum Pseudomonadota; class Alphaproteobacteria; order SHVP01; family SHVP01; genus CALJDF01. The sequence goes on along the minus strand of JAYOEZ010000002.1, from coordinate 52,055 downwards.
CTTTGCGCCAGGAAATCCAGATTGTTTTCCAGGATCCCTACAGCGCCCTCAACCCGCGCATGAAGGTCGGCAACCTCATCGGCGAATTGGTGAAGCTGCACAGCGATCTGGAACCCGCCGCGCGCCGTGAGCGCGTAGCGGCGCTTGCCGCGCGCGTCCATCTCAATGCAGATCTACTCACGCGTTTCCCGAACGAGCTCTCGGGCGGCCAGCTCCAGCGCGTCTGCATCGCGCGGGCGCTGGCCACCAACCCGAAGGTCATCGTGCTCGACGAGCCGACGAGTTCGCTCGACCTATCGGTTCGCGCCGGCATTCTTGAACTCCTGGGCGAGCTCCAGCGCGACACCGGCGTCGCCATGCTCTTCATTTCTCACGATCTCGAAACGGTACAATTGGTTAGCCACCGGATTCTGGTGCTGTACCTCGGCTCGGTCGTAGAGGACGGGCCCGCAGACGCGGTGTTCGAAAAGCCTGCGCACCCTTATTCGCAGGCCCTTCTGTCCGCCGATCTCCCGCCCGATCCCGAAGTCAAGCTCAACAGGCAGATTCTTGATGGCGAGGTACCGGGCCCGATCCATTTGCCGCCCGGTTGTCCCTTCGCGCCGCGTTGTCCGCTGGCGACCGAGGGCTGTACGCGCGAGAAGCCGGCACCGGTGGCGCTGGCGGAGGAACACCACGCGGCATGCATCCGCATCGCCGACGGCACCAACGACATTCGCGCCGCTGCCCCGAAGGACGACGGCGATACCCACCGTAAGTTCCAGCAAGAGTTCGTAGGGAGGCAAGCGTGAGCGTCAAGGGAACCATAGACATCGTCGTTAACGTAACGACCCCGGATTTGATGAAGAAGGGGAATTCGCCGAGCGACAACACGTTCAAGAACCAGGTACGCCAGTCCAAGGCCATCCGCCAAGGCGTAACCATGAGCGACTACCTGAAGAAGATGGATCGCGCCGGCATCGAGCGTTCGTTGCTGATCGCTGTGCGCGCAGGCGACATGCGCATGCAGGGGTCGAAGGAGATTTCGTACAAGTACGTCGCCGATATCTGCAAGAAATGGCCGGACCGTTTCTCGGGGCTCGCCGGCGTCAATCCTATGCTCGGCATGCAGCAGCTTTACGAATTGGAAGAGGCGGTCGACAAGTACGGCTTTGTCGGTGCCCACTTCTATCCGCACTGGTTCGACATGGCGCCGGATCACCCCTACGTCTTTCCGATCTACGCCAAGTGTATCGAGCTCGACATCCCGATCATGATGCAGGTCGGGCATAATCTCGTTTATCAGCGCGACCGGCGCCTGCCGAGCATGGCCCAGCCGATCACGCTCGACCGCATCGCCATCCTCTATCCCGAGCTCAAGCTTCTCGGCATTCATCTGGGCGTTCCGTGGACGGACGAGATGATCTCGATGGCATGGAAACACGAGAACATCTATATCGGTGGCGATGCCTACGCGCCGCGCTACTGGCCCAAACAGATGGTGCACTACGCGGACAGCTACGGTTCGCACAAGTTCCTGTTCGGTACCGATTGGTCCGTGATCGATCCGGAGCGTGCGGTGCGCGAGGTCGAGGAGCTCAACTTCCGGCCCGCGTCGAAGGCTCAAATCATGCGTGACAACGCGCTCCGCATTTTCAAGCTGCCGAAGGGCGGCCTGAAGAAGAAGCCCGCGAACTGGCTGTCCGCGCTCGACGCGCCGGCCGCAAAGGGAAAGAGGAAATAGTGGGTCGTCCGCATATCGAGTTCATTCAGTCCCAGACGCTGTCCTTTGAGGATGGTTTGCCCGCCGGCGACGGTCGCAAGGATGTTTCAGCCAAGCGCCTCAGCATCGACGGCGAGACGGGAGCTGCGACCTGCATCGTCCGCTATCCAGCAGGGTGGTCGCGAACGTCTGGCGAGTACCTGACGACGGACGAGGAATTCTACGTCCTCGACGGCGAGATCGAGATCAACGGTATCTCTTACGGTGCCGATACTTTCGCGCATCTTCCGGAAGGGCACCTGCGCAAGTCGGCCTCCTCGAAGGGCGGTGCGGTCCTCCTGACGTTCTTCGACGGCCCGGTCGATGCAGTCGCCGCCGACAAGCCGGGAGATGCTTTCCGTGCGGATCGTCTGGTTGAGAAGATCGAGACCGCAACCGCCGACTGGGGCAACGTCGATCTCGATGCGATGGGTTTGCGCGAAATCTCGGGCGGTTCGCGGTTGCTGTCCCTGTTCGTGGACCCGGTAACCCAGGAGATCACCTACCTGACCGGTTCCGCGCCCTTCAAGAAAGAGGCGCGGCCGGAGCACCATCCTGTTGGCCAGGAGTTCTACATCCTTGCCGGCACGCTCGCGGGCAACTGCGGCGTCATGCAGGCCGGAGCTTATTGCTGGCGTCCGCCCATGGTGGTTCATGGACCTTACCGCAGTCCCACAGGGACGCTCATTCTTCTGCGTAGCGTTGGCGGTCCGCTGACCACCGAGGTCTACCCGGAGGTCGAGCACACCTATTCGCCAGAGCACAAGCCTGTGCTGCCACCCGAACTTGCCGAGGCCGGTTCCAAGCCTTTCCCGCCACCCTCGCGCTACTAGGCCCAACGATGAACGTCGCGACATCCATTCCCTCGAGACCCACCTCATATCACCCGGTGACGATCACCGAGGGATTGCGCACCAGCGCCCGGCGAAACCCGAACAAGCTCGCTTTCACCGAAGAGACCCGCGAGATATCGCACGGTCAGCTCATCAGCCGCATCAATCGCGTATCCAACGCGGCGCTTGGTCTTGGGCTGAAGCACGGCGACCACGTTGCCCTGATGTCGCCCAACTGTATCGAGTACCCCGAGATCGTTTGCGGCATGTCGGAGATCGGCGTCGCGCCGGCGCTGATGAACGCGCGCTCGACCGCGCACGAAGTCTCCTACATGTGCAATGACGCCAAGGCCAAGATTCTGTTCGTGCACAAGAAATACGAGGATACGGCGTTCGCCGCCGACCTCGACACCGTCGAGCGGATCGTCGTCATCGATCCCGGTAACGAGAACAGCGACTACGAGAAACTGCTGGCGGGCGCGTCCGCAACCCAGACCGACGTGCATCTTGAGGAATGGGACGTTTTCTCGATGCCCTATACCTCCGGTACGACAGGCGATCCCAAGGGCGTGATGCTCTCGCACCGAGCGCGGGTGAACCACATGCTGTTCACCATGGCGGCCAACTATGGCTGCTACACGCCGGCCGCGCGGCCGCTCGCGAACTCGCCGTTTCACACCGGCGCTGGATTCATCAACGCCCTGGCCGGTCCGTTCTTCGGCGGCACGACCCACATCACGCCCCGGTACGATCCCGAGATGATGCTGCGGGCGCTCGAGGAACGGCAGATCACCAGCATGTTCATGGTGCCCACGCATTTCCACGCCATGTTCAATCTCGGTGAGGAGATTCTGAACCGCTACGACAAGAGCTCGCTGCAGGTAATCCATTCGAACGCCGCGCCGCTGCCGCAGGCCACCAAGGAACGGATCATCGATTTCTTCGGCGAGGGGATTCTCTTCGAGTCCTACGGCTCGACCGAATGTGGCGGCTGCACGTTCCTGCGTCCCGAGGATCAGCTGCGCAAGATCAGCTGCGTCGGCCAGCCCGGACCGGGCGTCTGGCTTGAAATCCGAAACGAGCAGGGCGATCCGCTCGGCATCGGCGAGGTGGGCGAGGTTTGGATCAAGAACGGCTGGTTGTTCAACGGCTACTGGAACAAACCCGACGCCACCAAGGAGGCCCTCGTCGACGGTTGGTGCACCGTGGGCGATCTCGGCAAGGTCGACGAGGAGGGCTACCTCTATCTCGTCGACCGCAAGAAGAACGTCATCATCTCGGGAGGGCAGAACATCTTCCCGCGCGAGATCGAGGAAGTCCTCCACCATCACCAGGCGGTCGGCGAAGTCGCGGTCGTCGGCAAGAAGGACGACTACTGGGGCGAGGCCGTTACTGCGTTCGTCGTCTTCCGGCCGGGCCAAAGCGCGACGGAAGACGAGCTGAAGGAACGCTGCGCAAAGGAACTGGCACGCTACAAGCTGCCCAAGACCTTCTACTTCGTGGAGGCGCTGCCCAAGAGTTCCGCCGGCAAGGTGCTCCACCGCGAACTGCGCGATGCGCTCAACAGAGGCGAGTTCGACTGATGATGATCACCCGTCACTATGTGACCGTCGGCGACCGCCGGGTCCACTACCGGCGGGCCGGAAATGGGCCCGCGCTGGTCCTTCTTCACGCTTCGCCGGTCTCCAGCGAGGTGTTCGAAGCGGTCCATTTCCCGGTCTTTGCCAAGGAATTCACGGTTCTGGCCTTCGATACGCCGGGCCAGGGCATGTCCGATCGGCTGGAACTCGGCCGCCGGGAGCGCATTGAGGATCTCGCCGACGCGCTGGCCGAGACGCTCGACGTCCTCGGAGTCGACCAGTGCGCCCTTTACGGCCGCCATACGGGCGCCTCGATCGCCGTCGAGTTCGCGCGCCGTTTTCCCAAGCGCGCCTCGACCGTCGTCACCGATGGTTTCCCGCTGTTCACGGCGCAGGTGCGCGATTCGTACCTCGACCAGTACCTTGCCCGGATCGAACCGGACTTCGCCGGCTCGCACCTGCTGTGGTGGTGGTTCCGCTACCGTGAACAGCATGTTTTCTGGCCCTGGTACAAGCACGACGGCGCCAACCGCGCCGACCAGGACGTGCCGGATCTCGCCTTCCTGCAGCGTGGAACGCGAGAAGTCCTCGTTGCCGGCAACAGCTATCGCCACCCCTACGCGGCGGCCTTCGTTCACGAGGGTATCCCCTGCGTCGAGGACATCATCAAGGGGCCGGTGCCGGTCTGCTTTGGCGCGCGGCCCGGGGACTCGATCTTCTCTGCGCTCAAGCGCATGCCCAAGAAGGCATGGGTAAAGGAGTTCCACCGCGACAAGCGCGACGCCGCGATGCAGGAACTGGAGATCTTCCGCCAGTACCCGGCCAAGGGCGAACCGCCGCCGGCGCCAGCCGCAGCGCCGCTACCCGACAGGGTCACCATCGAGTACCTCAACGTGGCGGGCCGACAGATCGCCGTTCGCAACGCAGGCACGCCTGGCGGCACGCCGCTCGTACTGCTGCATCAGGTGCCTGGTTCAGGCAAGTTGCTCGAGCCGCTGGTGCTCGAACTTGGCAAGAAGCGCCACGTCATCGCGATCGACCTGCCCGGGCATGGCGATTCGGACCGCAACGACGATCATGACGTCCCGTCGCAGGCCGCCGCCGTCGCCGATGTGTTGGCCCATCTGCGCCTGCCCGCGGCCGACGTCTACGGGCATAACGCCGGCGCCTCGGTAGCGATCGAGCTCGCGCTGTCGCATCCGGAGGCCGTTGCCTCGCTGCTGCTCGAAGGTCCCATGGTGATGTCGGCGGGCGAACGCGCGCGCCTCGGGTTGCAGTGGGCGTCGTCGGCGGAGCCGGTCTGGGACGGCCACCACCTGACCACCATCTGGCACCAGACCCGCGATCAGCAGCTCTACTATCCCTGGTTCGAGAAGACCCGCGCGGCGACGCGCTTCATCGACGGTCCGACCGATCCGGAGACGATTCACGAACGCGTCGTCGAAATGATCAAGCACCCCTGGTCCTACAAGCCGGCGTGGGATGCGGCGTTTGCCTATCCAACGCGCGAGCGCCTGTCGGAGGTGCGCGTACCGTTGTGGATCGGCGTCACGGATGCCGACGTCTTTGCGCCGTGCCGGGAATCGACCGAGCGCCTGCTGGGCCGCGAGGTCGTCACCCTCAAGGACGATGTGAAGTCCCGCGCCAAGGCCATGCTTGCCTTCGCCAAAGGCTAGGGAGGAAGACATGTCCGTCGCCGAAGAGGCATCGCTCGACCGGTCCGCCGCGGCGGCCCGTTTTGCTGCCGTCGTCGGCGAGGCACATGTCCTGACCGACGACACCGAACGCGCCGTCTACTCGCAGGATGTCGTCCAGTGGGATGCGCCGCTGGCGGAGCTTGTCCTGCGGCCGGGGTCGGCTGACGAAGTCGCGGCCGTCGTCAAGCTGGCAGCGGAACTGGGGCTGGCCATTGCGCCGCGCGGCGGCGGCGTTTCCTACACCCGTGGCTACGTGCCGGAACGCGCCGGCACCATTGTCCTCGACCTCACCCGCCTCAACGAGATTCACGAGGTAAATGAAGAGGACCGCTACATCACGCTCGGGCCCGCAGTCACCTGGCAGCAGGTCATGGACGAACTGCGCCCCAAGGGTCTGCGCACTGTCCTGACCGGTCCGATCTCGGGCGTCTTCTCGACCGTCGGCGGCGCAGCGTCGCAGAACATTCCCGGCAGCATGGACACCATCCTCGGTCTCGAAGTGGTGCTCGCCGACGGGCGTGTCGTGCACACCGGCTCGTCGGCCATTCCACGCGCCAAGTCGCCGTTCTACCGCTACTACGGCCCCGACCTGACCGGACTTTTTCTCGGTGATACAGGAACTTACGGCATCAAGACCCGGCTCACGCTGCGCATCGAGCCGATCCCGGCCGGTGTCGCCTTCGGGTCTTTTGCCTTCGAAAGCCTTTCGGCGATGGCGGGCGCCATGACCGATATCGCGCGCCTCGGCGTCGCGTCCAAGAGTTTCGGCATGGACCCGCTCAAGAACCGGACCGCCACAAAGGTCGACTTGCGCGAGGGCGCCGCGACCCTCAAGGAAGTGGCGCGCAGTTCGGGCTCACTGATGCGCGGTCTTAAGGATGCCGCCAAGATCGTCGCCGCCGGCCGCGATGCCTATGACGACGTGGCCTGGTCACTGCATCTCACGATCGAGGGCTTCGACCAGCGTGCCGCGGAGGCAGCCTTGGAGGCGGCCCGCAAGGCCTGCGTCGGGCACGGCGGACGCGACATCGAGCCGAGCATTCCCATCGCGATGCGCGCGAAGCCGTTCTCCATCCGCGGCTTTCTCGGCCTGCAGGGCGAACGCTGGGTGCCGGTGCACGGCGTATTTCCAATGTCGCGGGCCCAGGAAGTCATCGACGCGACCGACCGCTTCTTCGCCGAGCGCAAGGCCGATCTCGACCGCCACGAGATCCATCACTCGTTCCTGTCGTCGATCAACGGCCAGTTCTGGCTCCTGGAGCCGATGTTCTATTGGGCCGACGAGGTCAGCGAATTCCACATGCGCTACCTCGACCGCAAGCGTTACGCCAAGTTCGAGAGCATCGCTGCCGATGAAGACGCCCGCGCCACGGTCATGCGTCTGCGCGGAGAACTGCGCGACCTGTTCCACGGTCTCGGCGCCGTGTCGGCCCAGATCGGCAAGTTCTACAACCTGCCCGATGCACTCGAGCCCGAAACCTACGCGGTCCTCACGTCGATCAAGGATCTCCTCGATCCCGACCGCCGCCTCAATCCCGGAAATCTCGGCTGGCGCTGATTCGGCGCTGATCCTTCGTACATGCTAAGAAGGTGCCCCTAGCCTGAGCCGGGGGGCAGACGGATTCCTTTCTCAAACGACGATTGGCAGCCGCCGCGCGAACCCTACGAGGTGCCCCAGGTCCAGCGCGACCTGTGGCACGACGTTTCCGGCAACACGATCAATGGGCTAGGCGAGGACGTCGTTCGCCGGCCCGAACCCATCTACCACCACGATCCCGAACGTACCCGGTTTGCCGCGCTGCAAACCTGGTTCCGTGGCCTGCCGGCGCATCCGCTTATTGCCAAGGCGCGTGACGACCGCATTCCGATCATGGAAGAAGCGCTGGCGCCGCTCGCGCCGGACCCGGTGCAACGCGCCCCGGCGCAGTGGTCCGCCGCGATCAAGGACGAGGCCCTGCGGCTCGGTGCGGAACTCGTGGGCATCGCGCGCATGCGGCCGGAATGGGTGTTCGAGGGATTCGACGTCCCGCAACAATGGGCGGTTATGCTCGGCGTTGCCATGGACTACGAAGAACTCAGCACTGCTCCCGGGCCGCGCGCCATTGCCGAAGTGGTCCGCCAGTATGGCCGCGGCACGCTGACCGCCAAGCGGCTGGCAAGCTGGCTGCGCCGTCAGGGTTGGGACGGCTTCCCCCATGGCGGGCCGGATGCGGGACCGATCCTGATGATTCCCCCGGCGCTGGCCTGCGGCTTTGGCGAACTCGGCAAGCACGGCTCGATCATCAATCGCGATCTCGGCTCGAGCTTCCGTCTTGCCTATGTCCTGACCGACGTTCCCCTTGCGCCCGACGCGGAAGACGATTTCGGTGCGGACGAGTTCTGCACCCGCTGCCGCGTGTGCGCGGACGCCTGTCCGCCGGATGCCATCGGACCCGACAAGCAGCGCGTGCGCGGCGTCGACAAGTGGTACGTCGATTTCGACCGATGCGTTCCCTACTTCAACGACACAACCGGCTGCGGCATTTGTATCGCCGTCTGCCCTTGGAGCCGTCCCGGCGTTGCGCCCAACCTGGCCGCGAAGCTGTCGCGCCGGGCCGCGCGCCGTCCCAGAGCCTGAAGCACCATCGAGGTCCGGTATGCGTTTGTTCACCCTTGCTGCTGCTTTCATCATGTCCCTTGGCGTGCCGCTGGCACATGGTCAGGGCCTGTCCGAATCGCCCGTCGTCGCAGACGGACCACTCGACCTGCCTGGCGGCAAGAAGCGCAAGGTCGAATACGTGCCGTTGCCCGGGGGCCACGTCGAGATGCCCCGCGCCGGCCAACCGAATTCCTACAAGGTCGTTGTGTCGCCGGCCCTCGAGTCCGCCTACGACGCCTATCTCGAAGGCCGTACGGCTAACGGCATCGCCGCCGCCACTGAGGCGCTGCAGGCTGCGTCCTCCTCAATGGAACGCTGGCACATCGAAACGCTGCACGCGCAAATCCTGATCCAGGCCGGCGAGGCAGGAAATGTCGACCCGATCCTCGACCGCGCCGCCGAACAGGAGCGCGAGGTGTTCGGCTTCGACATGAATGCCCGCGCGCTCCGTGGCGAGGCACGCGTCTGGCTTGGCGACCTTCAAGGGGCGCGCCGCGACTTCGCACAGGTGCTTCGGGAAACCAGCAAATGGCGCCTCAAGACGAGCTACTTCCTGCCGCCCGGGAACGTGCCCGAACTCGTCGCGCGCACCACGGCGCAATTGCGCGCCATGACCGGCCTTGCCGGCATGTACCTGTTGCAAGGCAATCCGCAGGAGGCGCTGCGCTGGGCCGCCCAGGCGGAGGATCGCTACAACGACGTGCACTTCGTCGCCAACCATGGCCTCTACGGCAAGTTCGTGAAGGTGCACGCCGACAGCTTCTACGGGCGCGCGCTCAATCTGACTTTTCTCGGCGCGGCCACGATCATGGGCGGCGGCGACCGCGCAGCCGGCGAGCGGTCGTTTGAGGCGGCTCAAGGCTTTTACGAAGCGCTCGGTTACGCCGCCGGTCCGGCCACTATCGACGCGCTGCGCGCGTGGAGCCTGGTCGAGATCGGCGCCTATGACGAGGCCGATCGTGTGGCCGGGCGCGGCGTCGCCGAAGCGAGCCGCCGCGGCCTCCTCGATCTCGTCTGGCGCATCGAGGCCATTCGCGGCGAGGCGCTTCTTGCGGCAGGCCGCGACGCCGATGCCGAGGCCGCCTTCCGCCGCGCCCAGGACAGTATCGCAGTGGTCTCCGGTTCATTGGCGACCGACCGCTCCAAGCGCCGTTTCGGCATCGGCAAGGACACGGTGACGCGCCGCCTCGTCGCCTTCGACGCGGCGAAGGGCGACCTCGACGCTTTGTTCGCCGACCTTGAGGACGGCCGCGCGCGTGCCTTCGTCGATATGCTCGCCGGCCGCGCCGTGGCCGCCGCGGATCAGCGCGCGCTGCTCGACGAGATTCGGGCGCTTGATGCCGAAGTGCGCCGCCGCCGTGTGCAGAACGCGGCCCAGGTCGGCGATGCGGCGCCGCAGGAGGTAGACGATCTCCTGGTTGAACGCGCCGACAAGATCGCCGTATTGCGCGCTGCCAACCCCGAACTTGCGGATACCGTCGACGCTGCCAGTGCGGCGCTCGCCGACGTGCGCGCGGCGCTCCGTGCGAACGATGTTCTCCTCTATCCGCTGCCGGCCGATGCGTCCGCGCCGCTGCGCCTCCTCGTGATCCGCACCGGTGGTGCTGCCCTGGTTTCGATGCAGGCGTCCCAGGACGACGTTCTCGGTGCCCTGCAGGACTTCGCCGACGGCATGGCGCTCGAGGACGCGGGCCTGCAGGACGAAGCCGCCGCGGCGCTGGCCCAGGCGTTGGGTCTCGCGCGCTGGGCCGATGCCGCGACGCTCTACATCGTCCCTACCGGCCAGTTCTATTTCGTGCCCTGGGGCGCGCTACCGGTGGAGGCGCCGGTCGTCGTCCTGCCGACGGCGGGCTGGATCCTGCGCGACCCGCCCCAAACCGAAGCGGCGCGCGCTGTTGCCGTGGTCGGCGACCCGGCCTTTGGCGACGTACTGCCGCAACTCCCTGGTGCGCGCAGCGAGGCGGGGGAGGTCGGCGCGCTCTATGGCGCCGACGCACTGATCGGCGCTACGGCGACGGAGACCGCGCTGCGCAACGCCGTGGGGCAGGGCGCCGGCGTCCTGCACCTCGCCACCCACGGAATCTTCGACGCTGCACAGCCCTTGCGCTCGTCGATCTATCTCACCGACGGTGCGGTCGCCGAGCCGCTGACCGCGGCGGAACTCTTCGCCGATCCACTGCCCGCACGCCTGGTCGTCCTGTCGGCCTGCGAAACCGGTCTCGGCGAGGCGGTAGCGGGTGACGATTTCCTCGGACTGGCGCGCAGCTTCTACCTCGGCGGCGCGCGCGCCGTCGTCAACAGCCTGTGGACCGTGGATGACGTCGCGACCGCGCGTTTCATGGCGGTATTCCATGAAACGCTTCGAGGCACTGACGACGCCGGCGCCGCCTGGCTCAACGCCCGCAATGTGCTGCGCGACGAGGGCTTTCCGCCGAGCGCCTACGGCGCGTTTATCTTGGGTGGCAGCGCTGAGCTTTGATCAGGTCGCGCCACTGTTGTCGGCGGCCTGCTTCGCCAGATTCTCTGGCATGTCGTCGAACGATGCGTAGTTGAGCGCGTACAGGCTCGCGTAGAGGCCGTTCTGCGCCATTAGCGCGTCGTGAGGCCCCGTCTCGACGATCCGGCCGTCCCTGAGAACGATGATCCGGTCGGCGCCGCGGATCGTCGCCAGCCGGTGGGCGATGACGATCCCGGTCCGCCCTTCCAGCAGCTTTGCCAGGGCGTGCTGGATCTGCCGTTCGGTGTAGCTGTCGATGTTGGCCGTCGCCTCGTCGAGGATCAGGATGCGAGTGTTGGCAACCAGGGCTCGCGCGAAGCTCAGCAACTGGCGCTGACCGAGCGACAGGTTGCGTCCCATCTCGGTCAGCATCGTGTCGTAGCCTTGCGGCAGCCGCATGATGAAATCGTGCGCGCCGACGACGCGGGCCGCGTTCTCGACGTCCTTGCGTGTCGCGTCCGTCTTGTTGTAGCGGATGTTCTCCAGGATCGTGCCGGTGAACAGGAACGGGTCCTGCAACACCATGCTGACGTGCCGGGCGAGCGCGTCCTTGCTGTAGTCGCGCACGTCGATGTCGTCGATCAGGATGGCGCCGTCCCACACCTCGTAGAAGTGATGCAGCAACGCGGTGATGCTGGTCTTGCCCGACCCCGTCGGGCCGACCAGCGCGACGGTCTCGCCCGGCGCCACCCTGAAGCTGACGTCGTGCAGGACCGCCCGGTTCCGCTCATAGCCGAATGTGACGTCGCGGAACTCGACACTGCCTTGAATGTCGTCCGGCGCCGCGGCATCCGGCCTGTCGGTAATCGCCAGCGGCACGTCCAGAACCTCGAAGATGCGCTGGCCAGACGCCATGGCGCGCTGCATCACGCTGTACTGCATGGTCAGCGATCGGATCGGGTCGAAGAAGCGCTGGACGTAGAATACGAAAGCGACGATCACGCCGATATCGAGCGCGTCGCGCAGCACCAGACCCCCGCCCAGCACGATGACGACCGCCAGCGCGACGCCGGTCAGGGAATCGACGATCGGCACCATGGTCTGCCCGAACTTGGCCGAGCGCAGGTGCGCGCGCAGGTTGTCGTGCGCCTTGATCTGGAAGAGGTCCCGGTTGACCCCCTCGCGGCGCATCGCCTGCACGGTGCGCACCGCCCGAATCCCCTCGGCCAGCGCGCCGCTGACGATCGAGTTGGTCTCGCGCGCATGGCGGAAGGCGCGGCGCGCGCGCGGCAACCACACGATGCGAACCAGAAACAGCGTCGGCACGATGGCCAGCGTCAGAATCCCGAGTTCGAGATTAAGCGCCAGCATGATCACCACGATGCCGACCAGCAGGACGAGATCGCCGATCGCGGTGATCGAGTTGTCGAGAAACTCCTGCAGCGAGTTCACGTCGCCCTGCAGCCGCGACATCATGCGGCCCACCTCGGTGCGGTCCATGAAGGTCAGCGCCACTTTCTGCAAGTGTTCGAACATGGCGCGGCGCAGCGCGAAGATCACCCGTTCGCCGGTCCATCCGACTAACCAGTCCTGCAGCCAGTTCGCGGCGTAGTTGGTCAGCACGATTGCGAAATAGGCGATCACCGTGACCGTCAGCAGGGAGACACCCTTCGCGTCGGACAGCAATGCATCGTCGATGGCCCAGCGGATCACCAGAGGGATCGCCAGCTGGCTCGCGGTGAATGTCAGGACCGCGGCAATGGCGACGGCAATGGCGCCGCGGTAGGGCTTCACGTAACCCATGAATCGGCGCACCACCTGCCGGTCGAATGCTGCGCCGAACATTTCCTCGTCGCGGCTGATCTGCGAGCCGACGACGGCGCGCAGCTTGCGGCTCCCGTTGTCGAGCGCGGTCATTCCGCCACCTCCGGCACCGCGCTCGGCTCTTCCGCGCCGCTCGTCTGCAACCGATACAGCGCGGCGTACTTGCCGTTCTCGGCCAGCAGCGAAACGTGTGTACCGCGCTCCACGATCCGGCCCGCCTCGATGAACAGAATCTCGTCGGCGTGCTTCAGGGCGCTCAGCCGGTGCGACACGATAATCGTGGCGCGGTCGGTGGCGCGCGACTGCAGCGCCTGCTGGATGCGCCGCTCGGTACCGGCGTCGATCGCCGCGGTCGAGTCGTCAAGCACCAGGATCGCCGGTTCCAGCAAGGCCGCGCGGGCGATCGCGACGCGCTGCTTCTGTCCCCCAGACAGCGAGACCCCGCGCTCGCCGACGAGTGTTTCATAGGCCTCCGGCAGGGTGTCGATGAAGCTGCCGATCTGTGCCGCGCCCGCGGCGTCGCGAATCTCCGGTTCGTCCGCCCAAGGGTCGCCGTAGGCGATGTTGTTCTCGATGGACGACGTGAAGAGGTAGGGATCCTGGGCCACCACGCAGACCGCTTCGCGCAGCGATTCCGCGGTGACGTCCCGGATATCCTGGCCGTCGATGGTGATCTGGCCCGAGATCGCCTCGTAGTGGCGCGGCAGCAACTGCGCGATAGTCGACTTGCCGCTGCCGGGCGGTCCCACGATGCCCAGCGTCTTGCCGCGGCGCACCTCGAAGGAGACGTGGTCGAGCACCGGCGCCGAGCCTTCGTCGTAGGCGAAGGTCACGTCCTCGAAACGCACCACGCCTTCCCCGATGTCCAGCGGTTTGGCGTCTGGCGCATCGGCGATCTCCGGCGTGATGTCGAGCACCGAGAACAGCCGGCCACCGCAAGTCGAGGCGCGCGCGAACGAGTTCACCACCATGCCGATCTGCCGGATCGGCTGTTGCAGGATGGTCATGAAGGTCAGGAACTCGGTCAGGGTACCGACCGTCATGTCGCCGCTCAGCACCCGCAGGCCGCCGATCCACAGCACGAGACCCATGGAAATGAAGAACGCGAGCGTCATCAGGCTCGTCGCCGAGGAACGCGCCGCGATCCGCTGGCGCGAGACGCCCAGCGCCTCGAGCGCGGTCTCGTCGTACTTCCCCATCTCGTGGCGTTCGGCGCCGAAAGCGCGCACCACGCGGATGCCGGACAGGTTCTCGTCCATGATCCGCCCCAATACGCCCAGCGTCTCCTGCAGCCTCAGCCACAGCCCGCGCAGCCGCAGCCGCACGGTCGCCGACTGCCAGGCGACGAAAGGCACGAAACTCAAGCTCAGTAGCCCGAGAACCAGGTCGGTCGAGAGCATCAGGCTCGCCCCGACGACCACGAGGACGATCAACAGCAACGAGCGCAACACGCCCATGTTGAAGAACATCCGCACGCCCTCGATGTCGAGAAGGCCGCGCGTCACCAGATCGCCGGTGTGGACCCGGTCGTGGAAGGTGAAGTTGAGTTCCTGCAGCTTGGCGTAGAAGTCGAGCCGCAGCTGGTAGCCGACGAAATGGCCGATGGTTTCGCCGGCATAGTTGTGGGCCAGGGTAAATGCGCCGCGTGCCACCGACACCGCCAATAGCAGCGCCGCCGTGATCCATAGTGTATCGCGCGCGGCGGCCACATCGAGTGCGGCGTCGTCGAGCGTCAGCAGCGCACCGTCGATGGCGTCGCCCAGCAGGCGCGGCACCATAAGTTGAAGACCGACCGCGAAAAGCGTGGCGACGACGGCGACGCTCACCCGCCGCCGATGGCGCAGGGCCAGGCGAACGATACGCCACAGAATCTCGATGTCGCCGGCCGAGCGTCGGCCGCCGGAGTAGTCCTGATTGGTCATCAAGCGGGTAGGTACTGGGAGCTTGGGATCACGATTTGACGCATCTTCGCACCATCGGCAGGCCGACGCCAATCACGCACGCGCGCCGACCGCGTCGCGGCCCGACCGCGCCCAAACCGCTGAATTCTAGGCGCGCACCGTCCCCTCGGCGAGCGCCGTGGCGTCGATCTCGATCAGCCGCTCGGGCCTTCCCAGCGCCGCTACGCAGACAAAGGTATCGGCCGGGTAGGGTTCCTTGAACCAGCGCTGACGCAGCGCGAAGACGTTCTCGCGGTACTTCATGTCCGTGACGTAGATCGTCACTTTCACGATCTTGTCGACGTCGCTTCCAGCCGCGCGCAGCGCGCGCTGTACGTTGCGCATCGCCTGGTCGGCCTGGGCGTCGAAGTCGCCGACGCCGACCGTCTGCCCGTCGTCGTCGAGCGCCACCTGGCCCGAGAGCAGGATCAGGTCGCCGACGCGAAAGCCCTGCGAAATGAAGAACGGCTTGAAGGGGTCGGGTTCGGTCGTGATTCGCTGTGCGTCGATGCGTGCCTCCAGCTGTGACGGTGGGCGCGCGACATGCGATGCTGGCGCGCAAGATACGACGATCATGGCAGGCGAGGCGATGACGGCAAGAGAACGCGACGGCGAAATCATGGAATCGGCAAAGGCATTGCGCCGGCAGATGGCCGAAACGGCGGCCGACATCGATCGCACCGGGCGCGATCCCGACGACAACATGCGTGCGATCCATGCCGCCGGCCTCACCCGGCTGCTCTTGCCGGAGACCTATGGCGGTATCGCGTCGGCGCAGGCGCTTGCGGCAGACCTGCCGCTGGTCACCGACGTCCTGACCGAGCTGTCCGCCGGCGAGAGTGCCACCGCGCAGATCTGGAGCATCCATCTCGTCGCCGCGCGCCTCATCTTTGGCGGCGCGCTGGTCGTCGGCGAGGATGTCCGTCAGGAGATCGCGGGGGAGATGCTCGATGGCGGCATCCGTCTCGCCAACTCCGCGGCCGAAGGCGGCAAGCGGCGCGGCGAATACAACACTCTGGCCGAACCCGTCGACGGCGGCTACCGCCTGTCGGGCGTGAAGCTCTTCAACACCGGCACCGTGGGCGCGAAATACACCATCACCCCGGTCAAGATTCGCGGCCGCGAGGACGCCGGCGTCGTCTATCTGCTGGTGCGCATGGATGCGGACGGCGTCAAGCCGCACAACGATTGGGACAACATGGGCCAGCGCGCCACCGGCAGCGGCACCATCACCTTCGAGAACGTTTTCGTGCCCGAGCGCTTCTTCTTTCCCATGACTGCCGGGCCCGACGGCATGACCGGTGCGGCCAGCGTCATCGGCCCATTCTTCCAGTTGCGATCGGCGCGACGATCCTCGGCATGGGCTTCGGCGCCCTCGACGCCATGGCCGCCTTCGTGCGCGACCACGCCCGGCCCAACCTGCCGACGCTCGACAGCGCCGGCGAGGATCCCGTCAACCGCTGGCACATCGGCAAGGCCTCGGCCGCGCTCGCCGCGGCCCGCGCGCTGCAGCGCGAGGCCAGCCGCATGGTCGAGGCTGCCGAGCACGGCCGCGCCGATCGCAGCGATTGTTCGCTCCACATGATGCGCTCCAAGGCGACGACGGTCGCAGCGGCGCTCGACGTCACCAGTCAGGTGCACGGCCTGGCCGGCGGCCGTGCCACTGCCAACAAGTACCGGCTCGACCGTTTCTGGCGCAACGCGCGCACCCTCTCGGTGCACGATCCTATCGACGCGATGATCCAGCAACTCGGTGGCTTCGAAATCGACGGCGCACCGCCCGCCCCGGGGGTGGGGACCTGACGGTCAGGCCGCCTGCGCTGCGCCTCTGGTGCGAAACGGGGCCAGATTGCTGAAGAACTGCTCGGCGCTCGCCCGCCATGACATGCCCATGGCGAAATCCCGGCAGGCTTGGGCCGGAATCTCAAGTGCGGCCCGCGTTGCCTTGGCGAGATCGTTGTCGAGGACTCCGACCCTGTGTCCGTTGATCACGTCGATCGGACCGGCCACGGGATAGGCGGCGACCGGGACACCGCAGGCCAGCGCTTCCAGCATGACGTTGCCGAATGTGTCGGTGCGGCTGGGAAAGACGAACACGTCGGCGGCGGCGTAGTAGTGCGCGAGCTCCTCGCCGAACTTGGCGCCGACGAAGCGTACGTCGGGATAGCGCCTGCGCAGTCCGTCAATCTTGGGGCCGTCGCCGACGACGTACTTCGTGCCGTCGAGCCTCAGGTCGAGAAATGCCTTGCGCTACGGGCTGGCGGTTTTTCTTGACCGATTGCCCAAGCTACACGATGTCCACCTGATCACCGCCGCGAACGTCAGAGTGCTCGGCCCGGCGGGACAGCCGGTGCAGGGCGACGGAGACATCGTGTCGGCGCTGCCGACCGAGGTTTCGGTGCTCCCAGGCGCCCTACGCGTGCTGGTGCCGCGCCGCACCTGAGATAGGCCTGTACAGACCCGCCGGCGCACCGGCACTATTGGCGGGCGCATCCTGAACAGGGGAGGGAGTTGTGACCGCAACCGTTTCGGCCAAGGAAGCCTTCGCGCGCCGCCAGCCGTTGATGGTGGCCGACTACACCGAGACCGAGAGCGATGAGAGCTACTACGTCACGCCGTTCTTCGGCGCGCTGCCGACCAACGTCGACCCCAACCCGCCGCAGGATGCGCTGACCAGGCCCCAGGCCTACTACGTCGAGCAACCGCCGCTCGCGACGGTGCCGCCGCACTACCACGATACCAACCAGTTCCAGATCTTCCTGCGCGGCCGGGGTCTCTTCGGCAAGAAGCCGGTGTCGGCGCTTGCCGTGCACTATGCCAGCGGCCACACGCCTTACGGTCCCATCGTCACGAACGAGCGCGAGATTCACTATCTGACCCTGCGCAACAAGTGGGATTCCGGCGGCAAGACCATGCCGGATTGTCGCCCGACGCTGCGCAAGCTGCCCCGCCGGTTCCGCATGGTCGAGGATTTCGTCCTTCCCGAACTTGAGGACCTCGCGCCGGGCGCATGCGATCGCCATGACGCGCTCGCCTGCGAGGATGACGGTCTCGGCGTGTCGATCTTCTCAATGGGCGCCGCAGCGACATCGAATCTCGCTCTTGAGCATGCCGGCACGGGGCGCTACGCGCTGGTCCTCGCCGGCGCCCTCGAAGCCGACGAAATTCTCGATGCCGGCAGTTGCCTCTACATCGATGCCGACGAGGCGCGCGACTTCACGGCCGCCCCCGAGGGGGCGGTGGTCATCGTTACCCAGTTCCCGCCGGAGCCGTTTTAGGCGCATGCGCCCGACCTGAGACAGGGCCGCACGTTGACGAACCCTGATAAACTCCGGGCCAGGGAGGCCCCATGACACACCTGCGTTTCGGAACCTTTATTCCCCCCATCCATCCCGTCGCGGAGAACCCGACGCTGTGTATCGATCGCGACATGGCGCTGGTCGAGCACCTCGACCGGCTCGGCTACGACGAAGCCTGGATCGGTGAACATCATTCCGCGGGTGCCGAGGTTATCGCCTCGCCCGAACTGGTCATCGCGGTCCTTGCCGAACGGACCAACCGAATCCGGCTGGGGTCTGGCGTCTCGTCGCTGCCGTATCATCATCCGTTGATTCTGGCCGATCGCTTCATGCAGTTGCATCACATGACGCGCGGGCGGGCGATGATGGGCGCCGGGCCGGGAGCGCTCGTATCGGATGCCATGGCGATGGGCATCAAAGCGGAGCGCCAACGCGACATGATGGACGAGGCGCTGGACGTCATGATCCGCCTGTTTCGCGGCGAAGAGGTCACGCTCAAGACCGACTGGTTCGAGTTGAGGGAAGCGCGCCTGCAGATGCGCCCCTACGCCAACGAGCCTATCGAGATTGCGACGGCAAGCGTGGTGTCGCCCTCCGGTGCGCGCTCGGCGGGCCGTTTCGGCACGGGCATGTTGTCGCTGAGCGGCACATCGCCTGAAAGCCTTCAGGCTGCGGTGCGCAACTGGGGCATCGCCAACGAGATGGCCGAACAGTACGGCCAGACGATGGATCGCAACGCCTGGCGGCTCGTCGGCCTTGTCCACGTCGCCGAGACGCGCGAACAGGCGTTCGCAAACGTGCGCTACGGCATCGACGAGTGGATTCAGTATTTCGACGATGTTGCGACCCACCCCATGGTCCCGCCCGAGGGCAAGGGCGACCCCGCGGAGCATCTCGTCAAGGTCGGTCGTGCCGTGATCGGCACGCCGGACGACGCGATTGCCCAGATTCAGAAGTTACTCGATGCCACGGGCGGCTTCGGCGCCTACCTCATTACCGACCAGAACTGGACGCGTTTCGAGGACAAGCTCAAGTCGTACGAACTGATCGCGCGCTTCGTCATGCCGCACTTCCAGGGTCAAAACGTTCAGCGCGAGCAGTCCTACGATTGGGTCAAGAAGAGCCACGAAGAGTTCAAGCAGAACGCGCGCAACGCGCAGCAGCTCATCATCGACCGCCAGAAGGCCGAGGAGGACTCACGAAAGAGCGACGCCGCCGAATAGGCGGCGGGGTCAGGCTGTTGCCGGCGTTTCCGTTACGGCGCCGATGTCGTCGAGGCGTTTCTGCAACGCGAGCCGGTCCAGCGAGGTCAGGGGCAGGTTTACGAGGATGCTGATGCGGTTGGAGAGCAAGCAGTAGGCTTCCGCAAAGGCGAGTTGCACTTCCGCCGGCGTACCGGTCGCCGCCGCCGGATCCGGCAGTCCCCAATGGGCGCTCACCGGTTGACCCGGCCAGACAGGGCACGTTTCTTCCGCGGCGGCGTCGCAAACCGTGAACACGAAGTCCATCTGCGGTGCGCCGTCCTCGGCGAACTCGTCCCATGACTTCGATCGAAACTGATCGACCGGATGGTTCAGCTTCGCGAGAAGCTCGGCCGCATGCGGGTTGACCTTGCCGGTGGGATGGCTCCCTGCCGAATAGGCGCGAAAACGGCCCAGGCCCTCGCGCTGCAGGATGGCCTCCGCCATGACGCTGCGCGCCGAATTGCCGGTGCAGAGAAAGAGTACGTTGTAGGTCTTCTCGGTCATCGTGTCCGCCGTTGTCCGGTAGCGTCCGATATCTAAGTTGATCCAGATTTCGCCTACATGACAGTTCGATGACGGTTCGCTGCACTGAATCAGATGCGCGGCAAGGGCCGGAAAGAGACGGTTTTCAAGGGCCAGTTCCGCTTCTCCGTGTCACGTTCTACACTTGCTTGTCGTCACCCGACGAGGAGCCGGTCATGTTTGAACCCTATGCGCATCGCATGATGCCCCGCGCGACCCACGACGAGGTCGCCCGTCAGCACTACGTCGCCGCGTTCAAGATCCACGCCGAGGAGGAGGTCTATCCCCACAGCAAGAGGGTCTACGACGCGCGCGTGGTAACGGCCTACAACCGCGCCCATAACCATGAGCCACGGGATCGCCACGAGGCGCGGCGCGCCCTACTGGAAGACCCTTATACGCAGATGTGGAGTTCGGTTGCGCGCACGCTTCAGGAGATGCTTTGGGACAATGTCGGCGAGACGATCGAGCGCCAGCTTCCCGACCTGATTGACCGAGCGAAGGTGCGCAACCCCAAGGGCAGCCTGCGTCTCAATCCCGATGTCAAGGTGCCGCGCTACAACAGCGCCATCGATATTCACTGCATGCCGGGCGGCTACGGCGGGGAAATCACCGAGGACGACGTTTACGCCGGCGCACTCGTCGACCGCGGCGGTTACTACTATGTCCTCCCCTTCATGGGCTACAGCGCCGAGACGTTCAAGGACACCCGCGTGCGCCTCTACGGGGGCGCCGCCGGTAACAACATCATGCGTCTCATGCGCCAGGAGTGGCCGGACTTCAAACCCACACGCATCCTCGACATGGGCTGTGGCATCGGCCGCGGGACGCTGCCCTACGCCGACGAGTATCCCGACGCCGAAATCCACGCCATCGATGTCGCGGCGCCACAACTGCGATACGGCCACGCCCGTGCAGAGGCGCTTGGCCGCATCGTCCATTTCTCGCAGCAAAGCGCAGAGAGGACGGACTTTCCCGAAGGACACTTCGACCTCGTCGTCTCGCACGGCCTTTTCCACGAAACGTCGGGCAAGGCGATCCGCAATATCGTCAACGAGATCTACCGCGTCCTGAAACCGGGCGGGGTGACGCTACACTCGGACCCGCAGATGGGCCGCGGCCTCGATGCGCATGACGCCTTCGTGCACGACTGGGATACCTACTACAACAACGAGCCGTTCTGGGGCCCTTTGCACGACATCGGAGTTGAGAACCTGTTCGTCACAGCGGGCTTCCCCAAAGAGACCGTGCGTGAGGCCTGGGCCACAATCGACGCTTCGGGCGCTCGCACCATCGTCATGACCAACGACACCGACAGCGAGCTCAACCGCTCCAGCCTGTTTGGCGCGCGCAAGGGCTAGCGGCTCAGGCCTGCGCTAGCGCGGCCAAGTGCCGCGCGAGATTCTCGGTCGAATCGTCGCCGGGTTCCGTGGCCAATTGCGCGGCGACCGACGGCCGCGACAACTGCGCCTCGTACCAGGCCAGTAGTGCAGGCCGCCCAGGCCGCCAGTCGTAGTGGGGATGCAGCGGGTCCTGCGCGCCGCGCGACGGATCGATGTAGCTCAGCGGATGCAGCGTTGCGATGCGGCCGATATCCCACGCCTCGCCCAGACGGGCGGCGTCGCGCTCCATCTGGTCGAGCCCGCGGACAATCTTGGGCCACTGCCGCTCGAAATGGTCACGCCGCCGCGTTTCGAGTGGTCGGTTGTTCTCGAGGTTGATCGTCACCATGGTCTCGAACACCGTATCCCCCAGAGCCATCCGCCGTAGTGCGTCCCATCGTTCGGGGCCCGCGCTCGGGAAAAGAGGCGGCTCGGGCGCGAGCGAGTCCAGGTATTCACAGATGACCTGACTGCCGTAGAGCGCCGTGCCGTCGTCGAGCGTCAGCGTCGGTACCTTGGCCAGCGGGTTGACCGTGCCGATGTCGTACTCGGTGCGGTAGGGGTAGACCGGCACCACCTCGATGCGACCCCACACGCCCTTCTCGCGCGCGACGATCGGTGTCTTGTGCAGGCTTGGGATCGGCGAATAGAAGAGCTTCACGCCGCGTCCGTGATCGCGTCGATCTCGGCCATGTCGGCCGCGCCGAGCTGCCAGCCGACGGCGGCCACGTTCTGGTCGACCTGTTCTGGCTTGGTCGCACCGGCGATCACACTCGACACGTTGGGCCGCGCCGCCAGCCAGGCGAAGGCCAGTTCCAGCAGCGAGCGCCCGTTCTTTCTCGCGAACGCGTCCAGGCCTTCGACGATGCCCCAGTTGCGGTCCGTCATGTATCGGTCGGCGAGGCGCGGCATGCTGGCCATGCGCGTGCCTTCCGGGGGCGGGCTGTTGCGGCTGTACTTGCCGGTCAGCATGCCGCTCGCCAGCGGGAAGTAGGGCAGGAGGCCGAGCCCTCGGCGCGTCATCGCCGGCATGAGGTCGGCATCGATCTCGCGCGCCAGCAGGCTGTAGTGGTCCTGGCAGCTTGTGAATGCGGCCCAACCGTTGCCGCTCGACGCATCCATCGCTTCGTCCAGTTGCGCGCCCGAATAGTTCGAACTGCCGATGTGACGCACCTTGCCGGCCTTGACCAGACCGTCGAGCGCCTCCAGCGTTTCCTCGACCGGGGTGTCGTCGTCCGGCTGGTGCACCTGATAGAGGTCGATCCAGTCGGTCTTGAGCCGCTTCAGGCTCGCTTCGCAGGCTTTCTTGATGTACGCGGCCGACGCACCTTGCATGGTGCCGTCGTCGCTCATCGGCATCGCGAACTTGGTCGCCAGCACAATGTCCTTGCGCCTGGCTCCCAACACTTCGCCCAGGCAAGTCTCCGATCCGCCGCGGTTGCCGTAGACATCGGCGGTGTCGAACAGCGTGATGCCCTGTTCGATGGCGCGGTCCACCACCGCGCGCGTGCCGTCGACGTCGAGGCGGCCACCGAAGTTGTTGCACCCCAACCCGACCAGCGAGACTTCGAGGCCGGAAGGCCCCAGCGTGCGGTGTTCCATCGATATGCTCCCGTGTGTTTTCCTCAGGCGTCGCGCAGCTTGAAGCGCTGCACCTTGCCGGTTTGCGTCTTGGGCAGGGTGTTCACGAAGTCGATCGCGCGCGGGTACTTGTAGGGCGCGATTTCGGCCTTTACGTGATCCTGCAGCGTCTTCACGAGCGCCGCATCACCCTCGTTTCCGTCCTTGAGCACCACGAAGGCCTTGACCAGTTGCCCGCGCGCTGCATCCGGTACGCCGACCACGGCGCATTCCTGCACGGCGGCGTGGGTCAACAGTGCGTTCTCGACCTCCGGCCCGGCGATGTTGTAGCCGGCGGAGATGATCATGTCGTCCGACCGTGCCACGTAATAGAGGTAGCCGTCGGCGTCGCGCCGGTAGACGTCGCCCGTCAGGTTCCATCCGTCCTGCACGTAGCTCTGCTGGCGATCAGGATCACCAAGATAGCGGCAGCCGGTCGGTCCGCGCACCGCGAGTCGCCCTTCGCCCTCGCCTGAGATCGCCGCACCGTCCTCGTCGACGATGCGCGCCTCATAGCCGGCGATCGCCTTGCCAGTCGCGCCGGGGCGGATGTCGTCGCCCGCGGCCGAGACGAAGATGTGGAGCAGCTCCGTCGCGCCGATGCCGTCGACAATGCGAATGCCGGTCGCGCCGTGCCAGGCCTCCCATGTCGCCTTGGGCAGGTGCTCTCCGGCCGAGACGCAAACCTCAAGGCTCGACAGGTCGTGGTCGGCGACCTTGGTCAGCATCGCGCGATAGGCGGTAGGCGCGGTGTAGATACCGGTGCACCGGTGCTTTGCGATGGTCTCCAGCATCGTGTCGGGGCCGAACCGCTCGACCATCACCGACGATGCCCCATGGCGCATCGGAAAGATCACCAGCGCCCCGAGCCCGAAGGTGAACGCCAGCGGCGGCGATCCCGCGAAGACGTCGTCAGGCGTGATCTGGATCGTGTGCCTGGGGAAAAGGTCGCCGATCGCCAGCAGGTCGCGGTGAAAATGCACCGTTCCTTTCGAGCCGCCGGTGGTGCCCGAGGTGAAGGCGATCAACGCGACGTCGTCGGCCGCCGTATCGACGTTGTCGAATGTCGCGACCTTGTCCGCCATCGCGCGCTCCAGCGCGGCGTCGCCGGTTCCGTCGGCACTGAACAGCTTGCTGTGACGCAGTTGCCTTGCCTCGGCACTTGCCTTGTCGAAGTCCTCAGCCAGCACGGTGTCGCACAGCGCATGGCTCACCTCGGCCTTCTGGATGATGTGAACCAGTTCGCCGCTGCGCAGCATCGGCATCGTGGTGACGCAGATCCCGCCCGCCTTGAGCACCCCGAACCAGGCGGCGACCAGCATCGGGTTATTGGGCGCGCGCAACAGCACGCGGTTGCCCGGCACAAGTTCCATATCCTCGACCAGCACCCGCGCGATCCGGTTCGCGCGCGCCTGCAGGTCGGCGTAGCTCCAGGTTGTGTCGCCGAAATGCAGGGCGGGGCGGTCGCCGTGGCCGCCCGCAACATGGCTGTCCAGCAGGTCGTAGGCGACATTGATCTGCGCGGCATAGGCCGCCAATTCGGGCAGGACGCCGTAGTCCATCACCGGCCACAAGTCAGCCGGCGGCAGGTTGTCCCGCGCAAAGGTATCTTGGTGGGCGCTGGTCCCGGTGGGCTGAAACATATGCGGCCTTTCCCGTCCGATTGTGCCTTCGGACGGGCGGTCGCCGCAAACTGCTAGCTTTCGGGCGGGGCTTCGCCAGGCTCGTGCCGGTCCTCGGCATGCTCCAGAATGTGACGGACGGCAGCCGCCTCATGGCGGATGTCAACCAACAGGTCGAGCAAACGTCCCAGCGCGATCAGCACGAGCGCACTGCTAAGACCGGCGATCCACACCGTCAGGATGCTCAGGTTGCCGCTGATCCAGCCCGGATAGGTGAGCACCGCACCGACGACGTTGACGGTAAAGGCCGCGATACCGATTACGAACAGGACGCGGCCCATCACTGGCTCGCGGTAGCGCGCTTGATGGTGATGTCGATCGAACATGGCTTTCCCCCTTTTGCGGGAACCATGCGCCGGGTTGCGTTTGGTCGCGTTGAGCCGGGTCAACCGGCACACCCTTGACGCCAATCAACGTCGGCCTACCTGGATGGGCGTACAAAGTTCACATCACCCAACGATCCAGCAATGGAGGACACAAAATGGCGAAAGGTGAAGTTGCGCCCCGCCGGGCTGGTTTTGGTTCTCTGTCTTCACTGCATAACGAGATAGACCGTCTGTTCGAGGACTTCACATCCGGCTGGGGCCGTTTTCCCTGGCTGGCCGAGGATAGCGACAGCGGGTTCGCGATGCCGAAGCTCGACATCGCCGAAACCAAGGACGCGCTCCATGTCTCGGCCGAGATGCCGGGCATTGCCGAAAAGGACGTAAGCATCGAAATCGCCGAGGGCGTGCTGACCATCACCGGCGCGCACGAGGAAAAGTCCGAATCGAAGGACAAGCAGTACCACCGGGTCGAGCGCTCGCGCCGGTCCTATCGTCGGTCTCTGTCGCTGCCGCCGGGCATCGACGAGGACAAGGTGAAGGCCACGCTCAAGAACGGCGTGCTGGAGATTGATATTCCGAAGACCGCCGAAGCCAAGGCCAAAACCCGCAAGATCGAGGTCAAGGCGGCCTAGGTCATCCCTTCGGTTGCCGCCGCGCATAGCGCGCGGCGGCAACGCTCACTCTAGTAGCCTTCCAGATGACAGGTGATGCGCGCCATTGACGTGCCGGCACCTACGATGACGCAGCCCTCAATGACGTCGCGCACGAATTCTTCCAGACCGTCAACCTCCGCCGCCAAGATGCGCTGATCCTCTGCAGCGAACGGCGTCGCCGACAAGGTGATGCCGGCGCCGAGCGCGGCACCGGCCAGGAACGCGACGACGACGATGTTTCTGGTTTGCATGGGCCCTCCTAGCCGGTGGCCCGGTCCCGCTAGAAGTTCACGATCTCGCGCAGGTGCGGGCCCAGGTCATGGGTCGCAACGTGGGTCAGGTCCTTGTTGAGGTTGGCCTCGATATCGACCCGGCCGTCCAGCATGGCGCGCAGGGCGCCCAGCGCCTT
>JAYOEZ010000002.1:0-26128 GCA_038116985.1 Alphaproteobacteria bacterium | reverse complement strand
TGGCCTCGATATCGACCCGGCCGTCCAGCATGGCGCGCAGGGCGCCCAGCGCCTTGGGTGCCGCGACCAGGACGAGACGGTCGAAAGCCTTCTGCTTGGCGGCCTCCGTGAGATGGTCCGCAAGCGTCTGTTCGAAACCGGCCGCCGCCACCTCCTTGGGCGTATGGGCAGGCTCCATGGCGTGCCGCCCTGGACCGAACCGGTCGCCGGTTCGCCCCGGACGGTCGGTGCCGAGGTCACGGCTCGCCTTGTGCAGGTCTGCCGAGTCGAAAGCGGTGACATCCGACAGGCCCCTGTCCGGGCCTGTCGCGGCGACGATGCGGGCGCGCCCGGCATCGGCAATCACAATCCAGGTCGTAACGGCATGCATATCGATCCCCGTTGCAGTCGTGCCATCTGAGCGCGAAACCGGGGCGGCGACATTGAGCGCCGTCAATCCTCAGGGGTCAGGAAAACGTGCTGGCGTAGGTGTCGCGCAGTTCGTTCTTGCGCACCTTGCCCATCGCGTTGCGCGGCAGGGCGTCGACGAAAAACACGCGCTTCGGGCGTTTGAACCTGGCAAGGCGACCGTCGAGCGCGGCGAGGATTCCGTCTTCGCTGATGCCGCCGGCGGCAGTCGTCACTACCGCTACGACCGCTTCGCCGAAATCAGGATGCGGTACGCCGATAACGGCGCTTTCGCCGACCCCGGGCATGGCGTCAATCTCTTCCTCGATTTCCTTGGGATAGACGTTGAGGCCGCCGCTGATGATAAGGTCTTTGGCGCGCCCGACCAGGGTCACGCGCCCGTCGTCCGCGATCGATGCCATATCGCCTGTCCGGAAGAAGCCGTCCGCGGTCATGTCCTCGGCCGTCTTGTCGGGCTTGCGCCAATACCCCTTAAACAGGTTGGGCCCGCGAATCTCCAATCCGCCGACCTCGCCCGGCTCTGCGGCCTTGCCGTCCTCGCCCGCCACGCGCACCTCGACGTCGGGCAGGGGAAAACCGACGGTGCCGCCGATGCGTTCGCCTTCCAGCGGGTTTGACGTGATCATGCCCGCCTCGGTCATGCCGTAGCGCTCGAGTATCGTATGCCCCGTGCGCTCACGGAAGGCGGCGAAGATCTCCGGCAAGAGCGGCGCCGAGCCGGACACGAACAGCCGCATGTTCCGGCACGTCTGGGCATTGAACTCCGGGTCGTTGAGCAGGCGCGTATAGAAGGTCGGCACGCCCATCATCACGGTGGCCCTGGGAAGCAGGTCGACCACCGTGCCAGCCTCGAACCCGTCCAACCAGATCATGCTGCTGCCGTTCAGCAGGACGCAGTGGGTCGCTACGAATAGACCGTGCACGTGATAGATCGGCAAGGCGTGCAACAGCACGTCGTCCGGCTGAAATCCCCACAACGTATGCAGAACGAGGGCGTTGGACGAGAGGTTGCCGTGACTGAGCATGGCGCCTTTGGGTCGTCCCGTCGTGCCGCTCGTGTAGATGATCGACGCAAGCGCGTCGGCCGTGACGTTCTCGGTCGCAATCGCCGCGCCGCTTGCTCCGGCGCTTGCAGTGACCAGCGTTCCCGTGCCGTCCGCATTGAGCGTTTCGGTGCGCGTCGCGCCCAGCGCCGGGCCGATCTTCGCCGTGGCCTGGTCCGTGGTCACGAACAGGAAAGGTTCCGCGTCTTCGGCGAAGTAACGAACTTCTTCCAGCTCGTAGCCGGTGTTCAGCGGCAGGTAGACCAATCCCGCCTTGAGGCAGCCGAGATAGAGGAAGATCGCCTCGGGTGATTTGTCGACCTGCACGGCGATCCGATCGCCTGGCTCGGCCCCGGTCCCGCGCAGATACGCGGCGAAGCGGTCGGCCCACCGCGCCGCATCGGCATAGGAGAATATCCCGCGGCCCGGGCTGTCGATGAGCGTCGCACCGCGGTCCTCGGGAAAGCGGCTCTCGAACAGAGCAAAAAGATTGTCGGTCACATGATCTCCGGAACTGACATGGCCGAAAGGGCGCGCATGGTGGCACCTGCGGCCGCAAGCGCCAAGGGGGGCGTCCGGTCCGCGGGCTCTTGTCACCGGAGCCTCGCCCCTGTCGGGGCGGTTGGCTACGGTAACGGAATGAAGGCTGCGCTCCTCTATGGCCCGCGTGACCTCCGCGTCGTCGAGGTCGACGACCCCGAGCCCGGACCGGATCAGGTGACCGTGCGCGTTGTCCGCTACGCGCCCTACGGTACCGATCTAGGTCACTATCTCAATCGAGACGGACGTTACCCCCAGCCCTATCCCGTCGGGATCGGGGCGGATTTCTCGGGCATCATCGAAAAGGTCGGTGCCGACGTCACGGGCTGGCGAAACGGCGACCGTGTTGCCGCACTGACGCTGGCCCATTGCGGCAAGTGCGCCAACTGCCGTGCCGGCAAGACCAACTTGTGCGCTGATCCGGCCTATTCTCCGCCGCCGCGGCAGGTGTGCTGCCAGGAGATCACGCCGGTGTACGCCCGCAAGTTGGGACGTCTCCCGGACAATGTCGGGTTTGATGACGCCGCGATGATGGCGGGCGCGGCCGACATGCTCAGCGCCTTCGACAAGATCAAGCCGCGGCCCGGCGAAACGATGGCCGTCATCGGTGTCGGCGCGATGGGGTGGGGCGGCATCGCCGTCGCCAAGGCGCTCGGGCTCAAGGTCGTCGCTGTCGGGGGCACCGGCAAGCGGGTCGACCTTGCGCGCGCCGTCGGTGCCGACGACGTCGTACCCATCTCCAAGCATGACGAGGACGTCAAGGAGGCGTTTCTGGCGCGCTACCCCGGCGGTGTCCCGCTCGTCGTCGAGACCTCGGCGACGGAGTGGGGGTTGCGCCAAGCCTTCGATGTGGCCGCCAGGTCAGGGCGCATCGTGATCACGGGCGGTGCGGCCATCGGTGCGCAGGGTTGGGACTTCGTCATGCGCGAACTCGAGGTGTTCGGGACGCGAGCGAATCATCACCAGCAGCAGACGCTCGACCTGCTGGCGCAAGGCAAATTCGATCTGAAGCCGACGATCACGCACCGGTTTGCGCTCGACGAAGCACCGGACGCCTTCGAGTTGCTGGTCGGTCCTCAGGCCAAGGACGTCGGCCGCGTCATCATCGAGTGCAACCGGGCCTAGAGACCTGGCTACTGCCCGCGCCGGTCCATGCCGTAGACGAACCGGTAGATGCCGATTTCCGGCGCGGCCTCGACCCCCTGTGCGGTCAACGCATCCGGTCCGAAGGCCGTCTTGGCGGCCGCACGGACGGCCTGCTCGGTGCTGGCCTCGATCACCGCCAGCCACTCGACCTTCTCCAGCACCGGCATGGCGCCGCCGAGCGCGCGCGCCTTGGCGCCCGTCGCGTTGGCCGCTTCCAGAATGTTCTCGGCCAGGCACACGCCAAGTACGCCCTGCTCCTTGACCATCGGTGGAAAGGCCTTGTCCCGCAAGTGCGCGCGCAGGGCGTCCTGTCCGGCGGCGTCCTGGGGAGGGAAGAAGCGGACCGCCGCCACAGCGCCGCCGACGCCGTGCATCATGTCGACGGTCAGCCGCGCGGTCATGCGGTTCAGCACGGTCAGTTTCGGAATGACCTTGCGGCTCCACTCGGTCTGATTGCCCACCCTCTCGAGGTAGCCTTCGCCCGTCAGAACCGTATGGCTTTCGGTTTCGTAGGTGGCGAAATACTCGACCTTGGCGTCGACAGCCTCATAGAAGCGCGATCTACAAAAGCCCGGCGTGTCCAGCGCGCGCTCGTCGACGTGCTCACGCACGAACCATTCGCGCAACTCGGCGTCGAAATCCGGTGTCGTCTCGGTCCATGAGACCAGCATGCCTTTGTCGTCAGCCATTACATCCGCTCCAGCGAAATCAACTCGTAGTAGGTCATCATGTAGCCCGTCACGGCGCCCTTGAGGAAGATGTAGTCGCCGTCCGCCGTGCACCACACCTCGTAGGGCGGGTGCTCCTGTGGCATGTCGGGATCGACGATCCGGAAGTGCAACGAATCGAACGTGCCCGCGCCCACGGTAATCTTCTCTTCGCCGACGAAGTCGTAGCTGACGTTGGACTGAAACAGCATCGGTCCGGTGGCCCCACGGTGGTCCGGCGAGGACAGCAGGATCGGGTCGATCTTCTGCACGCTCTTGCCCTTGCTCAGATCGAACGTGCTGAGGATCAGGCTGTCGTTGATGATCGCATGATTGCCAAAGGCAAGGATCGGCTTGTCGGTGGTCATGCGCTGATCCACGCGGCCTTCGCCGGCGGTAAACATCTGGCCCTCGGCCTCTTTGCCGTCGAAGCGGAACCAGCCCGTGCCCATGAAGTTGCCGCCTACGGTCAGCCGGACGCTCGAGTCCGTCGGTCGCCACGCCTCGTTCAATGTAATCGAAACGTCACGAATGACCGCCGGCGCGTCATCGATCTCGCTGTGCGCCGTCAATGTGCGCGAGCCATCGCCGTGTTTCGTGATGGAAAACCACTCCCGGCCGCGCTCCTGGTCCATCCGTTCAGGCTTTTTGCTGGTATAGACTATGCGGCCGTAGACCGTCTCGTGGCTCATTTGCATGCACCTCCCCTGTCGCACCTTCTGGTCTTGTCGTGGCGTTCTTGGTAGCACCTTTATGGTAGGGCCCGCCAGCGGGCCCCCGGGGGATTGATGCCGGTCGAACACAGTGCAACTACCGTCCTGATCGAGGTCTTCGTCTTCCTGATCGCGGCCGTCGTAATTGTGCCGATCTTCCATCGCTTGAAGGTCAGCCCGATCCTCGGCTATCTCGCGATCGGTGTGTTGGTGGGGCCGCACGGGTTCGCTCTGATCGACGATGTCGAGGAGATCGCCACCCTGGCCGAACTCGGCGTCGTCTTCCTGCTCTTCACCATCGGACTGGAACTGCCGTTGCGCCGCCTATGGGCAATGCGCCGGCTGGTCTTTGGCCTGGGCAGCGCGCAGGTGCTGATCAGCGCCATCGTCATCGGCACCATTGCCTATGCCTGGGGCAACGCGCTCGATGCAGCCATCGTTCTTGGTCTATGCCTCGCCCTGTCGTCGACGGCCATCGTCGTCCAGCTTCTGGCCGAACGCGGCGAACTGGCGACGCCCGCCGGCCACGCAGCGTTCTCGGTTCTCCTGTTCCAGGACCTCGCGGTCGTGCCGATCCTCTTTCTGCTGCCCGTGCTCGGCGGCGGTGCGGAGAACGTGCTGACGAACCTCTTGATCGCGCTGGGCACCGCGGTCGGCGCGGTCCTGGTGATCTATGTGATTGGGCGTCGCCTCCTACGGCCCTTGTTCCGGGTGATCGCGGGCACCCGCAGCGCCGAGCTGTTCGTCGCCACCACGCTGCTGGTCGCCCTCGGCATCGCCACGCTGACCGGTCTTGCCGGGCTTTCGATGGCACTTGGCGCGTTCCTCGCCGGGTTGCTGCTCGCCGAAACCGAATTCCGCCACCAGGTCGAAACCGATATCCAGCCGTTCAAGGGTCTGCTGCTCGGCCTGTTCTTCATCGCGGTCGGGATGAGCGTCGACTTCGCCGCCGTTTCCGACCGCATCGAGTGGGTCATCCTCTCGGTGATCGGGCTGATGGGAATCAAAGGCGCCATCGCCGCCGGTCTAGCCTACGCGTTCCGCCAGCCGCGCAGCGTCGCACTCGAGGTCGGCGTACTGCTCTCGCAGTCGGGCGAGTTTGCCTTCATTGTCGTCGGTGCGGCCATGGCCCTCGGCCTGCTGCCGCCCGACGTCGCGCAGTTCATGATCATCGTCGCCGGCGCCACAATGATGGTGACCCCGATCTCGACGGCGGTCGGCCGCCATCTGCTGGACCGCGCCGGCCGGCGCATCCTCGAGGTGCGCCACAACGTTCAGATGGCGGCGCCTGATCTGGAGGGCCACGTCGTCCTCGCCGGCTTCGGCCGCGTCGGTCAGACCATCGGCCGCCTCCTCGAAGGACAGGCCGTGCCTTACGTCGCGCTGGATCTCGATGCGAGCCGCCTGGGCGTCTGCCGCGCCCATGGTCTGCCGGTCTTCTACGGCGATGCCAGCCGTCGCGACGTGCTCGAACGCGCGCGCGCCGACCATGCCGCCGTCATCGTCGTTACCATGGACGATCCCGAACGCGCTGCGCGCACTGTCGCCACCCTCCGTCAGGCCTGGCCGCGCGTTCCTGTGCTGGTGCGCGCCCGCGACCGCAAACATGCCGGCGAACTCGAACTCGCCGGCGCAGCCGGTACGGTGCCCGAGACCGTCGAGGCGAGCCTGCAACTCGCCGCCCAGACGATGCGCCACCTCGGCATGCCGCCCGAAGCCGTCAGCCCGTTGATCGAAACGGCACGCGATGACGAATACGCCGCACCCACGCCGATCCTGGGCGAAACGCCCGAAGAAAAGGACGGTCCCATCTAGCCGGTCGCGCGGCCCGTAGCCATCAGGAACGGGAAGAAATCGAGCGGCGGCACCTCCTTGCCCAGGCCCGTGAGCATGGCGTGGACCTGGCCGCGGTGGTGAACCTCGTGATTGAACAGGTTTGCGACCATCAGGTCGGTGGCGATCGCCACGTCGTCCCCGTTCCGGGCCTTGAAGCGTACGGGCGCGGCCAGCGCGGCCTCGTCGAGCGCATCGACCGAGGCGATGATGCGCGCATCAAGCTCCTCGCGCGCCGCCCGCGTCGCCGCAAAGGTGTCGTGCAGCACCGCGTCGAGCCCGCCCTTGGGAATCTCGCCCTGGCCGTCGATGCGGTGCATCCAGATCGTGTCGCCCAGCAGGATGTGGTTCAGCGTGTTGTGGATCGAGCCGAAGAACGCGCCGCGGTCGGCGAAGTAGTCTTCGTCGCTCAGCGTCGCGACGACGTCGTAGAGACGCTGGTTGACCCACTGGTTGTGCTCTGCGCGCAGTTGGAGATAGTGCTTCATGGTTACGGCGCCTCCCTATGCGTCCCTGGTGATCGCTTGGGCGAACACGGCGGCGTCGACGTTGCCGCCCGAGGCAATGACGATGACGGTCTTGTCCGCGACGTCCACCTTAGCCGATAGCGCCGCAGCGAGCGCTGCCGCGCCGCCCGGCTCGATCACGACCTTGAGATGGGCGAAGCCCGCTGCCATCGCGTGGCGCACCTCGCCGTCGCCCACCGTCACTGCGTTGCGCAGGTGCATGCGGTTGATCGCGAAGGTAAGAACGCCGGGCTCCGGCACCAGCAGTGCGTCGCACAGCGACACGGCGCCGGGCGTGATGGCGGTGCGCGTGCCCGCCGCCAGAGACCGTGCCGTGTCGTCGTAGCCTGCGGGCTCCACGCCGTGGATCGCCGTCTCGGGAAAGTGCTGCGCGATGGCTGTCGACACGCCGGCGGCGAGCCCGCCACCGCCGCAGGGGATCAGCACGACCTCGGGAATGATGCCGCGTGCCAGCAGGTCGTCGACGATCTCCAGTCCGACCGTGCCCTGGCCGGCGATCACGTGTGGATCGTCGAACGGCGGCACCAGCACCCGGTTTTCGTCGCGGGCGATCTGTTCGGCGCGCGCCACCATGCTGCGCCGGTCGCCCTCGTGCTGAATCACCGTCGCGCCGTAGGCCTTGCACCGCGCGACCTTGAGCGCCGGTGCGGTCGCCGGCATCACCACGGTCGCTTGCGTTCCGGCCAGCGCTGCGGCGTGCGCCACGGCCTGTGCGTGGTTGCCCGAGGAGTAGCACAGCACCCCGCGCGCCTTCTCGGCGTCGTTCAGCCGGCTGATCCGGTTCCACGCGCCGCGCAGCTTGAACGACCCGGTGCGCTGCAGGCTTTCGGCCTTGACCAGCAAGCGGCAGCCGGCCGCCTCGTTGAGCAACGGCACTTCCAACAGCGGCGTGCCCACCGCCACGCCCTCCAGCCGTGCCGCGGCATCGACGATGTCGTCGTAGGTCGGTAGGGCAGGCGTGTCGCTCATGGCAGGTCCTTCAGGAACGCGTCGATCGCCGCCAGCGATTCGGGTTCGTCGAGCAATGGCGTGTGGCCGCGGTTTGGCACTGTCACGGCCTGCAGATTGGGCTTTCGCGTGCGCATTTCCTCGACCGTGTCCGGGCTCAACAGGACGGACCACTCGCCGCGCAGCGACAGCATGGGCTTGTCCTTCATCGCCTCGAAACGCGCCCAGTTGTCGGGCGGCGCGCCGGTGCGCTGGCGCAGCGCCTCGCCAAGCTTGGGGTCGTAGTCGAAGCGCACGCGCCCGTCCTTGGTCTCTACGAACGTGGCGCGCGCCCGTTCCATCCACTGTGCGTCGCTCAATCCCGGCGTCGTCCGTTCAGACCACGTGCGGAACGCGGCGCAGGCTTCGTTCCAGTCGGCGTAGACGTAGGGCAGTTCGAAATACCGCCCGACCTTGCCGCGGCTGCCGGGCCGCGTCGCCGGGCCGATGTCGTTGAACACGGCGGCGGCGATCAGTTGGGGCCGCGTCGCCGCGACGCCCATCGTCACCAGGCCGCCGCGCGAGGTGCCGAGGAAGATCGCGCGCGTTACGCCGATGCCGTCGAGCAGGTCGATCATGTCAGCCGTGTCGGTCTCGATCTGGTAGTTCATCGGATCGAGGTCGCGGTCCGATCGGCCGCAGCCGCGATAGTCCGGGCACACCACCTGGCGCGTCGCGCGGAGATGCAACGCGAGTGCGTGGAAGTCACGCGCATTGCGTGTCACCCCGCTCAGGCACAGCACCGGCAGGCGCGCCTCGTCCTCGGGGCCGTAGACCCTGTAGTACAGGCGCAGACGGTCGCGTGTCGTGTGATGATATTCGCGGTATTCGGCCATGATGGTCTGCGCCGGATGGTATCCGGCGGCCGGGGTGTGGGCTAGGCGTGCCTGCCGGTGGTGTCGATGCGGGCCAGGAACGCGTCGAGAGCTGGCGTGACCTCCGGCTCCTCCAGCGACGGCACGTGGCCGCAGCGCGGCACGGTCACACGCTCCATGTCCGGTTTCGCGGCCGCCATCTTGTCGAAGGTCTCCTGGGTCAGCACGTCCGACAATTCGCCGCGCACGCCCAGCACGGGAATTTTGGCGAGCGCGCCAAACAGCGGCCACATGTCGCTCACCCCGGCGCCCTTCTTGAGCGGCTCGACGATGCGCACGTCGTAGTCGGTGACTATGCGCCCGTCCTTCTCGACGAACGTGTCCTTCGCCAATTGCAGCCAAGCTGCATCGTCGAGGTCGGGGTGGGCAAGACCGTAGCGCGACTGGTACTCCGCGACCGCCTCGTCCCATGTCGCGAAGGACTCTGCCTTCCCGGTGTAGCTGCCGATCCGCGCCGCCGCCTGCGGCGGAATCTCGGGCCCGATGTCGTTGAGCACGACGCCGGCGAGCAGCGTCGGGCGCGCCACCGCAAGCCCCATCGACACCAGCCCGCCGAGCGAGGTGCCGATGACCACGGCGCGGTGGATGCCGGTCGCCGCAGCGACGTCGAGCACGTCGCGCACGTAGGTCTGCGGCACGTAATTCATCGGCTTCGCGTCGTACTCCGACAGGCCGCGGCCGCGATAATCCAGCGCAATCACGCGGCGCTGCGCCGACAGCCGCCGCGCCAGCCGCTCGAAGTCCTTCGAGTTGCGGGTCAGGCCCGACAGGCAAATCACAGGTGTGCCCGGCGCGATCCGGTCGCCGTAGTCGCGGCAGAACAGGCGCAAGCCGTCGGTGACGGTGAAGCGGTGCTCCCGGTAGTCCTCGGCCCCCGGTTCGACGCTCACGCGGATGTCCTAATCGGTCAGGTCCTTGCTCAGGCGCAGGGGGGCGAATCCGTCGTGGGCGAGACGCGTGCGATAGACCTGCAGGTTCCCCATCACGCGCTGAACATAGTCGCGCGTTTCGGTGAAGGGAATGAGTTCGATCCAGTCCACGGCGTCGACTTCGCCGGTGCGCGGATCGCCGTTGTTACGCAGCCAGCGCCGCACCCTGCCTTCGCCGGCGTTGTAGGCGGCAACCGCGAGCACGTAGTTGCCATCGAAGGTTTCCAGAAGTTCCTTGAGGTGTGCCGAGCCCAGCATGGCGTTGTACTCCGGATCGCTGGTCAGCTTGTCCGGGCTATAGCGAATGTTGATGGACTTGGCGGTGCGCCGGGCCGTCGCCGGCATCAGTTGCATGAGGCCGCGCGCGCCGGCGTGGCTCACCGCTGCCGGATCGAACGCGCTCTCCTGGCGTGACATCGCCAGCAGCAGGGCCGTGTCTTCCACGTATTTCTTGGGCATGTCGATCAGGGGGTAGGCCCGCGTCGCCATGTAGACGCCCTCGCGCTCCGCGTTCTTGGCGACGCGCACCGCGAGGTCGCGGCGGCTCAGGCTCTCGGCCAGCACCGCGACCAGCAGGCGTTCGCCTGCGGTCTGCACGCCGTCGTCGAGCCCGAGGACGAAAGGGTCCACACGTCGGTTCTCTCCCAGTTCGTTGAGGATGCGCGCGACCTGCGCCATCTCGCGTTTGGGAAAGGACTCTGCTTCGGCGATGGTCGGCCGCGGCTCGGCGGGGAGCTTGAGCGCGGGCGCGCCCTCGAGCTTCTCGATGGCGAGCTGGCCGTGATAGGTGAGGGGAAACAGCGCGGCGTCGCGGTACCATTTCTGGGCAAGTTCGTCGTCCTCGAGGGCATCGGCCGCCCGGCCCGCCCAGTAGGCGGCGCGTGAAATGCTCACCGGATACACCACGGCGGCATGCAGCCGCGCAAAGTGATCGAGCGCGAGGTCCGGCTCTTTGAGGAAGCGCAACGCCACCCAGCCTGCCAACCACTCTGCCTCGGCGTAGTCCGCGCCGCCTGGTTCGAGGTCGCTCAGCGTGGCAACGACGTAGGCGTCGGTGATCTCGCCTTCGTAGAGCGCATTGCGCACCTGGATGCGTCGTTCGCGCCACCACTTGTCGGCGCGGAACTCGCTGATACGCGGCTCGAGAAGAATCTCCCTGGCGCGTTCGTCGAGGCCCTTCGTCCGCCGCCAGCGCACGCGCTCGAGCGCGAGGCCGGGATTGGTGCGCAGTTGTTCGGGCACGCGCGAGATTAGGGTATCGACGTTGCCCGCCGACTCGATCAGCCCGATCCTTGCGATCCCGAGCGTGCGCAGATCCGGATCGACCTGGGGCAGGAGCCGACGCGCCGCACCGCGGCGCCGTTCCCACAGCAGCCGGTCGAGTCGCTCGGCGTGATCGTTCTTGGTCAGAAGCTGACGATGCCTGCGCAGCAGGGTGCGTTCGTCGCTGCGGCTGAAATTGCCCTCGACCCATGCCGCGCGTAGCAGAGCCGAGCCCTCCTGGTGACGGCCCGCGCGCATCAGCGCTTCGGCCAGCCGAATCCGTCCGGTGACGCTGACCGGCGGGTACCGCTCGAACCAGTCGAGAACCAACGCGTCCTCGCTCTCGTCGATGTCCTTGAGTTGCTCCTCTGCGGTGCGCAGCATGCGCGACTGCCGCGGCCAGTCGGAGTGCGAATCGATGAAGCCCGCGACCTCCGCGAAAGAGGGCGTCGCGCCGGGCTGAATGTAGTAGAGCCAGCGGAAATAGCTCGTGGCGAGGTCGTTGGAACCGTCACCCGCGGCGTCGAGCGATTCTGACCAGCGACCTTTCTGCGCGGCCTCGACGGCCTTGCCATAGGTCAGGCGGTCCTTCGCCGTGAGCGATTCGGCAGCGGATGCTGCTCCGTGTCCGCCCAGCAACAACGCCAGGGCGGCTGCGCCTGCCAGTGTCGGCCAGAGTTGTCGGCCCATGGTCCGGTTCCTCATACGCGCGTTCCCGGCGGTCCCCTCGCTTGCGGGGGTGTTCCCGTCCCGCTATGGTCGCGCGAATTTCCGTATTGTGTATATGGGGTTAGCCATGTTCAAGGGCTCAATCGTCGCGCTGATCACGCCATTCAAGAATGGTGCCGTCGACGAAAAAGCCTTCCAGGACATCGTGGAATGGCACATTGGCGAGGGTACGCACGGCCTTGTCCCCGTAGGAACAACCGGGGAGTCGCCGACGTTGACGCATGAAGAGCACATGCGGGTGACGGAATTGTGTATCGAGGCCGCTGGCGGCCGCGTGCCGGTCATTGCCGGCACGGGTTCGAACTCGACCGCCGAGGCGATCGAGTTCACGCAGCATGCCCAGAAGGCCGGCGCCGACGCTGCGCTCGTCGTTACCCCGTACTACAACAAGCCGACGCAGGAGGGCCTCTACGCGCACTACAAGGCGATCCACGATTCGGCCGACATTCCGATCGTCATCTACAACATTCCCGGCCGCAGCGTCGTCGACATGTCCCAGGACACGATGACGCGCCTTGCCGAACTGCCGAACATCGTCGGCGTCAAGGACGCGACCGCGAACCTCGCGCGCGTCTCGGCGACTCGCCTCCTGCTGGGTCCGCAGTTCTGTCAGCTGTCGGGCGAGGACGCGACCGTGCTCGCCTTCATGGCGAATGGCGGCCACGGCTGCATCTCGGTGACCGCCAACGTTGCGCCGCGCTTGTGCGCGGAGTTCCACAATGCCTGGGCCGACGGAAAGCCGCTCGACGCGCTTGCCATCCACGACCAGTTGATGCCGCTGCACATCGGATTGTTTCTCGAATCGAGCCCGGCGCCCGCCAAGTACGCTATGAGTGTGCTCGGCAAGTGTTCCGACGAATTGCGCCTGCCGCTGGTGTCGCCGACCGACAAGACCAAAGAGAGTGTCCGGACGGCGATGAAGTCGGCCGGCCTGATCGCGTGACGCCATGGCCCAAAAGAAGCCGCGGGCCGACCGCACAGTCGCGGTCAACCGCAAGGCGCGACGCGACTACCACATCGAGGACTCGCTCGAAGTCGGCATAGTCCTGACGGGAAGCGAAGTGAAGAGCTTGCGCGCTGGCGCGGGCAGCATCGCCGAGGCCTACGCCACGGAGCGCGACGGCGAGATGTGGCTCATCAACGCGCACATCCCCGAATACAAGGCGGCCAACCGCAACAACCACGAACCGACCCGGCCGCGCAAACTGCTCATGCACAAGAAGCAGCTCGCCAAGTACCTCGGCGAGGTGCGCCGCGGCGGCATGACCATCGTGCCGCTCAAGCTCTATTTCAATGACCGCGGCATCGCCAAGCTGGAGCTGGCCCTGGGTCGCGGCAAGAAGCTCTACGACAAGCGCGCCGACGTGAAGGAACGCGACTGGAAACGCAGCCAGGCCCGTCTCCTGCGCTCGCGCGGGTGAGCGACACGACGTCGACCGGCACCGGGACGCCGCGCCCGCCCGTCGGCGTTCCTTTCCTGATGATCGTGACCACCGTCGCGGTCGTCACCTCGACCATCTACACGCCCTCGCTACCGCATATCGCGGTCGATCTGGCGACGTCGCAGACGTTGGCGCAGGCGTCGCTCACCGCCTTTATCATGACCTTCGGTATCGTGCAGATCTGGCACGGACCGGCCTCGGATCGACTGGGGCGCTGGCGCGTCCTCGCCGGAAGTTTGGGGGTGTTCGTGATCGGTACGGCCGCCTGTGCGCTGGCGCCGAACATCTGGGTGCTGATCGCGGGCCGCGTGTTGCAGGGCCTTGGCGCGGCCGGCGTCGCGGTGCTGCCGCGCGCGATCGCCCGCGACGTGTTCGACTACAAGGACACCGCCCGGGTCTTCACCTACCTCTCCATGGCGGCCTCGCTTGCCGCGACGGCGGCGCCACTGGTCGGCGGCGCGCTGCAAAGCCTGACCGGCAGCTGGCGCATCGGCTTCGTGATTCTCGGGCTGTTGGCGCTCTGGGTCCTGTTCCTGTCGTTCCGCCGTGCGCCGTACCTCGCCGGCGGCAGCGCCGAGCGGCCGCCCGACTTTGCCGGCTACCTCGACGACTACGTCTCGCTGATGCGCCGGCCACACTTCGCCTTCAACGTCATCGGCGGCGGCTTCATGCGGGCCAGCTACTTCGCTTTCATCGGCGCGGTTCCGTTCGTTCTTTCCAACGCCTTTGGCACTCCGGCGGCCAGTATCGGCCTCATCATGGTGTCGCTGACGGCGGCTTTTTTGTGCGCCAACCTCGTGGTGGTCCGCATCGCCGATCGCTTCCGCCCCGAGTCGATGGTCGTCTTCGGCACCACCATCTGCATCTTCGCGCCCATCGGCATGGCCTTTTTGGCGGTTGCCGGCGCCGGGCCGGTCGTTGGCATCGCGCTGCCGGTCGCGGTCTTCGGCTTCGGCAACGGTTTCGCCCTGCCGATGGTCAACGCGCTCGCCGTCAACGCCGATCCCCGGATGGCGGGGGCGGGCTCGTCGCTGCTCGGTTTCTGGGGCTACGCCATGGGCGCGGGCGGCACGCTGGTCGCGGGCTTCCTCGCGCACAACGACGCATTGCCGCTGGCCATCCTGCTGTCGGTGACGACCTTTCTGGGCCTGATCTGTTTCATCATCGCGCGCGCCAGCACGCCGCGCGAGGTCGACGCCTAGAGGCGCGCGGCCGCGGCGCCGACCACCGCTTCGAACATCTCCGCCGTCAGCCGCCCGGTGTTCGTGTTGTAGCGCGAGCAATGATAGCTGTCGGCCAGCCAAAGCCCGTCGCCCACCTCGTGCACCGCGCCGTGCGCGAACTTGTGCGCCGCCAGCTTGATGCCCAGCGTCGCCAGCACCGCGTCGTGCGCCACCTTGCCTAGTGCCAGCAGCCCCCTGAGTTGCATCATGCCGGCGATCTCGCTCGCGAGGAACGGTCGGCACGCTTTGGCCTCCGCACCGGTCGGCTTGTTCTCCGGCGGCACGCAGCGCACCGCGTTGGTGATGCGGCAGTTGACGAGTTGCAGGCCATCGTCGGCGCGCGCATCGAATGGGCCGGTGGCGAGCCCGAACTTGAGCAGCGTCGGATAGAGCAGGTCGCCGGCATAGTCGCCGGTGAACGGCCGGCCCGTCCGATTCGCTCCGCGCAGACCGGGGGCCAGGCCCACGATCAGCAACGCCGCGCCGTCATCGCCAAAGGAGGCGACGGGGGCGTTGTGCCAGTCGGGAAACTTGGCCGCGTTTTCGGCACGAAACGCGGCGAGGCGCGGGCATAGCACGCAATCGGGGGCAGGGACATCCATCCCCGCGACTCTAGGGATCAGGCGCTTTCGCGCAACGGCGAGTCGTTGTCGGTTTCGTTGGCGGCGGCGTCGCGATGGGCGCGGGCGATCCACGGTGCAAGGTCGGCCAGTTCGATGAACTCGTCCGCCTGCCGGCGCAGTTCGTCGGCGATCATCGACGGGCTGCTCACGATCGAGCTCACGACCGAACACCGCACGCCCTTGCGCTGGGCCGCCTCGATCAGGCGGCGGAAGTCGCCGTCGCCCGAGAACAGGTAAATGTGGTCGACGAAGGGCGTCATCTCCATCACGTCGACCGCGATCTCGATGTCCATGTTGCCCTTGATCTTCCGTCGCCCGGCCTGGTCGGTGAATTCCTTGGTCGGTTTGGTGACCAGCGTGTAGCCGTTGTAGTCGAGCCAGTCGACCAGCGGCCGGATCGGCGAATACTCCTGATCGTCCAGCAGCGCCGTGTAGTAGAAGGCGCGGATGATCCGGCCGCGCTCGCCGAACACCTCGAGAACGTTCTTGTAGTCGATGTCGAAGCCTAGCGCGCGCGCCGCGGCGTAGAGGTTCGACCCGTCGATGAAGAGCGCAATTCGCTCCGATGGCGAAACAATCATGGCTTTCCAACTTTCGCCGCGCCAAATCCTTCGTGGCGTCCGGGCGCGGCCATGGGCGCCGTCTTCAGTTCTGATATGTAGAATGTCCGATCGGGGCCGCAAGGGCTCCCGGCCGTTTGCACAGGCAGGACCGATCAAAAGGACGCACGACCCCGTGATTCTCGTCGCCCTGGGCGCCAATCTTCCCCATCCCGAGCATGGGCCGCCCGCCGCCACGTTGCGGGCCGCGCTGGCCTGCTTTCCGGCGGCCGGCATCGCGGTGGCGGCCTGTTCGCGGTTCTTCGAAAGCGCGCCAGTACCGGTCTCGGATCAACCTTGGTTCGTCAACGCCGTGGCGCGGGTCGAGACCGCCTTGGACCCCGCTGGCCTGCTCGCCGCCCTGCACCGGATCGAAGAGGGATTCGGCCGGATTCGCCAGGAACGCTGGGAGGCGAGGGTGCTCGACCTCGACCTGATTGACTACGAGGGGCGGATCGCGTCGGGCGGTCCGGGACCGGAGTTGCCCCATCCGCGCATGGCCGATCGCAGTTTCGTCCTCCTGCCGCTGGCCGACATAGCGCCCGGTTGGATCCATCCTGTTACCGGCGCCACGCTCGCCGACCTGACCGCCCGGCTCGCCCCCGATCAGACCATCCGGGCGCTCCCGGAACCGCCGCCAATCCCTTGAAATAGCTGGACAACCCTTGCGTTGTGCGGCGCAACGTCATATCTAAAGGCTGTTTCCGGCGGCCCACCGGAAATTCCCGTTTTCTGGACATCCCAACGGAGAGCTGAATGGCCCGCGTCACCGTCGAGGACTGCGTCGAAATCGTCACCAACCGCTTCGAGCTGGTGGTTCTGGCTGCCCAGCGCTCGCGGGAGATTTCCGCCGGTTCACAGCTCACTGTAGACCGCGACAACGACAAGAATCCGGTCGTCGCCCTGCGCGAGATCGCCGACAAGACGGTCACGCCCGATGATCTCGACGAATCGCTGATCACCAGCATGCAGAAACAGGTCGAATCGGACGAGCCGGAAGAAGACGACATGGCCATGCTCATGTCCAGCGACTGGACGCCCGAGCCGCAGCCGCCGGCCAAGCCGGAGCCCGAATACACCGAAGACGATGTTCCCGCCAGACCGGAGAGCGCGTCCAATGACGCCGGGTCGGAGGGCATCTAGCGCCGCCCGGCGCAACCTCGGACTCACGGCCGCCACCCACGCCGGTCGCCACGGCGCTTTGCTGAAACCCGAAACCCGGTCCGTCCGCCCATGATGGCGCAGGCGGATCTCGTCGAGCGTGTCAAACGCTACGACCCGGACGCCGACGGCGAACTCCTTGCCCGCGCCTACGACTTCTCGCTGTCCGCCCACGGCACGCAAACGCGGGCCAGCGGCGATCTCTACTTTTCCCACCCGCTCGAAGTCGCCGGCATCGTCACCGACATGCGCCTCGACGCCGCGACCGTCGCGACGGCGCTACTGCACGACACGGTGGAAGACACCGTCGCCACCCTCGACCAGATCGACGATCAGTTCGGCAACGAGATCGCCCAGCTGGTCGACGGCGTCACCAAGCTCACCATGTTGGAGCACGTGCGCCCGACGCAGCGTTCCCGCGAGGCCGAGAACTTTCGCAAGCTGCTGCTCGCCATGTCGAACGACCTGCGCGTGCTCATCGTCAAGCTTGCCGACCGGCTGCACAACATGCGCACGCTCAGCTTTATCAAGAAGCCCGAGAAGCGCCGCCGCATCGCCATGGAAACCATGGACATCTACGCGCCGCTCGCCGAACGCATCGGCATGCACGCGATCAAGGACGAACTCGAGGATCTCGCCTTCGCCGAACTCAATGCCGAGGCGCGCGAA
The DNA here is from genome assembly GCA_038116985.1 of Alphaproteobacteria bacterium. GTDB lineage: Bacteria > Pseudomonadota > Alphaproteobacteria > SHVP01 > SHVP01 > CALJDF01. The sequence goes on along the minus strand of JAYOEZ010000002.1, from coordinate 8,711 downwards.
TCGGTGGTCGGCCGGCTCGACTTCCTGCGCAGCGAAAGCGGCGACATCATCGCACGCATCACCAGGGAGCTGGAACGCAACCTCACCGAGGCCGGGCTGAATGCCACCGTGTTCGGCCGCGAAAAGCGCCCTTACTCGATCTGGCGCAAGATGGAACGCAAGAACGTGTCCTTCGAGCAGCTCGCAGACGTGATGGCCTTCCGCATCCTGGTCGACGCCGACGAGGACTGCTACCGCGCGCTCGGCATCGTGCACCGGCGCTATCCGATGGTGCCGGAGCGTTTCAAGGACTACATCTCGACTCCCAAGCCGAACGGCTACCAGTCGCTGCACACCACCGTCATCGGCCCGGAGAAGCGCCGCATCGAGGTTCAGATACGCACGCGTGCGATGAACGAGGTCGCCGAGTACGGCGTCGCCGCTCACTGGCAGTACAAGGCCGGCATGGCGCTGCGCGACGGCGTCCAGCAGTTCTCGTGGATTCGCCACCTGCTCGAGATGCTCGAACACGGCGGCCATCCTGAAGAGTTCCTCGAGCACACCAAGCTCGAGATGTACCAGGACCAGGTGTTCTGCTTCTCGCCCAAGGGCGACCTGATCGCACTGCCGCGCGGCGCCACGCCGGTCGACTTTGCCTACGCCGTGCACACTGACGTCGGCGACACCTGCGTCGGTGCCAAGGTCAACGGGCGCATCGCGCCGCTGCGCACCGCGCTGGAAAATGGCGACCAGGTCGAGATCATGCGCTCCTCGGCGCAGACGCCGTCACCGACGTGGCTCAACTTCGCCGCTACCGGCAAGGCGCGCTCCGCGATCCGCCGCTTCGTCCGCGTCCAGCAGGACCAGCAATACGTCGAACTCGGCGAGGCCATCCTGCGGCGCGCCTTCGATCAGGCCGGTCATGAAATGAACGACAAGGCGCTGGAGCGTGCCCTCGCCGTACTCAGCCTGCGCACCCCTGAAGCGCTCTATGCGCACGTCGGGCAGGGCTTCGTCTCTGGGAAGGAAGTATTGAAGATCGTCTTCCCGGCCGAGTCCGAGCGCCGCATTCCGAACTTCGTGCGCGCCGCGATCCGCCGGGTCCGCGCTGGGCGCGACGACGAAAAGGCGATCCCGATCAAGGGCCTCATCTCGGGCATGGCGGTGCATATGGCGGACTGTTGCCATCCGCTGCCGGGCGATCGCATCGTCGGCATCCTTACCGAGGGCAAGGGCGTGCACGTCCACACGATCGACTGCGAAACGCTGCGCAATTTCGCCAGTTCGCCCGAACGCTGGCTCGATGTATCTTGGGACGTCAACCCCGACAGCGACGAGGTTCACGTGGGGCGCGTCAAGGTCACGCTCTCGAACGAGCCGGGCGCGCTCAACGCGCTCACCGGCGTCATGGCCAAGAACAACGCCAACATCACCAACCTCAAGGTGAGCAACCGATCCGACGACTTCTTCGAGTTCTTGGTCGATGTCGAGGTGCGCGACCTGAAGCACCTCACCGGTATGATTGCGGCGCTGCGCGCCGAGGATCTCATTCATAAGGTGGAAAGGCTGCGCGCATGACCCGCGACGAAGTGCTTCAGGAATTCCGTGACGCCGGCGCGTTGCTCGAGGGCCACTTCCTGCTGTCCTCGGGGCTGCACAGCCCGGTCTACCTGCAATGCGCGCGGGTGCTGATGGACCCCGCCCGCGGCGCACGTCTTTGCCGGGCGCTCGCCGAAAGGATCGAGGCGACCCTGGGCGGGGGCGCCATCGACCTCGTCGTGTCGCCAGCCATGGGCGGTGTGGTCGTCGGCTACGAGGTTGCGCGCCAGCTTGGCGTGCCGTCGATCTTCACTGAACGCGTCGAGGGCGAATTCACGCTGCGCCGCGGCTTCGACATCCCGGCTGTCGCCAGGGTGCTCATGGCCGAAGACATCGTGACCACCGGCAAAAGCTCACTCGAGTGCATCGCCTGCATCGAATCTTTCGGCGGCACGGTCGTCGGGGCTTCCTGCCTGATCGACCGCAGCGACGGCGAGGTCGATCTTGGCGTTCCCCTGGTGTCGCTGACGGGGTACAAGGTGCCCGCCTATGCGGCGGACGCCCTGCCGCCCGAACTTGCCGCCATCCCGGCGGTGAAACCCGGCAGCCGCGGACTCAAGTAGGAACCGGTGCTCTTCAAACCACGCAAACCCAAGAGTTTTCTATACAAGGCGCGCAACGTGCTGTGGCCGCGCCGTGGCTGGGGCCGGTCGTTGTCCTATATGCGCCATCGCGTGGTGCGCCTGCCCGGCTCGCCCGAAAGCATTGCCATCGGGCTGGCCTGCGGCATCGCCGTGTCGTTCACGCCGCTCATGGGCTTCCACTTCCTCGCCGCCGCACTTCTCGCCTGGGCGATGGGCGGAAACTGGCTCGCCGCCGCCATCGGCACCGCTTTCGGCAACCCGTGGACCTTTCCGTTCATCTGGCTGTGGATATACCAGCTTGGCGTCTGGATCCTTGGTGCCGACATGGGAGTGCCCGACGAGTTCTCGCTGATCGCCATTCGCGAAAACCTCCTCGGTCTTTTCCTGCCGATGCTGGTCGGCGGCATTCCCACCGGGCTCGCCGCTTGGTTTGCATCTTATTACCCGTTGAAGTACCTCATACGTTCGTATCGAGCGGCGCGGCGCCTGCGGATCGAACACAAGGCGCGGCAGCGCCACGAACGCCGGAAGGCCGCGGCGCGCAAGGAGACGGCGTAATGTCTGCCCACCTGCGCCTAGGCGTGAACATCGATCACGTGGCGACCATCCGCAATGCGCGCGGCGGTCCGCACCCCGATCCGGTGCGCGCGGCGCGTCTCGCTGCCGCGGCGGGTGCCGACGGCCTCACCGCGCATCTGCGCGAGGACCGCCGTCACATGTCGGACCAGGACATCGAGCGCCTCAGCCGGTTCACCGAACTGCCGCTCAACCTCGAGATGGCCGCGACCGAGGAAATGCTCGAAATCGCGCTGCGCCATAAACCGCACGCTGCCTGTATCGTGCCCGAGCGGCGGGAGGAGCGGACCACCGAAGGCGGCCTCGAAGTGCATCGCGCACAGAATGAATTGCGCTCCTTCGTGTCGCGGCTGGCCGACGCCGGTATCCGCGTGTCGCTGTTCATTGCGCCCGACCCGAAACAGCTTGAGGCAGCCGTGCGCGTCGGCGCGCCGGTGGTGGAACTGCACACCGGCTCCTATTGCAACGCCGAGGGTGCGGCGCGCGACGAGGAACTCGAACGCATCCTCGAAGGCGCGCGGGTCGCCGCCGATCTCGGCCTTGAATGCCACGCCGGCCACGGTCTGTCCTACGACACCGTGCCGCCGATTGCGCGCATCCCCAATGTCGTCGAACTGAACATCGGGCACTTCCTGATCGGCGAGGCCATATTCGGCGGCCTCGAATCGGCCATCAAGCGCATGCGTGCCGTCATGGACACCGCGCGTGCCGAGTCCGCCGGCGCGCGCAGCGCCTGACCCGCGGCATGATCATCGGCCTCGGCAGCGACCTCATCGACATTCGCCGTGTGGAAAAAACGCTGGAACGTTTCGGCGACCGCTTCGTCGCGCGCTGCTTCACGCCGGTCGAGCAGCGCAAGTCCGACCGCCGCGCCAACCGGGCGGCGTCCTATGCGAAACGGTTCGCCGCCAAGGAAGCCTGCTCGAAGGCGCTCGGTACCGGGTTCCGGCGTGGCGTGTTCTGGCGCGATCTCGGCGTCGTCAACCTGCCCTCGGGAAAACCGACGATGGAACTCACCGGCGGCGCCCTAGAACGACTCAACGAACTGACGCCGCTGGGCATGGCGGCGCAGATCGATCTCACCATCACCGACGACCATCCTTTGGCCCAGGCCATCGTGGTCATCACGGCCGTCCCGCCGACGGCGAACTGAGGAGTTGCCGTGACCAACGGGCGCAAGGATCGCAAGAACAAGGGTGGCGTGGGCGAAACCGTCCGCACGTTGATCTACGCCGCGCTCATCGCGGTGGTCATTCGCACCGTGGCCTACGAACCCTTCAACATCCCCTCGGGCTCGATGATTCCGACGCTGCTGGTCGGCGACTATCTCTTCGTTTCAAAGTACGCCTACGGCTACAGCCGCTATTCGCTGCCCTTCGGCATCGACTTGTTTCCCGGGCGCATCATGGGCAGCGCGCCCGAGCGCGGCGACGTCGTCGTCTTCACGCTGCCGAGCGATCCGTCGATCGATTTCATCAAGAGGGTCATCGGCCTGCCCGGCGACCGCATCCAGGTTATCGACAGCGTGCTGCATATCAACGGCGAAGCCGTGCCGCGACAACGGATCGACGACCTCATCGCCACCGCGCCCGGCGGGCGCGTGGTGCGCGTGCCACAGTATATCGAGACGCTGCCCAACGGCCGGCGCTATCGCACTCTCGACGAGGGCAACGGGCGCATGCTGGACGACACGCGGGAGTTCGTGGTCAGCGAAGGCCACTACTTCATGATGGGCGATAACCGCGACGATTCCACCGACAGCCGCGTGCCGCGCGAGGCCGGCGGCGTCGGCGAGGTGCCGGCGCAAAACCTCGTCGGCCGCGCCGAAGTGCTGTTCTTCGCCACCAACGGGTCCGCCCACATCTGGGAATTCTGGAAGTGGCCGACGGCGATCCGCTGGCAACGGCTGATCAAGTCGGTGCAGGAGTTCTAGGCAGGGCATGGAGCCGCGTTCCGAGGAGGAACTGGCGGGCGTTCTCGGGCACCGCTTCGAAGACCCGGCGCTGCTCACCGAAGCGCTGACCCATTCCAGCCTCGATGGCGGGCGCAAACAGAAGCACGGTCCCGACAACGACCGTCTTGAGTTTCTGGGTGACCGCGTCCTCGGCATTGTCGTCGCCGATCACCTCCTGCGCACTTTCGAGAGCGCCGACGCCGGCGCGCTGGCACGCCGCTACAACAGTCTGGTGCGCCGAGAGACGCTGGCGCGCATCGCCCGCGAACTCGATCTCGGCGCGTTCCTGCGCATGTCGCGCGCCGAGGAAGACTCGGGCGGTCGCAAGAAAAGCGCCATTCTCGCCGATGCGTGCGAGGCAGTGATCGCTGCGATCTACCTGGACGGGGGGCTCGAGGCTGCGTCCGCCTTCATTCACCGCTATTGGGACCCGCTGGTTGGCCGCGACGGCCAGGCACGCAAGGACGCCAAGACGGCGCTGCAGGAATGGGCCCACGCCAACGACCTGCACCCGCCGATGTACGAAGAGGTCGAACGCTTCGGCCCGGCCCACGACCCGCACTTCGTTATTGAGGCCAGCCTGGATGGCCACCCGCCGGCCCGCGGCGAAGGCTCCTCGAAGCGCCGCGCGCAGCAAGCCGCTGCCGCCGCCTTGCTCGACGCCGTCACGGAGGAAGAACAAGAATGATCCCACGGCCACCGCCGTCCGCCAGCCGCCTCTCCGTCATCCTGAGCCGCGGCCAGAGGCCGCGAGTCGAAGGGCGTCCATGACCGACCAGCTCCGCTGCGGCTTCTTCGCCATCATCGGCGCCCCCAATGCCGGCAAGTCCACGCTGCTTAACCGCGTCGTCGGCTCAAAGATCGCGATCGTCACCCCGAAAGTGCAGACCACGCGCAATCGCATCGTCGGCATCGCGCTGCACGGTGCGGCGCAACTCGTCTTCATCGACACCCCCGGTATCTTCGCCCCCAAACGCCGGCTCGAACGCGCCATGGTCGAAGCCGCGTGGACCGGCGCCGCCGACACCGACGGCATCGTTCTGCTGATCGACGCGGGCGCGGCGCGCAATGGCGTGCCCGATGCGGATGCCCAGGCGATCGTCGCCGCTCTCAAGGAACAGAACCGACGCGCTGTCGTCGCCCTCAACAAGGTCGACGCGCTCGACCGCGCCAAGCTGCTCGATCTCGCCGCCTGGGTCGACGCGCAAGGGATCGCCGACGCCGTGTTCATGATTTCCGGCCTCACCGGCGACGGCGTGCCCGACCTGCTCGACGACCTCGCCGCGCGCGCGCCTGAAGGCCCGTGGCACTACCCGGAAGACCAGATATCGGAGATTCCGCTCCGCGATCTCGCCGCCGAGGTCACGCGCGAGAAGCTCTTCCTCAGCTTGCGCCAGGAGTTGCCCTACGCGCTCACCGTCGAGACCGAAAAGTGGGAAGAACGCGACGACGGCTCGGCCCGCATCGAGCAGGTCGTCTACGTCCGCCGCGATTCGCAAAAGTCCATCGTGCTCGGCAAAGGCGGCCGCCAGATCAAGCAGGTCGGCGAAGCCGCCCGCAAGGAACTCGAAGACCTGCTGGAGCGCCGCATCCACCTCTTCCTCTTCGTCAAGGTCCGCGAGAACTGGCCCGACGACCCCGAACGCTACCGCGCCATGGGCCTTGAGTTCCCGAAGGGGTAGGAGCTACTCGCCGGCCAGCTTCCGCAGTTCGGCCAGCGCCGCAATATGGACCAGGCTGTCGTGAAGATTGAGCGCCTCAGCCTCATTGAAGTACGCCGCGGCCTGTGCCGTGTCGCCATCCAGCAATGCGGTCTGCCCGCTGAAGAACAGCCATTTGGCCAGCGTTTCACGCGTGGCGCGGGTTCTCCCCGCCAGGGGCCGGGCGCCAAGCACCACGCGTGCCGCCTCTCCGGGCGTCATCGAGAACGTGGCGCCGAATTCAGTGAGAAGTAAGACGTTCGGATCGCCGATCCCACGATGTGCTTGGGCGAAGTAACGCCACAGCCGGTTAAAGCGGGTCTTGTCGCCAAGAGAATCGACAATTTCGAATCGCGAGAAGGCGGTGCGGTTGTCGCCCTTTAGGTTGTCGCCGCGCGCGAACAGCACGGTCGCGTATGCCTCAACGAAGCGCCTGTCTCGCCGCAAACGCTGGCTGTTGGCGGCATATCCCAATTCAGCCAGCGCGTCGTCATACCGGCCAAGGCCGGCGTTCGCGAGCGCGAGTCCGAGCATATTGTCGGGCGATTGCCGCGGGTTGGCGAGTTCGACCTCCCTGAAGTCCGCAGCAGCGCCCGCGTAGTCGCCTGCGGCGAGGCGCGCCAGGCCGCGTTCGGCTATCAGATAGGGCGCGGGCGCATAGCCGATGATGGTGCTGTAGTCGTCTTCCGCCGCACCGGTCGCGCCGTCTTCGCGCTACTGCCGGGCGCGGTTTTGTAGATAGCCGACCACAGCCGATTCGCGAATCGCTCCGGCCTTGCTTGCCCGGTGACAGGCTTCGATGCGCCGCGAGACGGCGATTTTCAGATCGAAACACGTCTCGATCGCTGTGCTGTCGGAAACGACAGCTGTGGATCGCGTGGTTGCTGGCGCTCCGGTCGTCCGCGTCGTCTCGGTCGTTTCGCATGACTGAGCGCCGACCAGGAGTGCGAGCAGGCACATGATCGCCGGTCGGCGCACAGTTGCGTTTGGCCAGGGAGCTGGGGCAGCGCGCACCATCGCCTCCGGCCGTCTATTCGCCCTGCTCGCGGCGGAGTTCGGCCAACGCGACGAGGTAGGCGATATTGCCGTAGTTCTTGGTCGCCACGGCCTCGGTCAGATGCCGGATCATCGTCAGCCGGTCGCCGTCGAAGGCGTAGGAGTGCGCGGTGAAATAGTGCCACTCGGTCAGGCGGTCGTCGTAATAGGTGACGTTACCCCGTGGTTCGGGCTTGGGGCCAAGCACCGCGCGGACGTTTTTGCCGGGCGTCATTTCCCAGTGGCCGCCGAACTTCCACAAGGGCTCGCTGCTGCGATAACCCGAGGGGTAGGCGGTGATATAGCGCCAAAGGATGTTCGTCCTGCTGTCGTCGCCCTCCATCTTCGCCAGGCCGAACGCGTGCGTGGCCTGACGCACGTCGTCCTTGGCGGGATCGCCGCGCGCCAGCCGCGCTGCGCCGCGGCCTTGTGCGGCGTCAGTTTTGTTGCCGCCGGGCAGTCGCCGCCCGCGCTCGAACATGGCGACCGCCTCCTCGTATCGGCCGAGTCCGATCAGCGCCAGGCCGCGACCCGTCGTGTCCTCCTGTCGTCCCGGATCTAGCCGCGCCGCTTCTGCGTAGTCGTCGTAGGAGCTTTGGTATTGGCCCATCATCCTGCGGACAAATCCGCGCGTGGCGTGGGCGAGCGCGGACGGTTTGATGGCGATGGACTGCGACAGGTCCTCCTCGGCACGTGCGAAGGCGTCGCGCCGCTTGTAGAGCACGCCGCGGATCGTCAGGTATTTCGCCTTCAGTGCCCCCGATGCGCGGGCGATCAGCGTCGTGCAGGCTGCCATTCGTATCTCGCCGCCGGGAGACCCGCGCTCGCAGTCCTGCCCGAGCTCCTCCAGCGACGCCGTGTCTGCAGCCAGCGAATCGAGTTGGCGCAATTCGGCAAGAATGGCGATGTGGGCGTGGTGATCGTGCAGACCCAGCGCTCTCCCTTCGACGAAACGCGCGCGGGCTTGGTCCCGGTTGCCATCGAGCAAGAGCGACTGGCCGCTGAAGAACAACCACTCCAGGGTTGCCTCGCGGTCGCTTCGGGTGGACGCCGACGAGGGCCTGTTGCCGAGCGCGGTGCGTAGCGCTTGTCCGGGCGACATGTCGGCGCGGGCGCCATAGTCCGCGATGTGGCCGACCGCGGGCGCGCCGTCGCGGGCCGAGGCCGCGTAGCGCCATAACCGGTTGGACTTCCCTTTGTCACCCCTCAGTTCGGCGTGCTCGAACAGGGCGACGGCGCGCCCGTGGTCGCCACGCGCGAACAGAATGGCGCCGTGCGCCTTCA
>JAYOEZ010000001.1:233473-246094 GCA_038116985.1 Alphaproteobacteria bacterium | reverse complement strand
GGCGAGACGCCGGCGGCGGGTTCGGCCAGGCGCACGACCGCCCCGCCCTGCCCGTCCGGCGATACGCGCGCGGGCTGGGCGTCCTGCATCGAGCGCACCTTGACCGCGCCGTCGACGTGTTCGCCGGCAGCGAGTTCGGGCGTCAGCCAGTTGCAGTCGGTCAGGCGGATCTCGTCGACCAGCAGCGCGTCGCGCGGGCCGACGACGACCTCGCGCGCCTCGGGGCGCAGCGCGACGACGTAGAGCGCGTCGCCCGCGCCCGTGACGTCGCCGAGGCCGAGGCCCTTTCGCTGGCCCACGGTGTAGCCGGCGATGCCCTGGTGACGGGCCAGTTCGCGACCCGCCAGATCGACGATCGCGCCTTCGGCCAGCGCCTCGGGGCGGTGGCGGCGGACGACGTCGACGTAGGAGCCGTTGGGCACGAAGCAGATGTCCTGGCTGTCGGGCTTGTCCGCCACCAGGAGGCCGAACTCGGCCGCGAGCGCCCGGGTCTCGGCCTTGTTGAGACCGCCCAAGGGAAAGCGCAGGTAGGCGAGCTGGTCGGGCGTGGTGGCGAACAGGAAATACGACTGGTCGCGCGAGGCATCGGCGCCGCTGTGCAGTTCGGGGCCGGCCGGGCCGTCGACCCGGCGCACGTAGTGGCCGGTCGCCATCGCGTCGGCGCCCAGTTGGCGCGCCGTCTTCAGCAGGTCGGCGAACTTGACCGTCTGGTTGCAGCGCACGCAGGGGATCGGCGTGCGACCCTGCAGGTATTCCTCGACGAAGTCGTCGATCACCGAAGCGCGGAAGCGGTCCTCGTAGTCGAGCACGTAGTGCGGGATGCCGAGCGTCCGGGCGACGCGGCGCGCGTCGTGGACGTCCTGGCCGGCGCAGCAGGTGCGGCTCTTGGGCGTGGTCTCGCCCGCCGCGCCGTAGTCGTAGAGCTGCAGCGTCACGCCCACCACCTCGTAGCCCTCGCGCGCCAGGAGACCGGCGACGACCGACGAATCGACGCCGCCCGACATGGCGACGACGACGCGCGTCTGCGCCGGCGGCTTGGCGATGCCGAGGCTGTTCAGGGGCGTATCCATGGCGCGGAATATAGGCGCTTCGGGCGGGTGGACAACATGGGCGGGCACGGCCGCCGTTAACCGCGCGTTAACCACGCTGCCGCGAAACTGCCGGGCGTGACACCAGCGTACCCGACCCGTGCGTCCGCGGCGCAAGCCCGCAGGGCCCATCGAAGACCCGCTGCGGGCGTCCGCCCGTTTCGCGGCACAGGAGGATCGTCGCCATGACCGCCACCCACGCAGACCGCGAGGCGCCCGAGGCGCCGCCGGCCGCCGTGCAGGACGACGCCGCCGATGCGGGCTGCCTCGAACAGACCGCCCTCGATGCCGTGCAGCAGGGCAACCTGGCGCTGGCCGAACTCGCCTTTCTCAAGCTTTCGACCGCGCAGCCCAGCGCGATGACCTTCGCCAATCTCTATGACGTCGCCGCGGCGCGCGCCAACTACGACCTGGCGAAGAGCGCGCTGGAGGCGCTGGTGGCGATCGAACCGAACAACGCCCGCGCACTGGAGCAACTGGCCGAGCTGCGCGGCCTGACCGGCGACAGCGCCGGGGCCGCCGAAGCATTGCGCCGTGCGCTCCTGATCGAGCCCGACAACGCCGCGCTCGCCGCGCGGCGCGCGATCTGGACCCAGGACGTACCCGAACACTGCCACGAGGCGCCCGACCTCCTGATCAAGGCGGCCACGCTGGACGAAGACGGCAGCGAGCTCGAGGCGATCGTCGAGGCGCTGATCCGCCAGCAACGATACGAGGATGCCGAGCACTACGTCGGGGTCTTCCAGGAAAAGACCGGCGGCGTCAATCCGCACCTGATGCGCTGTCTCGGCCTGGCGCTGGCCGGCCAGGACCGGCCCGAAGAAGCGCGCGAGGTCTTCGAGGTGGCGATCGAGTCGTGCAACGGCGCGCTCGACGACAAGGCGCCGGGCCCCGAGGGCTGGCGCAATATGACCGACACCGAATTCCGCCGCGTGTGCGAGCTTTACGCCTACCGCGCACGCCTCGAACACGAGGCCGGGCTGACCGCGAGCGCGGCCGGCACCTGCGCCGTCCTCGGCGACGCGGCCAGAATCCGCGGCCTCTCCTATCCCGAAAGCCCCGTCCCCGACACCGCAGCACGGCTCGATCATCTGCGCGACATCGTCGCCGGGCGCGACCTGGTGCTGCTGTCCCAGGGGCCCGAGCTGCGAGACTTCGCGACGCGGATCGACGATGTCGGCACGCGCCGCCCGGCCTTCGCGGCGCTCGACCGCTTCGGCGCGATCGAACATGACGTCCTGGCCCCGGCGAAACGCGGCCTCGACATCGTCGTCGAGACGATGCCGGGTGCCATCCGGCACGACCGGCCGCAGCTCAAGAAGTTCCTCCAGCAGCCGTGCAAGACGATGGCGATCCTGTCGGACCAGGCCTTCGCCGGCGCCTTCCTTCCCGAAGACCTCGAAGCGTTCTTCGCGGTCAACGGCCGGCGCCTGCTGATCGTGCCGACGAACGGCATGCGCAGCGTCACGCCCTACGACCCCCTCGGCGTCATCGCCGACACCCCGCTGCTGGCCGCCGTGCCGCTGGTGGTCGCGGCGCGGCCGAAGCGGGTGTTCATCATCGGCGGTGCGCACCGGCCCAACGGCGTGCCCGATCCGCAAACGCGCGCCAATCGCGACCTGATGCTGCGCAACGACGCGGCGCTGTGCGACCGCGACGTCGCCTTCCAGATCGGCGCGGTCGCCGCGCTGCACGGCTTCGACGCGCCAGCCGTGTTCAACGTCGCCATTGAAAGCCGGCTGCAAAGCCTGCCCGGGATCACGCTGGACGCGTTCTTCGACATGGTGTCCTGACGCCGTTGGAGTCACGACCGGAGCCGGCGTGAAGCGCGCCCCGGAATCGGGCCGCACGAAGTCTACCCAGGATTGATTTGAAGATAGCCCACGCGGAAGGCCGCGAAGGCCTCGCGCCGCCTAGGCGGCAGCGGGCGCGAAGAGCCGCTTGGTGTGGAGATCCGCGCCGGGTGCGTGGGCCGCGACGCGGTCGCGCCACCAGGCCGCCGGACGCACCACCTGATGCGTCGGATCCCAGTCCATGATGGCCGCCGCCTCTTCCGGCGTTTCGGCGCACTGGACGACGAGAAAAATTGCGCCGCGCGACACCCGCGCGCATTCGGCCAGCGCCGCGTTGAGGCGGCCGGCCGGGACGTGCGGCAGGACTTCCTTGGCGAGGACGAGGTCGAAGCTCGCGTCGTCGAACGGCAGCGCAGCGGCATCGCCAACGTAAATGCGGTCGCGCACGGCCGGATGCGCCTGTGAAGCGGCGTAGGCACTCGCGTCGATGCCGCTGACCTCGGCGCCGCGCAGCGCGAATTCGACCAGCACGTAGCCCTTGGCACAACCGATCTCGAGCACCCGCGATCCACGTCCGAGACCGTAGTGGCGCATCAATGCCGCGGCGGCGTCGCCGTAGCGGCCGTCGTAGGCGTAGCCGCCGTAGCCGATGCCGATGTCGGGATTGTCGAAATAGTCGAAGCCGAAACGGTGATAGTCGGCGCTGGCAAACTGGCGCGCCGCGAGCGCGTGGCGGCGGGCGGCCGCGTCGCGCGATCGCGCGGCGGCGAAGACGTCAGGCGCGCCGGGCATCGAGCGCCGCCGGTTCGGGCGGTTCGGCGAAGGGATCGTTGCGCGGGCGGATGACTTTCGCGGGCAGGCCGAACACCGTGGTCCACGGCTCGGTCGGCTTGGTAACGAAGGCGTTGGCGCCGACCCGGGTGCCACGTCCCAACCTGAGACGGGCATCGACCTTGGCGCCCATGCCGACGTAGCAGAAATCTTCGGCGACGCTCTCGCTCGCCAGCATGACGTGCGCGTTGATGGTGCAGAACGATCCCACCTCGGCCAGCGGACCGAAGACCGCCGCCATGTTCATCGCGTTGAAGTCGCCCATGCGCACGCCGGCCTGCAGCACGACGTTCTGGCTCATCAGGTTGCCGCGGCCCAGAACCGCGCGGCGCGAGATCTGGGCGCTGGGGTGAAAGGCGTTGGGAAAGCGCGCGCGCGTGCCGGTCAGCCGCGTGACGATGTAGTGCCGCGCGACGGGATCGCCCACCGCGCAGATCACGTCGATCTCGCTACGGCCGGCGCGCTCGACCAGCGCCTCCGTGCCGCCGATGACGGGATAGTCGTGAAAGTCGGTGCCGGCGAGCGCCGGGTCGTCGTCGACGAAGCCGATCAGGTTGAGGCTGCTGTCGCCGTCGTCGATGCGGTCCTCGACGATCTGCAACGCCTTGAGGCCGGAGCCGCGCGCGCCGACAATGACGGTGTCGCGCGCGTTCACGACGCGCCTGCGAAGAAGCCGTTCACCACGTCGGCGACATAGCCGACGGTTTCGGCGCCCAGATATTGCTGAACCGGCAGCGACAGGATGCGGGCCGCCTGTTCCTCGGTACGCGGGAAATCGCCCGCCTTGTAGCCGAGCGACGCCGCCGCCGGCTGCAGGTGAATCGGGATCGGATAATGGATCGCCGAACCGATGCCGGCTTCGGCGAGGTGCGCGCGCAGCGCATCGCGGCGGTCGCACTGGACGACGTAGGTATGGAAGGTTTCGACGCCGCGCGCGTCCGGCGCGGCGCGGAACACATGCCGCGCGTCCAGCCGGTCGGCATAGACGGCCGCGTTGTCGCGCCGCCGCGAGATGAGCCGGTCGAGCCGCCCGAGACGATAATCGAGGATCGCCGCCTGCAGGTTGTCGAGCCGGGCCACCGTCCCCCACTCGTTCGCAAGATCACGGGTTTCCAGTCCCTGGCGACGCAGCAGGCGCAGCCGTTCGGCGATCTCGGGATCGGACGTGGCGATGAAGCCCGCATCGCCTGCGGCATTGAGGTTCTTCACGGGATGGGCCGAAAAGCAGCCGATGGCGCCGAAGGCGCCGGCACGGCGGCCGGCGAAGGACGAGCCCATCGCCTGCGCCGCGTCTTCGATCACCGCGAGACCGTGGCGCTTGGCGATCGCCATGATCGCCGCCATGTCGCACATGCGGCCCGTCAGGTGTACCACCATGATCGCCGCGGTGCGTGGCGTGATGGCCGCCTCGACGGCGGCCGCGTCGATGTTCTGGTCGGGCCCGACGTCGGCGAAGACCGGACGCGCGCCGGCCCGCACAATGGCGGCGGTCGAAGCGATGTACGAGTTGGGCGGCGTGATCACCTCGTCGCCGGCACCGATGTCGAGCGCCCAGAGGCCGAGCTCGAGCGCGGCGGTGCCGGACCCGACGCCGACGACGTCCGAGACGCCGATGTAGTCGGCAGCGGCTTGCTCGAAGCGCTGGACGAACTCGCCGCCGACGAAGTCACCGGAGCGAAACACCGAATCGATCCGCGCCAGCAGCGCTTCGCGTTCCTCGGCGTACTGCGCACATAGATCGACATAGGGAACGGGCCCGGTATGCGAAGGGGCGATCGCCAGGCGTGCGGCTGTCATGTCACGGACCTTCCCGGAAGGGGGCAAGGGTTCCACGCTAGCGCCGCCATGGTTAACGACTCCTTAGCCTGCAGCCGCAGGGCCAGTAGCGACGGCCTCGTAGAAACGCCCGAGGCGGGGCGCGTTGGCCGCCAGATCCCAGCGTTGGCGCGCGGCGCCGAAGTCGGGGCGTTTGGTGAGGATCGCCGCCTTCAGCGAGTCCCAGTAGCCGGGCGAAAAGATGTCGGGCGTCGCCGGCACCGCGACACCGAGGCGCCGCGCAAGCCCGTAGCTCAGGAAATGCTGCGGCGCGATCATGAAGGCGAGGCCCGCGTCGAGATAGTCCGCGAGTTTGTTGGCGTAGGACAGGCGGTGCTTGTCGGGAGTGTATTGCCAGGCTTGCCCACTGGTGACGAGGCTCCGGCGCACGAGCACGCCGATGTCGTACTGCGAGATTTCCTCGAGGAAGGCGCGGTGGTCGCCGACGGGCCGATGCAGATGAAAGTACGGCGTCCGCGCTTCAAGCGCGCGATAGTCGGCGAGCACCGTGTCGAACTCGTCAGGACCCGCGACCGTCGGATAGACGTGCAGATGCACGCCGTGTTGCGCGGCCAGTTCGCCGAGCCACAACAGGCCGTGGTCGGCTCCTTCCGGGCTGCGGCTCTCGAGCCACACGGTGCCGCCGTAGACGAGATGCAACGCGCCGTCCGTCTCACTCAGCCGCGGCCGTGCGGCGATGTCGCTCCAGCAGTAGTCGCTGAAGAACAGCCGCGGACCATCCAGGTTCAGGCCGTCGCGCCGGACGGCGATCTGGGATTCGAGGTTGCGGCACACGAGGCCGTCGGCGCGCGAAAAGATCGAGCGCTCCAGCGCGCATTCGAGCCGTCGGGTGGGCTCGGTCGCAACGAAGGCGTCGCTCAGCATGTCGGCGTTGTCGTAGGGGTCGACGATCACCGGCGCGGGCCGCGCTGCCAGGAACGCCGCGGCGGTTTCGTACTGCATGAGCGAGAAGACGTGACACAGCACCGGTGCGAGGCCGGCCGCGCGGCGCACGGCCTCCCACGGCGAGGCGAATTCATGACAGGCGGTGAAGAACGGCGCCGGGTCGTAGCCCGGGACGCGTCCGCACAGCAGGTGCACTTCCCAGCCGATCTGCCTGAGCGCCCAACCGATCTTCGCCTCGCGCACGCGCGGCTGGTCGGAGACGAGCACGACGCGGTGCGGGTGGGCAGCCGACGGGCACTCGAGGGCAAGTCCGTCGCGCATGGCGGCCAGTTCCGTATTGGCGGGATCGCATTCGAGTGCGCGCGTCACGCAGGCCGCCATGTCCGGTTCGCCGAACAGCATCGCCTGGCGCGCCAGTTGCGCCAGCGCCGCCGCATCGTCGGGCCTGCAGCGGACGGTATCGCGTAACGCCGCGATCAGACCCTTGGCGTCGCCGGTCATTTGCGCGACCTGGGCGCGATAGCCATGCACCTCGGCCAGATCGGGCGCGAGACCGGCGAGGCGATCGAACGGCGGGGCGGCTTTTTGCCAGTCGCCCATCGCGGCACGCGCCACGCCTTCGAACATCAGCGCGGTCGGATCGTCGATCCCGCTTTCGAGAATCGGACCGGTAACGGCCACGACGCCTAGCCAGTCGCCGCGCGCGGCGGCGCCTCGCGCCTCGGCGAGGGGATCTGCAGTCGCCGTCATCCGGACCCCGTCGGGGGCGGCCCAAACATCAACATGAATGCAGGCTAGACGGGGCCGGTTAACGCGATGTTAAGCCTGTTGGCGTCTGATGGCCGGCAATGACCAATTATCGAATCTGCCGGATCAGCCGCGTTGCCTACCGGCCGGCCCTGGCGTCGCTGTACGACCGCGATCCCGCGCTCCGGACCCGAACCCACGCCGCCCAGATGCAGGCGTTCTTCGACCACAGCCTGGTCTATTCGGACAGTTTTTCCGATGCCATGCGCGCGCTGGGCAACGAGGCGGTCGAACTCATTTCCAACGCCGAGATCATTCAGAAGACCTGGGCCGCCGAGAACGGCGTCCGCTACGACGAAAACGACTGGATCCGCCAGATCCTCTACGCCCAGATCGCGGCGATCCGCCCCGATGTCATCTTCGTGCAGGGCCTGAGCACCGATCCCGAGAACTTCCAGCCGACCCGCGAGCTGCGCGAGCGTTTCCCCTTCGTCCGCCTGATCGTCGGCCACTCGGGGTTCGTCAGTCCGCTCGATCAGTTGGACGGGCTCGACGCGGTGATCGGCAGCATGCCGTTCCTGCGCGACTACTACGCCCAATCCGGCATTCCGGCGCACCTCGTCTACCACAGCTTCGATCCGCGCAGCTTCGCCCGGGTCGGCGGTACGCCGGACTGGCGGCCCGACCTGTCAGCCGATGCACGCCCTCACGCAGCGACCTTCACGGGGACATCCGGCGCCGGCCACGGCAACACCCACGCCACGCGTTACTGGGAACTCGTGCAGCTCATGATCGATCAGCCGCTGGCCTGCTGGCTGGACGATCGCACCGGTAACACGCTCGCGATAAGCCCCGAACAGACGGGCGCACTCGTCGACGGCCTGCTGAGCACCGCGGCCCAACACGGCAGCGCACTGGCCGTCCAAGCGCTGCGCCAGACGCTCGCGGATGCGCTGGGCAGCGACCAACCACTGATCCCCCTCGCCGCCCTGTTCCCGGAACGCTGCCACGCGCCGGTGTACGGCATCGACATGCTGCGCCTGCTGGCGCAATCGCGCATCACGCTGAACCGGCACACCGACGCGATGGGCGCCAGCTTCGGCAACATGCGTGCCTTCGAGGCAACCGGCATGGGCGCCTGCCTGCTGACCGACGCCGGCCCCAACGTCGCCGGTCTCTACGAGCCCGACGCCGAGATCGTGACCTACGCCAGCGCTGCGGAAGCCGCTGAAAAGATGGCCTACCTGCGCGACAACGATGCCACCCGGGCTGCGATCGCCAAGGCGGGGCAGGCCCGAACCCTGAACGAACACACGGCGCGCCACCGCAGCGTCGAATTCCACGACATCATCAGTCAAAGCCTGAGGCTCGCCGCATGAACGTTGCCGCCGCACAAACCATGACCGACGCCAGCAACGGCCTACGCCCGGTCGAAGACCTGTTTGCTGAGGCCCGCGCGGCGGCGCCTGCGCGCGACATCGCCTCGCTGCATACCGCGCCCTGGTTCGACGACCTCGTCGCCTATTTCGACGGTTATCCGAGCCACGCGCTGACGCTGCCGGCCTGCCGGGCGTTCATGTACGAACTCGTGCGCCTGCTGCGCCCCCGCTTTACCGTCGAAGTCGGCACCTATCGTGCCGGGACGACCGAAGTCATGGCGCGCGCGGTCCACGCCAACGGCGGCGGGCTGATCCTGACGATCGATCCGTTCGGCGCAGAGCGCATCCCCGGCATCCTCGACACCTGGCCACAGACATTGCGCCCGCTGGTCGACTACATGCCGGCGACGTCGATGGACCTGTTCATCCAGTTGAGCCGGCTCGGGTCACCGATTAATCTTGCATTCATCGACGGCAACCATGCCTACGCCTTCGCGTACTACGACCTGGCCGCCGCCGCGAAATGGGTCGCGCCGGGCGGCGTCATCGTGATGGACGACTACGACCAGCCCGGGGTTTTCTGGGCAGTGAAGCATTTCCTCGATGCGCACCCCGAATGGCAGGAGGTTTCGGGCGTCTTCGACGGCTATGACCCCGCCGCGCCGTTCGAATCGATGCGGCCCTCGGTGCCGGAAACGAAGTTCCTGGTGCTGCAGCGCAGGGAACGGTTCGTTCTGGGCGACACAACGCCGGCCAGCTTCGATATCGCCAGCCTCGCCGAGCCGGGACTGCGCGGATTCCGGGTGTCTTTGGAACCATCCCCTGCAGGCATGCTGCATGCCAAAGTCTTCCTGCGCTCGTTCTACCTCGATGGCAACCAGGGCGACCCCGAGCAGGTCCAGACCGTCGCGCAGGGACTTGTGGCCGTCGGCAGCCGCGAGGTCGAGATCCTGTTCGACGCCCCGCTCTTCAACAGCCATCCCCTCTCGGGCACGCGCCGCGAGGTCGAGATCGTCCTCATGTGGCAGCCCGCCGCCGAAGGCGACTTCCTCGCACTACGCGCAGCACCGCACCCCATTCCCGACCAGCAAGGGAGCCAGCCGTGATCGGTATCGACCCCTCCATCGACGGCACGATCGAAAACCTGATCGAGACCATCAACACCAATCTGAACAAGACGTGCTTCTACGACGATCGGCTCATCACCTTCGACAAGTCGGCCGCGTTCCTTTCGAAGAACGAGCGCTTCCGCCGCGCCTTCGAGAAGTGCGCCTGGAGCGACGAGGACCGCAGCCGTTCATGGCGCCTGCACACACTGGCGTGGGCGGCCGACACGGCGATGCAGCTTGAAGGCGACTTCGTGGAATGCGGCGTCTTCGAAGGCTTCATGTCGCACACCATCATCGAGTATGTCGGCTTCGACCGGACGCCGCGGACCTTCTATCTCTACGACACGTTCGAGGGCTTCTCCCCGCGCTACTCCGAACCGGACGACTTCGGCGTGGGATCGGGCTTCTACCACTTCGCGAACGAGGTCTACGGCCGCGCCGGCCTCTACGAAGACGTCGTGAAGCGCTTCGCGCCCTACCCTAACGCCCGGGTCATTCGCGGCGTCGTGCCCGACGTTCTCAAGACCGAATCGCCCGACAAGATCGCCTATCTGCACATCGACATGAACTCGCCCCGCGCGGAACGCGGCGCGCTAGAACTGCTGTTCGATCGTGTGGTGCCGGGCGGCGTCATCATCTTCGACGACTACGGCTGGTCGGCCTACGCCAAACAGATGGAAGCCGCGGACGGCTTCATGGCCGAGCGCGGCTACGCCATTCTGGAACTGCCGACGGGACAGGGCTTGACCGTCAAGCGCTAGGCGCCGACGGCACCGCGACTAGTCGATCGCCGTATTGGACAGGGCGAGAACGCCGTCCTGGGTGCGGAATGCACCGTCCGGCGTCGCGTACTCGGTCTCCGGCTCCCAATCGATGTGCGCCTCGAATCCGTGCAACGCGAAGAGCTCGGCCAGATAGCGATGCGTCTTGTTGCCGTGCGTTCCGAGATGGATCCAGCCGACTTTGCGCTTCAAGAGGTCGATGAACGGCGGCAGAGCGTGCAGTTCGGCCGACTGGATATCGATCTCCAGGTAGTCGACCCTGTCGTGCGGCGAGACGACGTCGCCGATCGTCACAGCGCTCTTTAGCTGAAGCTCGGCCTGCGCCTCAGTGCCGGGGATGGTCATGTAGAGGCCGCTCCGGCCCTGGGCCAAGAGCCCCTCGAGAACCTGCTGCGTGTAGTCGTTGGCGACGACGCTCTCGCAGACAGCCTTGATATCGCCGGCGCCGATCAATGCGCGGTTGGCGCCGGTCCGGACCTCCGATACCGGAAACAGGCTCGGCCTGTTGTCGGCGCTGACCACGGCATTGATGACCGTCAGCACGTCTTCGCCGATCTCGTTCTCTCGTGCGTACTCGCGCATCATGATGCACATGTTGGGGTCGCCCTCGACCGCAACCAGGCGCACCGGCATCGGGCGGACAGCGCCCACCATGAAGGCGGCGTTGACCAGCGGCCCGCCGTAGTGGGCGCCTAGCGACACCATGGTGAAACTGCCCTGCGCGCGCATGATGGCCTGATAGGTCGAGTACCACTCGGCATAGCCCTCGCCGTGCGACAGGTCGGGCAGCCTGGTGTTCAAATGCCGCGCCGGACGCTGGTTGGCCATGTCCTTGGGGAAGACGACGCCGAGGAAATTGCGCCCGCGGCTGGCCTCCACGTGCCCGGACCACGGCGTGATGCCCTCCAGAAAGCCGGTTAGGCGCGAGACCGTTGCTGCATCGACGGCGCGCACCGGCGGGTCGGCGGGTGCGGCTTCACCGGTCATCGCAACCCCCTTTGCGCACGCCGCAACGGCTATGACGGCTGGGTGCCGTACTGCGACAGATACTGCTCGACCGTCGCGCGCAGGGACCCGGTATCGGTGTCCGGTACATAGGTGCAGGTGGCGCACTCGGGCTTGAGATCGCCGGTCAGCAATGTACGCCGCCAGTCCATCATCTCTTCGGAGTTGATCACCTCCGCGATCGACTTGTCGGAGACGTTGTCGACCATCGTGTCCTTGACGATGCAGCATGGCGGCACGTCGCCGTTCCAGAACACGTAAAAGAAGTCCCACGGCATCAGGCAGCTTTTCGTACGCCGGGTGCCGGGCGGGTGGTTGGCGTTGGCCGGCTTCGTGATCTCCTCGCCGTTGAGCGCAACGTTGATTTCATCCAGCACGTCGGGCTGGATCGACAGCATCAGCTTGTGCTTCTCGGCCAACGAAATCGCACGCTGAAGGGCCCGGATGCCTTCGCCGAGCGCCTCCGGCTCCATGTCGCGGATCTGGAACACCGGCGTTGCGTTCGGATTGTCCTTGAGGTCGTTGATCCCGCCCGACACCTCTTCGAGGTCGACATAACGCACCATGGATACCTGCGAGAAGCCGTTGGCCAGCGCAAAGGAGACCGTCCGCTCCGCATGGGCGAGGTTTTTGTCGTGCAGCACGACATTGCAGACGAACTCCGGCAACTGGCGGCCCATTGCGATGGCCCGTGCACGGACGAGTTGCATGTTGAGCGTGATGGTGCGCAGGTCGGCGCGGTAGCGCACCTTCTTTAGGAGCGCGGCATCAGAGGTATCGAGACTGATCAGGATCTGGCGGAACTGCGAGAAGGTGTCGACTTCTTCGTCGGAGAAAATGCCCTTCGAGAAGTTGCTGATCGTGCGCAGATCGACGCCAAGCTCGCGGATGCGGCGGGCCACGGTCGTCCACTCGGGATACAGTGTGATCTCCGCATCGCCGGACATGGTGACGTAGTCGACCGGAAACGTCTTGAGGAAGTCGACGATGCCGTCGACCAGGCCCTGCTCGGCGTTCTTGCCACGTCGCGACAGAGGCGCGAAGTGACAGTAGACGCAGGCCAGATTGCAGGACGTCGTCAGTTCGACGCCCAATTGGCGCAGCCGCTGGATGCGCAACAGGCGCTCGGGAATCTGGTCGTCGGAAACCGGCGTGCGCGACGCAAT
>JAYOEZ010000001.1:0-233463 GCA_038116985.1 Alphaproteobacteria bacterium | reverse complement strand
CGTTGGCGTGATCAGTCATCTGATTTCCTAGCTTGCAGCGCCAGCGACGAGGTTCGTCTGGGGCGGTTCTGATTGTTTGAGCGCGGCGTTGTCGATAGCGGACTCGACCGAGATGTCGTTATCCGGCAGGAAGCGGGCGGCCCGTTCGAGGGCCTCGAAGGTACGGAACTTGCGATGCCATCCGCCGGTCTTGCTCGACACCGCGTTCTGCAGCGCGGTGTCCTTGCCGATCACGAGATCGGCAGGACCGAGATCGGTCTTAAGAATCTCGCCTCTGTCGCCTACCACCACGATACGCTTGGGCAACATTTCGGCGATCAGGTTGCGCAACGGCATGGCGTCGTCGTGGCTTTCGACGATCACGCGCTCTACCGGGTTCATCGTCTGCACCAGGGCGGCGACGCTCTGCGCCATGTAGTGGAGACGGTAGCGTGCCCAGGCCGCTGCCAGACGCGTGTCCGCGTCCTCGGGCATGTAGGTGCGCGCCCGGATCAGGAGATCATGACCCAGAAGATACTGACCGCGCCCCAGCGCCCGATCTGCCGCGACCAGGTACTGGCGCGAGAGGACATGCGAGACGAGCTGCGCGCCGACGCCGGGCCTGAACGGCCCGAACTGGGCCAGGAACAGTTCGTAGTCCGCCAGGTAGCATTGGAGGATATCCGCCCTGTAGAGACTTTGAGATTCCTGATCCGCGTGCAGGGTCACGCGCGAAACCGTGTCCGGGATCATCATGAGATCGCCGAACTGCGTCAGCAGCGTCGCACCGTAGAAATCAAAACCGTACTGGTTCTGAAACGGCAGGTGCGAGCGCTGCAGGATATCCGTTCGAACGATCGGTAGTTCCGGCGTGTTGGCGTTGAGGAACCAGTCGATCAGATCACGCCGGCGCACACGGGTGTCTTCGCTGACGCCGACCGCCTTGTAGTGCATTTCCTGCTGGTTCGGGCTCCAGCCCTCCCAGCCGCCGTATACGGCCGAGAGGCTCGTGTCGTTGTCGAGCACCTCGATGGCGCGCAGGAGCCCAGCCTCCACGATGAGGTCGTCATCGGCGGTGCATACGGCGTAGTGGCCGCCGGCGCTGTTCATCGCCGCGACCTGGGTTTCGTAGAAGTTCAGCGGTTCCGGCTGACGGATGTAGACGACCGATTTCAGTTCCGGACGAAAGGCTTCGACCACGTCGGGGGTATCGTCGGTGGAGCAGTTGTCCGAAACGACGACCTCGTAGTCCAGATCCTCGAACTGCGCGATGTGACGCAGATGGCGCGCCAGAAAGATGCGCCGGCTTCGCGTCGGAATGCAGATGCTGATCTTTGGGCGATGGAAAGGATCGGACACGCGCGTCTCCACGTTGAGCTCGACGCCGACCCTAGGGCGATCGTGCTTAACAGACTGTTAAGACCTCATGTGCCCTCATAGCGGTGCGCGGCAGAAGGCCGCGTTCTTGAGTGAGGGTTACGGTGGCGCAAACGGCGCACCCCATACGACAGGCAGTCATTCTCGCTGGCGGGCTCGGCACCAGGCTGCGGCCGTTGACGGATTCGTGCCCCAAGCCGCTCGTGGCCGTGAACGGACGCCCGTTCCTCGACTATCTGGTCGAGATGCTGCGGGAGCAGGGAATCGCGCGCGTCCTGCTGTTGCTGGGCTATCGCGCCGACGATGTCGTTGCGCACTACGAGGCGAACCCGATCCCAGGAATCCACATTGATTTCCAGATCTCTCCGGCGGAGGACGAGACCGGCCGTCGGCTGAAGCGGGCCGAGGATCGCCTCGACGAGACCTTCCTGCTGCTCTACTGCGACAACTATTGGCCGCTCGACCTCGGCAAGGCCTGGGCGACGCGCGCCGCTGCCGGCGCGCCGCTGCAAATCAGCGTCTATGGCAACAAGGACGGCCGCTCGCGCGATAACGTGCGCATCGAGAACGGACTGGTCGCCGCCTACGACAAGAGCCGCACGGCACGGGATCTGTCTGGAGTCGATATCGGCTTCGCGCTGGTCGATCGCGCCATCGTCGAAGCGCTGCCGAGCGACAACATCTCGTTCGAGGCGCACGCCTACCCACGCGCCGTTGCCGACAACGCCATGTCGGCCTACGTCACCGACCACCACTACTACTCGATCGGCAGCCTTGAACGGCTCGACGAAACCGCCCGGTTCCTGGCGCGCCAGCCGACCGTGATCCTCGACCGCGACGGCGTGTTGAACCGGAGGATGGGCCGCGCCGAGTATGTCTGCGACTGGTCGCAATGGCGCTGGATGCCGGGTGCGCTGGATGCGCTCGCCAAGCTCAACGACAGCGGCTATCGCGTGCTCGTCGCCACCAATCAGCCGGGCATCGCCCGCGGCGCCATGTCGGCAGAGGCGCTCGACGACATCCATTTCCGCATGCGCGCCGACGCCCGCACCGCCGGCGGCGACATCGCCGCCATCTATCACTGCCCGCACAACTGGGACGAAGGCTGCGACTGCCGCAAACCGGCCCCAGGCCTGCTGTTCCAGGCCCAGCGCGACTTCGCGCTGGATCTCAGCCGCAACCCCTTCATGGGCGACGACGAGCGCGACCGTCAGGCCGCTGAAGCCGCCGGCTGCCCGTTTGTCCATATCACCGAAGACCGCCCGCTGATCCGGGCCGTCGACGATCTCATCTCCCGCGCCGCGTAGGAAGGACAAGAAAATGGCAGAACGCATTCTGATCACAGGAGCCACCGGCTTCGTCGGCTCTCATCTCGCCGACCTCGTCCTGTCCAAGGGCAGCGGCTACGAACTCTATGCGACCCGGCGCTGGCATCTGTCGCGGATGGATCACGTCAAGCACGTCGAGGACCAGATCAACTGGGTCGATTGCGACCTCACCGATCCCGTCGGCGTACGCGACATGATGGAGAAGATCGCGCCGGATCGGATCTTCCATTGCGCCGCGGAAAGTTTTGTTTCGCCCTCATGGGCGCATCCGCACCGCTACATGACGGTGAACTACGACGCAACGGTGAACCTTCTCGACGCGCTGAAGTACTTCAAGTCGGATGCGAAGATTCACCTTCCGGGTTCGGGCGAAGAGTACGGCGACATCAAGGAAGACGAACTGCCGATCACCGAAGAGACGGTGCTGCGCCCGGTGAACCCCTATGCGGTCAGCAAGGTCGCGCAGGACCTTATTTCCTACGTTTACCACCGCTCCTACGGCGTCAACACGATCCGCACCCGCGCCTTCAACCACGAGGGGCCCCGCCGCGAGTACGTGTTCGGCATCCCCTGGTACGCCTACCAGGTCGCGCGCATCGAAGCCGGCCTGCAGTCGCCGCTCATCAAGGTCGGCCACGTCGACGACCGTCGCAACTTCACGCACGTGAAGGACATGGTCAAGGCCTACTG
This sequence comes from Alphaproteobacteria bacterium, assembly GCA_038116985.1. GTDB lineage: Bacteria > Pseudomonadota > Alphaproteobacteria > SHVP01 > SHVP01 > CALJDF01. The sequence continues at coordinate 230,089 of JAYOEZ010000001.1, read as the reverse complement.
GACGGCCACCGAGAAGTGCACGCCGGGCGAGCTCTACCTCATCGGCTCGGAGGGCGAGGACCGCATCTTCACCTTCCGCGAGGCGCTGGAGACCCTGATCGGGATGTCGCACGTCAAGGGCATAGCCTGGGAACAGGACCAGCAATACGTCCGACCGACGCAGGTGCCGCGTCTGATCGCCGACACATCGAAATTCCGCAACGCGACGGGTTGGGAACCCAAGCTTTCGTTCTCCCGCATCCTGTCGGACACGCTGAACTACTGGCGCTGGCGCGTGGCCCAGGACGCCGAACCGATGGAGATGGCGTCGTGAGCGAACACGCCATGCCCAACACCGGCGCCAACGCCATTCTGACGCTTACCGGCGCAGACGGCGCGACCAGCGTCGACCTCTACTCGCAGGAGGGACTCGCCCTCGTGTCGGACCTTTGGCTCAAGCTCTCGGCCGAGTACAAGATCATGTACGAGCCGACATGGCTGGGCCGCCCGATCATCCAGCTGCCGCACGACATCGTGCAGATGCAGGAGCTGATCTGGCAGGTCAAACCTGACCTCGTCATCGAGACCGGCGTAGCGCACGGCGGTTCGCTGATCTTCTCGGCGTCCATCCTCGAACTCATCGGCAAGGGCCGCGTGCTCGGGATCGACATCGATATCCGGCAACACAACCGCATCGCCATCGAGGCGCATCCGATGTTCCACCGCATCGACCTGATGCAGGGAAGCTCGATCGCGCCGGAGGTCGTCGCCGAGGTGACCGAACGTGCGCGCGAGGCCGAAACCGTTCTCGTCGTGCTCGACTCCAACCATGCGGCCGACCACGTCGCGGCGGAGATGGCGGCCTATGCGCCGCTGGTCAGTGTCGGTAGCTATCTCGTCGTCATGGACGGCGCGCAGGGCCAGGTATTCGACATCCCGCGCGGCAAGCCGGAATGGCGGCAGGACAACCCCCTCGCCGCCCTCGACCGTTTCGTCGCGAAGAGCGACGAGTTCATCGTCGACGAGCGCTTCACCCGCTTGCACGTGACCTCCAATCCGCGCGGCTATCTGCGCCGGGTCAAGGCGGCCGAAATCGGGGAGCGCAAGGCGGCATGAACCTGCACGTCGCCCCTCGTCCGATGACTGCGCCGGCGGGTAGCCTCGCCGGATTGCGCGTGCTCATAACCGGTGCCGGCAGCGGCATCGGTCACGCGACCGCGAAACGCTTCATCGACGGCGGCGCGACCGTCGGCGTGCATTGCCGGACCGAAACAAGCCCCTTCGACGGCGACCCCGTCACGGTCCTCGAGGCCGATCTGCGCGACCATGAGGCGCGGCGCACGCTGGTCGGACGTTTTGCCGACGCCGCCGGCGGACTCGACGTGCTCGTCAACAACGCAGGCGCCGTCCCGGCCTTCGCGCCATTCCGGGAGATCGACGACGATATCCTGGGCGAGACCTTCGAGATCAATGCGTTCGCGCCGTTCCGGCTGATCGCCGAAGCCTGGCCCTACATGGAGGCCCAGGGCGGCGGTCGTGTCGTCAACATCGGCACGGCAGCGGTCAAATATGGCGGCGGTCCGCGCGGCGTGCACTACGTCGCCGCAAAGGGCGCGCTCGACGCCATGACCATCGCGTTCGCCAAGGCGGGCGCGGCGTGCGGTATTCGCGTCAACGGCGTGCGCTGCGGTCTCATCGACAGCGGCATGCACCGCAAGGTCCCGGGCTACACCGACGACGATTTCGCCGACCGCGCTGCGCTCGTCCCGATCGGCCGCGCGGGCACGGTCGAAGAGGTGGCGGAACTCGTGGCCTATCTCGCCTCGCCGGCCGCCGACTTCATTACCGGCCAATTGATCGACATCGCGGGAGGCGACTGATGGCGCGCACGATCTTCGTCACCGGTGCCGAGAGCTTTGTCGGCCGCGCCTTGCGCGAGGCCTGTGCCGCTATGGGCATCCGCTTCACCGGCATCGATGCGGCACCCTCGGCGCATCAGGAGGTCACGGTCGGCGACATTCGCGATCCCGATCTGGGCAGCTCAATTCCGGACGGAACCGACGCCGTCATTCATCTGGCCGCGCTGTCGCGTGATCCGGACTGCCGCGGCCGCGCCGCCGAAACCTTCCGGGTCAACGTCATGGGCTCCTTGAACGTTCAGCGCGCGGCACGCGAACGCGGCGTTTCCCAGATCATTCTTGCCTCGTCCGAGTGGGTTTACGGCAACGGTCCCTTCGAGACGCCGCGCGACGAGGACAGCCCGATCGACATCGGCTCGCTGACCAGCGAGTACGCGTTGTCGAAGGCCGTCGCGGAATCCGCACTACGACAGGATGCAGCCGCCCATGGCGGCGATCTCACCGTTCTGCGCTTCGGGATCATCTACGGGCCCAGGCCGGGCAACTGGTCGGCTGTCGAGGCTCTGACCCACAACGTCGCGACGCAGGACGAGATCTCGGTCGGCGCGCTGGCGACGGCACGATGCTTCATCCACGTGAACGACATCGCCCAGGCCATACTGACGGTCGTCGGTCGAAGCGGCTCCGAAACCTTCAACGTCCAGGGTCCTTCGCTCATCAGTCTCGGTGATGTCATCGATGCCGCGGCGGCGCACCTGGGTCGCGCGCCGCATGTGATCGAAACCGCGCCCGATAACCCCAGCATTCGCAATATCGACGCCACGCGCATCACCGAGGCGACCGGCTGGTCGCCAACATTCGACCTGACGCGTGGCCTCGAAACTCTGATGCCGACCATCCTGAAGAGGGCCGCATGAGCCTGCACCCGTCACGCTGCCTGATTTGCGGCTCCGGCGATTCGGTCACCGTGTGCCGCTACCACGCGCCGGACGCTTATGAGCGCGCGGTCGGCGTGGCCGAACCCCATTTCATCCGCGCCTGGGTGCGCTGCGCCGACTGCGGCTTTCACTATTCCCAATACTCGCGCGACCCCGAGGTGCTCGATCGAATCTACGACGAGGCCTATCGCGCGGCGAACGCGCCGTGGCGCGCGCGAAGCGTACGCGACACTTTTGACGCGGTGACCGCCCTACCGCTCGACCGCTCCGAGACGAAGCAGCGGGCGCATTGGATCAAGGCACGGCTCGACGACCTGACGCGCGCGAACCGCTATCACCTCAACGGCGCGCCGTGCACGTTTCTCGACGTCGGTGGCGGCAATGCGATCTTCGCGCACGAATTCCGCGACGTTCGCTGGCAACCGCACGTCGTCGACCCCAGCGTCGAGGGAGCCGAGTTGTGCGGCGAACTCGGAATCACTTATGCCCGCGCCCATTTCGAAGAGGCCGCCTTCGAACATCCCTTTGACCTGGTGACCATGACCTACGTCCTCGAGCATCTGCGCGATCCGCGCCAGGCGTTGCGCGTCGTGCGCCGCCATGTGGCGGACACCGGGGCCCTGTTCATCGAGGTGCCCGACGCGGCTTGCTTCGCCGACACGCCGCCGGAAGACGACATCTTCAACGCCTGTCATCTTTGGATGTTCTCGGCCGAGGATCTGGGCCGCCTGCTGTGGGCCTCAGGCTTCGAGCCCGTCGCCAAGGAAACCGGCGTCAGCGCGCGGGGCCACCATGCGCTCAAGCTCCTGGCGGTGCCGGCATGAAGCGAACCGCCACCTCGCTCGACGGCCTCTTCGCCGTCACACTCGATGCACATGCCGACGCGCGCGGCGGCCTGCTGCGCATCTTCGACGCCGTCGAGTGGGCGGGCTTCGCACCGGGCTCATGGAACCAGGTCGTGACGTCAACGACGCGCGCCGCCAACACCCTGCGTGGCATGCACTATCAGCGGCCGCCGCATGCCGAGGCCAAGCTCGTGGTGCCGCAAAGCGGCGTGATGTTTTGGGCCAGCGTCGACGCCCGGCCGCGGAGCGCCACGTTCGGCCAATGGCACGGCGCCACGCTCGATGCGGCGAACGGACAAGCCTTGCTTGCCGCGCCGGGTTTCGCCCACGGCTGCCTGTCGCTCAGCGACGACGTCTCTCTCTTGATCCTGTCGACCGAAACGCACCGCCCGGAAGGCGGCGCCGGCTTCCGTTGGGACGACCCCGCGGTCGGCATCGCGTGGCCCGACCTGGGCGGCGCACCGTTCCTTTCCGATGTCCACGGAGCCCTGCCGTCGTTTTCACAGTTCGCCAAGAGCCTCGGCGTCCCGGCACTGCAAAAGGAGACCGTCGATGCCTAGCGCGCGCGCGACAGCCCTTGCCGAGCGGGTTCTAACCGTCCGGCTGGGTCAGATGATGGTCAACGAACGCAACAAGGCCGGCGCCTTCCGTGTCCCGATTCACCTGGCGCTAGGCCACGAGGCGATCGCCGTCGCGGTTTCCGACGCGATGGCCGATGGCGACCAGTTGCTGCTGACCCACCGGAACATCCACTACAACCTCGCGCGCAACCCGCGCCTGGAAGAAAAGCTGCGGGAGTTCGCGCTGGACGGCACCGGCGCGGCAGGCGGGCGGTTCGGTTGCATGAACTTCGCGGACGCGCGCGCCGGCATCCCCTACACATCGTCCATCCTCGCCAACAGCCTCAGCGTGGCGCCGGGCTTCGCGCTCGGCCAGGCGCTGCTGGGACGGCGCGCTGCGACATTCGTCGTCACTGGCGACGGCGCCATCGAGGAGGGCGCGTTCTACGAATCGCTGCTCATGGCACGCTCGGTCTCGGCCGCGATGATCGTCATCGTCGAGAACAACGGCTGGTCGCTGGCGACCCAGATCGACGAGCGGCGTACGCCGATCGATCTGAGCCAGATGGCGGCAGCGCTGGGCATTCCGTTCGAACACCTCTCGGGCAACGACCCCGCACATTACGCGGACCGCCTCGGCACGCTGCGTGAGGCCGCGCTCGACGCGAAACGCCCCGTTGTGATCGAGGTCGCGCTCAGCACGCTGGGCGACTGGCGGCAGCCGACGGACGAGTTCCCGGACGGGAAGTTCATCAACTACCACGCCGGCATCGCGCCGACGGTCGACTTCGAGCAGGGCCCGCTTCTTGCACGTGACGAAGCCGATCCCGTCTTCGTGGTGATGGAGCAGTTCGGCGAAACAGAACTGGCGGACCTGACAGCCCGCGCGATCGACGCACTTGGGGAGGTGTCGCGATGAGCTATGTGAGCCACCTGAATGCGCGCATCCACGATGCCGCGGCACGCACCGGGAACGCTGTGGTGTTCGGCCAAAACGTCGTCGCCGGCAGTTGCCTGTCGGGCCTCACCCGCGGGCTGGACAAGACCGGCATCACGACGATCAACACGCCCAACCTCGAAAACACGCTGGTCGGCACCGGCTTCGGGCTGATGATGTCGGGCCTGCCGGCCGCCTTCTTCATGAAGCAACAGGATTTCCTGCTTCTCGGCATCGACCATCTGGTCAACACCTACAACCTTGTCCGCCGCCAGGATACCGGCGCAGGCGCCTTCACAATCGTCCAAATCGTCGTCGACAGCGGCTTCGAAGGGCCCCAGTCGGCGCTCAACAACCTGCCCGATCTTTGCTCGCTCGCGCGGATCGAAGGCTACGCCATCGGCAACGCGCATGACGCCGATGACGTGATCGGCCGGCACCTGTTCGCGCCCGGCTTCCGCATCATCAGCTTGAGCCAGCGCCTCTTCCGTCGCGACATCCTGTCGTGGGACGGCGACGTGACGCCATGCGGCGACGGTTCGTCGTTGCACTACGCCACGGGAAGCGACCTCACCATCGTCGCGCTCAACTTCGCCTACGAGCAGGCTCAGGAGGTCTATCGCGCCGCCAATAGCTATGGCCTGTCCGCCTCGCTGTTCTCCTCGAATGCGCTGGGAGACACGGACTGGGCGCCTGTCGTCGCCGACGCCGCCAGGACCGGCCGCCTCGTCGTCCTCGACGACACCAAGAGCCTGCGCAGCCCCGGACACATCCTGTCGCTCGAGGCGCGTGCGGCCGGGGTCACTGACGTCGTCCACCACCGCCGCCCGCTCAACGACGCACAGTTCGCGCCGCGCGCCGACCGCTACGAGGTCGATGCGGCCGCGATCATCGCTTCGCTGGGCCTTCTCAATCGCCCTCGCATTTCGCTGCTGAGCGCCTGACCATGGATGCACAACAAAGATATCTCTTCGATCTGCAGGGCTACGTCGTCCTGCGCGGCGTGCTCACGGACCGTCAGGTCGCGGCATTGAACGATGCCTGCGCCGCCATCGAACGGCGCGTGCCCGACGACCTGCCGGATGGCGTCAAGCTGGGCAAGCCGGCCGAGAACGGCGAACTCTACATCTCGAACATCGCCGAGGGCGGACCCGCATTCGAGGACCTGATCGACCTTGAACCGGTCATCGACGTGGTCAAGGACACCTCGCCCTGGCAGTTCCGCCTCAACCACACCAACCTGACGACGCGGTTCGGCACCGGCTACACGTACATGCACATGGGCGGGACGCCGATCCACCCGAAGGGCATGTACGTCTGCCAGAACGGCCAGATCGCCTCGACCCTGACCAAGGCGGTGTTCCCGCTTTCGGGCACGAAGATCGACGCCGGCTGCTTCGCGGTCATCCCCGGATCGCACAAGAGCAACTTCGTTCGCCCTTACGGCGACCATCCCGACGAAAACCCGCCGCTCGTGCCGGTGGAATGCGAGCCCGGCGATGCGGTGGTCTTCACCGAAGCGCTGGCGCACGGCTCGCTCGTCAACAAGTCCGGCGTCCTGCGCCGCACGCTGTTCTACTGCTACTCGGTCGGCTTCATGCCCGACTGGGGAAAACTCGACCTTCGGTTCTCGGACGCCTTCATGGCGCGGCTGAGCGAACCGCGTCGCGAAATCGTTCGACTGAAGTAAGCAAGGAAAGTGAGGACCGCCATGGCCCTGGCAGAGGACTTCCATACACCCAAGTTCGATCCGACGGCATTGATCCAGTTCTTCGACTGGGACACGCTGGCGTTCGACTTCATGGCGCACTACCGCGCCCACCTTGAGCGCGCGGTAGGCTGTGGCGACCCGACGCTGTTCCACGAGCACATTCCCGCGGACAAGATTCCGGCAGGCCCGATCGAAGGCACCGCGCACACTTACGGCCACGATCTCCTCTATGCGATCGACCCGGCCTTCCGGCAGGCCGGCCACGTCGAAGCACGCGATATCGGCTTCCTTGAGACCTACCGGCGCTTCGCGCGCTTCATTCAGGACGAGATCGTCGGCGAACCCTGCGTCTACCAGCGGCTTCCGTCGCTGCGCATCCAGTATCCGGGCCGGACGTCCTACGGCGTCATGCACACCGACCGCGAGTACAACCACCCGCCCGAGGAGATCAACATCTGGGTGCCGATCACCGAGGTACGCGGCACCGCCTCGATGGTGATCGAAAGCGACTTCGGCAAGGGCGACTACGCACCGGTCGAGATGCCCTACGGCCAGTTGGTGGTCTTCGACTCCGGCCTGATGCACGGCAACGTGGTCAACGAAGAAGGCTACACGCGCATGAGCTTCGACATGCGCGTCATACCGAAGCGCATCTACCGCGACAGCACGGGCAAGTTCTCGGCCACGGCCGGGAAGGAGTTCACGCTCGGCAACTACTATGCGGAGTTCAACGACTGATGGTCGAGCTTGGTTCCAAGACCACGGGGCAGATTCACGATGTGAAGATCGTGCCCTTGCGCCGGATTCCGGACGAACGCGGCGTGATCATGCACATGCTGAAAAGTTCCGACGATCACTATCTGGAGTTCGGCGAGATCTACTTCTCGTGCGGGTATCCCGGCGTCGTCAAGGCGTGGCACATCCACAAGGAGATGACGCTCAACAACGCCTGCATCGTCGGCATGATGAAGCTCGTCCTTTACGACGGGCGCGACGGATCGCCGACCAAGGGCACGCTGATGGAGCTGTTCATCGGCGAAAAGAACTATTGCCTGGTGCAGATCCCGCCCGGCATCACCAACGGCTACAAGGCCTATGGCGACCAGATGGCCATCCTCGCCAACTGCGCAACGATGCCGCACGACCGCAACGAGCTGATCTACATCGATCCGTTCGACAACGACGTTCCCTACGACTGGTCCCTCAAGCACGGCTAAAACGATGATCCCCAACGGCAAGTTCATCACGACCTGCACGCCCCTGCGCATCAGCTTCGCGGGCGGCGGGACCGACCTGCCCGAGTTCTACGAAAAGGGCTACGGCGCGGTGTTTTCGACGGCGATCGACAAGCACCTCTACGTCACCCTGAAGCCGCTGAGCCCGATCTACGGCACCAACTACCGGCTCAACTATTCGCAAAGCGAGCAGGCCGACGAGATCGACGACATCGAGAACGCCATCGCGCGCGAATGCCTGCGTCTGGTCGAGGTGGAGCCGCCGATCTACATCGGTACTGTGGCGGACCTGCCTGCGTTTTCAGGCCTCGGCTCGTCGAGCAGCTTCGCCGTCGGTCTGTTGCACGCCCTGCACGCCTACCGGGGCGAACGTGTCTCGAGCGGCCACATCGCGGAGGAAGCGGCGCACGTCGAGATCGAGGTGCTGAAGCGCCCCATGGGCAAGCAGGACCACTTCGCCGCGGCCTTCGGCGGACTGAACTACATCCGGTTTCGCCAGGACGGCGGCGTCTCAATCGAACCGCAAAACATCGACGCGCAGAAGGTCGACAAGCTGTTCGACAACGTCCTGCTGTTCTGGACCGGACTGCACCGCGATTCGAGCGAAGTTCTGAGCGAGCAGCGCAACAATGTCGAGGATACGGTGCACGAACTCGAAGCGATGCGCGAGCAGGCCATGTCGCTGCGCGACGTCGTCAGCAACGGCTTCGATCTTCACAAGTTCGGCGCCCTGCTCGACGAAGGCTGGCAGCTCAAGCAGAAGCTGGCCTCGGCGATCACCAACGAGAAGATCACCAACTGGTACATCCGCGCCAAGGAGGCGGGCGCCATTGGCGGCAAGCTGTGCGGCGCGGGCGGCGGCGGCTTTCTGCTATTCGTCGCCGAACAGGATCGCCACGACGCGATTCGCAACGCGCTTTCCGATCTGACGGAAGTCGATATCGGCTATGAACCCCGTGGTTCGCGCGTCCTGGTCACGGTGAACGACTGACATGCGCGCGCTCATCATCGGCGGCAGCGGGATGATCGGCGCCAATCTGGCGCGCCGTCTGCTCGACGACGGCTGTCTGGTCACCGTCGCCTCGCGCAAGGCCTCGACCGCAATACGACTGGACGGCCTCAACGGTGTGAACAGAGCCGACATTGACTGCACCAACGCTGATGACGTGAACGACGTCATGAAGACCGCCGCGCCGGATGTCGTCTTCCACGTCGCGAGCTCCAGTTTCAACCCGCCCACCACCTGCGCGCAGGCCCATTTGGCGGTCAACGCCATGGGCGCCATCAACGTCCTCGAAGCCGCGCTGACCCGCAGCGTCGCCCGCGTGGTCATGACCGGCTCGGCGGCAGAGTACGGCAACGGTGCTGGATTGGCCGAGGACGCACCCACCCGGCCCGGCAACGTCTATGGCGCAACGAAGCTTTGCGCCAGCATCCTGGGCGAGACCTACGCCCGCAGCTTCGGCCTGCCCGTGGTCAACCTTCGGCTGTTCACGCCGTTCGGCGCCTGGGAACGCCCGGCGCGGCTCATTCCCTCGACCATTCTCGCCGCGCTGGCCGGCCACCCCGTGCGCATCGGCAGCGGCGCACCGCAACGCGACTTTCTCCACGTTGACGACGCAATCGACGCGCTCGTCGCCGCGGCAACACAACCCGTGACACCGGGTACGACATACAACATCTGCTCCGGCGAGGGCACCACGGTCCGGGCCGCCGTCGACACCGTTCTGGAGCTCATGCAAAGCCGCGTTCCGGTCGAATCCAGCGGTGCGCAGCGCGCTGACGAAATCGTCGAGATGTCCGGCGACTGGTCTGCCGCATCGCGCGACCTGGACTGGCGCCCCGCAACAAGCTTCCGCGCCGGTCTGGAGAAGACCATCGCCTGGTTCTCGGCGCACACCGATATCGCCCACGCATTGACCTGACGGAGTGGTTTCAATGACCGATTGCATCGTTTGCAACTCGACCGACGTGACGGAGTTTCTGGACCTGAACGAGACGGCGCTCGCCAACAAGTTCCTGCGACCGGAAGAGGTCAGCGACACCGAGCCTGCCTACCCGTTGCGCGTCGGTTTCTGCCAAACGTGCAACCACGTGCAGCTCATGGAACGTGTCCCGCCCCAGGCGATGTTCGACGACTACCTCTACATCTCGTCGATGTCCGATACGCTGGTGAAGCACCTGCGCGGTCTGGCGCAGACGGTCGCCGATCGTTTCGGACTGACCGACAGCGATCTTGTCGTCGACATCGGTTGCAACGACGGCACTCTGCTCAAGGGCTTCGGCGATGCCGGCGCCAAGACTCTGGGCGTCGAGCCGGCAAAGAATCTCGCCGCCATGACCCGCGAGGCCGGTATCGAGGTGGTGAATGCGTACTTCGGCGAAGACACCGCTGAGAACCTGCGCGCCGAAGCCGGCGCCGCCAAAGTGATCGTTCTGACCAACGTGTTCCCCCACCTGCCCTTCCTCGACGATTTCATGAAGGGCGTGCAGGCGTTACTCGCCGAGGACGGCGCGCTCGTCCTGGAGGCGCATTACCTGCAAGACCTGCTGTCGCATCGTGCCTTCGACACCGTCTATCACGAGCATGTTTCCTACTGGTCTTTGCGGCCCATGATGCGGCTGTTCGAGCGCTTCGGTCTGGAGGTGGTCGATGTCGACCGATTACCCATCCACCATGGTCAGCTGCGAGTCTTTGCGCGGCGCAAGGGCGTCGAAACGCCGAGCCCGCGAGTCGCGGACCTGGTCGCGGAGGAACTCGAAGCCGGACTGGACAGGATCGAGACCTTCAATGCCTTTGCCGACTCGGTGCGCGGCCTGAAGGACGATCTGTGGCAACTCCTCGACGGGCTCGCCGACGAGGGGCGCAAGGTCGCCGCCTACGGCGCGCCCGCCAAGGGGTCCACCCTGCTGAGTTTCTTCGAGATCGGGCCGGATACAGTGCCTTACATCGCCGACAAGAGCCCCCTCAAGCAGGGGCGCGTTACGCCGGGCACCCATATTCCCGTCGTATCGCCCGACCGGATCGGCGAGGACAACCCGGACTACATGCTTCTGCTGGCGTGGAATTTCGCCGACGAAATCATGGACCAACAGGCCGACTTCCGCGCCCGCGGCGGACGCTTCATCATTCCTGTACCGGAAGTCCGAGTCGTTTAGGGGTTGTTAACCTTACCTGCCTAGGCTCTCAGCGGACCAAGAGCCGGGCAGAATGACGACGAATTCAACACCGGGCGCCCCGTCGGGCGCCATCTCCGCCGAACGATCCCCCAAGGTGACGGACCTGCGCGCGCCGGCCTTCGGCAACGAACGCGCTAGCTCGCTGCTGGGTCTCGCCAAGGGCGCCGTGCGCCGCGGCGAGCACCGGCTGGCGGCTCGCCTGTTCGGCCGGGCGCTTGAGAAAGAACCGGACAACGTCGAGGCGACCCTCGGCCTTGCCTCCGCCGAACTCATGCTCGGCGACGGTCCTGCCGCCGAGCGTCACGCTTATGTCGCGCTGGAGCAGGCGCCCAATGCCCCGGACCCGCGGCTCATCCTCGCCAACCTGAGAATCGCACAGGAACGTCACCAGGAGGCCATCCAGCTTCTGCGCGACGCCATCACCGTCGACCCGGATTTCGCGCCCGGTTTCAGTCGCCTCGGGACGATCCTCACGGCACTCGGCGAGCACGCCGCTGCCAAGCCGATCCTGTTGCGTGCGCTGGCACTCGACCCCACGGACGCGGACGCCCTCAACAGTATCGGCAACGTCGTCCTGATCCTCGGCGACACCAAGGGTGCGGCGCTCCACTTCGAACGCGCGATCGCCGCGAACCCCGGCTGGATGAAGCCGCGGATGAATCTCGCCACCGCGCTCGAACGCCTCGGCCGGCCCGACGATGCGATGGATGCGCTGAAAGGCGCGCTGGCCCAGGACCCTCGACACATCGAGGCCAAGGTCTATCTCGCCGGCCTGCTGCAGCGCACCGGCAATCCGCGACGCGCCCTGCATTTGCTTGAGGACGTCGTCGAAGTCGAACCGGAACACGTCGGCGCGCTGTTCCTGATCGGCCTCATCCATATGCAGGCCGACGAGCCCGACCAGGCCCTGGCGCCGTTGGAGAAAGCGGCCGAACTGGCGCCGGGTTCCAACGACATTCGCGTCAATCTGGCCTGCGCCTATCGCGGCGTCGACCGCCACGAAGAAGCCTTCGAGTTGGCTAAATCCGCCGTCGAAGCGGACAGCAGCGACATCCTCGCGCTCAACACGCTGGGATCGGTTCTCATGGACGTCGGCCAGGAAGCTGATGCCATTCCCTTCCTGGAGAAGGCGATCGAAAGCGACCCCAACTTTCATGTCGGCCTGATCAACCTGGCCACCGCGTTGCTCGCCTGCGATCGCGGCGCCGAGGCCGTCCCGCACCTCGAAAAGGCCCTCGCGCTCGGTGCGCCGCGCAAGGACGTGCTGCGCAAGCTTGGCGTGGCCTACCGCGATCAGGGAAATCTTTCGAAGGCCGAGATCAACCTGCGCCTGGCCGTCGAAACCGACCCCAGAGATTCGCGTGCGCTCTACGCGCTGTCGGCGTTGCTTGAGCGCCTCGACCGGGCATCCGAGATCGGCACGATCACGGACGATCTCATCGCCCGCGACTCCGACCTCGTCCACGCCTATGTCGTCAAGGCGCTCGCCGCCGACACGGAAGACGCGCTCGCCACCATCAACAAGGCGCTGGCCATCGACCCGGACAACGTCGACGCGTTGCTTGTCGCCGGCACCCTCAACGACTCGACAAGCCGACCCGAGATCGCACTGGCGCACTACGAACGTGCACTTGAACTGAACCCAGACAGTCAGAAGGCAATGACCCGGCGCACCGACATCGTCCTGTCGCTGTGCGACTGGGAGCGGCGCCGGGAGCTCGTGGCGCAGGCCCGTGAATCGCTGGCCGAATACGGATCGGCCCCAGGCATCGATGTCTTCAATCTTCAGGCGCTCGACGTCAGCTATGCGGAGATCGCTACTGCCGCAAGCACCGCGGCGGCAGATATCGAAACCTCGCTCAAGGCCAGCTCCGGCGACCTCTGGGTGCCGCGCGTCGCGTCGAGCGGCAGCCGAATCAGAATCGGCTACCTGCTGCCCTATACCTGGTTCCACAGCCTCCCGATGGTCCTGCGCCACATTGTGGAAGCGCACGATCGCGACGCGTTCGAGGTCGTCGGATTCGCGACAAACGTCAGCGGCCGCAACGAGCCCTTCGAACAGCTCTACCGCAACGCCTTCGACAGCTTCCACAGCCTGGTCGGCCTGAGCGCCAAGCAGGCGGCGCGTCGCATCGGCGCCTGCGGGATCGACATCCTCATCGAGGTCAGCGGCCACACCTCCATCTCCAGTTTGCCGGTCGCCGCGTTCCGGCCCGCGCCGGTTCAGGTCCATTTGTTGGGCTATTCGATCACCACCGGCGCGTCGTTCATCGACTACCTGATCACAGACCAAATCTACGTCCCGCGCGACCAGGCCGCGCTGGGCACGGAACACCCGGTCTACCTGCCCAACTCCTTCATGCCGGCGCTACGCCAGCCGATCTCAGCAGACCCCGTGTCGCGCGAGAAACTCGGTCTGCCGGACGATGCCTTCGTGATGGCGAACTTCAATCACCCCTGTAAGTTCGAACCGGAATCCTTTGGCGCCTGGATGGAGATCCTGAAACGCGTTCCCGATGCCGTTCTGTGGCTGGGCCATTGGTTTGAGGCGACAAAGAACAACCTGATCGATGCCGCGGCGGCCGAAGGCATCGACCGGGAACGTCTGATCTTTGCGCCCATCACCGAACACCCCAACCACTTGCGGCGGCTTTCTGAGGCCGACCTGGCGGTCGACAACTTCCTGCACGGTGGCGGCATCACCACGATCGACGCGTTGCGCGTCGGCGTTCCTGTACTGTCGAAGCGCGGCGCGACGCCCTCGTCGCGCCTCGGCGCAACGCTCCTGCACGCCATCGGTCTCGATGACATGGTCGTGGAAACCCGGGAGGAATACGTTGAGCGCGCCGTCGCGCTCGCCACCGACGACGACGCCCGCACGGCCATGCGCAAACGCCTCACCGTCAACGTCCAAACGCACCCCCTGTTCGACTTCGCTCACTATGTCGGCGACCTCGAACGCGCCTACAAGGCGATCTGGGCACGTCATCAGAACGGCCAAGCGCCGGCGCTCATCGACCTGAAAGACACGGTCTGAGCGTGCCTGCCGCCGGCGCCGGACCCTTCCTAGATGAAGTTGAGCAGGCTCAGCTGATTGAGCTGACTGAAGACGCGGAACGAGGACTCTAGCGCAAGCTGATCCTGGTTGAGGCGTGTCACAGCCTCGCCGATGTCGGTGTCCTCCAGGTCCGCGATGAACTGGTTGATGAAAGCCAGTTCGTTCTCGTGGCGCAGCTGCGCCTCCTCGATCGTCTTCATGGCGACGCCGTGCTGGGCCTGGGCCGCGTTCGCGGTATCGAAGGCGGCGTTGGCCTGGCCGATCTTGCCGAGGATGAACGACCGGTCCGCGTTGCTCAGCGGGTTGCTGAACGAACTCGGCGTACCCGTCGCGTAGATCATCAAATCCTGGAACAACTGGAAGAGATCGCCGGCTACCTCATCGGCAAGAACGCCGTAGGTCACAGTCAGACTCTCGTCGACCCGCGCTTGCGCCTTGATCTGATTGTTGTCGAACGCCAGCGCCGCATTGCTGGCGCCCAGCGCCTCGAGCTCGGCCGGCGTGTGAGCGTTGACCGGTTCGACGTCGGTCCGTGTGCCGCCGAACACGAAACGCCCGTTCTCCTGGACGTTCAGGAAGTTGACCGCTTCGTTGTAAAGCGCGTCGATGGTATCGCGCAGACCAATGCCCGAGCCCACGTTGAGCGCCTTGATCAGCGTTTCCCGCAGGTTGTCGGCGACATCGACGACGCCCTGAAGCGAGAGGTTCTGAACTTCGGTGACCCGCTCGAGCTCCAGGTTCGTCTTGAGAAACTGCTCTGCCTTGGAGCGCACCGTTTTCGCGCCCGAGAGCGTCGCGACGTCGGCGGCGATCCCCTGGTATTCGCGCGACTTGGTGCCGCTCGTCACCTGCTTCTGGGTATCGAACAGACGTTCCTGCTGGCGCAGCACGTCGACGATGAGGAGCTGGTTCTGTCCTGCTGTTGAAACCCGTGTCATACCGGACCTCTAATCCCTAACGCTTGATCGCAAGGAGTTCTTCGAACATCTCCTTGGTCGTCGTCAGAAGGCGGGCGGACGCGTTAAACGCGTTCTGGAACAGAATCATGTTCGCAAGCTCTTCTTCCAGATTGACGCCCGACTGGCTGATGATCCTCGCGGAGATTTCGCTGGCCAGCGCGTCGGCGTCCGATTCCCGCTCGACGACCTCGTCGGCCTTGAGCGCGAAATCGGATAACACGCTGCCGGCATAGGCAGTGATCGTCGTCGTCGTCGGCGAGAGATCGCCGGCCTGCGCAAATGCGATATTTGTCGTTCCGGCATCCTGGAGACCCACGACGCCGCGGTTGTCGCCGACGGTCAGCGCCGGATCGGTCCCGGCCAGCGCCGCAGCGCTCAGATCCAGCTTTGCCAACGCCAACTGGGACGGATCGGCCACGATGTCGGAACGCACCGTTACCTGGAAGGCCTGGTCCATCTGATAGACGCGGCCGACGCCGAAGAAATCCGAGAAAAGCGCGGATGTCGTGCCGCGCGAGGTGGTGTCGTTGGTCGTGAGGATGCGGTAGTCCGAGAGGTTGGAGGTCGGCGTGACCTGGAGCTCGCCGTTTGCACTCAGCGTGAACGACGCGAAACCCTGGAAACCGGTGTTGAGTGCCGACACGACGTCGTTGAACGACGTTGCGCCCGCAGTGGCGAAATCCAGCGTGAACTCCCGGGCGATCTGTCCGCGCGGTCCCTTGAGCTGCATCGTGATCGCGCCGCTTGTACCGAAGCCGTGCGCATCGGTCCCGACGACGCCGGTCTGGAAGTGCGAGGGTTCGCGCGCTTGCATCAGGTCGTTGAGACCGAAGAAATGGGCGAAGCCGCGGCCCGCGCGCGCGCTCGGCGAGGTTGCGTCCTGCAGAACGGCGACCCCGGTTGACGCGCCGGTGGCCTGCAGCGACATCACGCCATTGACCAGAGTCAGCGCCGTGCCGCCGAACTGGGTGTTCACGGCGGTGATCACGTCGTTGAGTGTCGTGCCGCCGATGGCGACCGGCGCCGCACCGTTGAGCGACACGGTCCCCGCGGTGAAGTCGACCGCAACGCGGTTGGTCAGCGTGCTCGTGGCGTCGAGCATGCCGAACGTGACCGTACCGGTGAAGTTGTGGCTGTCCGTTCCGACAATACCGACGTTGCGGCCCACCATCTGCGAGGGCGCAGGAACCGTTGAGTTGTCGTTGTGTGCCGCGTTCAGCTGGTCGTTGACTGCGGCCGCCATCTGGCCCAGCTCGATGGCCATGGCCGGAAGCTGAATATCGCGCATGTCGAGCAGACCGCGCAACGCGCCCGACTGCACGACCGGATCGAGCACGGTGATGGTCTCCGTCGATCCGTCCGGATTGATCTTGTTGATGTCGATCTGATCGAACTCGGTGTTGGTTCCGACGGTGCCCGTCGAGGTCTTCTGGAACTGGCGCGCCAGCGCATCCAGCAACACCACGCCGCTCTCGGTCACCAGTCCGGTGCCGCCACCTGGCAGATTGTAGGTGCGGATGTCGATCAGTTCGCTGATTGCCTTGACCGCGCGCTCTAGCTGCTCCTGCAGGCCGGACGCGTCCTCGCCAAGTGCCAGCGCGCGCCGGATCTTGGGGTTCAATTCGTCGATCCGCTGGATCGCCAGGTTGATCGTCGTAATGGCTTCGTCGACGCGGCGGTCGGCCTCACCACGCAAGTCCTGCAGCACCCGCGCCACGCGCCCAACCTCGGCGCCATAGACCTGCATCTCGTTGATCGCGCTGACGCGACGCACCGTCGAGTTGGGGTCCGGCGCGAGGTCTGCCAGGTCTTCGAACACGCGGTCGAGCCGACCGGTAAACGTGATGTTGTCGTCAGGCGCGCCGAGCAGGTTCTGCAACTGATCGTGCAGTTCCTTCATGGCCCCGAAGCGCTTCTGCTGGGCTGAGGCGACCCGCTCCTCGCGAACGAGAAACGTATCGATGAAGCGGCTGATGCCGGAAATCGAAACGCCGGCCTGGTCGTTGCCGAGGACCTTCGATTCGAAGTTCGTAATCTTGCGGACGTAGCCTTCGGTATTGACGTTCGCAATGTTGTTGGCGGTGGTCGCCAGAGCGAACTGGTTGGACGTCAGGCCTGAGACGCCAATCTTGATGGCGGAGTCGAGACTGGTCATCGCGCACCACCCCTAGACGACGGCACAAACTGCCGCGCGCAGGCCGCGTCTTGCCGTGCGGCGGCAAAGGCCACCGGCGACGAGCGCTCCTGTTCCGCGGTTTCTATGGGTTTCTGGCTGTTCATACGGTCCTTCCCGTCCAACGATGCAAGGGCGGGGCCAGACCGGCATTACGGGGAAAAGAAAAAGAAAAAGGGGCGCCCGATTGGGGCGCCCCTTCCTTGTGATCGCTTGTGCCGATGCGGCGTTCAGTCAGCGTTCTTTTCCTCTGACGAGATCATCTGTTCGACCTCCTCCAGCGTGCGCAGGTTCTGCGCCGCGAGTTCGTGACCCTGCGCCGCAGCTTTGGCGAACAGATCGCGTGCCATCGCAAGGTCCGTCTCGACACCGCTTCCCGTGGCGTAGAGAACACCAAGGTTGTACTGGGCGGCCATCAGGCCGGCCTCGGCCGCGGACTCATAGAACTTTGCGGCGCGCTCGAGATCGCGCTCCATGCCGGTACCGTTCTCGCACATGACCCCGAGATTGAAGATCGCGACGACATAGCCGGCCTGAGCCGACTCACTGTAAAGCTCCACGGCCTTCAGGTAGTCGCGCGTTACGCCCGAACCGGTTTCATAGAGGCCCGCGAGATTGCACTGGGCCTGCGCATTGCCCTTCTCGGCAGCGCGGGCGTACCAGTAGGCGGCTTCCGCTTCGTCTTCCTCGACGCCGAAACCGACGTGATACATCACACCAAGGCTGTATTCCGCCTCGGTGTGGTCATGTTCGACGGCCTTGTGGAACCATTCCACGGCCTTCTCGAAGTCACGCTCGACTCCGGAACCGTTCGCGTACATCAAGCCGATGTTGTAGCTCGAGTCCGCGTCTCCGTCCTCTGCCGATTTCTTCCACTCCGACAGCGCGCGATCGAAATCGGCGGCATGGAAAGCTTTTGCACCAGCTTCGAATGACATTGGGGCTTCGCCCTGCGCAAGCATGTCTCGTGTCCTTTGTTGTAACTCAGTCAAGTAATCAACGCCGTCAAGTCGTACGGCCGACCAACACTATGCGAGAACCGGGCCAACTCGTTTGCCCGTCCTTCGGCGCGCAGTAACTCACTTTTTCGATTAACGCAGAGTTAACGCGAAAAGGCTGCCTAGCGGGATCGGCAATTGGTGCCCGCTCCGACGAGATGGCGCGACGCGTTAACGCTTCTTAACGGCCCCAGCATTCGCCCGGCGCGATGGCCTGCCGATTGCTTCCGGTACGACACGATGACGTGTGTGCGCAAATGACCTCGACCGTTGCGGAACTGCTGATCCCGCCCTCGGCCAAGCCGAAGGGCAGCGCCATACCTGGCGCACAGGCCAGCACCAACGGTGCGGGCGAGAGCGGCTTTGCGGTCGCCCTGTCGGCAGCGACGGGCGGCACAACGGCCGGCCAGACAACCCCGCAGGTGCAGGCAACCGGCGACGCCGGCGGGGATCCGTCGCCAGATGCGGTGGTTGCGCCAACGGGCGACACCGCCGATGCCATCGCGGTGCCCGAAACGGGTATCGCGACGCCGCAGTCGGCCGCCGCGCTGGCGCCTGCCGTGGCGCCTGGTCCACAGGCGCCGTCCAATGCGAACAAGAACCAAGGACCGGACCTGCCTTCGATCGATCTCCCGATCGTCCCCGCGGCGGAAGACACGATTGCCGGAGACGCGCTCGATGGCGGCAGCGGGCTTCTCGTCCCCGCAGCAGCGGCGACCCAGGCTGCCGGTACGGGCCTCCAACAAGCGCAGGCCTCGGCTGCAGCGCAGACGCCAGCCGGCCAGGGCCCGCAACAGACACTCGGCCAGATGGTCGCGCAGACCGGGCCCACCGGCGACGCCATGTTGGACCTGCAGCTCAGCCAGGGCGGTGGCTCCAGCGGCCAGGGCCGTGACAACACGGCCAACGACGGCCGCCTGCCGCTGCGCGCCGCGCTGCTTGCGACCGCCGCGGATACGCGTGCCGCCGACGTTACCGGCGGACAGACCTTCGGCAACGCACTGGCGGCCGCGACCGCCACTCAATCCGCCAACGAGGCCAAAGAGGTGCGCAACGCGACGCCGCAACAACCTGCAAGATCGGCAGTCCCGACCCCACCGGCGGCACAGATTGCCGTGCATATCGTTCGGGCCGCGGCAGACGGCGTCAGCCGCTTCAACGTTCAGATGCATCCGGCCGAGCTCGGTCGGGTCGAGGTGAAGCTGGAAGTCTCGCGGGATGGCGCAGTTCACGCGCGGGTTTACGCCGATCGCCAGGAAACAGTCGACCAGTTGCAGCGTGACTCGCGAGTTCTGGAACGGGCATTGCAAGACGCTGGGCTGAAGGCCGACTCGCAGAACCTCGAGTTTAGTCTTCGCGGCGGCCAAAACGGCCGCGACCTACCCGAAAACCGGGGATCCGCAAGCAGCGGCAGGACCGGATTGGCCGACTTCGAAGAAGACGCCAACCCCGCGATCGCCAAACACTGGTCCAGCATAGCCGGTTCGACCGGCGCCCTGGACATCAGGGTCTGAAGAAGGTTTCAGGATGGTCGACGTTTCCTCAGTCGTTTCGACACCAAGCACCAGCGCTGCCGAGAACTCCGCGCTGAAGCTCTCGGATACATTCGACTCGTTCCTCACCCTTCTTACCGCGCAGTTGACGAACCAAGATCCGCTGGAACCGCTGGATGCGAACCAGTTCACCGATCAGCTGGTCAACTTCACCAACGTCGAACAATCGATCGCGACGAATCAGAACCTGGAACAGCTGCTCGCCCTCTATCAGGCGAACGAATTGTCCGCAGCCGTGGGCTACATCGGGAAAGCCGTTGAAGCGCCCGGCAACACAACCGTCATGAAGAACAGCAAGGCCAAGTGGGCCTATGGCGTCGACGACGGCGCCGTATCCACGACGCTGAAGGTACTGGACTCGACAGGCAAGGCTGTCTTCACCACCAAGGGTGATATCAGCGTGGGCCGCCATGACTTCGCCTGGGACGGCAAGAACAACTTGGGCCAAACGCTGCCCGACGGCATTTACGCACTCACCGTCACGTCGATCGACGGCGACGGCAATCAGGTTGATACCGCCGTCAACCTGGTCGCCACGGTCGAGGGTGTCTTGACAGAAAACGGCGTCAACAAAGTTGACGTTGGCGGGCTCACGGTGCCGCTCGACGACATCGTGTCCGTCAAAGCAGGCGTGTAGAGAAAACTACACCCGCTAAACGATTGATGAGTCGCTCTCGCGGTGGCGGAAACGTCGCCCGGTTGGATGGGAGAGAGATAAATGAGTATTTTTGGTGCAATGTTCTCGGGCGTCTCCGGCCTGAATGCGAATGCGCAGTCGATGGGGACGATCGCGGACAACATCTCGAACGTGAACACGACCGGCTACAAGCGGACCGAAACCCGCTTCAAGGCGCTGGTCACGACCCCGCCGACCGCGACGTTCTACACGCCGGGCGGCGTCCAGGCGACGATCCATAACCTGATCGACCGACAGGGCCTGTTGCAGGCGTCGCAGTCCAACACCCACCTCGGTCTCGTGGGCCAGGGCTTCTTCGTCGTCGCCGACATCGTCGGCGCCAACAGCACGACGGGAACCTTCCAATACACGCGGGCCGGCGAGTTCGAGCCCGACAAGGACGGCAACCTGCGCAACACGGCGGGCTTCTTCCTGCGCGGCTGGCCGGTCGATGCCAACGGCAACATCACGTCGAACCGTTCGGACCTTTCCGCTACCGAAACCGTGAACATCACGGGCCTCACCGGCACGGCCTCGGCCACCTCGGCAGTGTCGATCCAGGCCAACCTACAGGCCTCCCAGGCCGTGACCAGCGCGCCGACCGACGTGACGACCGCGACGGTGACCGATGGCGATACCGACCTTTCGACCGCAACGCCGGCGCTCACCAACGGCGACACCATCACCGTCCAGATCGGCGCCAACCCGATCCAGACGTTCACCTTCACCACCGCTGCGCCGGGCGCCGGACAGTTCAACACGCTGAACCAGCTCGCGGCGCTGATCAATGCTGCCTCCGGCATGGTGGCGGCGGTCAACGGCGGCAACCTCACCGTCACCGGCGACCCGGGCAACAGCCTGACCGTTGCCGGCACCGGTGCCGCCAACCTGTTCGGCGCGGCCTCCACCACGACCGCCGCAACCTACGATCCGACAGTTTCCGCCACGAACATGGCGTCGGGCGGCGTGACGGCCGATTTCGAGCGCAGCGTGCAGATCTTCGACTCGAAGGGCGGCGCACGCACCCTGACCTTCGCCTACCTGAAATCGCAGTTTGCCAACCAGTGGTACACCGAGGTCTACATCGAGCCCTCTTCCGACGTGACCACTACCGACGGGATCATCGCGACGGGTACGACGGCCTTCAACACCGACGGTTCGTTCGACTCGACCAACACCAGCACCGCGCTGACGAGTGCGATTTCGGTCCCTTGGGCGCCGGTCCTGGGCGTGGCCTCGCAATCAATTACCATCGACTTCGGCACCAACGGTCAGGCCAACGGTCTGAGCCAGTTCGATAGCGCCTCGCAGCTCGTCGGCTTCGACGTCAACGGCGCGCTCTTCGGCCAGCTCGCGGGCGTCACCGTCGACGAACTGGGCGTCGTGACCGCACAGTTCGACAACGGCTCCAGTCAGGATCTCTACGTCCTGCCGGTTGCCACCTTCTCCAACCCGAACGGGTTGCAGCCGCGATCCGGCAACACCTTCCTGCAGACCACCAAGTCGGGAACCTTCAACCTGCAGGAAGCCGGGATCGGCACTGCAGGCCTGGTTGCCCCGGCTTCGATCGAAGCTTCCACGGTCGATCTGGCGGAAGAGTTCACCGACATGATTATCACCCAGCAGGCCTTCGCCGCGAATGGGCGGATCATTACGACGGGCGACGAGTTGCTCGACGAGGTGATCAGGCTCAAGCGGTAATGCTCGCAGAACGTGAGCACTAAGTTCGGCCGATTAGGGTTTTTTTAAAACACAGCACTTAGATTCTGCACGAGCAAACGAGCGACCATGACAGACACCAGCTACTACCAGGAAAACCCCACCTCGATCGACGCGGCCCGGATCCCGACCAAGGACAAGCTGCCGCCGGCGAATACGAAGCGTTGGGTCATCCGCCGCAAGGCGCAGGTCGTCTCCGCCGTGGAGAACGGCACCATCTCGCTTGAGCAGGCCTGCGAGCGCTACTCGCTGTCCGTCGAGGAATTCCTGTCCTGGCAGCGCGCCATCGAGGAACATGGCCTGCGCGGCCTCCGCGCCACCCGCGTTCAGCAGTACCGGAGCGGCCGCAGCGCCCTCTCCCACTAGGCGCTGCACATCGCCCGGCAAAACTTGCCGGGACTTAACCTTCTGTTCACCTTCGCGGGCGTAACCTGACACCGATCGGGGCAGTCAACCGACTGCCCGTCAACGAACGGTGTCGCAGTGAACCCATTCGCCCAAATCGCGCAGCGCCTCGGCGCCACCCGCCTGATCGTCATGGGGATGGTCGGCGTGTTGATGATCGGCTTCTTCGTCTTCCTGATCGGCCGCGTCACGACGCCGCAAATGGGCCTCCTCTACAGCAACCTCGACATCAGCGATTCGAGCGCCATCGTCGCGCAGCTCGAACAGGCCGCCATCCCCTATCAAGTCCGCGGCAACGGCAGCCAGATCTTCGTTCCGGCCAACGACGTCGAGCGCATTCGCGTACTCGTGGCCCAGGAGGGTCTACCCTCGGGCGGTTCCGTCGGTTACGAGATCTTCGATCGCAGCGAAGCGCTCGGCACCACGAACTTCGTCCAGAACGTCAATCTGGTGCGCGCGCTTGAAGGCGAGCTTGCGCGCACCATCCGATCGTTCGACAACATCGAATCGGCTCGCGTGCATCTCGTGCTGCCGCGCCGTGAGCTCTTCACCCGTGAGACCCGCGATCCGAGCGCGTCGGTCGTCATCAAGACGCGCGGCAACCGCCGCGTCGACCCGAACCAGGTTCGCGCCATCCAGCACCTCGTCGCGTCCGCCGTCGACGGCATGACGACCAACCGTATTTCCGTCGTCGACGATGCCGGCAACCTGCTGGCGCGCGCCGACGACGGCACCGACGACGCCTTCGCCGACGACCGTCTGGCCGAGGCGCGTCTCGCCGCCGAATCCCGCCTGCGCACCAACATCGAGCGCCTGCTCGAACGCACCGTCGGGATCGGCAAGGTCCGCGCGGAGGTCTCCGTCGATCTTGACCTCGATCGTGTGACCGAGAACGACGAGATATTCGACCCGGACGGCCAGGTCGTACGCTCGACCCAGACCATCGAAGAAAGCTCGCTGGCGATCGACCGCGACGACGCGCCGGTCACGGTTGCCAACAACCTGCCCGAAGCCGAAGCGGACGATCCGACCGCGGGTCCGGGCAGCACCGAGCGCACAGCACGAACCGAGGAAACGACGAACTTCGAGATATCCAAGAGCGTCACGACTCGGGTGCGGGAATCCGGCGCAATCGAGCGGCTGACCGTTGCGGTCCTGGTCGACGGCACCCGCGCCATTGGCGAAGATGGCGAACCGACCTACACGCCGCGCACCCAGGAAGAACTGCAGCAGCTGGCGGCGCTCGTACGCAACGCTGTCGGCTTCGAAGAAGGACGCGGCGACCAGGTCGAGGTCGTCAACATGCGCTTCGCGGACGCCGAGGTACCGGTACTTGAGGATGAAGGTGGATTCCTCGGCCTGTCCAAGGCCGACTATTTCCAGATCGCCGAGATCCTGTTGTTCATGATCGTGGCGGTTCTCGTCATCCTGCTGGTCTTGCGTCCGCTGGTCGGCCGCACCATCACCGCGATGCAGCCCCAGCCGGAACCGGTCGGGGCGCTGGCCGGAGGCGAAGGCGCTCTCGGCGCGCTCGCGGGCCCGGGCGGCGGCGCAGGCGCCGGACCTTCCCTGCCCGAGGAAGAAGAGGACCCGATGATCAGCCTGGGCGCCGTGGAAGGACAGATCCGCGCCTCCTCGGTGCGCAAGATCGGCGAGATCATCGACAAGCACCCCGACGAGGCGCTCGCCATTCTCCGTACCTGGATTTACGAGGAGTAAGCTTTGACCCAAGCCGTCTCAACGTCTTCCACGAACACCGGCCGCGTGCTCAGCGGTCCGGAAAAAGCCTCGCTGCTCATGCTCACGATGGGCGAAAAGCGCAGTGCCAAGCTGCTGCCCCAGTTGAGCGAGGACGAACTCGGGCGCCTGACCAGGGCCATGGCCGCCATCGGCAAGGTCGACGCCAGGACCGTCGAAGCGCTGCTCGACGACTTCGGCAAACAGGCGGCACCCGAACCGGCGCCTGCCCCTGCGCCGAGTGCGCCGCGCGGCACGCTCGGCATCTGGGACAAGATCGCGCGCGTTTCGCCCGAAGTCCTTGCCGGCTATCTCCGCAACGAGCATCCGCAGGCGGCCGCGGTCGTCATGCGCAAGCTGCCGGCCGACGTCGCCGCCAAGATCATCGGCCGGTTGCCCGAAGAATTCGCCGGCGAGGTCGTCGCCCGCATAGCCAACGCCGATCCGATCCGGCGCGAGGTCCTCGCCCACCTGGAGGAAACGCTGCAGGAAGAACTCGGCGCCGACCTCGATCAGCACGGCATGGCGCCCGGACCGGCGCATCTGAAGAAGATCATGGCCCACATGGAAGGGCCGGTCGGACAGCGCTTCATCAACGCCGTGAATTCGACCGACAAGGACGCCGCCAAGTATGTCAAGGCGAACGTCCTCTCCTTCGACGACCTGAAGAACCTGGAACCGCGGCAGATCCGCAAACTGTTCGACGACGTGGCCCCGGCGACCACGGCAACGGCCCTGAAAGGCGCCGGCGAAGCGGTCCGGGAATTCATCATTGGCAATATGCCCCCGCGGGCCGCTAAGCTTCTCAAGCAAGAGATCGAGGCCACCGGACCCGTGCGTTTGCGCGAGGTCGACGACGCCCAGCAGTCGATCCTCGGACGCGCAAAAGCTCTGGCCGATCGTGGTGAAATCGTAATCCCCTCCCTGACGGCGACTTCCGTCGGAGGCTGAACGTGGTGGCGATGGCCAAGCTCGAAAAGTTCCTGTTCGACACCGAGTTCGAGGTGGACGACCCGGATTGGGACAAGGAAGAGGCTGAAGAGCCCGTCGATCCCAATACGCTGCCCCGCTACTCGGAGTACGAAATGCAGGGCGCTCTCGAGCAGGCGCGCCAGGAAGCGCGGGCCGAAGGCCATGCTGCCGGGCTTGCCGAAGCGAAAGCCAGCATCGACGCCTTTGTCGCCAATGAACTCGTTACCCTCGGCAAGCGAATCGAAAGACTGGCTGTTGCGGAGGAAGCGAATACCGATGCCGCCCGGCACGAAGCAGCCGGCCTGGCGATGGCGATCGGGCGACGCCTGTCAGGCGCGCTGATCGAGATGCATCCCGTTGAATACGCCGAAGCGATGATCGTGGACACGCTTGAGCATCTGACCGAAGCGCTGCGCGAATCGCGCATCGTCGTACGCGTGGCCCCCGATCTTGCAGCGCCGCTCGGCGAGCACATCGCGGCCATCACAGCAAAGGTGGCCTTCGCCGGGCAGGCCGTAGTCATCGGCGACGAAACCCTCGGCCCAGGCGACTGTCGCGTCGAGTGGGCGCAGGGCGGCGCGGAGATGATCCACAGCGAAACCGACAGGTGGGTCAGCGACGCGGTCGCACGCTACCTGACCTCGCTGGAAGAGCCGGTCGAAGTAGAGGAAGAAATCGAAGAGGCGCCGGTCGAAGCCGCCGAAGAGACCGAGGGCGCGCCGGACGAGGGACAGAACGGCGTCAAGTCGGTAGGCGGCTCCAAGAGCGTACGCTACGACGAGACCCCGGAAGAAGAAGCGCCCGACACCGGCGTGAAGTCGGTCGGCGGCTCAAAGAGCGTACGCTACGACGAACCGGCGCCGGAAGCCGACGACGCACCTGCCGCGGACGCCGACGACACGCCTGCGGACGCCGGCGAGGAAATCAAGACGGTCGGCGGATCGAAGAGCGTTCGCTATGAGTAGGACGAATGGAATTGCGCGGCGCGAAGGCCGCGCGGCATAGGAGGTCACTATGGCCGATACGAGTACGGACGAAGCCCTCAACGAGGATGACGAGCCCGATGTCCTCGGCGAAGGTGCGGAATCGGAAAGCCTGAGCCTCGACGAGATCGAAAAGCCCGACGAGGAAGGGGGCGACGAAGAGCCGGTCCTCGGCGGCGAGGAGCAGGAAGAAGAAGTCATTCGCGCCGCGGCTGACCTCGAGGCCGTCTACGACGTGCCGGTCCAGGTATCCGCCGTTCTCGGCAAGACGCGTATGGAAGTCAGCCAACTCCTCAAACTGGGGCGCGGCGCCGTCGTTGAACTCGACCGCAAAGTCGGCGAGGCCATCGACATCTACGTAAACAACCGCCTCGTCGCGCGCGGCGAGGTCGTCGTGGTCGAAGAACGCCTTGGCGTGACCATGACGGAAATCATCAAGACCGACCGCTCGTAAGAAGCGGCACTTCATCATTCATCGGGAAGGCATCGTAGGAGGACACGAAATGAACCGCTTGTAGGGAGTTCCAAGAAATGCGTTTGTTGATCGTCGGATCTATGGATGGGCAAATCGGTGCTGCGAGTAAGATCGCCATGGACCGTGGCGCCAAGGTTTCCCACGTACCGAACACCGAGACCGCGCTGAGCATGCTGCGGTCGGGACGCGGTGCCGACCTCTTGATGTTGGCTGCCGAACTCGACATCTCGGGTTTCATCGATTCCCTCAAGCTGGAACGGATTCACGCCCCTGTCGTCGCGTACGGCATCGGCACGGATACCGAAGTCGCCGTCAAGGCGATCCGCGCGGGTGCCAAGGAGTACATTCCTCTGCCGCCCGACGCCGACCTCATTGCCGCTGTCCTGGAGGCGGTCTCGGAAGAATCCCACACGCTGATCTACGGCGACGATGCGATGGCGAAGATCATCAAGCTCGCCGACCAGATTGCGCCCAGCGATGCAAGCGTTCTGATCACCGGCGAGTCCGGCACTGGTAAGGAAGTGCTCGCGCGCCACATCCACCGCAAGAGCAAGCGCGCCG
This sequence comes from Alphaproteobacteria bacterium, assembly GCA_038116985.1. Lineage (GTDB taxonomy): Bacteria > Pseudomonadota > Alphaproteobacteria > SHVP01 > SHVP01 > CALJDF01. The sequence goes on along the minus strand of JAYOEZ010000001.1, from coordinate 202,576 downwards.
ACAAGCAGTTCGTCTCGGTGAACTGCGCAGCGATCCCGGAGAACCTTCTGGAAAGCGAGCTGTTCGGCCACGAGAAAGGCGCCTTCACCGGCGCCATCGCGCGGCGCATCGGCAAGTTCGAAGAAGCCAACGGCGGCACGCTGCTGCTCGACGAGGTCACCGAACTGCACCCGCGACTGCAGGCGAAGCTGCTTCGCGCCATCCAGGAACGCGAGATCGATCGCGTCGGCGGCAACAAGCCGATCAAGGTCGACATCCGCCTGTTGGCCACCAGCAATCGCGACCTCACCAAGGCGGTGAAGGACGGCGACTTCCGCGAAGACCTTCTGTTCCGCCTGAACGTTCTCAACATTCGCGTCCCCGCGCTTCGCGAACGGGCGAGTGACCTCGAAGCGCTGTGCCGCCACTTCGTTGAACGCTACTCGGCGGCCAACGGCGTCGACGTCCGCCCGCTGAGCGCCGACGCGATGCGCGCCCTGAGGGCCCATAGCTGGCCCGGCAACGTGCGCGAACTGGAAAACACCATCCACCGCGCCGTCGTTCTCGCGACCGGCGACGAGATCGGCACCGACGCCGTCCTGTTGCAGGACGGCGCGCCACTCGGCAGCGCCGCGCCCGACGCCAGTTCGGGACCTGCGACCGCGGCGGCCGCCGCCGGCGGCGCCCCGATGGTCGGCAAGACCGTCGCCGAGGTGGAACGCGATCTCATCGTGGAGACCCTGGACCACTGCCTCGGCAACCGGACACATGCCGCCAAGATCCTGGGCATCTCCATCCGCACCCTGCGCAACAAGCTGAAGCAGTACAGCGAGGAAGGGCTCGACATCGCGCCGCCCCCGACGGGCGCGGCCGAATTCCACCGCGCCACGGCATCTGCCTAGACCCGCAGCACAACACAGGGTCCGGTAGATGACGGATCAGACGCAGGACGCGCTGGTCGAAACCAACGGCGACCCGGTCGAGTCCTACGACCCGACCGCGCCGAGCGGCGACGGCACGCAGGCAACAGGCCCGTCGTTCGGCGAGGTCTTCGGCAATCTTTCGACGCGCCTGTTGCGCGGCGACCTGATCTTCGCTTTCGGGATCATGCTGATCCTGGTGGTATTGATCCTGCCGATGCCGCGCTGGCTTCTCGACGTCGCATTGGCGCTATCGATCACCTTCTCGGTCCTGATCCTTATGAACGTCCTGTTCATCAACAGGGCGCTCGAATTCAGCTCATTCCCGACGATTCTCCTCGTCGCTACCATGTTGCGCCTGGCGCTCAATCTCGCGTCGACACGTCTCATCCTGACGAACGGCCACGAAGGCACCGACGCGGCCGGCAACGTGATCGAAGCCTTCGGCGGCTTCATCATGGGCAACAACTTCATCATCGGCCTCATCGTCTTCGCGATCCTTGTGATCGTGAACTTTGTGGTGATCACCCGAGGGTCCGGCCGTATCGCGGAAGTCGCCGCCAGGTTCAGCCTGGACGCTATGCCCGGCAAACAAATGGCGATCGACGCCGACCTGTCCAGCGGACTGATCGACGAGAGCGAAGCCCGCAACAGGCGCAAGGTCCTCGAGGACGAAAGCAACTTCTTCGGCGCCATGGACGGCGCATCGAAATTCGTCCGCGGCGACGCCGTCGCCGGCATCCTGATCACGTTCATCAACCTGATCGGCGGCATCGTCATCGGCGTCGGCCAGCGCGGCCTTTCCTTCGCCGAAGCGACCGAGACGTTCACCGCGCTGACCGTCGGCGACGGTCTCGTCAGTCAGATCCCGGCGCTGATCGTCTCGACCGCCGCCGGTATGCTGGTCTCGAAGTCGGGCGTGTCGGGTTCAACCGACAAGGCCGTGTTCGGGCAGTTGAGCGGCTACCCGCGGGCGCTGGGCATGGCGTCGTTCCTGATGGCCGCACTCGCCCTGCTCCCGGGCGTGCCGATGATCCCGTTTCTGATGCTGGCCATCGGCGCCGGCACCCTCGCCTACTACACCAACCGCCGCGCCGCCCGCCGCGCGGTCGAGGTCGAAGAACGCGAAAAGACCGCGGCCCAGGCTGCGCCGGTCGAGGAGCCGATCTCGAGCGCGCTCGCGCTCGACGAGCTCCGCCTGGAGCTGGGCTACGGTCTTCTACCGCTCATCAACGACTCCCATGGCTATCGCCTGACCGATCAGATCAAGGCGCTGAGACGACAACTCGCCGGCGAGATGGGTTTCGTCATGCCCTCGGTGCGCATTCTCGACAACATGCAGCTTGCCGCGAATACCTACGTCGTCCGCGTGAAAGAGGCCGAAGCCGGCTACGGCGACCTGCGCCCGAACCAGCTCCTTGTGATGGATCCCCGCGGCGAGCCGATCACGCTCAGCGGCGAGGAAACCACCGAACCAACGTTCGGCCTCCCCGCGATGTGGGTCGACGAATCGATGCGCGAGGAAGCCTCGTTCCGTGGCTACACGGTCGTCGATCCCGCGACGGTCATCACGACCCACCTGACCGAGGTCATCAAGGACAACATGGCCGACCTGTTGTCCTACGCCGAAACCCAGAAGCTGCTCGACGAACTGCCGAAGGAGCAGCAGAAGCTCGTCAGCGACCTCATTCCCACCCACATCAGTGTGTCGGGCCTGCAGCGCATCCTGCAGAACCTGCTCGGCGAGCGCATCTCGATCCGCGACCTGCCGACGATTCTCGAAGGCGTCGCCGAAGCGAGCGGCTACACCAACAACATCACCCTTATCACCGAGCACGTCCGCGCCCGTCTCGCCCGGCAGATCAGCTCGGCCAACACCAGCGAAGCGGGCTACGTCCCCATGGTCACGCTGTCGCCGACTTGGGAACAGAACTTCGCCGAGTCCATCGTCGGTCAGGGCGACGACCGCCAGCTGTCGATGCCGCCGACGCAGCTCCAGGAGTTCATCATGGCGGTGCGCCAATCCTACGACCGGTTCGCGCAGGAAGGCGAAAACCCCGTCCTGCTCACCAGCCCGGCCATCCGTCCCTACGTACGCTCCATCATCGAACGCTTCCGGCCGCAAACCGTGGTGCTCTCGCAGAACGAGATTCACCCGAAGGCCCGGATCAAGACGTTGTCACAGGTCTAGGGCTCCGCCATGCGGTTACAGACATTCAACGCACCGACGCTCGACGAAGCCATTGCGCAGGTGCGCGAAAGTCTCGGCGACGACGCGGTCATCGTCTCGACCTATCAGTCGCGGCGCGGTCGCGGCGCACAAGTCACCGCCGCGCTCGAAGACGTCCGCGACGACGACGCGCTGGCACACACGGTCGCCCATGAGGAAGCGGGCGAACCCGAAGATGAGATTGCGCAGGTTCTGGCTTTTCACCGGGTCGCCCCGCAGGCGGCGCGCCGTCTCGCCAGCCGGGCGCGCACGCTGAGCCGCGACGACGTCACGCTGGCGATCGGGGCAGCGCTGGACGCCGAGCTGCGCTTCTCGAACATTCCAAAGACGAGCGAACGTCCGATCATGTTTGTCGGCCCGCCCGGTGCGGGCAAGACGGTCACCACCGTGAAGGTGGCCGCGCGCGCCGTCCTTGCCGGCCGCCGCGTCCAGATCGTCACCACCGACACCGTGCGCTCGGGCGGTTACGAGCAACTTGACGCACTCGCCACCATGATGGATGTGCCGCTGACTTCCGCCGACACGCCCGAGGCATTGTCCGAGGTATTGGCGGAAATGGACGAATGCGATCTCGTCCTCATCGACACACCCGGCACCAACGCCTTCGCCCCGGCCGAAGTGGCCGACCTGAAAGCTTTTGCCGACGCCGCAAACGCCGAACTCATCCTCGTCCTGCCGGCCGGTGGCGATAGCGAAGATCACGCCGAGGCGGCGCAGATTTTTGCCGCACTCGGGGCCGGCACGCTCCACGCCACGAAGCTCGATTGCGCCCGCCGTTTCGGCAATATCGTCACCGCCGCGCTCGCCGGGGGCTTGAACATCGCCGAGGCGAGCGCGACCGCCTTCATCGCCAACGGCCTGTCGCCGGTCAATTCGGTGTCGTTCGCCAGGTTGATGACCGAAACCGCGTTCAAGGTGACGGAACTCGCGCGCCGCGAGGCCGTATCATGACCAGCACCGCGCAAAAGATCGTTCCGCTGCCGATCGCCCAAGGCCGCAACCTGATCACGATCGGATCCGGCAAGGGTGGCGTCGGCAAGACCTGGTTCGCGACGACACTCGCCCACGCCCTGGCGCGCGCCGGCGAACGGATTCTGCTGGTCGACGCCGATCTCGGCCTCGCCAACGTCGATGTCCAGCTCGGCCTGTCGCCGCAGTGGGACCTGGGCAGCGTACTGTCGGGCCGCATGCGCCTCAGCCAGGCGATCGAGCCCTACGAAGCCGGCGGCTTCGATGTGCTGGCCGGCCGCTCGGGGTCCGGCGTGCTATCCACCGCGGGCCGCGAGAAACTTCTCGGACTGCGCCAGGCCATCTACAAGATCGCGCCCCGCTACGACCGCGTCGTCGTCGACCTCGGGGCTGGTATCGATTCGTCGGTTCGCCTGCTGACCGGCGGCAACGGCGTCGTCCTTGCCGTGACCACCGGCGAGCCGACGGCGCTGACCGACGTCTACGCCTTCATCAAGATAGTTCGCATGAAGTACCCGCAAGCCGACATCCGGCTTGTCGTCAACAATGCCGAGACGATGCAGGAGGGCCGGCGCACCTACGCAACGATCGCCAGCGCCTGCCGCAACTTCCTCAAGACGAGCATTCCGCTGGCGGGAATCGTGCTGCGCGACCGCCACGTGCGCGACGCCATCGTCAACCAGACCTCCATCCTTCAGCGCCACCCGACGACGCCGGCCAGCGTCGGCGTCGAGACGCTCTCCAGGACGCTGCGCGGGGAGACATGAGCGACGTCTCGACATCCTCGACGACGCCGACCAATGCGGCGACCCGCGTTGCGCCGACCCCCGTCTCGACAGGGCAGACAGGCCAGCAACACGCCCCGCCACACGGCGGCGGACAGCAGGCCGGCGCCGAACACACTGCGCTTCCCCATGACACCGCCGTCACACTGTCGCCCTCGCTGGCAGGCTACGCCGAAGGCGACATCATCGCGGCACAAACGCTGACCCAGAACGCCACCGGCCATCAGATTCTGCAGACGCCCCATGCCGTCTTCGTCACGGTCGAGGCGACGGCCCTGCCCGACAGGGCCGCCGTCAACCTGCGCGTCGCGTCGGTGGCGGGAGATCACATTCGCGCCGTCCTCGTCTCGATCGACAACGAGGAACTGCCGGCGCCGCGAAATCTTTCGCTGCGACTGGTGCAGGTCTCCTTCCCGGATACCGCGCCGCCACCGTCGGCACCGACCGGGAAGACGGGCCCCCTTCCGCTACCGGAAACGGCGGCACTCCCCGTCCTTCAGGCCGAGACTCCCGTACGCGCGTTGCTCATCGCCACGCCTGCGAACGACGCCGCGAATCGCACGCCGCTCCCATCGTCGCCGCCGAATCCACCGGCGAACCTGCTGGTCAGCGATTGGACGCCGGGAACATTCAGGAGCGTGCAGATCGCCGCCGTCAGCATGCGACCGGACGCGCCTGCAACGACGACCGCCGCCCGCGAGCCACAATCGACCAACGCGGCGACCCGCGTCGCAACGGGCGTGTCCACGCAAGCACCGTCCACCACGGCATCGACCTCGCCAGGCAGCCCCGCGCCACAGGTCTCGTACGCCGCTCCGGCAGCCAGCACGCCGCCGCCGACCCAAACGCAACCCTTGCGCATCGCCGGCACGGTTCTGCCGAGCCCGCGCGCCAACCAGACCCTGATCGCGACCGCGTCCGGCACCATCGTCCTGCCAGGGCGACCGGCACAGGAATGGCCACCCGGCAGTGTCGTCATCCTGGAGGCGGCCGACGAGGCCTCGCCTCAGCGCACAAGCGACTCCGGCCTGCTCCCAGCGGCGACCGCGGCCACCGCGGCGTCACGTCCGGAAACGACCGAGCAATTTATGCTGCGCGTCGGCGAAACGTGGCCCGCCATGCGCGACCTGGTCACCCATGTCGCCGCCAACGCGCCAGCGGTCGCCCAGGGCTTCGCGCAGACCCGTCTTCCTTCGCCCAATGCGCGCGCGGCATCGCAAATCCTGTTCTTCCTTTCCGTCCTGCGCACGGGCGACGTCGCCGGCTGGCTGGGCAACGACGTCGTTCGCGTGCTCGAGCGCACCGGACAACGCGGGCTCGTCGACCGGTTGGCGGACGACTTCCGTCAACTGCGCCGCCTCGGCAACGAAAGCGGTGCGACCGACTGGCGCCTGCTGCTGTTTCCTTTCTCGGATAGTGACCGGGTCGATCCGGTCCGCATGTTCGTCCGCGGACAACGGCGCGACCGCAACGACAGCGACCACGATCTTCGCTTCATCGTCGATGTGCGCCTCAGTGCGCTGGGCGACCTGCAGTTCGACGGCCTGCTACACGGACGCACCTTCGACCTGATCGTACGCAGCCATGACGCCCTGAACGATCAGCGCCGCGGCGACATCTCGGAAATCTTCATGTCCGGGCTTGAAACCCTGGGGTTCAGGGGCGCGCTGTCCTTCCAGACGGTGCGCGAGTTTCCGGTTCAGCCGTTCAACGACCTACTTGGCACCAAGCACACGCCCGGCGCCGTGCTGGCCTGACTTTCGCGCGCGGCGAAACATCTCGATCGACATGTCGTCAAGCTCCGCCTGCTGGCGGCGCGCTTCCTCAATCGCCTGACGTTCCTGCTGACGCTCTAGCACGACCTCGTAGCGGCGCACCTCCTGGTAGGCCTCGCTGACCTCTTCGTGGGCGCCGTCGATCTGGCCCTGCAACTCGTTCATGGAACGTTGGATATTTTCCCGCCGGGCGATGACCGCGCGGGCGTAGTTGCCGTAGAGAAACATTTTCTCGCTGTCGAGCGCGGCGAACGCCTGCTCGCGCTCGACTTCCTTCTCGAGTTGGACAAGCTTGGCCTTGAGGTTGGCCATCAGCGTCTCCAGGCCGACGAGCTTGCGGCGCTTCTCTTCCATGTTGTGTCGGGCGAGACGAATCAGAGTCGGCAACGCACTCATTCAGCGTTCCCCGCCCCGGCCTGCGCCAGGATCTCGCCGAGGCGCGCGTAGCCGCCCGCGAAATCCGCCTGTTCGTCGATGTTCTGCGACAAGTAGTCCTCCAGCATCGGGTAGAGCTGTATCGCCGAATCGACCGTCGGGTCGGACCCGGTGCGATAGGCGCCCAGCCGAATCATCTCGGCCATGTTCTCATAGGTCGAGATCATGGTGCGCGCCTGCGTGATCATCTCGGTTTCTTCCGGCGCATTGCATCTCGGCATGGTGCGCGAGACGCTGCGCAATACGTTGATCGGCGGGTAACGGCCGCGCTCAGCGATCGAGCGGTCGAGCACGATGTGGCCGTCGAGAATGGCGCGCACCGCATCCGAGATCGGTTCGTTGTGATCGTCGCCTTCGACGAGAACGGTGAACAGGCCGGTGATCGTACCGTTGCCGACGCCCGGTCCGGCGCGTTCGAGAAGCTTGGGCAGCTCGGCGAAAACGGTCGGCGTATAGCCGCGGCTGGCCGGCGGCTCGCCGCCGGACAGACCGATCTCGCGCTGCGCCATGGCGAAGCGGGTGATGCTGTCGATGAGACACAACACGTCGTCGTCGTGGTCGCGGAAATACTCGGCCAACGTCAGCGTGAGATAGGCCGCCTGACGGCGCAGCAGCGCCGATTCGTCCGACGTCGCCACCACTACGACGGACTTGGCGAGTCCTTCCTCGCCGAGGCTGTCCTGGATGAACTCGGTAACCTCGCGACCACGCTCGCCGACCAGCCCGATCACGTTGACGTCGGACTTGGTGTAGCGCGCCAGCATCGACAGCAGCACCGACTTGCCGATGCCCGAGCCGGAGAAGATGCCCATGCGCTGACCGCGGCAGCAGGTCATGAAGGTGTTGATGGAGCGCAGGCCGAGATCGAGCTTGTCGCCGACGCGCTGGCGGTCCGCCGCCGGCGGCGGCGCGGCGCGCAGGTGATAGGCGTCGATGCCGCTGGGCAGCGGTCCTTTGCCGTCGATCGGCTCGCCCAGGGCGTTGACGATGCGGCCGAGCCAGCCGCGGGTCGGATACACGACGGGATCGGCATCGCCGATGATGACACGGCAGCCCAGACCGACCCCCTCGAGCGACAGAAACGGCATCAGCAGCGCGTGATCGTCGCGGAAACCCACGACTTCGGCCGCAACCTCTTGGTTGCGCCGGGTCTCGATCAGACAGCGCGAGCCGATGGATACCTCGTTCTGAATGCCGGCGACCTCGACCAGCAAACCCTGGACGGAACTCACCCGCCCATACCGGATTACGGTCTTGATTCGCTCGATTTCGTTAACGGCGCTCTGCACAGGCCATCCTGTTTGTGCCAAAAAGGGCCAATTCGTCCGGGGCACATCCTTGCAGGCGGCCCCTTAATTCAGGGTTAACGCCTTGAAAAACCGCCAATAATCTCAGAAGTGACCCCCGTCACTGGCCACCGACTCGTTTTGTTAACTATTTTAACCACTCGTTAACCATATCCCTTCATTGTGGGTTAACCGAATTCCACACGAGGACAGAGCGATGCGGGTACTCCTTGTTGAAGACGATCTGGCGATGGCGCGCTCGATCGAGATGATGCTGAACGGCGAGGGCTTCAACGTCTACGCCACCGATCTGGGCGAGGAAGGCCTCGATCTGGGCAAGATCTACGACTACGACATCATCGTCCTCGATCTGAACCTGCCGGACATGCACGGCTACGACGTGCTGAAGAAACTCCGGAACGCCAAGATCGAGACGCCCATCCTGATCCTTTCCGGCATGTCCGACAGCGACGACAAGGTCAAAGGCCTCGTATTCGGCGCCGACGACTACCTCACCAAGCCGTTCGACAAGGGCGAATTGGTGGCGCGCATCAACGCCGTCGTACGCCGCGCGCGGGGTCACGCCCAGTCGTCGATCGAAGTCGGCGACCTGCTCATCGACCTCGACGGCAAGACCGTCAGCGTTGCGGGCAAGCCGGTCCACCTCACCGGCAAGGAATACGGCATCCTCGAACTTCTGGCGCTGCGCAAGGGCACGACCCTGACCAAGGAAATGTTCCTCAACCACCTCTACGGCGGCATGGATGAGCCCGAACTCAAGATCATCGACGTCTTCGTTTGCAAGTTGAGAAAGAAACTTGCAACCGCCTCGGGCGGCAACAACTTCATCGAGACGGTCTGGGGCCGCGGCTACGTGCTGCGCGACCAGGAAGGCAGCAAGGTCGAGGACGCGACCGCCGCCGCCTAGATATCGCTCGACATTCTGTTCAAGAGGGCCGCCGCGAGGCGGCCTTTTTGATTCCGCGATGCGCGGCTAGGCGTTCGTCGCCACCGAGAATACAACCGCCCTCTCGCCCGCCTCGACCTGCAGCGCGCCGCCGAGCCGCGCGGCGAGCGCCATCGTCAATGCCGCCTGGACCTGACGCGCCGTCATCGGCTCGTCCAGGGTCGCACCGTCGAGGACGGGTTGCACATCCGAAGCGACCCCGGCACGGCCGCCGCTTGCGATGACGCTGAGCGTGGGACCGGTCGCCGCAACCTTGACCACGCCGCCGCGCGCCACGGCTTCTGCCCCGAGAATGACGAGATTGGTGAGCAACCGGACGCTGTCCGGACCCGGGTCGCCGCCGTCGGCCCACTCGATCTGCACGCGGCCACGCGAGAACAGCGACTGGGCGGCCTTGCGCGCCTCGGCCAACGTCGTCGCCGGCCCCGGATTGCCGTAGGCGATGCGATAGACGCGCAATTTGTCGACCGCGTCGGCCAGCCCATCCGCGGTCAGGTCCATCGCTTCGGCCCGCATCGCGCCGTCCTTCTCCTCGATCGCCATGGCGATGCCGTTGCGCGCCGCGCTGACCGGACTGATGAGGTCGTGGCACAGGCGCGCGCACAGCAATGCCGCAAAATCGATATCCGTCATTGATCTCACCGAAGGCCCATTCGTTGGCGATCCTGTTAGGATACCCTAATGAACCAGGGTTGGCGGCGGTGACCTTTCTGCTGGAACCGGGCGCGTTCGTCCGGCACCCCGACCGGCCCGATTGGGGCGTGGGACAGGTGCAGTCGGTGATCGGGGCGCGTGCGACGGTGAATTTCGAGAATGCGGGCAAGCAACTCATCAATATTGAGGTCGTTTCCCTGACTGTGCTGAGCGAAGACGACCTGCCGTGATGCGCGATACGACGACGATCCGCCACCCCGGAAAGGGCAAGCGCAAGGGCCGCCGCACCGAGCGGGGACGCCAGCCGACCGCCGAATCGCTGCGCCAGGTCGCCGCATTGCTGGGCGATCCGCCCCATGACCGCCATTTGCTGCTCGAGTACCTCCACGCGATCCAAGATGCGCACAACGGAATCTCGGCGCAGCACATCGCCGCCCTGGCGCACCACATGCGCCTGTCGATGGCGGAGGTCTATGAGGTCGCGAGTTTCTACGCCCATCTCGACATCCATCGCGAAAACGAAGAGGCCCCGCCGCCGCTGACGGTGCGGGTCTGCGACAGCCTGTCGTGCCAGTTGGCGGGCGCCGACGCGCTGCTCGATGCGCTGGCGGACGACGACGGCCGCGCCGTGCGCATCGTCCGCGCGCCCTGCATGGGCCGCTGCGACGCGGCGCCGGTGGCTGAAGTCGGCCGACATCACGTCGTCGAGGCCACCGCCGCACGCGTGCGCGAGGCGATCGCCGCCGGCGACACAGCACCAGCGTCGATGGAAGCCATTTCGCCGGACGATTCGGCCTACGCAGAATTCGATGCCTGTATCGCCGGCACGCACACTGCGGACTCGGTGCGTACCACTGTTGAGCAGGCGGGGCTGCGCGGCCTTGGCGGCGCGGGTTTCCCCGCCGCGCGCAAGTGGCAGTTCGTTCTGGCCGAGCCCAAACCCCGCGTACTTGCGGTCAACGCCGACGAGGGCGAACCGGGCACATTCAAGGATCGTCACTACCTCGAAACCGAACCGCGCCGCGTGCTCGAAGGCGCGCTGATCGCTGCCTGGGCGATCGAGGCGGACGACCTCTACATCTATCTGCGCGACGAGTACCCGCAGGTTCATGCGGCGTTGCGCAAAGAAATCGCGGCGCTGCGGGCATCAGGCCGGCCGCTGCCGAACATCGTGCTGCGCCGCGGCGCAGGCGCCTACATCTGCGGCGAGGAGTCCGCGATGCTCGAAAGCATCGAGGGCAACCGGCCCCTGCCCCGCCACCGGCCGCCGTTCCCCGCGCAGGTCGGGCTGTTCGGCCGCCCCACCCTCGCCCATAACGTCGAGACGCTGTACTGGGTTCCCCACATCCTGGAGAAGGGCGCGGCGTGGTTCGCCGACCAGGGCATCAACGGAAGCAAGGGACCGCGCAGCTATTCGGTGTCGGGACGCGTGAAGAACCCCGGCGTGAAGCTTGCGCCTGCCGGGATCAGCGTGCGCCAACTGATCGACGTGCATTGCGGCGGCATGCAGGACGGCCACGCGTTTGCGGCCTACCTGCCCGGCGGCGCGTCGGGCGGCATCCTTCCGGCCAGCCTCGGCGACGTGCCGCTCGACTTCGGCACCCTCGAAGAGCACGGCGCGTTCATCGGCTCGGCCGCCGTGATCGTGCTGTCGGATCAGGACGACCTGCGCGCCGTCGCGCGCAACCTGATGGCGTTCTTCGCCGACGAAAGCTGCGGCCAGTGTACGCCCTGCCGCGTCGGCACCGAGAAGGCGCTGACCATGATGGACGCCGCGCAGTGGGATGACGAGCTGTTCGCGGAGCTGGGCCAGGTGATGCGCGATGCGTCGATCTGCGGCCTCGGCCAGGCCGCGCCCAACGTGTTCGAAACGCTGCTGCGCTATTTCCCGGAGGCAGTGCGATGAGCGTCAGGTTCACGCTCGACGGCAAACCGGTCGAAGCCGGAGACGACGAGACCATCTGGCAGGTTGCCGCGCGCGAGGGCGTCGCGATCCCGCATCTGTGCCATTCGACGGCGCCGGGCTACCGCCCCGACGGCAACTGCCGCGCCTGCATGGTAGAGGTCGAGGGCGAACGGACACTGGCCGCGTCGTGCATCCGCAAGCCCACCGAGGGCATGACCGTGCACAGCGCCACCGACCGCGCCGCAACGGCGCGCAAGGCGGTCATGGAACTGCTGCTCGCCGACCAGCCGCCGCGCGACAGGGCCTACGACCCCAACAGCGCTTTCTGGGACATGGCGGACGCCAACGGCATCGAGGCGAGCCGCTATCCCGCGAGCCTGCGGCCCGACCCCGACACGTCGCACCCCGCGATGACGGTGCGGCTGGATGCGTGCATTCATTGCGGCCTGTGCGTACGCGCCTGCCGCGAGGTTCAGGTCAACGACGTGATCGCCATGGCGCACCGCGGCCCGCACAGCGAGATCGTGTTCGACGTCGGCGACCCGATGGGCGCCAGCACCTGCGTCGGCTGCGGCGAGTGCGTGCAGGCCTGTCCGACCGGCGCGCTGGCCCCCGCGAAGGACGCCCTCCTGCAGGAGATCGACCGCACCGTCGACAGCGTGTGCCCGTATTGCGGCGTCGGCTGCCAGCTGACCTATCACATCAAGGACAACGCACTGGTCCACGTCAGCGGGCGCGACGGCCCGGCCAACCACGGACGGCTCTGCGTCAAGGGCCGCTTCGGCTTCGACTACGTCAGCCATCCGCAGCGGCTGACAACGCCGCTGATCCGAAAAGAAGGCGTGGCGAAAGCGGTGCAGCCCGACGTCGACCCGTCCAACCCGCTCACCCACTTCCGCGAGGCGACGTGGGAGGAAGCGCTCGATGTCGCGGCCAAAGGCCTGCGCGAGATTCGCGAGCGCAAGGGCGGCAAGGGGCTGGCCGGCTTCGGTAGCGCCAAGGGGTCAAACGAAGAGGCCTACCTGTTCCAGAAACTGGTGCGCGCCGGTTTCGGCACCAACAACGTCGATCACTGCACCCGGCTGTGCCACGCATCCTCCGTGGCGGCGCTGATGGAAACGATCGGTTCGGGCGCGGTCACCGCGCCCTTCGCCGAAGTGAAGAATACCGAGGTCATCGTCGTCATCGGCTCGAACACTTCGGTCAACCATCCGGTCGCGGCGACCTTCTTCAAGAACGCGGTGAAAAACGGCGCCGAGCTGATCGTGCTCGATCCGCGCGGCGAGGCGCTGGGCCGGCATGCGACGCACATGGTGCAGTTCAGGCCGGGCAGCGACGTCGCCCTTCTCAATGCGGTGATGAACGTGATCGTCGAAGAAGACCTGGTCGATCACAACTACATCGGCGGCTACACCGAAGGCTTCGAGGCGATGCGCACGCACCTCAAGGCGTTCACGCCCGAAGCGATGTCGGAGGTCTGCGGCGTGCCGCCGGATACGATCCGCGAGATCGCGCGCATTTACGGCCGCGCGCGCTCGGCGATGATCTTCTGGGGCATGGGCATCAGCCAGCACATCCACGGCACCGACAACGCGCGCTGCCTGATCGCGCTCGCTTTGATGTGCGGCCAGGTCGGTCGCCCGGGCACCGGCCTGCATCCCTTGCGCGGCCAGAACAACGTCCAGGGCGCGTCGGACGTCGGGCTGATCCCGATGTTTTATCCGGACTATGCGGGTGTCGAGAAGGAAGGCGTGCGCGAGCGCTTCGAGGACTTCTGGGGCGCGAAGCTCGACCCCAAGACCGGCCTGACGGTGGTCGAGATCACCGACGCGATCCACGACGGCGAGATCGAGGGCATGTACGTCATGGGCGAGAATCCCGCGATGTCCGACCCCAACCTGAATCACACGCGCGCGGCGCTGGCCAAACTCAAACACCTCGTGGTGCAGGATCTGTTTCTCACCGAAACCGCGAGCTACGCCGACGTCATCCTGCCGGCGAGCGCGTTCCCGGAGAAGGACGGCACCTTCACCAATACGGACCGGCGCGTGCAGCTGGGCCGCCGCGCGCTACCGCTGCCCGGCGACGCGCGCCAGGACTTGTGGATCATCCAGGAGATCGCGCGGCGCATCGGACTGGACTGGCGCTACGGTCACGCCAGGGACGTGTACGCCGAGATGCGCGCCTGCATGCCCTCGATCAAGGGCATCACCTGGGAACGGCTGGAGCGCGAAAGCGCCGTCACCTACCCGTGCGACGCCGAGGACCACGCCGGCCGCGAGGTGATCTTCGGCGATGGCTTTCCGACCCCGACCAAGCGCGGCAAATTCGTGCCGGCCGCTATCGTCCCGCCCGACGAGGAGACCGACGCCGCATATCCGTTCATCCTATCGACCGGGCGTCTGCTGGAGCACTGGCACACCGGCGCGATGACGCGGCGAACCGACGTACTGGACGACCTCGAACCCGAGGCACACGCCCACCTCGCGCCCAACGACGTCGAGGCGCTGGGGCTGGCGGGCGGCGAGCTTGTGCGACTGTCGACCCGACGCGGCAGCATCGAACTCGCGGTGCGGATCGATTCGGGCATCCCCGAGGGCATGGTGTTCATGCCCTTCTGCTACGCCGAGGCCGCCGCCAACCTGCTGACCAACCCGGCGCTCGACCCGTTCGGCAAGATCCCCGAGTTCAAGTACTGCGCGGCGAAGATCGAACCCTTGCGGGCGTGAGGCGGCGCGCCGCATCGCCATTGCGAAACGAACCCATTCGGATAAGACGGGCCCCTGAAGGGCGCCACGACGAAACGAACCCATTTTCAACTTTTGGTTGATTTACTATTTGCCAAATCTCGAAATTGGCTTCGTTTCGTAGTCCGCTTCGCGTCCAGCATTCCCGCCACATGCGTACACTGCAATGTGACGCGAAGTGTGACGGCCCGCACTGACCACAGGTTGCAACGGCCCTAGGGTTCTCCCATCTACGTCGCAGGCGTAGGCGCCTTCGAGGAGGAAAGCGCGAATGGACGACCCCCTGACCCTTGCCACCGCCGATCAGCTGATCGACGTGCACGGCCCCGATGCGGTGGCCGTCGCCGAGAACGCGATCAGCCGGTTCGAAAGGCGCGGCGACAAGGACGGTCAGCGCATCTGGCAGGACGTGCTGGTCGCGGTCAACGAACTGCTCGTGGAGATCGAGCCCGACAAGTTGCGCCGGCGCGCCTAGCGCCGCCCGCGCCGCATCTCCGTCTTCGGGTCCCGCCGGACCCTACCCCGACTCGTTTCGAATCAGACGCGCCGCCTCGTCGAGGTCTTCCGGCGTATTGGCGTTGAAGAACGGGTCGACCCCGACGCCGGCGAATTCCACCGTCACGATCGGATAGCGCTCGGTCCAGCGATCGATCTTGCGCTCGCCGTTTTCGAGGGCCGCGCGCAGGTCGTCCCGTAGGGCGACGGGCCAGATGCCGAAGACCGGATGCGTGCGGCCCTGCGAGGCGGCGCAGGCGAGCAACGCGCCGGCCTGACGGCGCGCCTCGAGCATGGTGTCGACCAGATCATCGGGAAAGAACGGCGCGTCGGTCGGAAACGACGCCACCGTTTCGTGGTCGGGCGCGTGCTGCGCCGTCCATTCCATCGCCGTGAGGATGCCGGCGAGCGGGCCCGCGTAGCCCTCGACCACGTCGCCGACCACCGGCACGTCGTAGGCGGCGAACCGTGCCGGATCGCCGTTGGCATTGAGCAGGAGCGTATCGACCTGGGGCCGCGCCTTGTCGATCGCGCGTTGCAGCAGGGTCTTGCCGGCGAGTTCCTGCAGGCACTTGTCGCCGCCGCCCATGCGGCGCGCGAGGCCGCCCGCCAGCAACACGCCGATGACGTGATGATGCGCCTTCATCGTGCGCCCCTGCGCGGCACGTCGGTCGCCGCGTCGTCGGCCGCTTCCGGGTCGGCGTCGTAGACGATGCGCTCGTGGCCGGCGAGCGCGAGGAAGCGCCGCCCGCGGGCGCGGCCGATCAGCGTCAGGTTGGCCTCGCGGGCGAGGTCGACGCCCCAGGCCGTGAAGCCGGAACGCGATACCAGGATCGGAATGCGCATGTTGACGCACTTGATGACCATCTCCGACGTCAACCGACCGGTGGTGTAGAAAATCTTGTCCTCCGGCGCGACGCCGTGGAGGAACATGTAACCCATGATCTTGTCGACCGCGTTGTGGCGGCCGACGTCTTCGAGATAGAGCAGCGGCTTGTCTTCCTTGCACAGCACGCAGCCGTGAATGGCGCCGGCCTCGAGATAGAGGCTCGGATGCGTGTTGATCTTCTTCGTCAGCGCCGCAAGCCACGAGATGCGCAGCACGGCATCGCGCGACAGCGTGACGCCCTCGAAGGTCTCCATCAGGTCGCCGAAGGCCGTGCCCTGGGCGCAGCCCGAAGTCAGCGTTTTCTTGCGCAGCTTTTCCTCGTAGTCGGTCTTGCGTTCGGTGCGCACGACGGCGACGTCGACCTCGGGGTCGTAGTCGACCCCCGTCAGCCTGTCGTCGGGGCGCAGCATGTTCTGGTTCAGCAGGTAGCCGACGGCGAGCCATTCGGGATGATCGCCGATCGTCATCATGGTGACGATCTCCTGGCCGTTGAGATAGACGGTCAGCGGGCGTTCGATGGTGACGGCGGTCTCGACCTCGGCGCCGGTCTGGTCGCGGCCCGCGACCTTCCGCGTCAGGCGCGGATCTGACGGGTTCGGGCCGACCTCGAATTCACGCATGTTTCGCTCACAACCCCTTGCGGCAACGCCGATTTCCCGCGCCTGCCCTTGAGAGAGGGATATATCCTGCCATATATAACGCTCACGCAACCCTTGGGCAGCGAAAGACCTCCAGCGTCATGATCGACCCTTTCGGCCGCGAAATCACCTATCTCCGGGTATCGGTGACCGATCGCTGCGACTTCCGCTGCGTCTACTGCATGTCCGAGCACATGACGTTCCTGCCCAAGAAGGACGTGCTCTCGCTGGAGGAGCTGGACCGGCTGTGTTCGGCCTTCGTGCGCAAGGGCGTGCGCAAGCTGCGTCTGACCGGCGGCGAGCCGCTGGTGCGCAAGGACGTGATGACTCTGTTCCACAAGCTGGGGCGGCATCTCGACACCGGGGCGCTGGAAGAGCTGACCCTGACCACCAACGCGAGCCAACTCGACCGCTTTGCCACCGAGTTGCTGGACGCGGGCGTGCGGCGCATCAACGTTTCGCTGGATTCGCTGAACCCGGACACCTTCAAGCGAGTCACGCGCTGGGGCGACTTCGACCAGGTGATGCGGGGCATCGCCGCGGCAAAGCAAGCAGGCCTGGCGATCAAGATCAACACGGTCGCGCTCAACGGAATCAACGACACGGAATACGACGACCTGATCCGTTGGTGCGGCGCCGAGGGTTTCGATCTGACGCTGATCGAGACGATGCCGATGGGCGATATCGACGGCGACCGTTCTGCCGACTACCTGCCGCTGTCACACGTGCGCGCCGATCTGGAAAAGCGCTGGACGCTCGAGGACAGCGACTACGCTACCGGCGGCCCGGCGCGTTACGTGACGGTGCGCGAGACCGGGCGTCGGCTCGGCTTCATCACGCCGCTGACGCACAATTTCTGCGAAGCCTGCAACCGGGTGCGGCTGACCTGCACCGGCACGCTTTATATGTGCCTGGGGCAGAGCGATTCGGCCGACTTGCGGGCGCCGCTGCGCGCCTCAGCGAGCGACGCCGAACTCGACGCCGCCATCGACACGGCGATCGCCCGCAAGCCCAAGGGCCACGACTTCATCATCGACCGCGACCACCGCGGCCCGGGCGTCGCCCGCCACATGAGCGTGACCGGCGGCTAGCCGCCGACAAGCATCCGTTCGACGAACCGCCAGCGTGGCCGACGAGCCCCTACTGGATGTAGACCTGGTGCGAGAAGGTCTCGCCGTCGGAGATGGTGATCTGCTCGAAACCCATCATCTTGGCCATGTCGAAGAAGGTGAAGAAGTCGGACACGCCCATCTCGCGAAACAGCTGGGTGGCACGAACCTGCGAGGTGAGTTGCGCCAGCAGCGCGCGGGCGCGGTAGATCGTGCCGATGACCGTGTCGTTCAGCGCGACGATGATCAGTTTCTGCGCCTGATCGCCCTTAGCGAAGATCGCGTATTGCGGCGGATAGGGCGCGCGGGACTGCTGGGCGGTTAGCCCCGTGACGAAATCGATACGCGCTTCGCGGCTCGCCTGAGGCAGCGTCACGGCGCGCGCCACGTAGGTCTCTTCGCTCTTGGGTTCGGGATAGTAGTAGCCGGTGTGGCGATCGTCGTCCTGCGCGAGCGCAAGCGTCGGCATGAGCGCAACGCAGAAACAAAGCAGCGACAGGCGGATGAAAGGCATGGAATTCCCCGGCAGGCGAGCGTGCATGATGGGGGACCGTATCGTCGCTGGCAACGTCCGCTAAGGCCTGCCGCGCGCCGGCAGCGCTTCAAGAAGCCGCCCCACGCAATCGTCCGGCGTGCCGACCGCGGTGTCGATCACAATGTCTGCATTCCAGATCTCGTAGTTGCGGCCGACGACCTCTCCCCATGTCGGCAAAGGCAGGCCCGGAATGTCGCTCCGACGCGTTTCGACGCGGACGCGATGTTGGCCGGCGTCAGAACACACCACCTCGATCTCAACGACCGGAACCCCTGCCGCGTCGCCGACCGCCCGCCAGGTACGGCGTGTGATCTCGACGGGATTGACCGAGTCGGCGACCACGACACGCCCCTGCACGAGATTGTCCCGGGCCATCGCGTAGCCGACGCGGTGACCAAGTTCGCCGACGGGATGGACGACCTCCCCGGAGTCGACGGCGGCCTGCTCGATGGCGTCGATCCGCACGAACGTCGCGTCAAGCGCAGCTGCCAGCATTCGTGCCAGCGTCGTCTTGCCTGTTCCGGAACGGCCGCCGAACACGATCAGCATTGATCGACCTCCTGACGGGCAACCTAGGGATTCCCTTGCGAAGCGTCGAGCCGCGCGGTGGCGGGTCGGGTGGCGTCGGCTATACTGACCCTCCCTCGCCGCCACGGAAATCCCTCGCATGCCCGACCAACCCACGGTCAGTTTCGTCGCCAGCCGCGCCAAGGACGCGCAGGAAGCACTGCAGGTGCTGAAGCGCCGCTACAAGCATGTGCCCGCCAACAAGGGCGACGTCATCGTAGCTTTGGGCGGCGACGGCTTCGTGCTCGAGACGCTGCACAAATACATGAGCCGCGATGTGCCGATCTTCGGGATGAACCGCGGCACCATCGGCTTCCTCATGAACGAGTTCCGGGGTGAGAACCTTCTCGAACGGATTGCCGCGGCGGAGGAAGTCACCCTTAGCCCACTCGAAATGATCGCGATGCGCAAAGGCCGCCGCAAGAAAGCGCTCGCCATCAACGAGGTGTCGCTGCTGCGCGAGACGCGCCAGGCCGCGAAAATCAGGATCTCGGTCGACGGCGTCGTGCGGATTCCCGAACTCGTGTGCGACGGCATCCTGCTGGCGACCCCCGCCGGCAGCACCGCTTACAACCTTTCGGCCCACGGCCCCATCATTCCGATCGGCGCGGACATCATGGCGCTGACGCCGATCAGCGCGTTCCGACCGCGGCGTTGGCGCGGCGCCCTGTTGCCAGGCCGCGCACTGGTGCGCTTCGACATCCTCGAGGCCGAGAAACGGCCGGTTTCGGCGGTGGCCGACCACACCGAAGTGCGCGATGTCTCCTGGGTGGAGGTGCGCGAGGATCGCGCCCACCGCATGCGCATGCTGTTCGATCCCGAGCACAACCTCGAGGAACGCATTCTCAGCGAACAATTCACTCTGTGACACGAACGCCCACCGCCAGCGCGCAGCCCCTCGAACTGCTGCCGGTCGACATCTCCGCCTACCGCGGCAACACCGCCATCGACTACGTCACGACGCTCGACTCGGGGACCGCAGGGCCGCACCTCGTCATCAACGCCCTCACTCACGGCAACGAGGTTTGTGGCGCACACGCGCTGGACTTCCTGTTTCGTCAGGGGGTTACGCCGACGCGAGGCCGGTTGTCGCTGAGTTTCGCCAACGTCGACGCCTATGAAAGCTTCGATGCGACAAATCCCGGCGCGTCGCGCTTTCAGGACGAAGACTTCAACCGGTTGTGGACGCCCGAAGTGCTCGACGGTCCGGCGCGGTCGCGCGATCTGGTCCGCGCCAAGGAAATGCGCCCGCTGATCGATGATGCGGACCACCTACTCGACATCCACTCGATGCAGACTCCGAGCCCACCGCTGGTGCTGGCCGGCCTGACCCGGAAGTGCCGCGCGCTGGCGCAGCGCATCGGCACGCCCGCGCACATCGTGGCCGACGCGGGACACGCGGAAGGCAGGCGCATGCGCGACTACGGTCCCTTCGGCGACGAGGCGGCGGCGCACACCTCGGTGCTGGTGGAATGCGGTCAGCACTGGGCGCGCGACAGCCGCGAGGTCGCGATCCAGTCGGCGTTGCGGTTCCTGGCGGCGTTCGACGCGGTCGACGGCGATTGGCTGGCGTCACATCTGGGACCCGCTCCCGAGGCGCAAGAGGTCATCGAGGTGACGGACGCCATCGCGGTGCAGTCGACCGCGTTCCAGTTCGTCGACGACTACCAGGGGCTGGAAGTCATCCCGAAGGCCGGGACGACCATCGCGCGTGACGCCGGACGCGCGGTGACGACGCCTTACGACGATTGCGTTCTCATTATGCCGACGCGACACATCAAGCCGGGCCAGACCGCGGTGCGCTTCGGACGCTACGCCCGGTGAGCGGCGCGACCTTCCGGCGGATGCTCCTGGCGCTGACCATCGGCGCCCTCGGCGGCACGCTGTTCTACCTGTTGTCTCTGCCGCTGGCCTGGATGCTGGGCGCGATGATCGCGGTGATGGTAGCGGCGCTGTCGGGTGCCCCGGTCGTGATGCCAAACAAGGTGCGCGGTGTCTTCGTCACCGCCATCGGCGTGCTGCTCGGCAGCGCGTTCACGCCGGAACTGTTGCAACAGGCGACGCAGTTCGGCTCGGTGCTGTTGATCCAGGTTCTGTTCATGGCGATGGCGACGACGCTGGGTTTCGTCATCTATCGCTACGTCGCCGGATACGACAAGACAACGGCGTTCTTTTCCTCGACGCCAGGCGGCCTATCTGAGATGACGCTGGTCAACGAGGCGATGGGCGGCGACAGCCGCATCGTGCCGCTGAACCATGGCGTGCGGATTGTCATGGTGGTGTCGGTGATCCCCTTCTACTTCCGCTACATCGAGGGGCTCGCGGTACCGACGACGCCGCCGAATCTGACCCACGTCGCGTCGACGCCGCTCGAGATCGCGCTACTGCTGGGCTGCGCCGTCGTCGGCTATGCCGTGGCGGGCCGCCTGCGCCTGCCGGCCGCGCCGTTGATCGGGCCGATGATCTGTTCGGCCGCCCTTCACGTGACCGGGATCAGCGAGGCGACGATTCCGTCGTGGCTGGTGTCGATCGCCCTCGTCGTCGTCGGTAGCAGCGTCGGCTGCCGCTTCGTCGAGCGCCTCAGTCCGCGCCAGATGTTGCGCACCATTGCGTTGGCCTTTGTTACCGCCGCAGCGATGATCGGTCTCGCCGTGGTCACCGCGCTGATTCTGTCGAATTTCGTGCCAGTCGACGTCTTCGTTCTGTTCCTATCGATCGCGCCGGGCGGTCTCGCCGAGATGAGCCTGATCGCCTTCGCCCTGTCCGACCAGCGGGCTTTCGTGACGGTGATGCACTTCCTGCGCGTGCTGGTGGTGATGCTGTCGGGCGCCCTGGTCTACCGGGTCATCTTCGGCCGCACCGGCGGGGGCCCGCGGACCGCAGATTAGCGCCCGATTCAGGCCGCGAACCGGCGGAAAATAGGCATTGGTCGGCCCAAGGCCATTGCCTATTGTAGGGGTCTGCGGAGGAAATAAGGCCGGCAACCGGCCACAAAACCAGAGAGGTCAGACATGGGTCAGTTCGGAGTGGGCCAGGCGGTCCGCCGCAAGGAAGATAATAGGCTTCTGACAGGCGGCGGGCGCTATCTCGACGACCTGACGTTCGACAACCAGGCCTATGCCTATTTCGTGCGCTCGCCGCACGCTCACGCGAAGATCAACGGGATCGATGCCGGCGACGCGAAATCGGCGCCCGGCGTCCTGGCCGTTCTGACCGCCAAGGACCTTGAAGCCGACAACATCGGCGGCATTCCGTGTCTCGCGGTGCTGACCAATCGCGATGGCGAAAAAATGCACCTGCCGCCGCACAACCTGTTGGCCATCGACCGGGTACGCACCGTGGGCGATGCCGTCGCGCTGGTAGTCGCGGACACCGCCAAGCACGCCAAGGATGCCGCCGACCTCGTGATGGTCGACTACGACGTTCTGCCCTCGGTTACCGATACCGCCGGCGCGCTGAAGTCCGGTGCGACGATCTGGGACGAGGTGCCCAACAACCGGGCCTTCGACTGGGAGAACGGCGACCGCAAGGCGGTCGACGATGCGCTGTCCAGCGCGGCCCACGTCGCCAAGATCGACCTCATCAACAACCGCGTCGTCGTCGCTTCGATGGAGCCGCGCGGCGCGCTCGGCCAATATGACGAGAAGTCCGGCCGATACACGCTGCACACGCCATGCCAGCACGTGCACATGATGCGCGACCTCGTGTCCGGCTCGCTAGGCGTCGACAAGGACGCCGTGCACGTCGTGTCGCCCGACGTCGGCGGCGGTTTCGGCATGAAGGTCTTTGTCTACCCCGAACAGTGCCTGATGCCATGGGCCGCCAAGAAGGTCGGCCGCCCCGTCAAGTGGACAAGCGAGCGCACCGAAGCCTTCATCAGCGACACTCAGGGGCGCGACCACGTGACCCATGCGGAACTTGCAATCGACAAGGACGGCAAGTTCACGGGCCTGAAGGTCGAGAACATCTCCAACATGGGCGCCTATCTGTCGAACTTTGCGCCTATGGTGGCAACGATGGCCGGCACTGGCATGATGACCGGGCTGTACGACATTCCGGTTGCCTACGTGAACGTCGTCGGGGTCTACACCAACACCGTGCCGATCGACGCCTATCGCGGCGCGGGCCGTCCGGAAGCGTCGCACCTGATCGAACGCCTGGTCGACACGGCCGCCTATGAACTGGGCCTCGATCCGGCAGAGATCCGGCGCCGCAACCTGATTCCCGAAAGCAAGATTCCGTACAAGGCGCCGCTCGGACCGAACTACGATTCGGGCGAGTTCGTCAGGAACATGGACGACGCGATGAAGCTCGCCGACTGGGCCGGTTTCGAGAAGCGGCGCGCGGACGCGGCCAAGCAAGGCAAGCTTCGCGGGATCGGCATGGCCTGCTACGTCGAGGCCGCGGCCGGCGCACCCAACGAAAACGTCGAGCTGATCTTCGAGGACGACGGCAGCGTGACGGTGCTGATCGGTACGTTGACCAACGGCCAGGGCCACGCCACGTCCTACTCGCAGGTGCTCGAGGAGATGCTCGGCCTGCCCTTCGACAAGATCAACGTCGTCCAGGGCGACACCGACCGGGTCAAGACCGGCGGCGGCACCGGCGGCTCCAAGTCGATGATGCTGGGCGCCAGTGCGCTCAAGCACGCTTCGGAGAAGGTGATCGAGAAGGGCAAGAAGATCGCAGCCCACCTGCTCGAAGCCTCGGAGGCCGACATCGAGTTCGGCGACGGCGTTTTCTCCATCGTCGGCACGGACCGCCGGCTCACGATCGCCGAAGTCGCGGCTGCGGCGAAGGACCAGGCCAAGCTGCCGGGCGGCGTCGAGCCGGGGCTCGACACGACGGCAGGCTCGGATGTGAATTCCGGTACGTATCCCAACGGTTGCCACGTCTGCGAACTGGAGATCGACCGCGACACCGGCAACGTCACGCTGCTGAACTACGTCGTGGTCGACGACTTCGGCAAGGTGATCAATCCGCTGCTGGTCGCGGGCCAGGTCCACGGTGGGATCGTTCAGGGCGTGGGCCAGGTGCTGCTGGAAAACTGCCAGTACGATACCGAGTCCGGCCAGCTCATCACGGGCTCCTACATGGACTACGCGATGCCGCGGGCGGACAACTTCCCCTCGTTCAAGCTCGATTTCAACGAGGTGCTGTGCAAGACCAACCCGATGGGCATCAAGGGCGCGGGCGAAGCCGGCACCGTCGGCGCGTTGGGCTGCGTGACGAACGCGCTGGTCGACGCGCTCAAGGAACTCGGGGTGCGGCACGTCGAGATGCCGGCGACGGCCGAGCGGCTGTGGCGGATGATCGACGAGGCCAAGGCGGCCTAGAGACACGCGAATAGGCGAAAGGTTGTGGCCGCCGCGCGCGGCCACAACGCTGTCAGGATCAAGGAAACACGATGCAAAAGTTCGGAATCGGCCAAGCCGTCAAGCGCAAGGAAGACGACTACCTCCTGATCGGCAAGGGCATCTACATCGACGACATCAACGTCGAGGGTCAGGCCTGGGCCTACGTCCTGCGCTCACCGCATGCCAACGCGAAGATCCTGTCGATCGACAGCGGC
The DNA here is from genome assembly GCA_038116985.1 of Alphaproteobacteria bacterium. Taxonomy (GTDB): domain Bacteria; phylum Pseudomonadota; class Alphaproteobacteria; order SHVP01; family SHVP01; genus CALJDF01. The sequence continues at coordinate 178,118 of JAYOEZ010000001.1, read as the reverse complement.
GACGCCGCCGGGATGCCGGGGGTGTTGGCGATCTACGACGGCAAGGACGTCGAGGAGATCAAGCCCCTGCCCTGCGCCATCGACGGCATGTTCGAGCTCAAGCGGCGCGACGGCGCGCGCCGGTTCTTTCCGGACCATCACGTGCTGGCCCGCACCCACGTGCGCCACGTCGGCGACCCCGTCGCTTTCGTCGTAGCCGAGACGCGCAACCAGGCCAAGGATGCAGCCGAATCGATCTTCGTCGACTACGAAATCCTGCCGAGCGTCACCGATACCGAAGCGGCCGCCGCGCCTGACGCACCGGTGATCTACGAAGAGGCCGGCGACAACCACTCGTTCCAGTTCGTGATGGGCGAGAAGGCGCCCGTCGATGAGGCCTTCGCCAAGGCCGACAAGGTCGTGCGCTTCAAGCACGTCAACCAACGCCTGATCGCGGCCTCGATGGAGCCGCGCGGCAGCATCGGCGAATACGACGCGGGCAAAGACCGCTACACCCTGCACACCAACACCCAGAGCGTGTATCGCAACCGCGCCTTGTGCGCCGAACTGCTGGGCATCGAGGAAAGCCAGATCCACGTCACCTGTCCGGAAGTCGGCGGCTCGTTCGGCATGAAAGGCATGCCCTATCCCGAGCAGTTCCTGGTGCTGTTCGCCGCCAAGCGGCTGGGCCGCGCGGTGAAGTGGTATTCCGACCGCAGCGAAGCCTTCGTCAGCGACACTCAGGGGCGCGATCTCGTGGTCGACGCGGAACTGGCGCTGGACAAGGAGGGGCATTTTCTTGCACTGCGCACCAAGAACATCGGCACGATCGGGGCCTATGCCTCGAACTTCGGCCCGATGATCGTTTCGGCCGGCGCGATGCGCATGCTGCCTGGGGTCTATCGCATTCCCCACGTCTACGGCGAAGCCGACATCGTGCTGACCAACAAGGTGTTCACCGACGCCTATCGCGGTGCGGGCCGCCCGGAGGCGAGCTACGTCATCGAGCGGCTGGTGAATCTGGCCGCGCGCGAGTTGGGCCTGAGCCAGGACGAAATCCGGCGGCGCAACATGGTCACCGAGGACCAGATGCCGTTTACCGGGCCGACCGGCATGACCTTCGACACCGGCGACTTTCCCAAGAACCTGGCCGACTGCCTCAAGGCGGCCGAGTGGGACAGCTTCGAAGACCGCCGCGCGGAGGCCGCGAAGCGCGGACGCCTGCGCGGCATTGGCATTTCCACCTACATCGAGGCGACCGCCGGCGGCGTGCCGGAAACGGCGTGGGTCGAGGTCAAGGACGACGGGTCGATCCTCGCGCACACCGGTTCGCTGGCGCAGGGCCAAGCGCACAAGACGACCTTCGCCCAAGTCATCGCCGACAAGCTCGGTGCGGACTACGACCGCATCACGGTCGAACAGGGCGATTCGGACGTGCTGGCCCAGGGCGGCGGCGCGGGCGGCTCGCGTTCCGGCTATTCGGGCGGCGGCGCGGTGCTGGCGGCGAGCGAAAAGATCATCGAGAAGGCACGCAAGATCGCGTCGCATATGCTGGAGGCGGCCGAGGCCGACATCGAGTTCGAGGACGGCACGCTGACCATCGCCGGCACCGACCGTTCGGTCAGCCTGGCCGACGTCGCCAAGGCGGCGCAGGATCGCTCGAAGCTGCCCGAGGGCATGGAACCCGGCCTCAAGGAGGAAGCCGGCTACAAATCCGAGGCGGCGAGCTTCCCCAATGGCTGCCACATCGTCGAGGTCGAGATCGATCCGGACACCGGCGACGTGGTGATGGAGCGCTACACCGTCGTCGACGAGTTCGGCGTGGTGTTGAATCCCATGATCGTGCACGGCCAGATCCACGGCGGTATCGTCCAGGGCGTGGGCCAGGCGCTCTACGAGGATACGATCTACGACAAGGAATCGGGCCAGCTGGTGACGGGATCCTTCATGGATTACTGCATGCCGCGCGCGCTGAACTTCCCGTCGATCGACATCGACATGAACGCGATCCCCTGCACGACCAACACGCTGGGCATGAAGGGCGCGGGCGAAGCGGGTACCGCGGGCGCGACCGGGGCGACGATCAACGCCGTTCTCGACGCCCTGGCGCCGGCCGGTGTGACCCACATCGAAATGCCGGCTTCGCCACAACGCGTGTGGCAGGCAATTCAGGACTCCAAAGGCGCCAAGGCGGCGTAGCGGCGACCGCGGCGGGGCGACTCCGCCGCGCCGCCCGGCTATCCTGCCGCTTGATCGCGCGGGGACCCTCCTGCGCCTGAGCGGAGGATGGCATGTCGGAATTCGGGTTTGGCAAGAGCGTACGGCGGGTCGAGGACGACCGCCTGCTGACGGGCGGCGGACGGTTCCATGACGACCTGCAGTTCGAGGGCCAGGCCCACGCCGTCATCGTGCGCTCGCCCCATGCCCACGCAAGGATCAACGCCATCGATACCGCTGCTGCGGCGGCTGCGCCAGGCGTCGTCAAGGTCTTCACCGGCGGCGACGCTGCAAAGGCCGGCGTCGGCCTGATGCCCTGTCTTACGGCCGGCATGCTCAACCTGACCCGCGCGGACGGCACACCGGCGTACATCCCGCCACGACCAGTTCTCGCGACCGAAGCCGTCAAGCATGTCGGCGATCCGGTCGTCATGGTCGTAGCCGAGACTCTGCAGCAGGCGCGCGACGCCGCCGAACTGGTCGACGTCGACTACGACATGCTGCCCGCCCTGACCGATACGGCACGCGCCGTCGACGGGGACGCCGCGCAGCTGTGGGCAGACGCGCCCAACAACACCTGCTTCGAGTGGTCGATGGGCGATGCCGAAGCGACCCAGGCGGCCTTCGCCAAGGCCGACCATGTCGCCAAGGTCGATCTTATCAACAATCGCGTCGTCTGCGCCTCGATGGAGCCACGCGGCGCAACGGGAGAGTTCGACGCCCAAAGCGGCACCTACACGCTGCATACCAACTGTCAGAACGTCTTTCAGCTGAGCCAGGTCGCGGCCGGCATCCTCGGCGTCGATGCTGCCAACGTTCATGTCCTCACTGAGGACGTCGGCGGCGGGTTCGGCATGAAGGGCTACATCTACGCCGAACAGATTCTGGTGCTGTGGGCGGCACGCGAACTGGGCCGCCCCGTGAAGTGGTACGGCGACCGCAGCGAGTCGTTCGTGAGCGACGCCATGGGGCGCGACCATGTGACCCACGCCGAGCTCGCGATGACCAAGGACGGCGACTTTATGGGGTTGCGCGTGCGCACCGTCGCGAGCCTGGGCGCCTACGCCAACCAGGTCGGCCCACTTGTCCCGACGATGCTCTATAGCCGCATGCTGCCCGGTCTTTACCGCATCCCGGCGGCGCTGGCGCAGGTTACGGGCGTGTTCACCAACACAGTCGTCACCGACGCCTACCGCGGCGCGGGCCGGCCCGAGGCGGCGTATGTCATCGAACGTCTGGTCGACCAGGCGGCGCGGGATTTGGACGTGTCCACAGCAGCCCTGCGCGAGCGCAACTACATCAAGCCGGCGGACATGCCCTACCAGACGGCGATGGGCCTGAGCTACGACTCCGGCGATTTTGCGCGCAATCTCGGCGATGCGCTGAAGGCGACCGAGAGCGGGGATCTTGAGGCGCGTCGGACAGAGTCGCAGGCGCGCGGCAAGCGACTGGGATTCGGTGTCGCGACCTATATCGAAGCAACCGGCGCCGACCCCAAGGAGACGGCAAAGCTGACGTTCAAGGACGACGGGCGGGTGCTGCTCGACATGGGCACGCTCGGCACCGGCCAGGGCCATCCGACGACCTTTGCGCAGTTCGTCAACGAGGCGCTGGGCATTCCCTTCGACAAGATCGACTTCCGCCAGGGCGACAACCGGCTTCTTCCACAAGGAGGCGGTACTGCGGGATCACGCTCGCTGGTGATCGGCGGCAATGCCGTGCTGACGACTGCCGAGAAAGTGCGCGAGAAGGCGCGCAAGATCGCTGCGCACATGCTGGAGGCGGCCGAAGCCGACCTGGAGTTCGACGACGGCGTCTTCACGATCGCCGGCACCGACCGCTCGGTGTCGATCATGGACGTCGCCAAGGCGGCGAAGGACTCAGCCAACCTGCCGGAGGGCATGGAGCCCGGCCTCGACGAGACCGGCGACTTCACCTATCCGGTGCCGACATTCCCGAACGGCGCCCACGTCTGCGAAGTGGAGGTCGACGAGGACACGGGACGGGTCGCCATTACCCGCTACACGGTGGTCGACGACTTCGGCAAGGTGATCAACCCGCTGCTGGTCGCCGGCCAGGTCCATGGCGGCATCGCGCAAGGCGCGGGACAGGCGCTGTTCGAGCACGCCGTTTATGACGAGGAATCCGGCCAGTTGTTGGCTGGTTCGTTCATGGACTACTGCATGCCGCGCGCCGACGACCTGCCGTTCATCGACTTCCGCTACAACGAGATCCCGTGCCAGACGAACCCGCTTGGCGCCAAGGGCGCCGGCGAGGCGGGCACGCTGGGCGCGCTGCCGGCGGTGATCAACGCCATCGTCGATGCGCTGAGCCCGCTGGGCGTCACGCACATCGACATGCCAGCCACCCCTGAACGCGTATGGCGCACGATCCAGTCCGCCAAGGCGGCGTAGCGACGGAAACTGCACGCCGGTCCCGTGGGTAGGTAACGGGAGACCCCAGAGCACGGCGCGGAGGATGCAACGATGAGGCAGGAGGCGTGCATCGCCGCGACCCGCTTCGGCTACGGACCGCGGCCGGGCGACCTGCCGGAGATCGACCGCGACCCGCGGGGCTGGCTTGAGGCGCAGATCGGCAACACCGACCTTCCGGCGCCGCTGCGTGGCCTGCCCTCTTCAGCACCGCTGATCGCCAAGATGATCGCGGAACAGACCAAACGGACCGGCTTTGCCGACTACATCCGAAACGAAGCGCGACCGGCGTTCGACCGCGACGTCGGGCGGCGCACGACCGCCGCCGCGCAAAGCGCCGCACCGTTTCGCGAGCGACTGGTGCATTTCTGGAGCAATCACTTCACCGTGTCGGTCAAGCGCGTGCAGATCATGTCCTCGGCCGGTGCCTTCGAGCGCGAGGCCATCCGCCCACACGTCTTCGGCAGGTTCGAGGACATGCTGATTGCCGTGACACAGCATCCCGCCATGCTGATCTACCTCGACAATCAGTATTCGTTCGGCCCCAACAGCGTCGCGGGACGCCTCCGCGACTTTGGACTCAACGAGAACCTGGCGCGGGAGATTCTCGAATTACATACGCTGGGCGTCGACGGCGGCTACAGCCAGGACGACGTCATCTCGCTCGCCAAACTGATCACCGGCTGGGGCGTGGCGCGGCCGCAGGACCGTCGCGAGGGCACACCGGGCGCCTTTGTGTTCCGCGAGACCGGCCACGAGCCGGGCGGCAAGACGCTGCTTGGCAGGAGGTATCGACAGGGCGGCGTAGCCGAGGGCGAAGCGGCATTGCGCGACCTGGCGCGGCACCCCGCGACCGCGCAATTCATCGCGGGCAAGCTGGCGCGCCATTTCATTGCCGACGACCCTGAACCGGAAACCGTGGCACGGCTGGCCCGGGTGTTCACGGATACCAGGGGCGACCTGGCGGCGCTGTCACGGGCGCTCATCGACGCGCCGGAGCCGTGGGATGCGCCCCTCGACAAGTTCAAGACGCCGAACGATCTGGTCATCTCGACGCTGCGGGCACTCGATGCGCCGGATCTGCGTGACAAGGATCTGGTCGGTCCGCTGGCGCTCATGGGCCAGCTGCCTTTTACAGCGCCCTCTCCTGCCGGATGGTCCGACCGATCAACGGACTGGCTCGGCCCCGAAGCGCTGATGACCCGGATCGAGTGGCTACGTGCGGTGAGCGCGCACACACCGATCCCGAACTCCCTGCGATGGGCGGATGGCCTGCTCGGGCCGGTGCTGTCCGACGACACCCGCACGATCGTGTCGCAGGCCCAGAGCGCGAGCGAGGCGGTGGCGTTGGTCTTCGCGAGCCCCGAATTCCAGAGGAAATGATCATGCCGACGAGACGACGCTTTCTCGGTGGACTGGCGGCGACGACGGCGCTGACGGCATCACCCGGCGGTCTGAGACTCGCCCTCGCCGCGACCCCCGGAGACGCGCGCCTGGTCATCGTCATCCTGCGTGGCGGAATGGACGGACTGGCCGCGGTCGCGCCCTACGGTGAGCGCGCCTACCGGCGGCAACGCGGCGATCTGGCGCTGCCGGAACCTGGCGCGCCCGACGGGCTGATCGATCTCGACGGCCAATTCGGCCTGCATCCCGCACTGGAGCCGCTGGCGCCGTTCTACGCGCACGGCGAGCTTGCGATCGCGCATGCCGTGGGAATTCCCTACCGCAACCGTTCGCACTTCGATGCGCAGAACGTGCTGGAGAACGGCACCGACAAGCCGCACAGCACCGCCGACGGGTGGCTCAACCGTGCCATCGCCGCGTTGCAACCCGGTGCAACACCAGCCGGGCTGGCGGTGGGCGCCAACGTGCCGCTGATCATGCGTGGCGATGCGCGCTACACCACCTACGCGCCGCAGCGGCTGCCCGACATCGGCGGCGACTTCGTCGCGCGTCTGCGAAACATGTACGCGCAGAACGACGAACTGGCCAAGGTGCTGGCCGAAGCGCTCAAGGCGAAGGAAATGCGCGAGGGCGTTCTGGGACAGCAGCGCAGCGGGATGGGCCGCAACGCCGGCACTGGCGCATTCTACCGCGAATCCTTCGGTGCGGCGGGCAAGCTGCTCGCTGACGCGAACGGGCCGCGCGTCGCGGTTCTAGATACCGACGGGTGGGACACCCACGCCTTCCAGGGTACGACCCAAGGGGTACTGGCAGCTCAGTTGGGCCATCTCAGCGAAGGCCTGGTTAGCCTGCACGACGGGTTGGGCACCGCATGGCGGCACAGCGTCATTCTGGTCGTCAGCGAGTTCGGCCGCACCGCCGCGATCAACGGCACCAAGGGCACCGACCACGGCACCGGCGGCGTGGCGCTCCTGCTCGGCGGCGCCGTCGCCGGCGGGCGCGTCGTGACGCCGTGGCCCGGCCTCGAGACGCGGCAACTCTATGAAGGGCGCGATCTTGCCGCCGCGAGCGACGTGCGCGGCCTGTTCAAGGGCGTGCTTCGCGACCATCTCGGCATCGCCGAAGGGCATATCGAGGGCGCGGTGTTTCCGGGGAGCCGGGGCGCGCACGCGCTCGGCGGACTGATCCGCGCCTGAGGCTGGACCCGCACCGATCTCACGCGGGATACTCTCGTCATGAAGCTTTACGGAACACTGTATTCGCCGTTCGTCGGCCGCTGCTGGCTTGCAGCGACCGCCAAGGGCGGCGGCGTCGAGATCGAAGCGTTTCCCGGCGGCATCAAGAGCGACGCCTACCTTGGGCTCAACCCGATGGGGCGCATGCCGCTTCTGGTCGACGGCGACGTCGTGCTGCCGGAATCTGCGGTCATCTGCGAATACCTCGACGCCGTCCTGCCGGGACCGGCGCTGATGCCGTCCGACGCGGCGGGCCAGGCGCGCGTACGGCTGCTGTGCCGGATCGCCGACGTCTACCTGTTTCCGGCGTCGATCGAGCTGCTGATCGCTCCCAAGGGCGCCGCCGACATCGCCGACCCGCTGCGGCGGGCTCAGGATTCGCTGGATCACCTCGAACACTTCATTGGCGAGGGTCCCTACGCCTTCGGCGAGCGCATCACGCTGGCGGACTGTACGCTGTACGGCGCGCTGGCGCTGGCACTCATGGTGTTGGGACGCCACGGCGTCACTGGACGCCTCGACAGCCGGCCCAGGCTGGGGGCGTGGTGGGGCGGCATCCGCGGTGACGCGACGCTCGGGCCGGCCATTGCGCAGATTCGTGAAGCGGCCATCGCCTACGAAAAACAGCGCGATCTCTAGACGCCGACCTCACGTCACCGAAATGGCACCGGCAGGCGCTTTACGGCCAAGGATGCGCATTCGATACTCGGCGCGCCCTTCCGGAGGTCCTATGCCTACGCCGTCGCGCGTCGTGCGCACCGTTTCCCTGCTTGCCGCACTGGCCGTCGGCGGGCAGTTCGCCACACCCGCCATGGCGCAGGAGCCTTACGATGCGGTGGTCGAGACGCGCGCCTTGGCCGCGATCCGGGCCGGCGACGTGCGCGTCGACTACCGCGAGAACACCGAACTCAACAGCCGGCTTGCACGCGAGATCGAGAGCGCCCTGACCCAACGCGGCTTCGTGCTGCGCGAGCGGCCGAGCATGCTGCTCGACCTGCGCACCGCCGTGCGGCGGCCCGAAGAGGGCGGCGTCAGGCTCAGGCTGTATGGCGAAGGCGGCAACCGGGCCGGTCTCGACGATTTCAGGGTCGGGGTTGATCTGCCCGACCCGGAAGCAGATACCCGCACCGTACACTACGAAGTCTATCTGGACCTGATCGACCGTGAGGCGCGGCGCATCGTGTGGACCGGGAAAGCGACGGCCGATCTGCGCGGGCAAGACCGCTTTCAGGTGACCTCGGCGCTGGGCCGGCGACTGGTCGACCTCATCGGCCAGTCGAAACCGGCACGCTGATCAGTATGGTTCCAGCCCGCGGTACGGCTCGCGACCGTAGGGTTCGAGTTCCGGCGGCAGGTCCGGCTTGTGCGGCGGATCGAAGGTGAACGGGTACTGTTCCTCGGTCCAGTAGTTGACCAACGGCCCGCCCTTCGAGCGGCCGAGCATCAACAGACCGGATCGCGTGCCGAAGGGTCCGTGATGGATCATGGGTGGACGCCAGAAGTAGGCGCCGGGCAAGAGTTTGCCGCGTTCCATGAACAGGTCGCCTGACAGAATGAACATCTCCTCGACCACGGGATGGTATTCGCGCGACCCCATGTAGCCTTCCTTGACCCCGCCGGGCGGAATCACGTTGAGCCAGGTGCGGTCGCCGGTGTCGGGATCGGTTCGCTGGGTCTTGGTGCCCATGCCGGGCGGCACCTTCGGGTCGTGGTTGGCGAGTTCCCAGGGCTGCAGATTGGTGTCGATGTGCTCGACGAGACCGCCGTCGGCTCGGAAGTTCTCGCCGCCCTTCCCCTTCCGCGGCTCGCCCTCGAAAAACGTGAGCACGACCGCGCCCTTCTGCGTCGAGGCAGCACGTCTCACGTGGCCGGCGGGCAGGTAGGCGTAGCCGTAGGTGCGATAGTCGACGTCATTGATCTGCAGGTCGCCGTCGAGCAGGAGCATCTCCTCGTCGGTGCACAGGTATTCCTCTGCACTGCGCTGCCAGCCCGGCGGATAGCGCACGATGACGGTGGACGCACCGCTTTCGTCGTCGACGCTGAGCACCTTTGACTCGACATCGTCGCGGGCGCCGCCGTAGAGGCCCTTCTGCCAGGGCAACGCCTGGGCCTGGATGAATTCGATGTGCGGACGCGCCATGACACCCTCTCTCACACCGGCGGCAGCCGGCGCTCATCTAAGCGTGGCAGCCCGCGAGGGGCCGGACTAGCTGGGCTGGCCGGGACGCCGGGCGGCTTCGACGCCGGGCGGCAGCGGGACGTCCTTGAGCGCCCACAGATCACGCGGCGCATCCATCTGACCCGCGAACCAGCACGACACCTTTCGACCCGGCGCGATCTCCTTGAGCGGCGGCTTCTCGGCGCGGCACTTGTCCTGCGCGATCGGGCAACGCGGATGGAACCGGCAACCGGAAGGGCGGTAGATCGGCGACGGCGGGTCGCCCGTGAGAACGATGCGCTTGCGGTCGCCGCCAGGCTCCGGCACGGGCGTCGCGGACAGCAGCGCCACGGTATAGGGATGTTGCGGGCGGCCGACGACTTCGTCGGAAGGGCCTTCTTCCACCGGCTCGCCGAGATACATCACGATGATGCGGTCGGAGATCTGATGCACCAGCGCCAAATCGTGCGCGATGATCAGCAGCGCAATGTGCAGACGGTCCTGCAGGTCGCGCAGCAGGTTGATGATCTGCGCCTGGATCGACACGTCGAGCGAGGACACCGGCTCGTCGGCGATCAGGGCGGTCGGCTGCAGAGCGAGCGAGCGCGCCACGGCGATGCGCTGGCGCTGGCCGCCGGAGAACTGCGAGGGCACGCGGTTGGCGGCATCGGGCGGCAGGCCGACCTGCTCCAACAGTTCGGCGACGCGGTCGTTGATCTGCTGACGGGTACCGTACCTGTGCGCCTTGAGCGGTTCGGAGATGACGCGGCGGATGCTCCAGCGCGGATCGAGGCTGGAGTACGGATCCTGGAACACCATCTGCAGGCGACGACGGACCGGCATCAGTTCCTGATAGTTCAGGTGCGTGATGTCCTGACCGTCGAAGATGATCTTGCCGCCCTCGGGCTCGTGCGCGCGCATCAGGGTGAGCGCCACGGTCGACTTGCCGGAGCCGGATTCGCCGACGAGACCGACGGTCTCGCGAGGCCGGACGCCGAGGCTGATTTCGTCGACCGCGTGAAGCTTGCGGCCGCCGGGCGCCCGGAAGGTGACCTTCAGGTTCTTCGCCTCAAGCAGGAACTCGCCGTTCCCCTCCCGCGCCGGGGTCGCACTGGTGTCTGTCATGTTTACTGCTCCGATGCGTGACGCGGGTGCCAACAAGCCAGCAAGCGGCCGTTCTGTATCTCAAGCGGCGGCCGATTGTCGCAATCCGCCTCGGCGAAGCGGCAGCGCGGCGCGAAAGGGCAGCCGCGAACGATGTCCTCGGCAGTCGGCGGCTGGCCGGGAATCGGCACGAGCTTGGGCCGGCGGATGTCGAACTTCGGCACCGCAGACAGCAGTCCCACCGTATAGGGGTGGCGCGGACTGGTGAGCACTTCCTCGATCGTGCCGCTCTCGACGATGCGGCCGGCATACATGACCTGAATGCGGTCGCAGATCTCGGCGGCCACGCCCATGTCGTGGGTGATGAGGATCATCGTCGCCTTCGACAGGCGAGACCGGAACAGGTCGAGAATCTGCGCCTGAATGGTCGCATCGAGCGCGGTCGTCGCCTCGTCGGCGATGATCACTTCCGGATGGTTGATGAGCGCGAGTGCAATCATCACACGCTGGCGCAAGCCGCCGGACAATTCATGCGGGAACGCCTCGAGACGCTCGCGCGGCGACGGGATACCGACGTCGTCGAGCGCGTGGTAAGCGATCTCGACCGCCTCCTTCTTGCCGACGTTCTGGTGACGCATCACCGATTCGATAAGCTGAGAGCCAACCGAACGCACCGGATTGAGACCCGTCATCGGGTCCTGGAAGACCATGCCGATGTCGTTGCCGCGAACCTTGCGCAGTTCGTTGACCGGCAGATTGTCGATGCGTCGGCCACGCAGGTTGATCGAGCCCTCGATGATCTTGCCCGGCGCCGGGACGATACCCAGTAGGCTGAGCGCTGTCATACTCTTGCCCGAGCCTGATTCGCCAACGAGGCCGAGCGTTTCGCCCTGCCTCAGCTCGAACGAAACGCCGTTGACGGCACGGAAGTTCGTCGGCTGACCTGGACGCGGAAACTCGACGACAAGGTCGTTGACGTCGAGGATCGTCTCCCCGGCCTTGGCGTCGGACTTACCGGTACCAAGATGCTCGTGTTCGGTGGCAACACTCATACTTCGACCGCCCTGGCGCGTTTACGCGACAGTTCAGCAAATCCGTCGCCAATCAAGTTCAAGGAAATCACTGCGGTGACGATGGCCGTCGCCGGCACGAACATCATCCACGGTGCGTTGACCAGATACTGCCTGCTGTCCGACAGCATGTTGCCCCACGACGGTGCATTGAGCGGCGCGCCGAGGCCGAGAAACGAAAGTGCGCTTTCGATAATCAGCAAGACCGCGAAGAAGAACGCCGCCATCACGAGGATCGTCGGACGCAAACCCGGCAGGATGTGGAAGATCAGGATCGACCACTTGTTGACGCCGAACAGTCGCGCCGCGAGCACGTATTCGCGCGTCAGTAGTCCGCGCGCTTCCGCGTAAATCACCCGCGACACCGCAGTCCAAGCGATGAAGCCCATCGTCAACGATAGCGGCCAGAAGCCGCGGCCAACAACGGCAACCACGACCAGCGCCAGCACCAGGAACGGCATGGCGATCATCGCGGCGACCCCAAGCAAGACGATGGTGCGGACAATGCCCGTGTACCATGCGCCGATCAGGCCGATGAATGTCCCGATCACCGCGACGCAGATCACCGCCACGCCGGAGATGCCGAGCGACCAGGGCAGGCCGCCCAGGACGCGGAAGAACAGGTCCCGCCCCAACTGATCGGTTCCGACGATATGGAAAGTTCCGTCGCGACCCGTGAAGAACGGCGGTTTCAGGCGGCTGGTCAGGTTTCCGTCGAGATCCGACGGCGCCAAAAAGGCCCATTGCCCAAGCAATGCGATGACCACGATGGCGAACAGGATAAGCCCGAGGTCAAGCTGGACCGAACCCGTGCCAAGTTTCTTGAAGCGGAATGCCGGCGCCGGCGCCGGTGCGGTTGCCGTCGTCATGCCCGTTGCCTCCGCAGTCTGGGATCAATGAAGAGGAAGACGATGTCCGTCATGGTAATCGCGAAGTAGACGAAGATGGCGATCATGAACACGGCGGCTTGAACCACCGGGAAGTCGAGCGTCTGCACAGACGTCACAAGCAGTCGTCCGAGACCGGGCCAAGCAAAGATCACTTCTGTGATGATCGAGCCGCCGACCAGGAACGAGACCTGCGCACCGATCAGCGCCGTGGCGCCGAGCATCGCGTTCTTCAACGCGTGCCGCCATAGAAGCGTGTTGAAGCCCGCCCCGTTGGCGCGCGCCGTCCGAATGTAGTCTTCGCGCATCGCTTCAGCCACGTTGGCCGAGATCACGCGGACGACCTGCGGCGCCTGGAACGCCGCCAAGGTTATCGCCGGCATGATCCAACTGAGCGGCCCCTGGTTACCGATGGACGGTAACCATCGGAGTTCCACCGCGAATATCTGAATGAGTATGAGCCCGGTGATGTAACCCGGTATGCCCTGCGCGATGAAGACGGCTGTCGCCGCGAGTTTTCGTCCCGTTCGGTCGGGTCGACTGCCAAGCCACGCGCCGAGGGGGATCGAGATGATGAGGTTCGCCGTGAAGGCGATAATCACGAGCGTGAAACTGGTGGGCAGGCGCTCCATGACCAATCCGAGGGCATCCTGGGCGTTGGCGAGCGAATTGCCGAAATCGCCCTGCACCATCTTGTAGAGGAAGACGCCGTACTGAACGACGAGCGGCTTGTCGAGGCCGTACTGCTTGCGGATGAGTTCGAGCTGTTCCTGATCGCCGGTTTCGCCAGCAAGCACGGCGGCCGGGTCGCCGGTCAAGCGAAGCAGGAAGAACAGCAGCGTGCTGATGAAGAAGAGCAGAAAGATCAGTTCCAGAACACGCTTGGTCAGCGTCTGCATCGTCTGCTGCGTAACGGGAATCGTCTCCGCGTCACCGCGTGTCCCGCCCTTGGGGGCGGCCGGCGCTGCAGCTGGTTGCTGGTCCGTTGTATCGGTCACGAAAGGCTCCTCGTGTGATGAGATGCCGGGCCCCGCCTGGCACGTTGGATCGTCATTGCGGATTGGTCGCCTTGTGGCAGCGACTGTGCCAAGCCCCTAGTCCCCCCTGTTGCCGCGCTCTTCGGCGCTGCAGCAAATCCCCTGTCTACCGCGGGTCGGATTGTACAACGTTTTTTTGCCGATTTCCCCGCGTTGCAGTTCTTTTATGGCCCGGAAAAATGCCCGTCAAGCGATCCCCCGCGCCCTTTTGAGCCTTGACCACAGCGCGGATTTCCACCCCACCGGGCCCTTTGGATCAACTGGGATCGCGTTCGACGAGTTCGATGAGTTCGCCCATCCCCCCGCGGGTGGTCGCCGCCCGCCGCCCAAAATAGGGCGCTTCGGGCCGCAGGATCGGCGCGGTGACGCAGTCGAAGCTGAGACCGTCGAGCGAATCCACCGCGACCGACATCATCGCGTTGGCCGGCGGCAAGTGCCCCTCGACACCGGGCCGCTCAGTAGCCTGCGGCGGATAACCGTCAATCTCGACCAGACTCCGGGAGCGCATGGTCGTCACCGTGAGCCGCAGGTCCAGCGTCCGGTGCGGCACGCCGAAAGCATCGTCGATCAGCGACAGCTTTGTGTCGGCGATGACGCCGGCTGCGATCCCCCAGTGCCGGTCGAACCAGCCCTGCACCTTTTCAGGCCCGTCGGTAGCGAGGACCGCGATGAACATGCGGTCTACGAAGGAGTGCGCTTCCGGCAGGTCGTATTCCGGCAGGTCTTCCTTGAACATGGTCAGATAGAAGACCTCCTCGGCGAGGCCGCGCACCTGCATGGCGCGTATCTCGGGAATGAGATCCAGGTCGGCGGCAGGACCGATGATCTCGAACGGCGAGCCCTTGAGCTTCTCCTGCAGCGCATCCACGTCCTGGCAAACCATTTCGGAGGCGGCCCAGCCGTAGGTCGTCAACGGCTTGTAGCCGTCGGGCAACGGATTCTCGACGATGCGCAGGAAGTTCTGCTTGCCGCTCGCCGGTTCGAGCACCGACACCTTAGCGCCGGCGTTCTTCGGTGCGTCCCACGATTGGGCGGCGTCGGCCGAAACGGTGCCGCGATGCACCACGCGAAAGTCGAGCCAGTCGACGTAGGTCTTTTCGACGGCGTCGACATCGGGCGCAGCGATCGTCGACGCGACCCAAGGCCCGATCGCGGGCGTCGGCGTATCTGTCATCGTGGTCTCCTCCCCAAGGGCGGCAGACTCTAGGAAGCCGGCCACGACGGGTCAAACGAGGCGCCGCCGATTGACCCGCCGCAACCGGTACGGGATGGTACCCACGGCAACCGAACAACGAAGAAGATCATCGAGGAATCCGGCATGAAGTACGACTACGTCCCCCTGCCCGATCGCAAGCCGCTTCGCTGGCCCAACGGCGCGCGCGTCGCGCTGATCCTGACCATCAACCTCGAGCATTGGGACATGGTGAAGGACAACAGCGAGGCGTACTACGCGGGCGGGCCGCCGATCCTGCCGGATCCGATGCCGGGCAACGTCGTCGACTGGCCGAACTTCTCATGGCGCGAATACGGCCAACGGATCGGCGTGTGGCGCATGTACGACGTGTTCGAGGAACTGGGCGCCCGTGCCAGTTGCACGATCAACGCCAAGACCGCGCTCGAGCGTCCGCAGATGGTGAAGTACGCCGTCGACAAGGGTTGGGAGATCGTCGCGCACAACTACGAGCAGGGCGAACTGTTGTGGAAGCATGCGCATGACATCGACGCCGAGCGCGAGGTGATCAAGAAGACACTCGACGTCTACGAGAAGGTCGTGGGCAAGAAGGCCAAGGGCTGGCTGTCGTCGAGCCTGCGCGGCACGCTCAACACCCCGGACCTGATCGCCGAGGAAGGGCTCATCTTCTACTGCGACCTGATGAACGACGATCAGCCCTATCTGATCGAGACGACGTCGGGACCGATCGTGTCGACGCCCTACACGAACGAAGTGAACGACTTCACCCATTTCCACCGGCGCGGCTTCACCACCGACGAGGTGCTGCAGCTCTACAAGGAGCAGCTCGACGTTCTGTGGGAGGAAGGCGCAAAGACCGGACGGATGATGAACGTCGGCCTGCATCCGCACGTGTCCGGACTGGCCTACCGAATCCGCGCGCTGCGCGAGTTCATCAAGTATGCGCAGTCCAAGCCCGACGTGTGGATCGCGACCCGCGAAGAGATCGCGAGCTGGTATCTGGAAAACCACACTTCGCACATCGCCTAGGCTTCCCGGAGGTCCGACGTGACCGACCGGCCCATCATGTTCACGCCCGCGATGGTGCGGGCGCTGCGCGAAGGGCTCAAGACCCAGACCCGCCGCAAGGCGATCGGCCGCAGCGGCAAACCAACCGTGTGGACGAAAGCAACGCCCGGCGACCGGCTGTGGGTGCGCGAACCGCACCGGTTGGACGGCGACGCGGTGGTCTATCGCAGCGACGGCGAGGCAGGCGAGGGCCGCTGGCGCCCCGCCCTACACATGCCGCGCTGGGCCTCGCGGATGACGCTTCTGGTCGAAGACGTCCGCCGGGAAACGGCGCAGGCCATCAGTGGCGCGGATGCAGCCGCCGAGGGCATGGCGGTTCGCGGCGCGGGCGATGCGCAACTGCATTTCAAAGATCAGTGGATCAAGATGCACGGTGAGGATGCCTGGGCAAAAGACGTCGAGGTGATCGTGCTCGGCTTCTCGGTAGTGGGTCAGAACATCGACGCGCTCTAGCCGGACGCGTCCACGTCTCCCTCCAGACCGTTCGCCAGCCGTTCGGCCAGGCGGACGAAGGTCTCGAAATCCTTCTTGCCGACGATGTCGCGACAGCGTTCGTGCAGGTCGCGTTTGATCTCCCAGCCGTCGCGCACGAACCGGCGGCCCTTTGCGGTGTAGCGCACGATGCGCGCGCGGGCGTCGGTCGGATCGGCGACGCGCTTGACGTAGCCCCGCGCCTCCAGTTCCACAATCATTTGCCCGATGGCCTGTTTGGTGATCCCGGCGCGTTCGGCCAGCACAGTCTGGCGGGTTCCCTCGACGTCGAGGTGCGGCAAGAGGCCGGAATGCGCCTGAGTCAGGTCGTCGTACCCGAGCGCCCGGTAGCGCGCCATCATCAACCCGACGAATGCCTGGGACGCGCGCCACAGCGGCACGCCGACGTGATCGACAAGCCCCGCCCGGAGTTCGGCGACCTCCCGTTCCTCTGCGTCTTTTCCGTTGTGCCGCGTCAAGGCGATCAATGTACTTGACTATTTTAGTAAAGCACCTTTACTATATTTGCCTGGGAGGAAACAAATGGCTCGTCTTGCAATTGCCCGCCACACCAAGCTCTCCGACGTTCCGCGCGAAGCCGGCGCACCGCCGACGGCATCGCTGGCCGCCCTTACGGCCAGCGGCGGGAGCAACGAAGTGTCCGCGGTTCGCCAGATCGCACCGGGCGGCGAGGATGGACCACCGCACAAGCATGATTGCGACGAGATCGTCGTCGTGGTCGAAGGACACGTGGACGTGGAAGCGGGCGACGAGACGGTGACCCTCGGCGCCGGCGATGCCCTACTGGTACCGGCGGACCTCGTCCATCGCATGCGCACGACACACGGCGACGCGCAGTGGCTCATCATCAGTCGATCCGAGCGGCGCTTTTTCGCGCCCGACGGGACCGCGATTCCCCTGCCCGATTGGGCGCATTAGGTTCTCGCCCGTCGCATGCCGACACGCGTCATCCTCGACTGCGACAACGCCTGCGGGCTGGTCGGCCGCGACGTGGACGACGCGCTCGCGCTGGCCTACCTGCTCGGCCGCGTCGACGTGGAAGTGGCGCGCGTGACCTGCACGTTCGGAAATGCGCCCCTGACCGCCGTCGTCGCGTGCACGGAACGGCTGCTCGCGAGGGCGGCGCGGGGCGACGTTCCAGTCCATGCCGGTGCCGCAACGCCTGGCGATCATCACACGCCGGCCGCAGCCTTTCTGGCCGAGACCGTCGCCGCCGCACCCGGCGAAATCGTCGTGATCGCCACCGGTCCGCTGACCAACGTCGCGGCTGCGGCGCGGCGCGATCGTTCCTTCTTCGCCAATGTGAGGGCGATCCACTGCATGGGCGGCTATTTCGGCGCGCAGCGGATCGGCTTGCGGGCAGCCGGCGAGTTGAACCTCTCCGCCGACGCAGACGCCACGTATGCCGTCTTCGAGGGCGGCGCTGATGTCGTGCTGTTCGGCACCGAGGTCTGCCGCCAACTGCCGCTGCGGCTGCGCGATCTCCGACTGCTGTCGGGAATCGACGCGACATTGCGCCGCCATGTCGTGACCTGGCTGGGCTGCTACGGCGCGAGCCGCATGACCGACCGGATCTTCCTGTGGGACGTCCTGCCGGCACTGGGGGTCACGCACCCGGAACACTTCGGCAGCCACGTGCGCGGCGCGCGGCCCGATCCCGCTTCGCTGGCAGACGGCCGGGTCGTGCTGACCCGACCGGAAGGGCGCATCTCTGCACCCCAAACCCTTTCCCATGTGGCGATGTTGCGCCGCGACATTTCGGCGGCATGGCGGCGCGCCCTGCCCGCCACCCGCGGAAAACAAGGCGCGAGCGCACTCGCCCCCATTCCCGCAAACTCTCGCACTCGCGCGACGCATCGGGGTTCGCGCGAGTTGGTGTAGGCTCTCTCCATCAAGAAGGAGACCGCCATGCACGTTTCGACGATATTGGCCAAGAAAGGCCATGACGTCGTGACTGCCGGTCCCAATACGACTGTGGGGCAGGCCGTCACGCTTCTCGCAGACAAGAAGATCGGTGTCATTGTCATCTCGGTGGACGGCAAGACCGTCAACGGCATCCTCTCGGAGCGCGATATCGTGCGCGCACTGGCCGGCGGCGCCAGCGTCGACGCGCTGCCGGTCAGCGATCTGATGAGCCGCGACGTCGTCACCTGCAAGCCGGAGGACACCATTGCAGACCTCATGGCGATGATGACGGACCGTCGTATCCGCCACCTGCCGGTGATCGAGAACGAGGCGCTCGCGGGCATCGTCAGCATCGGTGACGTGGTGAAGTTTCGGCTCGCCGAAATCGAGGACGAGGCGGAGGCCTTGCGCAACTACGTCGCGCAGGCCTGAGGCTTGGCCACCACACGCCGCCAGTACGTCGACGGCCGCTGGGGGCAACTCCATCTTCACGTCGCCGAACCCGCGGTCGCCCCAACGCGACCGCCGCTGGTTTGTTTCCACCTGTCGCCCGGCAGCGGCCGGATGTACCGGCCGTTCCTTGAGGAGATGGCGACAGACCGGCTAGCGATCGCCGTGGACACCCCGGGATATGGCGAATCCGACCCGCCGCCGGCTCCCACCACGCTGGACGACTACGCGGCCGCGCTGGCCGGCGTGCTCGATGAGTTGGCGCTGCCCCAAGTCGACCTGTTCGGTTCGCACACGGGATCGAGGCTCGCCGTCGAGGTCGCGCACCAACGGCCCGACCAGGTTCGTCGCCTGATCCTCTATGGCGCGGCGGTCTACACAGAAGAGGAACGCGCGCGGCAGAAACAAACTTTCGCAACGCCCAAGCCCGTGGCCCAGGACGGCTCGCACCTTGCCTCGCGGTGGACCGGATGGGCGGCATGGCGCTGGGCCGGTGTGAGCGACGAGATGATCGGGCGCTACGCGGCGGACTCGGTGCGCGACTTCGAACGTCACTGGTGGGCACACCACGCCGTCTTCGAGCACGACATGGCGGCCAGGTTAGGCGCGCTCACGCACCCCGTTCTGGTGCTCTGCACACGCGACGACATCGAGATCCCGACGCGCCGCGCGCGCGAAGTCATCCGCGAGGGCCGCTACGTCGAACGGCTGGACTGGGGACACTGGTTTCTGGAAGTGGATCCGGCCGGGGCCGGCGCACTGGCGCGCGAGTTCCTCGACGCGGAGCAGGAGCCGTCTAGCTGACGGCGCGGACCTTCTTCAGATCCTTGCGGAGTTCCTCGAGGATCGTGCCGGTGATGTCGGCACCCGTGAGTTGCAGGTCGTCGACGTTCGGCAAACCTTCCATCCGGGCGAAGCGAAGCTTGGCGAAATCGAGCTTGGCGCCGGCGAGCTGGGCATCGTTGAGCGTCGACTCGGAAAGGTCGGCGCCGCGCAGTTGCGCCCCGCGCAGATTGGCCCGCGACAGGTCGGCGCGGCTGAAGTTGGCGCGCTCCGCCGTAATGCCGCGCATGTTGGCGTGGTGGAACTTCGCGCCCATGAAATTGCCGTCGCTGACGGTGGCGTGTTCGAGCTGGGTACCGGTGAAGTTTGCCGCCTGCGAATGACCGGTGCGCTTGCCGTCGGCGGTCTTGATCTCGATCGCCTCGGCGGTCGCAGAATTGAGCCGCGCCCCGCGCAGGTTGGCTTCCGCCATGTTGGCGCCCATGAGCTCGGCCCGCCGCAAGTCGGCACCGGAGAAATTCGCGCCGCGCAGGTCAGCCAGCACAAACAGGCTGTGGGACAGCGTCGCGCCGGCGAAGTTGCAGTCGCGCAGGTCGGCGCCGCTGAGATAGATGCCGCTGAGATCGGCGTTCGACAGGTCCATGCCGCGCAGGTCCGCGCGCTTGCCCTCGGCGCCGAAGGAATCGACCCAGAGAGCGTGGTCGCGAAGCGCGCGCTGCATGTCGACCGGCAAGACGCTGGTACCGGGGCTGATCTGGGCTTCCTGCAGATCGACCGCCGCCAGATCGACACCGGCGAGAATCGCGCCGCGAAGATTGGCGCCCTGCACCCGTGCCCGTGCGAGGTTCGCGCCTTCGAGGTTGGCGCCGCTCAGGTTGGCATGCCGCAACTGGGCAAGTTCGAAGTTGGCATGGGCCAGATCGGCGCCGTGCATGTCGACGTTGGCTTCGCGCGTCCTCTTCACGGCGGTCGACATGGACGAGCCTTCGAGGCTGCGCAGCTTTTGCTCGCTGGCGACGATCACGCCGGGCCGCAGGTCGGCTTCGTTGAAGTTCGCGTCGCGCAGGCTGGCGCCCTGGAAGTTGGCGCCGCGCAAATCGGCGCGTTCGAAGTTGGCGCCGGAGGCGTCGGCCTTGACGAAGCGCGCACCGAACAGGTCGGCATAGCTGAAATTGGTCCCGACAAGCGTGCAGCGGCTTAAATCACTTCCCGCAAGGATTGCACCCTGCAGATTCAGGTTCATCAGGCGGAGGCCGGCCAGGTTGACGTGCTTGAGATCCGCGCGCGCGCCATCCTTCACGCCTTTGGCGAAGCGCTCGTGCCGTTTGATGATCTCGACGAACTCGGCCGAAGTGAGCAACGCGGCCCTCCTGAAACAACCACTTACGCAGGCGCACACCTTGTGCCAAAACATGACACTCATTGTGCGGAATGCGCACAACTGTCCCGAGACCGATCAACAAACCGGTGTCGGACGCCTTATTACATGAGTCGCAACAATAAGCGTGCCATCCGGGCCGCCGAGGCGCCCACAATCGCAATGATTGTGTTGCGTGGGTTCATGAGTATTGTGCACCGACCACGTGGCCTAGCCGGAACCCATGGCCGAACCAACACTCAAACGTATCCTCTACGTCGAAGACGAACCCGACATCCGGGAGGTCGCACGATTCGCCCTGGAGTACTCAGGCGAGTACGAGGTCCGAATCTGCGAATCCGGCGCCGAAGCCCTCGACATCGTCGGTGACTTCAAGCCCGACATCGTCCTGCTCGACGTCATGATGCCGGGCATGGACGGCCTCGCGACGATGGAGGCCCTCCGGAAACGGCCTGAAACGGCCGAGGTGCCGATCGTGTTCATGACGGCGAAGGTCCAGTCGGCGGAGGTATCGCGCTATCTCGCGCTGGGCGCAGCCAGCGTCATTCCCAAGCCGTTCGACCCGCGGACACTGGGCAGCACGGTGCGCGAGATCTGGGAAAAGCACGCTGGCTGAGCGCGATCCGCGCCTTGAGGCTGCCCTGGCCGCCATGCGCGCCGAATTCGCCTCGGCGCTTCCGGAACGGCGCGAAACACTCGACGAGGCGTGGCGCCCCCTGGAGGCGAGCGATTGGAGCGAAGCCGGCCTCGACGCCGCCTATCGCGTGGTTCACAGCCTGGCCGGCGCCTGCGAGACCTTCGAGTTCGGTGATCTGGGGCGCGTTGCGCGCGCGCTCAACGATGTCCTGCACGCCATGACGCAAGCCGAACAGCCACCTGATCCCGACGCCAGGTCACGGGCCACGGCGCTACAGGCCGAATTGCTCCAGGCGTTCACGACGGCCGACTAGGCCGCTCAGGCACGCTCGACGTAGATCCCGAGATCGCGGATCTTGCGGTATAGGGTCGATCGCCCGATCCCGAGCCGGCGCGCGACCTCGGACATCTGGCCGTTGTAGCGATCGAGCGCGATGCGAATTGCGTCGTCCTCGATGTCACGCAGCGTGCGAACGGCGCCCTGATGGTCGAGCGCCGCGATCGACGCACCGTTCCCGCCACCAATGTGGCCAGCGCCAAACCCCGCGAAAGGTGGCTGGCCGGCGGCGCTGTAACCGGGCGCTTGCGTCTGCGCGACGCGTCCGACGATCTGTCTGAAATCGTCCGCGGTAAGCCGCTCTCCGTCTGCCAGCACAAGGGCGCGGAAGACGGCGTTCTCAAGCTGGCGCACGTTGCCGGGCCAGGGATAGTTCACGAGAGCGTCCATCACAGCCGGCTCAACGCCGGTGACGTTCTTTTTCTCGGAAGCGGCGAAACGCTGGACGAAGGCATCGACCAGGGCCGGGATGTCCTCGCGTCGCTCGCGCAGCGGCGGCACGTGGATCGGGAAGATGTTGAGCCGGTAGTAGAGGTCTTCGCGAAACCGCTCCTCCTCGACCAATTGCATGAGGTCGCGGTTCGTCGCCGAGATGAGGCGGATGTCGACGTTGACGGGGCGCTTGCTGCCGACGGGATCGATCTCGCCGTCCTGCAGGGCACGCAGCAACTTGACCTGGATGTCCGGCGTCAGTTCGCCGACCTCGTCGAGGAATAGTGTGCCGCCGTTGGCCTCCTGAAACTTGCCGATGTGTTTCTGTTGCGCGCCTGTGAACGAACCGCGCTCGTGCCCGAAGAGAATGCTTTCGACCAGATTCTCCGGAATGGCGCTGCAGTTCACCGTGACGAAAGGTTTGCCCGCGCGATCGCTCGATCCCTGCACGGCGCGTGCAATCATCTCCTTGCCGACGCCGCTCTCGCCTTCCAACAGGACGGCGATGTTCGAGGCGGCGGCGCGCTTGGCGAGATCGACCACGTTGCGCATGGCCGGCGCGACGGCGACCAGATCGCCGAACGTCATTTCGCCGTTGACCTTGCGCGCCATACGCGAGAGCTCGCCCGTCAGCGTCGAAATCTTGAGCGCGTTCTCGATCGAAATCTGAAGGCGTTCGGGGCTCACCGGTTTGACCAGGAAATCGGTGGCGCCGTTGCGCATCGCCTGCACGACGGTGCCGACCCCACCGCTCATCGTCAGTACGAT
Organism: Alphaproteobacteria bacterium; assembly: GCA_038116985.1. GTDB lineage: Bacteria > Pseudomonadota > Alphaproteobacteria > SHVP01 > SHVP01 > CALJDF01. Next base: position 155,154 of record JAYOEZ010000001.1, on the reverse strand, counting down.
GATCTGCAGGTCGGGATGGATCGGGTCGATGCGCTGCAGAACGCCGAAGCCGTCGAGATTGGGCAGCACCAGATCGAGGAGGACGAGATCGACGCCACTTCGGTTGTCCCGGATGAGCAGGTCGACGGCCTTCTCGCCGTCGTCCGCTGTCAGCGTCTCGTAGCCAAGGTTGGAAACGATGGTATCGAGATAGCGAAGCTGCGCCGGGTCATCCTCGACGATGAGTATCTTTTGTGCCATTTCGGAACGAAGTTGTTCGAATACGATCCCCGACCGCCAGTCTAGCGCCTGGCTGGCGGGAGTCGACCGTCTAGATGCGCGAAAGAGTAGATTCGCAGGACTATCTAGGGTTTATGATCAAGCGCCGATGAAGGCGAGCACCTCTTCAGCGTAGATTTCCGGCGCGCGGAAGGGCAACTGGCCGCCGACGCCAGGCACCAGCTTGAACTTGGCACCTTCCACGACTTCTGCAGCCTGGGCGTCGATCGCGGCAAGGCTGTCTCCCTCGGCATTGAGGATATAGACCGGGCAACGCAGCGCCTGCAGCGCCGCGCGGCCGTCGTAGGCGAATACGGCCTTGAAGGCCCAGTGATAGCGCGGATAGATCGTCAGGTGCTGCGAGATCGCAGCATGAATGGTCTCAAGATCCGTGTCCTCGCCCCAGTTGCGGCGCCGCGTCTGCCACATCGTTTTGAGGAACTCGCCCTCCTCGTCCATCGCCGGTTCGCCCACGCGCTTGACGAAGGCGTCGCGTTGTTCCGGATCGATCATCGGCACACCGGAGAAGACGGCGTGGGTCGTGCGGCCGGCGAGGTGACGCGTGATCAGTTCGAGCGCGATCGAGGTGCCGGTGTGCACAGTCGCGAACGCGATTTTCTCTCCCGCCGCAAAGTGCTCGATGGCCGGCAGCATACGCGCCGCGTAGCCGGCGATGTCGAGAGGTTCGGGCGGCGGATCGGAGAGGCCGTAGCCGGGCGTATCGAAGGCAACGGCGCGGCAGCGTGCACCGAGAAGCGGCAGCGCGCGTTCGAACTCCCAGGACGACACCGGCGACTCATGCAGACAGATAACGAGCGGCCCCGAATCACCTGCAGCGCGATAGTGAATCTGTCCGTCCGGTGCGTCGACGTAGCCCTTGCGCATGTTGACCTCCCCTATTGCCGAGGCGACCCTAGCGAATGGCGGGCATCCTTCCTAGTCGCTGGCCTAGTCGCTGGCCTAGTCGCTGGCCTAGTCGCTGGCCTAGTCGCTGGCCTAGTCGCCGACGTCAAGCGCGTAGCCGGCACCGCGGACCGTGCGGATGAGATCCTGTTCGTCGGGATTGTTAAGTGCCTTGCGGAGGCGCCGGATGTGGACGTCGATGGTCCGTGCCTCAAGATAGATGTCGCGGCCCCAGGCCAGATCAAGCAACTGCTCGCGCGAAAACACCCGGCCCGGCCGTTTCAGGAGAACCCGCAGGAGACGAAACTCCGTGGGGCCCAGGTGAACCGATCGTCCGCTGCGCGTGACCTTGTGGGCCGCCAGGTCCATCACAAGATCGCGGTAGGTCAGCGTCTCGTCAGGGGCGCTCGAGGTCGACCGCCGCAACACCGCGCGAACGCGGGCCAGGAGTTCCGCTGGGGAAAACGGCTTCACGACGTAGTCGTCGGCACCACTGGCGAGGCCTTTGACGCGATCCGCCTCCTCGCCGCGAGCGGTCAGCATGATGACGGGGATATCGCGCGAGTCCGGATCTTCGCGCAACTGGCGGCACACCTCGATCCCGGACAACTCGGGCAGCATCCAATCCAGGATCACGAGATCAGGCGGCGCCTCGTGCACCTTGTGGAGCGCTTGCGCGCCGTCTTCGGCGACATTGACCTGGTAGCCTTCCTTTTCGAGGTTGTAACGAAGAACCTCGACGAGCGGCGGCTCATCTTCGACGACAAGGATACTCGGCTTCACTGATCGCCCTCATCCACGCGGGGCGATGCCGCCCCCGGCTCAACAACCGTGAGAGACGACCGGTCGCGTTTGGGCCGGGCATCTTCTGGATCCTCGCCCAGGACAAGGAAGTGAACGCCTTCGGCGATGTTGGTCGTGTGATCCCCGACGCGCTCGATGTTCTTGGCGATGAAGAGAAGGTGCGTGCACGGCGTAATGTTGCGCGGATCTTCCATCATGTAGGTGACGAGTTCCCGAAACAGGCTGGTATGCAGCTGGTCGACCTCTTCGTCGGCAAGGCGCACGTCATCGGCCGCCTGGACGTCGCGCGCCACGTAGGCGTCGAGCACGTTCTTGATCATCCCCTGGACGAGCGTTCCCATGCGCGAGATGGTCAGCGTGGCGCCCATCGCAGGCGACTGGGTCAGCACTAGCGTTCGTTTGGCGACGTTCTTGGCATAGTCGCCAATACGCTCAAGCTCGTTCGATATCTTCAGCGCCGAGATCGCAACGCGCAGATCGTTGGCCATGGGCTGACGCAGGGCAAGCACCCGGATGATATCGTCGTTGACCTCGCGCTCGAGCTCATCGATGCGCTTGTCGCCCTCCACCACCTTGCTCGCCAGTTCGGCGTCGCGCCGCACCAGAGCGCGGATCGACGAGGCGAGCTGCGTTTCCGCCAGACCGCCCATCTCGACGATCAACTGATCGATCTGTTTGAGCTCTTCGCCAAACGACTTGACGATGTGGTTCTCGCCCATCGGTCAGCCCCTATGGTTATCCGAACCGGCCGGTGATGTAGTCCTGGGTCTTCTGCTCGGCCGGCATCGTGAAGACCTGCTCGGTGTTGCCGAACTCGACGAGATCGCCGAGATGGAAGAACGCGGTTCGCTGCGACACGCGCGCGGCTTGCTGCATGGAATGCGTCACGATGATGATCGTGTAGTTCGCGCGCAGCTCGTCGATGAGTTCCTCGATACGCGCGGTTGCGATGGGGTCCAGCGCAGAGCAGGGCTCGTCCATGAGAATGACTTCCGGCTCCACGGCAATGGCTCGCGCAATGCACAGGCGCTGCTGCTGACCGCCTGACAGGCCCGTCCCCGGTGCCGGCAGCCGATCCTTCACCTCTTCCCAGAGTCCGGCCCGGCGCAGGCTCCTTTCGACGACGAGATCGGTTTCCGCCTTGCCCGAGACCAGGCCGTGGATTCGCGGCCCATAGGCGATGTTGTCGTAGATCGACTTGGGAAACGGATTCGGTTTCTGGAACACCATTCCAACGCGGGCGCGAAGCTGCACGACATCGACCTTCGGGTCGTAAATGTCGGACCCGTCCAGCTTGATCGACCCGGTGACGCGGCAGATATCGATCGTGTCGTTCATCCGGTTGATGGCACGCAGAAAGGTGGACTTGCCGCACCCTGACGGGCCGATGAACGCCGTCACTTCGTTCGCGCCCACGTCCATCGAGACGTTCTTGATTGCGTGGGTTTGGCCATAGTAGACGTCGACGCCACGCGCGGCGATCTTGACGTCGCGGATTGCGGTCTCGGCGGCCGGTGATTCCATGCTCACGGCTTCTGCCTCATGCGGTCCGTCCATTGGGACAGTCCCCTCCATTCTTATCGTTTCTGCGGCTTCCAGCTGCATCTGTCTCCTACCATTTTCTCTCGAACCGTTGGCGCAGGAAAATCGCCAGGAGGTTCATGACCAGCAGAAAGCCGATCAGAACGAGGATGGCCGCTGAGGTGCGGGATACGAATCCGCGTTCGGGACTGTCCGCCCAAATGAAGATCTGCGTCGGCAACGCCGTCGCCGGGTCGGTCAGGCCGCCCGGATCCGACGTGATAAAGGCGTTCATGCCGATCAAGAGCAGCGGCGCGGTCTCGCCCAAGGCCTGCGCCAGACCGATGATGGTCCCGGTCAGGATGCCGGGCATGGCCAGCGGCAGGGCATGATGGAATACAGCTTGTTGACGCGACGCGCCGACACCCAACGCCGCCTCGCGAATTGACGGCGGCACGGCCTTTAGAGCGGCTCGCGTCGCGATGATGATCGTCGGCAGCGTCATGAGCGACAGCACCATGCCTCCGACGAGCGGCGCCGAACGAGGCATGCCGAGGAAGTTGAGGAAGACGGCAAGTCCCAACAAGCCGAATATCACCGACGGAACGGCGGCCAGGTTGTTGATGTTCACCTCGATCACGTCGACAAAACGATTCTTTGGCGCGAACTCCTCAAGGTAGATCGCCGCGGCGATGCCGACGGGAAAGCTGATCAGGAAACAGACCAACAGGGCGAAGAGCGAACCAACGATGGCGCCGCGCAGGCCAGCCAGTTCCGGAAATCGGCTGTCCGAATTGAAGAACAGCGCCCAGTTGAACGGTTTGCTGATTCGGCCGTCGGCAACGAGTGCGTCCCACCAAACGATCTGCTTGTCGCTGACGCGCCGCTGCTCTTCGGGTACGTCGCGCGGAATGACGCCCTTGGCAAACTGGTCGAATGGATCCGAAACCGGCACCTTCAACGATACCGTCGTGCCGATCAGATCGGGCTGTGCAACGACCCGGTCGCGCAACATGTACTGGGCACCGGACGAAACGATGCGCTGGAGATCGCGCTGGTCGCGACGATTGGTGACTTCCGGGAACAGCGCTTCGAATCCGTCGCGCACGATCGCACGATAGTTGCCCTCGCCCGGCGCTTCTGCGTCGACCATCGACGGATCAATGACGACGTCAAAGCGAACATGGGTCTGAACGAACGACGCGGCACCGGTCGATATCAGGGACGCGAGGAGCACGGCGAGCAAGCCAAGGGCGATGCCGATGGCACCGATACCGTAGATCCGCATACGACGATCAGCCGCCTTGCGCCGGCGTGAACGCTGCGCCGCGGCCTCGCCGGCCGACCAATGCGGCTTCGGTGCGTCTTCGGCGACGGTGCTACTCATACTTTTCCCGGTATTTCTGCACGATGCGCAGCGCAATGACATTGAGACCGAGGGTGACCACGAACAGGACAAGTCCGAGCGCGAAGGCAGCCAGCGTCTTCGGACTGTCGAACTCGGTGTCGCCGATGAGCAACGTCACGATTTGCACGGTAACCGTGGTGACGCCCGAGAACGGATTGGCGGTCAGTGTCGCGATCAGGCCCGCCGCCATGACTACGATCATGGTCTCGCCGATCGCGCGACTGATCGCGAGCAGAAAGCCGCCGACGATGCCGGGCAAGGCTGCCGGCAACAGAACCTGTCGAATCGTCTCAGCCTGTGTTGCGCCGATGGCGTAGCTGCCGTCGCGCATCGCCTGGGGCACCGCGCTGAGCGCATCATCCGACAGCGATGAAATGAAGGGAATGATCATGATGCCCATGACGGCACCAGCCGCGAGAGCGCTGTTGGGGGCCACTGACAGTCCAAGAAGCGCACCGAACTCACGCAGCGCCGGCGCCACCGTCAGCACGGCGAAGAAGCCGTAGACCACAGTGGGCACCCCCGCGAGGATTTCCAGGAGCGGCTTCGCTACCGCCCGGAAGCGCGGATGCGCGTATTCGGCATTGTAGATTGCGGCAAGCAGCCCGATCGGTCCTGCGATCAGCATCGCGATGAACGCGATCAGCAGCGTGCCCGCGAAAACCGGGATGGCACCAAACGCGCCGGCGCCGGCAATCTGGTCTTCGCGCAGCGCGATCTGCGGTTCCCAGCTGAGGCCGAAGAAGAAATCCCAGAACGGCACGCGCGCGAAGAAGCGCAGCGCCTCGAAGACAAGGGAAAGGACTATCCCGGCCGTGGTGAGGATCGCCAGGACGGAGCACAACACCATCAACCAGGTGACGATGCGCTCGACCGACTGTCGCGCACGAAACTGCGGCCGGAAGCGGATCGCGGCCAGTGCGCCCGCGGCCAGCGCGATCGCCAAGGCTGCCGCGATCATCGCGCGATCGGCGATGACCTGCCATGCAACGTAGCGATCGGCCGCCGCTTGCACCGATGCCGATGGCTCTTTGAAGATTTGGCCGCGCGAGACGTTCTTGATTTCGCCGAGCAACAAACCGACCTGCCCGACGTCTTTTCCGGCGATTTCCTCCTCCGGCAGCGACGAGAGCAGCAGGTTGTCGATCACCGGCTCCTGGAGCCCCACCCAAACGACGATGATCAGCAGCGACGGCAGACCCACCCAAAGCGCGACAAACAGGCCATGGTAGGAAGGGAGGGAATGGAGGTCCTTGCGCCCCGAAGCCACGGCCCGGAAACGCGAACCGAAATAGGCAAGCAGCGAAAGGCCGATCACGAGAAGCAGTGCAGCGAGCAGCATGTCCGTTCCGTGAGGCCTCTGTGTGTACTAATCCGGCAAGAAGTCCGGTCCGGCGCCTCGGGAGGAAGAGGCGCCGGACCGGCCCCATCGCCAACCCAACTACATCGTCAGCATTGAGCCGTTGCGGGCGCCATCCTGGACGCTCTTGCGAGGGCCGTCCGGGAGCGGCACGAGGCCACGTTCGCCGAGGTAGCCACCCGGGCCCATCGAGGCCTCGCTGACGTACTCCTTGATGAAGTCGTCGAGGCCCGGAATGACATTCCGGTGCGCGTTCTTGATGTAGAAGAACAGCGGCCGTGAGATGCTGTAAGACCCGTCTGCGATCGTGTCCAAGCCCGGCGCCACACCTTCGACGTTTACGGCCTGCAGCCTGTCTTCGTTCTCGTACAGGAACGAGTAGCCGAAGATGCCGTAGGCTGTCGCATCCGCCTCGAGACGCTGAACGATCAGGTTGTCGTTCTCGCCCGCTTCGATGAAGAGACCGTCCTGGCGCATGCGGCTGCATACTTCTTCCATCCGGTCTTTATCGAGCGCCTTGACCTCGTCGAAGTGCTCACAGCCCTCTTCCATCACAAGCTCGACGAACGCGTCACGCGTCCCCGAGGTCGGCGGCGGGCCGAAAACCTGGATTCTGGTGTTCGGCAAGCTGGCGTCGATTTCGCTCCAGCGTGTGTACGGATTCTTGACGATCTTGCCAATCGCATCGGGAACTTCCGCAGCGAGCGCCTTCCAGATCTGCGCCTTGGTCAGGTCGAGCGCCTTGCCCTGGCGCGACACGGCGATCGAAAGCCCGTCATAGCCGATGTGAACTTCGGTGATCGAGGAGACGCCATTCTTCTGGCAGAGCTCGTATTCGGACTTCTTCATCGCCCGCGAGGCGCCGGTGATGTCGGGATGACCCTCACCAACACCGCCGCAGAAAATCTTCATGCCACCGCCGGTACCGGTCGACTCCACGACGGGCGCCGGATGCCCCGACATGTTGCTGAATTCCTCCGCAACGGCCTGGGTGTAGGGGAAGACCGTCGACGAGCCGACGATGCGGATCTGGTCCCGGGCTTCCGCAGCACCGGCGACAACCATGCCGGCCGCCAGCGCGATAACGATTGATCTTCCGATCATAGGTATCTGTCCTTGGTTCGTGTTTGCACGCCGCTGCCAACCATGTGCGCGGCGAGGCGGACAATAGGTTCCGGACAGGTCCGTTCTATGACACTTGTGTTTCGGTTATGTGACATTTCGAGCCGCAGAAAACTGCGGTTCCTGACGATCAGGCGCGGTGCTTGGCCGGAATCGTGACGGTGAAACAGCTGCCCTCGTCTACCGTGCTCTCGATGGTCAGCGCCCCGCGGTGGCGGCTGACGATGTGCTTGACGATGGCCAGGCCGAGGCCAGTGCCGCCCATGCTGCGCGAGCGTCCCTTGTCGGCGCGGTAGAAACGCTCGGTGAGGCGCGGAATGTCCTCGTCAGGAATGCCTTCGCCCTGATCCTCGACCGAGACGGCGACGCCCGGCGTGCCGACGCGGGGCATGCGATCGACCTTGTATGCGGTGACCTTGATCGGGGTGCCGTCGTGGCCGTAGCTGATGGCGTTGTCGATCAGGTTGCGAAAAACCTGATGCAACTGGTCGGGATCGCCCACGACATGCGGCAGGTCCTTCTCGATGGAGAAGTCGAGCGCCATGCGGTGCTCCTCGGCCCGCGGCGCGAGCGCATCCTTCAGGTTTCTGAGAATTGCAGCGATATCGGCATCGTTGGTCGGCGCGATGTGCTCATTGACCTCCACCCGCGACAACGACAGCAGATCCTCGATCAGGTGGCTCATCCGGTGCGCTTCACCCTGCATGATGGCGAGGAAGCGCTCATGCGCATCGACGTCGTCCTTGCCCGGGCCGCACAGTGTTTCGATGAACCCGATCATGGCGGAGAGCGGCGAGCGCAATTCGTGACTCACGTTGGCGACGAAGTCGGCGCGCATCTGCTCGTAGCGTTTTGCCGAGGTCACGTCCCGGAACACGAGCACGGCCTCCCGACGGCCGGTCGAATCGTTGCGCAAGGTGAAGAGGCGCAGATCGAAGGTTCGCGCCACCGCGCCCGGCAAGGTCACTTCGCGCGCGCCGTCGATGCCGGTGTCGAGCGCCTCGTTGACGAGATCGAGCACCTCGGGATGGCGCAGCGCCATGGCGAGGTCGCGACCGAAATAGTCGGCAGGCAAGAACTCGCGCGCAGCCTCGTTGGCGGCGACGACATGGCGCCGCGCATCGACAACGACCACCGGATCCGGAAACCGTTCCAGGAGCCCGCCTTCGATGGGGCTCAATCCGCCTGCTTCTTCGCGCTCGACTGCGCTCACCTCATTGGGCTCCCTGGCCGTATCGCAACGGCGACAATTCAATCAATCACACGCCTTTGGCCCCATCAAGCCGGACCGCTAAACTCCCCGGAAACCCTTCGGGAGGAACTACGTGGCACGAGTGACCTGGTACGGCGCGTTCGGCAAACCCCGCGACGTCGTTGAAATCAAGGACGAGGACACCGGCGCGCCGGGACCACATGACGTGATCCTCGGTATGGAAGCCGTTTGTCTACACATCGCGGATGTCTATCGCGTGACAGGCGTTCGGCCCTTCTCTGGTAATACGGCAGGCGCTTCGCCTGGCGCCGAAGGCGTCGGTCGGGTACTTGCGGTTGGCGACAAGGTCACGCGCTTCAAGGTGGGCGACCGTGCCCTGCCTCCCCTGTCGGCAGGAACATGTCGGGACGAAATGCGGTTGCCGGAAGATCAACTGATCAGGGTAGAGGGGGGCGACACGCTGCAGGTCGCCATGGCCACCGTAAACCCGGTGACAAGCTGGCTCCTGGTCAATGCCTTTGTGGAGCACAAACCCGGCGACTGGATCGTCCAGAACGGCGGCAACTCGGCGTGCGGGCGCTATGCGATCCAACTCGCGAAGACCATGGGCCTGCGCACGGTTTCGGCAGTTCGCCGCGAGAGCGTCATCCCGGAGTTGGAAGCCATCGGCGCGGATGCCATCGTGATGGACGGACCGGACATGCACGAGCAGGTCGCCGAAGCCACGGACGGCGCCGACATCAAGCTCGGCCTCGACGTCGCCGGTGGTCAAGGGACGGCCTGGATCGCCCGATGCCTCGGCGAGCTGGGCCTGATCGTCAACTACGGGCTGATGGCCGGCGAGGATCCGGTGATCCCGAAGGATCTGTCGCTGGGACGCGGCCTGCGCTTCCAGGGCTTCATGATGTCACGCACGTTCAACACGCTGTACGGCCCAGAGCGAGAACGCACTGTGCGCGAAGAGGTTGCATCCCTCGTCGCCGATGGGACCCTGAGCGCCAAGGTCGCGGGCGTGTATCCGTTGGAGCAAATTGTCGACGCCCTTGAACATGCTGACCGGCGCGGTAGTGACCGCGACGGCAAGGTGCTCGTCACCTGCGGCTACTACGAGGGTTGAACGCATGCCGGGCTATCACGTGGCGCAGTTCAACGTCGCCACGATGCGCGAGCCGCTCGACCACCCCGAGATGAGAGGTTTCGTCGATCAGCTGGAACGGCTCAACCGTCTGGCCGACGCCAGCCCCGGTTTTGTCTGGCGACTGCAGGACGCGAGCGGCGATTCGACCGCCATGCGGCCAATGGGCGATACAGTCCTGCTGAACATGTCGGTATGGGAAAGCATCGAGGCGTTGCATGCCTACACATACCGCAGCGACCATGCGAAGGCATTCGCCGCGCGCAAACAATGGTTCATCCCGTCTGGGGCCCGCGACCTGGTTCTTTGGTGGCACCCGGCTGGCTCGATCCCGACCGTGGACGAGGCTCGGAGGCGCCTGGACCTGATCAGGGCCGAGGGGCCGTGCGCCGACGCCTTCGACTTCAAGAACCGGATGCCGCCGCCAGCAGCCTGACTACTCGGAGTCGGTCCGGCACTCTTTGAGAACGAACGAATCGTCCGGTAGCCGTGTTTGCGCATCACCACAGGCATCCTCGAGCTGCCGCGCTCGCAACCCCTTGGCACCTTCGAGATTGGCGCCCGACAGCACGGCGCGTTTGAGAACCGCCCCTGAGAGATCTGCGCCGCTCAAATCCGCGCCCGTGAAGTTCGCGCGCTTGAGTTGCGCGTTGCGCATGTTTGCGTTGCTCAGGACGGCGCCGGACAGATCGGCGCGATCGAGTTCCGCGCGTGTGAGATCCGCGCCGCTGAGCGTTGCGCCACGCAGGACGGATCGTTCGAGATTGGAGCGCTCCATCTTGGCGCCCGTTAGATCAGCGCCCGAGAGGTCCGACCGCTTCAGATCGGCGCCGCCCAACTCCGTCTCGACCATGATCGCGGAAATGAGAAGCGATTCGGCGATGTCGGCATTGCGGAAATCGGCTTTGGTGAGGTCCGCGCCACTGAGATCGGACTTCTCCATATCGACGCCCGCGCCGATCGCACCGACGAGCTTTGTATCCTTCAGCGTCGCCTTTTCCAGATCGGCGCGCCGCAAATCCGCACCCGACAGATCGCTACGGGAAAGGTCCGAGCCTTTGAGATCCGCATCAACGAGCTTCGCTCCGGCAAGACTGATATCCTTGAGGCTCAGATCCTTGAGGCTTGCTTCCTGAAGGTCGCAGCGCTCGCAGGAGTTGCCCTCACGAACCAGACCGACTTCCACCGCATCGAACGCCTGCGCGGCAAAGGGGACCGACAGGAGCGCCAGGACCGGAACCAAACGACGAACACCAAATCTCACATGCGCCTCCAGTTTTGTTCGACGAAGCCTCGCGGAGACCCGGAGACTGCGCGTTGACCGCAATCAAAGCCGCATCACAGCAGACGGTGAACATTTACTCTATGACCAATGTCACAAAAAACCGTGCCATGGTCCTGAAAGAGGCAGGAAACCCGCTGGAATTGTCGGCCCGCGAGCTTCCAGCACCCAAACCTCACCAGGTTCTGATCGCGGTTCACGCGTGCGGGGTCTGCCGGACCGATCTGCATGTAGTGGACGGCGAGTTGACGCACCCGAGGCTGCCGCTCGTTCCGGGCCATGAGGTCGTCGGCCATGTGATTGAGACCGGACGTGCAGTCGACGCGCTGAAGGCCGGGGATCGCGTCGGCGTGCCCTGGCTGGGCTCAACGTGCGGCGTGTGCGAGTTCTGCCGGGGCGGCCGTGAGAACCTATGCCGCCACGCAGAATTCACCGGCTACACGCTCGACGGCGGTTACAGCGAGGCCATGCTGTGCGATGCGACGTTCTGCTTCCCCCTGGACAACGGCCTGGACGATGCCGAGGCCGCGCCGTTGCTGTGCGCCGGACTGATTGGTTACCGCGCGCTGCGCAAGGCTGGTGATCCGGGACGGCTCGGCATCTTCGGCTTCGGCGCGGCGGCCCATATCGTTGCGCAGGTTGCAGCCTATGAGGGGCGCACTTGCTTCGCCTTCACGCGTCCCGGCGATGCCGCGGCGCAAGCGTTTGCCCGCAGTCTCGGGGCGGCCTGGGCCGGCGACTCAACTGAAGCCGCGCCCGAGCCGCTGGACGCTGCCATCATATTCGCGCCTGTCGGTGCCCTCGTCCCGACCGCGCTGCGCGCGGTGCGGCCGGGGGGCCGCGTGGTCTGCGCGGGCATACACATGAGCGACATTCCGAGCTTTCCCTACGAGATCCTCTGGGAGGAACGCGAGATCGTCTCCGTCGCCAACCTGACTCGCACCGACGGCGAAGAATTCCTTCCGCTAGCGGGCCGGATTCCAATCAGAACCTCGGTGACACGCTATGCTCTTGCAGACGCGAACCGTGCGCTCGACGACCTGCGTGCGGGACACCTTCAGGGCGCCGCCGTCTTGACCATACGTTAGCCATGAATTGGTGCTAGACAACGACACGACGCATCACGACGCCAAGGGGGACGCCGACATGCCGAAGAAGCCCGTGAAGCACTGGACAGCTCTTTTACTCGTCACGCTGGCAATGGCGACCGCGACCAACGCTTACGCCGACGTCGATGACGGTATCGAAGCGTTCCTTGCCGGCAACAGGATCATGGCCTGGCGCGAATTGCTGCCCGCAGCCAAGGCCGGCGATCCGGAGGCGCAGTTCTACGTCGGAACGATGTACCGCCATGGCTTCGGCACCGAGCAAGACGACACCGAGGCGCTCTATTGGATTTCCGAAGCGGCCAAGCAGGGCTACGCCCAGGCAGAATTCGTTCTGGGTTTCGACCTGCTGCAGCAGGGCGAGCGGAGGGCGGCAGCGAAGTACATCCTGGCCGCTGCCGAGACCGGGTATGGCACCGCTCAGTACTATGCGGGCGTGCTCTACCGCGACGGCATGGGCGTTGAGGCAAATGCCGCCATCGCGCTTGGCTGGATTCTCCGCGCCGCGGCGCAGGATGTCGTCGAGGCACAGTACGAGGCAGGGCTTCTGCTGTCCCACCCGCAAGAAGGCATCAACGCCGACCTGAAGGACGCCTATCGTTGGTTCTTCATCGCCGCCGATCGAGGATACCCGTCGGCCGCGCAAAGCCGCGATGCAATTGCGGAAGTCCTGGACGACGATCAGTTGGCCGACGCACGCGAACAGGCAACGGCCTGGATCCGAAGCCACCGGTAACTTGACGCCGCTCAACGCCCTATCGGGCTCGCGCGCCTAGGCTACACCGTCAGCACAAATTGGGGGAAACCCATGACCATCAAGACGATCCTTCTGCACCTTACCGACGACCCGCGCAACGCAGCCCGGCTTGCGTCGGCGACCGCCCTAGCCCAGCGCCATGAAGCCCACCTCGTTGGCCTCTACACGACCGCACCGCTTGTCGTGCCCGGATACGTCGGCGCGGAGCTCCCGGCCCAGGTCTATGCCGACTACGAGGCCGACTCCGAAGCCAAGGCTTCGGAGGCGGAAGCGATGTTCAACGACGCGGCTCGAAAGAACGGGATTTCGGCCGAGTGGCGTACCGATCGCGGTTTCGCCCGCGACGCGCTGTCGGCACAGGCCTTCTATGCCGACCTTGTCATCGTCGGCCAGACGGTGCCAGGCGACGACCTGCCAAAGGGCGACGAGGGACTGCCCGGCGACCTCGCACTGGCATCGGGCCGTCCCGTGCTGGCTATCCCGGGCGTCGGAGAATACGGCACCATCGGCAGCAAGATCCTGCTGGCCTGGAACGGCAGCCGCGAAGCTGCGCGGGCGACCGCGGACGCGATGCCACTGCTGGAAAAGGCAAGCGAGATCCTAGTGGTCAGCGCCAACATGAAGGCGAGCACGCCGGGCATCGACATCGCGACACACTTGGCCCGCCACGGCCTGAAGGTCGAGACAAAGTCGATCCATGCCGATCTGTCGATCGGCGACATCCTGATCAACACGGCCGCCGATGCCGGCAGCGACCTCATCGTGATGGGGGCGTACGGGCATAGCCGGCTCAACGAGCTTGTCTTCGGCGGGGCCACGCGGCACGTGCTCGAGCACATGACCGTGCCCGTCATGATGTCGCACTAGGCGTTTCTTGCCTGCGGGTCAGAACAGGAAGGTCTTCGAGGGGGAGCCGTCGCTCCGGCGCGCGCTCTCCGTTCCCCTCATCACGCTCTACGGGATCGGCACCACCATCGGTGCCGGGATCTACGTTCTGGTCGGCGAGGTTGCAGCGCAGGCCGGATCGGCGGCACCCTTCAGCTTCGTGCTCGCCGCCGTCCTGGCGGGCCTCAGCGCACTTTCCTTTGCCGAACTGTGCAGCCGATACCCGCGAAGCGCGGGCGAGGCCGTCTACGTCCTCGAGGCGTTCGGCAATGCTCGGCTGGCCACCCTGGTCGGTCTGATGGTCGTCCTGGCCGGCACCATCTCCGCAGCCACGGTCATTCGCGGCTCCGTCGGCTATGCCGGAACGTTTATCGATATTCCCGGGTTCGCCGTGGTGGTGCCGTTGACCGCCCTGCTGGGACTGCTTGCAGCCTGGGGCATCACCCAGGCGGCGAGCGCAGCGGCATTGCTGACCGTGGTCGAACTCGTAGGCCTGGCCCTTGTGTTGTGGGTCGGCGGACCCGCGCTTGAGCGGTTTCCGGCGGCCCTGCCCTCGATGCTCCCAGACGCGACGGCAACCGCCTGGATTGGGGTGACCGCCGGCGCCCTGGTGGCCTTTTTCGCCTTCATCGGATTTGAGGACATGGTCAACGTGGCCGAAGAGGTGAAAGACGCGCCACGCACGATGCCACTCGCCATTGTCATCACACTGGTGACCACGACGGCGCTCTACTTCGCCGTCACCGTCGTCACCATCCTCGTGGTACCCCAGACAGAGCTGGCGGGCTCCGACGCCCCCTTGGCGTTGGTGCTGCAAACGGGGTTTTCAGGCGCCCCGCAAATCATCAGCGCTATCAGTCTGGTGGCGATCGCCAACGGGGCCCTGATCCAGATGATCATGGCGTCGCGAATCCTCTATGGCCTGAGCCGTAGCGGCGACTTGCCAATGCTCTTCGGGAGGGTAAACCGGCGGACCCGAACGCCGCTTGTCGCGACGGCGCTTGTCACGCTCGCCATCGGGATTGCAGCAACCGTCGCGCCGCTTGTGACCCTCGCCAAGCTCGCGTCGATGACGATTCTGACAGTCTTCGCGCTCGTCAACCTTTCGCTGCTTACGATCAGACGGCGCCAATCAACCGCACCGGCGCCGACCGGATTTCGGGTGCCTTTGGTCGTTCCCGCGCTCGGCGCGGTGGCCAGCGTGGGGATCGTCGTCTTTGAAGTCGTGCGCTGGCTAGTGGCGTAGCGGCTGCGTCGCGCTCTCGCGCGAGACCGTGCAGGCGACCGCGATAGGGTGGTCGCGCCCCTCGGGGTCGTGCCACTGATCCAGGAGCCACGAACGGTCCCGCGGCAAGCCGATGTGCACCGCGGCACACTCGTTCTCGCGCCCAAGGTCGACAATCGAGGTCAGCAGGCGGTCCCAGGGCACCATGCTCTCCAGGGGTTCACCGACGCTGAGGTGCCCCACGCAAAGGAGCGACGGGGAGATCGACGTCGACACTTCGTAGGTGAACAATCCCCTGATCTGGCCGCGTCGCCGGGTCGTCAT
Organism: Alphaproteobacteria bacterium; assembly: GCA_038116985.1. Taxonomy (GTDB): domain Bacteria; phylum Pseudomonadota; class Alphaproteobacteria; order SHVP01; family SHVP01; genus CALJDF01. The sequence continues at coordinate 139,851 of JAYOEZ010000001.1, read as the reverse complement.
CACGCCGCAGGCCTGCCCCTGGTCGCGGCGGCTGAACAGGTCCAGAGCCAAGGATCTCGATGATTCTAGGGACAACGGAACCTCGCCAAGAGCCACCAGCGGGTAAGCGAGATCGATTTCCTTGGGGCCGAGCGGGGCAACCGTCACGAAGGTCTTTGCCATGGGCGAATGATTGCCCGCCCTGTACGCCCCCGTACTTGCGGTGTATCAATTCCCCACGAGTATTTTTTTGCGGGTTCGATCACAATGCCAGAGCAGCACATAGAAACGGCAAAGGTCCGCCTGCCTCGCCGCTGCGCCCAGTGCACGGTGCGGCACAAGGCCATGTGCTCGGTGATCGATACGAACCGTGTCGAGGTTCTGGACACGATCGTGGCGCACTCCCAGGTACACAGCGGCCAATCGATCTTCGAGGAAGGCGACGAGGCCAAGTACGTCTACAACGTCTCCAAGGGCCACGTGCGGCTTTTCAAACTGCTGCCCGACGGTCGGCGGCAAATTACCGGGTTTCTGGCGCCGGGCGATTTCCTCGGGCTGGCGGCGCGCGACACCTACGCCTACTCGGCGGAGGCAATCACCGATACCGATCTTTGCCGCTTCAAGGTCGGTGATCTCGAGGGACTGCTCGACGAAATGCCGCCGGTGCGGGAGCGGCTGTTTGAGATCGCCAACGACGAACTGGCGGCCGCGCAGGAACAGATGCTCTGCCTGGGCCGCAAGACGGCGAAAGAACGCGTAGCATCCTTTCTGCTCGCGCAACTGCGTCATGTCGCCGAATGTGGCGTCAACGGCGCATCCTTCGACCTGCCCATGAGCCGCAGCGACATCGCCGACTATCTCGGCCTCACGATCGAGACGGTCAGCCGAACATTCACGGCGCTGCGCGAAGAAGGCCTGATCGAGCTCCCCAATACCCATCGGGTGTCCATACCGGACATCGACGCGCTGGAATCGTCGACCGAGGCCTGACCCGGCCTTGACCCTCGTCAACGCGGGCGCGGCGCCTTCGAGCCAAGATCAAACGACTATCTGAAAGGAGCGTTCATGCCGCTGAAGCACGTCAGACTCGAACTCGCACGAGACCACGACTTTCCGCAAGGCAGCGGTTCACGCGGCTATGAGTTCGTCGCGCCGCTGGACGCCGAAGGCCACCTAGACGCCGAGGAATGGCGCGAGAACAAGGACAAGTGCACGGTGCGCCGGTTCTGGGAAAACGAGGGCGATGAAAACGGCCACCTTCAGCACGTGGGCCAAGGTTGGCATTTTCGCTATGACGGGCAGCCTGCGGACGATGACGAACCGCTGTTCAAGCTCGACCGACATTCGATCGTCGAAGGCGAGTACCTCAGCGTGACGGAACACGACGGCGTGCTCCGCACCTTTCGCGTCGTCCAGGTCCGCTAGACTAGACCTCTACTTCGAAGACGATTCCGAAGCGCTTCTGCAGGTCGCGCTTGCACAGGTCGTCGCCATGCGCCTCGCCGTCGACCACGTTCTTCAGATTGTCGGTCGTTTCGTTGGTCAGGATGACGACGACATTCGTCTCGTTCTCGACGGCGAACGGGAATTCATGCCAAGTCCCGATATTCATGACGAACCCGGCCGAGCCGTCGAAATAAAACGCCTCCACGTCGTCGAGCACCGGCGCCTGTTCGACGCTGTCGTCCCACGACCCATCCGGGCGACGGCAGGTGGGCTTGCCCAACACGGCGACGAAGGGCTTGCCCTCGAGCGGAATGAAGGTCTGGGTGTGCTTGTTGTGGTACTCCATCCAGCGCACCTGCATCGGGCGCGGATTGATCGTTGCCAACGACAGCGAGGTGTCATCGTTTGACTTGAACGGCGCCGGCTTGGTGGTCCGCACCGCCTCGCCGTAGTAGCCCGCATTGTCGCTTTCGCGCTTCGAGCCGCCGATCAGATAGCCATAGCCCTCCAAGGCCTCGGCCGTGGCCGGCCTGGCCTTGAGAATCCTGTGTTGCAGTTCGACTTCGGCGACAGCCATGTTTTCCTCCAAGCTTTGCGGGATTATGGGGACGCCTTCGCCGGCAAACAACCGAAACGGGCGACAGGCGCCTAGATCGGGCCCAAACAACTGGAAACCCGCCAAAAAACAGGGATTTGGCCAGCAGGTTCGTGGATGCGGGGCACGACGCGGGCTATCATCCATCCGTCGCTGGCGGCTGCCGGTGGCCACGACTATTGGGGAAGTCAGCTAGCAGACCATGGTCGCCGTGCCGGGCAATGGAACGACTGCGGACGTCGAAAGCCGCGCGACGCCGGTTTCGGCGCGCCGCCTGCTTTGGCAACTGATCGGCTATTATCTGGCCGGTTCCGGCGGCGCCGTCGTCGTGACCCTTTTCCTCGCTCTTGTCGGGCTGGAATTCACCCTCCAGCAATGGACGTACCTGATCGTCGCGGTGTTCGTGATCGTGCCGATCTACGTCGTCCTCGACATCTACGTGATCGCGCGCCACTACCGGCCCGTCGGCAGCACTCTGAGGCTGCTGGACGCCGGACGCACGCCTGACAACTGGGACTCCTCGCGCGCGCTGGTTCGCGCGCTCAACCTTCCCTTCCTTTCCTTCGTCCGCGTCACGTTCATTCACGGACCGGCCGCTTCTGCCCTTGTCTTCCTGGTCCTGTGGCTCGGCAACCAATGGTTCGGCATGGGATTCGCGGCCTGGCAGATCGGTGCATTCGTGGCGACGATCCTGTTCTTCGCCTCACCGACCCACGCCATCATCGAGTTCTTCGTCATCGCGCGCGCCATCACGCCGGTCGTCGAACGCATGTGGGGCTACTGCGAAAGCGTCGAAGAACAACACCGGCAGGAGCTCATCTCGGTGAACCTGCGCAACAAGCTGTTGTACCTGTCGATCTTCGTCGCCGCCCTCCCGTTGCTGTTCTTCGCGGTTTCGATCGTGCCCAAGGTCGACCTTCTGTTCACGCAGTTGGGCTACGAAATCACGCTCGGCCAGATGAGCCCGCTGCTCCTCTGGGTCGCGAGCGTCGTCCTGGTATGCATGGGCGGCGCGCTTGCGATGTCGATCCTGACGGCGTCGGAAGTGTCGCGGTCGGCGGCACGGCTGATCGACGCCATGAAGCAGGTCGAGCACGGCGAGTTCGACAACGAGCTCCAGGTGACCGGCACCGACGAGTACGCGGAGCTGTACCGCGGCTTCAACCTGATGACGGAAAGCCTGCGCGAGGAAGTGCGAATCCTAGAGGTTTCTCACGATCTCGCCGGCGAACTCGACCTCGACCGGCTGCTCACGCGGATCATCGGCGCGACGACCGAATTGCTCGACGCGGAGCGGTCCTCGCTCCTGATCTATGACGCCAAGACGGACGAGTTATGGTCGCGCGTTGCGGAGGGGCTGGACACGCGCGAGCTCAGGGTACCGTCCGATCAGGGCATCGCCGGCGCCGTCTTTACCAGCGGCGTGACCGAAAACATCTCAGATCCGTATGCTGACGAGCGCTTCAACAAGGCCGTTGACCAGCGAACCGGCTTCCGGACGCGCAGCATCCTCTGCATGCCGATCGTCAACAAGGCCGGCGAGAAGCTTGGCGTCACGCAGGTTCTCAACAAGCGTGGCGGGCAGTTCCGACCCCGCGACGAGCAACGGCTCGCCGCCTTCACCGCCCAGATCGCAGTGGCGCTGGAGAACGCGCGGCTGTTCGAAGACGTGCTCAACGAGAAGAACTACAACGACTCGATTCTCAAGAGCACCAGCAACGGCGTCCTGACCCTGAGCGAACGCCACGAGATTCTGACCGTAAATGAGAAGGCCCTGCGTATCCTGCGCATGGAGCGCGATGCGCTCACCTCAAAGACCGTCGAGGAAGTGCTGGGCCGCGACAACGCCTGGGTCATGGCCAGCCTGGAACGCGTCGAGCGCACCGGACTTCAAGACGCGATGGTCGACGCCGAGCTCGTCTTGCCGGATGGCGAGAAAGCGTCCGTCAACGTCTCGGTCATGCCCCTGCTCGATTCGGGCGAAGAGAAAATCGGCTCAATGATGGTGATTGAGGACATCACGTCGGAGAAGCGTGTCCGTTCGACCATGTCGCGCTACATGTCCGCCGAAGTGGTCGATCAGCTCCTTGAGAGCGGCGAGGCGCAGCTCGGCGGCGCCGACCAGCACGTCTCGATCCTTTTTTCCGACGTGCGCGGCTTCACCACCGTGTCCGAACAGCTCGGCGCGCGCGAAACGGTGTCGATGCTGAACGAATACTTCGAAGAGATGGTGGAGGTGATCTTCCAGAACTCAGGCGTTCTGGACAAGTTCATCGGCGACGCGATCATGGCGCTGTACGGGGTGCCCTTCAACGCCGAGTTCGACGCCGACAACGCGGTCAACACGGCCAACGATATGTTTGTGGCGCTGCGCCGCTTGAACGCTCGGCGTGCAGACCGCGGCATGGACCCCGTCGACATCGGGATCGGCATCTCCACCGGCGACGTGGTGGTAGGCAACATCGGCTCGACCCGACGCATGGAGTACACGGTGATCGGCGACTCCGTGAATCTGGCCGCCCGTCTGGAGAGCGCTACCAAATTCTACGGGGCGCACGTCCTGTTGTCCGAGTTCACCGTCGCGGACCTCAAGCAGGAACACGTGCTACGCGAGATCGACCTGCTCCGCGTCAAGGGCAAGAACAAACCGGTGACGATCTACGAAGCGATGGGCCATCACACCGATGAGACCTTCCCGGAGCTGGATCGCGCGCTCGCCATCTACGCGGACGCCACCGCGGCCCTGAAAAAACGAGATTGGCAGACGGCACTCGGCGGCTTCGACGAAGTGCTCAAGATCCACCCGGGCGATGCGCCATCCTCCATGCACCGCGAGCGCGTCCAGCACTACATCGCCAACCCGCCGCCCGACGACTGGGACGGCGTGTGGGTCATGGAGACGAAGTAGGCCTCAGAACTTCCAGGTGACGCCCAGCGAGAGGAAGTCCGCCTGGTTGTCGAACGTGCCGATGTGCCGCGATCCCGTACCCACGCGATTGATGACACGGCCCGTCTTGAAGAAGATGTGCTGGTAGGCGAAGTCGATCGTCACGTTGTCGCGGAGCGCATAGCCGCCGCCAACTGCGGTCACCACGCGGTCCGAATCGGGCACGCCGGAACCGCGGTAAAGCGTCTTGATCGGGCTGTCGTCGAATGCCAGACCGCCGCGCAACTGAAGCTTCGGCGACCACTCAAAGGTCGCACCGGCGGATACCCGATAGGTGTTGTCCCAGAAGGTCGCGATGATGTTTGTCGACGTCTGCGGCTCGTCCGCGACAAAGACGAGATGGTCGAAGACCTCCCAGCGCGTCCAGGTGATGTCGCCCATGAATGCCCACTTCGAGTTGGGAACGTCGTGGTAGATGCTGACCGACGCGGTTTCGGGAATCGGGAAGTCAGCCCGCATGCCACCATCGGTAAAGGCGCGCGTCTGACCGTTTCCGTCCAACCCGGCGCGCGCGTTGGCGGGAACGGTGAAGTCGACGTCGCCCTTGTAGTGGAAGTCGAAGCCGGAACGATACTGGGCGCCGATACGCGTATTGGCGTTAAGTTCGTAGAGCACGCCGAGATTGAATCCGACACCGAGATCATCCGCGGAGAAGGCGCTGCTGCCGTCCTGAGTGCCGGAAACGCCGCCCAGTGCTCGCCCGAAATCGATGACCTGAGTCAGCCGGGCACGGCTGTACATCACGCTGACGCCGCCGCCGACGCTCCAGCGCTCGTTGACCCGGTAGGCGACCGAGGGGTTGACGTTGACGGTCAGGACCGCGGCGCCGAGCTCGTTGTAGCGGCCGACCCAGTCTTCCTCGTAGTCCACCGCCAGGCCGTAGGGCGCATTGATGCCGATCCCAACGCGCAGGTCGTCGCGCACCGGCCACATGGCATAAAGGTTGGGGATGACAGTGCCGACGGCGCCTTCCCCGCCATCACCGCCGGTGACCGCGGCACCCGTGTTGGTGATCGTGCCGCCATTCGTGAAGTCGATCGAATCGCCGAACAGAGACGGAGGGAGCGCATGTCCACCGCCAACGAATTGCCGCTCGGTCAAGCGGATCATGCCGGCCGGATTGGTGTAGATGGTCGACGCGTCGGTGGCCGCAGCCGCCCCTCCGGCCTGTGCAACGCCGGCGCCCGAGATGCTGTCCTGGCCGACCTGATAGCCGGCAGCGAACACCGATCCCGCAATACATAATGAAGATGCCAGCGCGAATCCCGCGGTGGCCACTGAACGAACCCTGATCACGTATCCCCCGACCCTGCACCGCCCGGCCGCCCTCCGGCGGTGCTACGATAGCCCCGTCTACGATGCGGCAACACTAGCAGAGGGCGAGAGGCAACAACAGGAATGCCCCCAATCTTGAGGGTCTTGGCCAGCGCAATTGGACGGGTCAACCGCCACAACGGCATCCTCTACGCCGGTCACATGGCGTTTACCGCGATGCTGTCGTTCTTTCCGTTCCTCATCTTCCTGACGGCCCTGGCGGGCTTCGTCGGCGAGCCGCAGACAGCGCAGGCCTTCGTCGATCGCATGTTCGACCTGGTGCCGGAGCGGGTCGGCGATGCGCTTATGCCCGCTGTGACGGAGGTGCTGACCTCGCGCCATGGAGGCCTGCTGACCTTCAGTTTCGTCGGCGCGCTGTGGGTCGCCTCGAGCGGCGTCGAAGCGGTCAGGCACGTCCTCAACCGGTCTTACGGCGTCGTCGAGGTGCGGCCGTTCTGGCAACGGCGGCTCGAGAGCCTGGCGATCGTCGTCACCGGCGGGTCGCTGACGCTTGTCCTTTCGCTGAGCGTTATTCTCGGGCCGGCGATCTGGTCTGTCGTGACTTCGGCGGTGGAAATCCCGATCGGCGTCCAGACCGCAGTCGGCACCGCCCGGGACCTTGTTGCCGTAGCGATCATCGGCATCATCCTCTCGGTGCTGCACGCCCTGCTGCCGTGCGCCCGCCAGCGATTGCGCGACGTGTGGCCGGGTGCGCTGCTAACCGCTCTGTTGTGGATCGGACTGGCGACCGCGTTCTCGCTCTATCTAGCCAATCTGACAGATTTCAACGTTACCTACGGCAGCCTCGGCGGCGTGGTCCTGACCCTGGTCTATTTCCACGCAAGCGCCCTGTTGTTCATCTTCGGTGCGGAATTGAATGCCGCGATCCTTGCACACCGGCGCGACCGGACCGAGCCGGCTGCAGGCACAACCTGACCTGCTGTTGGCCGGTCCGGCATGCTAGGATCGTGCTCACACGCCCAGACGGAGTACGATATGCCCCTCCCCGGCAACCACGCCATGCTTCCGCCCACGGACCATGACGAGTCCGCGCGGATGGAGTTCGTCTTCAGCTTCAAGGAGCACGTCACCAAGGAAGTCCAGGGAGGCAACCAGGCGATCTACGACCACCGCGTCGGGCCAGCGATCTTGAAAGCGCTCGGACATGCGCCCAGAAACCGCCACGAGGTTCACCGTGGCATGCGTCGCGACCCCTACTGGCAGTTTTCCGGTTCACTGTCGCGGCTGTACCAGGAACTCAAGCAGGAAGCCGGCGAGTCGGTCGCCTACCGGAACTTCGACGATCTGCGCGGCAGGGCCAGGACGATCCGCAAGAAGGCGCGGTACAGCACGCTGCGCTTGAATCCGGACCTGGAGATTCCGCGCTACCAGACCGCCGTCGATATCCACCTCATGCCGGGCAGCTACTACACCGACCGCGCTGAGGACGACGTCACTGCGGGCGCCATCTATGACCCCGGCGTCTACATGTTCGCGATGGGCAGCATGGGCCCCTACAACGAGGACATGGGCCTTGCCGTCATCAAGTGGATCAAGACTCATCGTCCCGAGTTCCGGCCGCGACGGATTCTCGACATGGGTTGTGCCGTGGGGCACTGCACATTGCCCTACACCGAGGCCTTTCCCGACGCCGAAATTCACGCCATCGACGTTGGAGCGCCGGTACTGCGCTACGCACACGCCCGCGCGGAAAGCCTCGGCAAGGCCATTCACTTCTCGCAGCAAAATGCCGAAGCCACAGACTTCGCCGATGCATCGTTCGACCTGATCGTGTCGCACATCCTCTTGCACGAGACCTCGCACAAGGCGCTCTACAACATCATGCAGGAGTGTCACCGCCTTCTGGCGCCGGGCGGACTTGTGTTGCACGGCGACGTGCCGTTCTTCAACCAGGACGCCGAACCGTTTACCGCCTTCACGCGGGACTGGAGCACGCACTATAACGCCGAGCCGTTCTGGGGCACTCTGCACGACATGGATCTCATCGAACCGGCGGTGAAGGCCGGGTTCGCGAAGGACGCCGTCATTCTGGACAACTCCCGCGTCGCGTCGGCGCCGTGGATGGTGTACGGCGCGGCGAAATAGAAAACCCACGAACACCTGGGGAGCGGCGCGGCGGCGCCGCTTTTCTTTTGCGGAGGAGCGAATGACGGGACGGGTACAGGACAAGGTCGCGCTGGTGGTAGGCGCCGGATCGGTCGCCGAGGGCTGGGGAAACGGCAAAGCCGCCGCCGCCTTGTTCGCGCGCGAGGGCGCGCAGGTCTTCGCCGTCGACGTCAATCTTGAGGCGGCCGACGAGACCGCCCGCTTGGTCAAGCAGGAGGGCGGCACCTGCATCGCCCACGCGACCGACGTCACCAAATCCGATCAGGTTCAAGCGATGACCGAAGCCTGCGTCGCGGCCTTCGGCCGCATCGACATCCTGCACAACAATGTCGGCGGCTCCGTGCCGGGCGGCCCGGTCGAGATGAGCGAGGAGGCCTGGGACGCGAATGTCGACCTCAACCTGAAGAGCGCGTTTCTGACCTGCAAGTACGCCTTGCCAGTGATGGTAGCCCAGGGCAACGGCGCGGTCGTCAACGTCGCCTCGATAGCCGGCATGACCTACTACGGATCGGACCTGATCGCCTATCGCGCTTCCAAGGCCGGCCTGGTGCAGTTCACTCGGGGCGTAGCGATGCAGTACATCCGCAAGGGCATTCGCGCGAATACGGTGATCCCCGGCCTGATGCATACGCCGCTGGTCGAACACCGCGTTGCCGGCCAGTATCACGGCGGCGACATCGAAAAGGCCATCGAGCGGCGCAACGCCATGTGCCCAATGGGGCATATGGGCGATGCCTGGGACGTTGCCTACGCCGCGCTCTACCTCGCCTCCGACGAGGCCAAGTATGTGACGGCGACCGAGATCCTGGTCGACGGCGGCTTCACCGGCCGTTCAGCGACCTAGCGCAGGGTGTTCTCGCCGCTCATCCAGATCGAGATGCGGCGCAGTTTGTCGCCTTCGAACTCGAAGAAGTTGATGTTGTCCATAGCGATCTGCGAACCGTCCGTCGACGTCCGGCGGACATCGAAGCGTGTGGTCGCTGTCCCGGTTTGCGGATCGGCGACGTAGCGGCGATTGCCGTGCCAGGCAGTATCCACCGTCGTCAGGCGACGCTCGAACATCTCCTTGATCTGCGTATCTCGCCCTTGGTGAGTCACGCCGTCCGTCACCACCGTGATCGCGCAATCGGGGGTCAATTCCGCCAACGTGCCTGGCACGTCGCCATTGTCCACGGCGTCGAAATAGCGGTCGATCACGTCGATCATTTGCTGGGCGCTGACCTGGGTCACGGCGGTCTCCTTCTCGTTCCCGAGGCCCAGTATACCAACCTCGGTGCACCTGCGCGCAAAACTGCTAGATTGTCCGCCGGGAAAGTAAGGGGAAGACGGTGCAAGCTCCGGGAAATCTGATGGCATTCGGCATGTCAGCCGGCATTGTCGCGCTGTCGATCGTCCTGCTCGTGACCGGGCGCGATATCCTGATCCCGCTCGCGCTGGCGGTGATGATCTGGTACCTGATCGACGCGCTGGTGCGGCTGTTCGGCCGCATCCGAATCGGCGGCTTCCGGCTGCCAGACTGGGTCAACCTGCCAGCTGCAGCGCTGGCGATCATCGTGGTGCTTGTCTCCGTCGGGAACCTGATCAGCGACAACATCGCCCAGGTCATCCAGGCGGCGCCGGGCTATCAGACGAACATCGAGAATCTCGTCGCACGTGTCGCCGCGTTCTTCGGGCTGACCGAAGTGCCGCAACTGCGGCAGATGCTGGGCGAGCTAGACTTGAGGCAACTGGCCTCGAACTTCGCCGCGACGGCGACCGGAATCGTCGGCAACGCCGGCATCATCCTGATCTACGTGATTTTCCTGCTGCTCGAGCAGCGCACGTTCGACCAAAAGCTGAGCGCCATGTTCGAGGACAGCAAGCGCGAGAGCGAGTTCCGGGCGCTCCTCCAGCACATGCAGCAACAGATCCAGTCCTATGTCTGGATCAAGACGTTGACCAGCCTGATGACGGGCGCGATCAGTTTCGTGATTCTGACGCTGGTCGGTGTCGATTTCGCGGTGTTCTGGGCCTTCGTGATCTTCCTGCTTAACTACATTCCGACCGTGGGCTCGATGCTGGGCGTGATTTTTCCTGCGCTCCTGACACTGGTGCAGTTCGAATCGCCGGTGCCCTTCGTGATCGTGGTCGCGGCACTCGGCGCCACCCAGTTCGCGATCGGCAACCTGCTGGAACCGCGCATCATGGGCAGCACCCTGAACGTGAGCCCGTTCGTGGTCATCGTGTCGCTGGTGGTGTGGGGCAGCCTTTGGGGGATCGTCGGCGCAATTCTGTGCGTGCCGATCACGGTGATCGGCATGATCGTCTTTGCCCACTTCGAAAAGACGCGGCCCATCGCCGTCCTGCTGTCAGGCAACGGGAAGATCAGCGCCGCGCAATGAGCCACTCGGTCAACGACGCCGAAGAGCGCTGGGCGCCCGTCCTCGAACGCGCCCGATCTCTTGTTCCAGACCTGAAGAAGGGGGCGCAGGAGACCGAGCACGCCCGCCGTGTTTCCGATTCCGCGATGGCTGCGCTCTATCGCAACGAGTTGCTTAGGCACTTCCAACCGGTGCGCCATGGCGGCGACGGTACGCCCTGGGGAATTCAGTTCGATGTGGGACGAGTGCTTGCGCGCGGCTGCCCCTCGACGTCTTGGATCGCCACCGTGGTGGCCGCGAACAATTGCTATGCCTGCCGATTTCCCGAAGCTGCGCAGGAGGAGATCTACGGCGGCGGGCACGACGTCCTGGTCGCCAATGCCTCGGTGCAGATGGGCGTGAAGATGTCGCCGGACGGCGGCGGCGTACGGATCTCCGGTCGCTGGAAGTTCGCCAGCGGGATCGACCATGCGCACTGGATTCTGATATCCGGCACGCCGACCGACGACGACGGCAACGCAATGGGTCAACCGTCTTTCGTATTGCTGCCGGCGCGCGACTGGACGGTGGACGACACCTGGTTCGTCTCGGGCATGCGCGGCACTGGCAGCAAGGACATCGTCGTCAAGGACGCGCAGGTACCGGCGCACCGCGTGCTACCGATGGCTACGTTCTGGGGCGACAAGCCGCCCGGCGGGCGCGAAGACGATCCCTTCATCTGGCGGCTGCCGTTGGCCGGCTACTTCGGCACCAGCCTGCTCGGCCCAATCGTCGGCATGGCCGAGGGCGGCATTGAGGCCTACGCCGAGATCACAGGCACGCGGGTCGGTGTGATGACAGGCAACAGCGTCGCCGAACAGCCCCAGGTCCAGTTGCGGCTTGCCGAATCGATGGCGGAGGTCGATACGGCCAAGCGCGTACTGCGCGCGCAGATTCACCGGCTGCGCACCATGGGTGAAGCGGGCCACGGTCCCGACCCCGACACAGTGCAGGCAATGACGCGCGACCGCGCGTTTTCGACGCGGATGTGTCAGAATGCGCTCGAACGCTTGGCATCCACCATGGGCGCGATGGGTATCTTCGACGGCAATCCGGTGCAGCGCTACATGCGCGACCTCAATGCCGCTGCCACCCAGATCGCCGTGAACTACGACCGCGGCATGATTCCCTTCGGGCAGAAAGCCCTGGGCCTCGATCCGCCCGCCTCCCCCATCTGATCTGTTGGACGACGACCATGACGCATTTTCTTGCCACTGAAGACAAACCTGACGGCTACAAGCTTGAAGACATTCTTGCGTTGCTGCGGGGCGACCTGATCAAGCGAGCGACCCGGATTGCCGACGATACGCGGCCGGAGGCGCGCCACGTTCTCGACAACAACATCAAGATCCTGAGCCTGCTGTCCGAGGCGATCGACCTGGCGACCGACAGCACCAAGACCATCGAGAGGTCCTTCGGCAAACCGATCCCGGGTCATCCCCGCATCGGCAAGTAACCCGCTAGCCGGTCTTACCCTTGGCCTGCATGCGCGCCCAGCTGTCGCGCAGGCCCACCGTGCGATTGAAAATGGGCTTGTCCGCCGAGCCGTCGGGATCGGGATAGAAGTACCCCAGACGTTCGAACTGAATGGCCTGACCTTGCGGGGTGTCGGCAACAGCGGGCTCAGCCATACAGTCCGCCACCACTTCAAGCGACTCGGGATTGAGGTCGTCCAGAATCGGGCCGTCGGCGCCGGGGTCGGGGCGCGCGAAAAGGTGGTCGTAGAGCCGCGCCTCGATCGGCACGGCGTGAGCCGCCGAGACCCAATGCAGCGTCGCCTTGACCTTGCGCCCGTCAGGCGCGTCGCCGCCACGAGTTTCCGGATCGTAGGTGCAGCGTAGCTCCACGACCTCACCCGCGGCGTCCTTGACCACTTCCCGGTAGGTCACGAAGTAGGCGTAGCGCAAGCGCACCTCGCGCCCGGGCGACAGGCGGTAGAACTTCTTCGGCGGATCTTCCATGAAATCGTCGCGCTCGACGTAAAGCTCGCGGCCGAACGGCACCTGGCGCGTGCCGGCGCTCTCGTCGGCCGGGTTGTTGACCGCGTCCAGCATCTCGCCCTCGCCTTCGGGGTAGTTTTCGATGACGATCTTGAGCGGGCGCATCACCGCCATGCGGCGCAGCGCGGTTGCGTTCAACGCCTCGCGCACCGCGTGGTCGAACATCGCGAGATCAACGGTGCTGTTCGCCTTGGCGACGCCGACGCTGGCGATGAACTGACGGATCGCTTCGGCCGGCACGCCGCGGCGTCGCAGGCCCGCGATCGTGGGCATGCGCGGGTCGTCCCAGCCTGCCACATGCCCTTCCTGCACCAACTGGATGAGCAAGCGTTTTGACAACACGGTGTAGGTCAGGTTGAGGCGCGCAAACTCGTACTGCCGCGGCTTGGCGGGGACCGGCAGGTTGTCGAGCAGCCACTCGTAGAGCGGCCGGTGGTCCTCGAACTCGAGCGTGCACAGCGAGTGAGTGATGCGCTCAATGGCGTCGGACTGGCCATGCGCGAAGTCGTAGTTGGGATAGATGCACCAGGCGGAACCGGTGCGCGGGTGCGGTTTCTTGACGATGCGGTAGAGCACCGGATCGCGCAGGTTGATGTTGCCCGACGCCATGTCGATCCTGGCGCGCAGGACGCACGCCCCGTCGGCGAATTCACCCGCCTTCATGCGTGCGAACAGGTCGAGGTTTTCCTCGACGCTGCGGTCGCGGTGGGGCGAGTTGCGGCCCGGCTCGGTCAGCGTGCCGCGGTATTCGCGCATCTCCTCCGCCGTGAGATCGTCGACGTAGGCCTTGCCCTCCTGGATCAGGTGGACAGCCCAGTCGTAGAGCTGGTCGAAGTAGTCCGAGGCGAAGTGCAGGTGATCGCCCCAGTCGTAGCCAAGCCAGCGCACGTCGCGCTGAATCGCCTCGATGTACTCCTCTTCCTCCTTGGCCGGGTTGGTGTCGTCGAAGCGCAGATGGCAGCGCCCGCTGAACTCCTCTGCGATGCCGAAGTTGAGGCAGATGGACTTGGCGTGCCCGATGTGGAGGTAGCCGTTGGGCTCGGGCGGGAACCGGGTGACGACGGCCGCATGACGTCCGGCGGCCAGATCGTCGCGCACGATGGTGCGGACGAAGTCGTGGCGGTCGGGTGTTTCGGCGTCTGGAGAATCGGCCACGGACTGTCCTGCAGCGGGGTGCGTCCCGGCCCCGGCGGCATCGCATCCGGCGGGAAAAGTGGAGGGCGATCGGGGATTCGAACCCCGGACCCGCTGATTAAGAGTCAGCTGCTCTACCAACTGAGCTAATCGCCCCTGAGGGCCGTTTTCCTAGGGTTTGGCGGGCACCGGGTCAAGGGGAAAGGGCGAAGGCCGCTTCGTTGCTGGCCTTGCCGGGGCCTGGCGCACGCGATACACCCCGGCCCCATGCTGCGGATCGACAACCTGACCTACCGGATCGCCGGGCGCCCCATCCTCGAGGACGCCGGCGTCTCCATCGATTCCGGCCACCGCGTGGGTCTTTTCGGGCGCAACGGCGCCGGAAAAACCACCCTGCTGCGGCTGATCACCGGCGAGATCGAGGCCGACGCGGGCGCGATCCACGTACCGGCGCGGCTGCGAATCGGGATCACCAAGCAGGAGGCGCCGGCAGGCCCGGCGAGCCTCATCGAAACCGTCCTGGCGGCCGATCCCGAGCTCAACGCCCTGCGCGCCGCCGCCGAGAACGAGAGCGATCCGCACAGGCTGGACGAGATCCATGAGCGCCTGACGCAGACCGGCGGCTATGCTGCCGAGGCGCGGGCGGCGCGCCTGCTTGCCGGCCTCGGTTTCGATCACGACGCGCAGCAGCGACCGTGCGCCGACTTCTCGGGCGGCTGGCGGATGCGCGTGGCGCTGGCAGGCCTGCTGTTCTCCGAACCCGACATCCTGCTGCTCGACGAACCGACGAACCACCTGGACCTCGAGGCGACGCTGTGGCTGGAGGACTACCTGCGGCGCTATCGCGGCACGGTGCTGATCGTCAGCCATGACCGCACGCTGCTCAACAACGCCGTAACCGAAATCCTTCACCTCGACCGCGGCAAGCTCACGCTGTACGCCGGCAACTACGACCGGTTCGAGGCGGCACGGCGCGAACGGGCGGCGCAGGATGCGCATCTGCGCAAACGCCAGGTGGCGGAGCGCGCACGCATCCAGAGCTTCGTCGACCGCTTCCGCTACAAGGCGACAAAGGCGCGCCAGGCCCAGTCGCGGCTGAAGATGCTGGCCAAGATGGAGCCCATCGCCGAGGCGCCGGGCGAGGAGCGCACGCCGCTCACCTTCCCCGCACCCGACGGATTGGCCCCGCCCCTGTTCACCTGCGACGACGTGGCGCTCGGCTATGGCGACCACACCGTCCTATCGGGTCTCAATCTGAGGCTTGACCCCGACGACCGCATCGCGCTGCTCGGTGCGAACGGCAACGGCAAGTCGACCTTCATTCGCTACCTTGCCGGCCGGCTCGCCCCCCTGTCTGGCGAACAGACACGGCCGAACAAGCTTCGCGTCGGGTACTTCGCCCAGCACCAGGTCGACGAGCTGGACACCGAGGCAACACCGCTTCTGGAACTTGGGCGCAGGCGGCCCAAGGACGCGCCGCAGCTTCTGCGCGACCAGCTCGGCGCGTTCGGCTTCGGCGCGGACAAGTGCGAAACGCGCATCGCCGACCTGTCGGGCGGCGAGAAGGCGCGCCTGTTGCTGTCGCTGATGTCCTGCGACAAACCGCACATCCTGCTGCTGGACGAGCCGACCAACCACCTCGACGTGGTTGCACGCGAACTGCTGGTCGAGGCGCTGAACGACTACCCCGGCGCCGTCATCATCGTCAGCCATGACCCTCATCTGATCGAGGCGACGGCGGACCGACTTTGGCTGGTCGAGAACGGCCGCATTGCGCCTTTCGACGGCGATCTGGCCGACTACCGCGCACACGTTCTGGCGCGCGACCGATCCGACGACGACGACGCCAAACCGGCCGAGAGCAAGCAGGACAAGCGGCGGGCGCGTGCCGAAGAGCGCCAGCGGGTCGCCCCGCTCAAGAAACAGATTCGTGCGGTCGAGAGCAGGGTGGCGGCGCTGGAAAAGCAGAAGTCGGAACTGGAACAAGACCTCGCCAATCCGGCGATCTACCAGGACGACGCCGTCCGCGCGGCCGAACTCAACAAGCAACTCGCCGCCGTACGCGAGGAGATCGCCGGCGCCGAAGGCGAGTGGCTGGCCCTACAGGGCGCTCTGGAAGAGGCCGAGTCAGCCGCGGGCGGCTAGCGCACCTCGAGCGAGGCGTTCAGCAGCGTGCCCGGCACCACGATGCCACCGCGATCGCCGATCTCGATGCTTTCCTGCCGGTCGAGATAGGACGGTGGCAGCTCGCGACCACGCGGCGCGCATAGCCACAGGCGCAGCAGGTGGCGGCGGCGGTCGGGTTCGCCGGGCCAATCGTTGAACGCCGTCCGGTCGTGCAGAACCTGATAGTTCTGCAGGAACTGCATGTCGCCCGGCTCGAAGTCCATGTTCAGATGAATATCGGGGTCTTCGCAAAGCTCCTGGAACATGTCCAACGCCTCGATTTGCGCCTTGGTGAGACGGGGCACATCGTCGAACCGCTGGGCCGAATCGGTATATGTACGGGTGAAGTGCGTCGTCAGCAGCCCCTTGTGCCAACTGAACACGGGCATGCGGTACCACGGGTCCTTGCCCTCCGGCACCTCGCCACGACGGTCGATATAGAACGGAAAGAAGAGCTCGCGTGCCAGATCCGGACGGCGATCGTACATCTCGTTGTAGATCGTGACCGAACTGAGAATGCTGCTGGCCCCGCCCTCCATCGCCTTCTGCAAGCACAGCAGTGCGACGATATCGGTCGAATCGGCGTGGTAGTTCTGACGTTCGGAAGTCTGGTAGATGCGCGCGGTGGGATCTTCGGTCGTGCGCGACAGGTCGATCACGTGGCCCAACAGGTCGCCTCGAGCATTCTGGGACCGCGGCGCGCCGAGATGCGCGCCGATGCCCCAGTAGGCCCGCGCAGCGCGGTCCGTATCCCACTTGTCCATCGGCAGGCCACGCATCAGCGTAAAGCCGCGCCCGTCCATCAACTCGTCAAGCAGTGCGTCGAGGCGCGCCGCCAGCTTGGGAAGCGGAAAGGCATCCTTGTCGATGTCCTTGATCTCGCGATCTGCCGAAGCGTCGATCGCCTTGTCGAGTTCCGCGATGTCGTCGCGCGACAGCCGGAACATCCAGTCGTCTCGCTTGGCGAGTTCGTTGCCGTACCACGCCGAGGGCCCTTCGATGCGGCCGGAAGGCATCGGAATATCGTCGAGTTCTGTCGCGCTGCTCATGGTGCTCCTCCTTCCTCTAAATCAAGCAGAAAGGGCGGAGCGAATCCAGTCCATGAGCGTCAGGTCGGATCGAGTCCGGGTCGCCGTGGAATCGGAATGTCGCGGTGGATGTAGACGCTGAGCAGCAGGCCGAAGCCAATGAGTATCGATAGCATCGCGCTCCCGCCCCACGAAATGAGCGGCAAAGGCACGCCAACCACCGGGATGAGCCCCATGACCATCGCGACGTTGATGAAAACGTAGAGAAAGAATGTTGTGGTGATCCCGACGGCGAGGAGGCGCCCGAACTGGCTGCGTGCCCGAAACGCCGCAGCGAAACCGTAGAGCAGGATCGCCGTGTACAGGCCCAGCAATATCAGGCCGCCCACCAGCCCGAACTCTTCGCCCAATGTCGTGAAGATGAAGTCCGAGTGCTTCTCCGGCAGGAAGTTGAGATGGCTCTGCGTCCCCAGCAGGAAGCCCTTGCCCCATACGCCGCCCGACCCGAGCGCGATTTTGGATTGCATGATCTGGTAGCCGGCGCCGAGCGGATCGCGCTCCGGGTTGAATAGCGTGAGCACACGCTCGCGCTGGTATTCGTGCAGGCGATCCCACGCAAATGGAATCGCGGCCACCGCCGCGATAAAGACCAGCGCGAACTTCCACCACAGAACGCCGGCGGCAAACAGGATCGCCGTCGCCAGCATGAGCAGGAGAATCGCTGTACCCAGGTCCGGCTCGATCAGGACCAAACCGGCCGGCACAAGGGCCATGAATAACGGAATGATCAGCCAGCGGAAGCGCTGCACGTCCTCGGCGGTCAGGCCGTGGAAATAGCGGG
This sequence comes from Alphaproteobacteria bacterium, assembly GCA_038116985.1. GTDB lineage: Bacteria > Pseudomonadota > Alphaproteobacteria > SHVP01 > SHVP01 > CALJDF01. The sequence continues at coordinate 121,875 of JAYOEZ010000001.1, read as the reverse complement.
CCAGCGCCAGGACGATGGCGATCTTCATGATTTCGGACGGCTGCAAGTTGAAGAAGCCGAGATCGAGCCAGCGCTGCGCGCCCATGCCAACCTCGCCCATGATCTCGACGATGAGCAGCAGGACGAGCCCAACCGCATAGAGCGGATAGGCAAGCCGCATCCATATGCGGATGTCGATGAAGGCCACGAAGAGCATGAGCGAGACGCCGACCGCAAGGCGAATCGCCTGGCGTCCGGCCCAGGGGCTCATGTCGCCACCGGCCACCGAGTAGAGCATCGCAATGCCGAATCCCGCCGTCAGGCCGATCAAGATGACCAGGAACCAGTTCGTGTTCGCGACCTTCTGAAAGAAGGTCATGTCGTGGCGGCGATCGTCTACCAGCGCCATCGGCTAGCCCCGCTCCTCAGGTCCCGGCGCTCCGGACGCAACGCGACCGCGAATGGCCTTGTCGATTTCCTGAGTACGCCGCAGCAGATCTCCCGCGATAGGCGCCGCCGCGCGCGAGCCCGAACCACCGTGTTCCACCACAACCGACGCGGCGAAACGCGGCGCCTCGACGGGCGCAAAGGCTACGAACAGCGCATGGTCGCGCTCTTCCCAAGGTAGCTCCTCGTTGCGCAGAACTCTGGTCTCGCGCTCGATGCGCGTAATCCGGCGAACCTGTGACGTTCCGGTCTTGCCCGCAATTTCCATTCCCTTCTCGCGGATGCGCGAGCCGAATGCGGTACCCGTCGGGACGTTTGATACCCGGCGCATGCCCTCCGCCATGAGTTCGAGGGACGTGCGACTGACAGGAAGCCTTTCGCTCTCCGCAGCAGGCGTCTGGGCGGCCTCACCATCGACAATCAGCCGCGGCTTCACCGGAATTCCCCCGTTCGCGATCCGCGCAGCCATCACTGCGAGCTGGAGCGGCGTTGTGAGAACAAATCCTTGCCCGATCCCTGCCACCAGGGTTTCGCCCTGCTGCCACGCCTCGCCGATTCTCGCCTGCTTCCAGGCTCTTGTCGGCACGAGCCCCTTGCGCTCCGCAGGTATCTCGATTCCGGTCGTGTCGCCGAGCCCGAACAGCCTCGCGGTCTCGGCAATCCGGTCGATGCCGACCCGCTTGGCGATGTCATAGAAGTAGACATCGCAGGATTGCTCGATGGCCTGAACCAGGTTCATGTTGCCGTGCCCGGTGCGTTTCCAGCAATGGAAGCGCTGGTTGCCGAGTTCCACGTGGCCTGAGCAGAAGACCTTCTGGTCGGGCGCCACCACCCCGGCCTCAAGCGCCGCAATGGCGACAATCATCTTGAACGTCGAACCGGGCGGGTACTGACCCGCAATGGCCTTGTTGAGAAGCGGGTTGCGCGGATCGCTGGTGAGGTCGCTCCACGCCTGCTGGGTCAGTCCGATGTTGAAAGCCTGCGGATCAAAGCCGGGCGTAGAGGCAAGCGTCAGGATATGACCACTATGAATGTCGAGCACAACGGCAGACGCGCTTTCGTCGGCCAGGCGCTCCATGGCGAACGACTGCAATTCGGCATCGATCGAGAGCCGGACATCGCCACCCGGCTGGCCTTCGCGCCGGTTGAGCTCGCGAATGACGCGACCATAGGCATTCACCTCGACACGGCTGACACCTGCCGAGCCACGGAGCGTGTCCTCACGCGTCCGCTCGATACCGCTCTTGCCGACGCGAAAGCCGGGTAGCTCGAGCAGTGGGTCGCCGGTTAGATCAGATTCGCTAACGGCACCGACGTAGCCGATGACGTGCGCCATCGTCTGGCCATGGGGATAGGCGCGCGACTCGCCGATGTCCGGTTGGATGCCAGGGAGATCAGGTGCGTTGACGTTGACGCGCGCAAACTCCTCCCAGCTCAGGTTCTCGGCCACGGTGACGGGAACGAACGAGCGCCGGCGCTTGACCTCACGCATGACCTTGGCGCGGTCACGTGGTTCCAGCGGAATAAGTCGCGAAAGCGAGTCCAACGTTTGCGACACGTCGCGCGCCTGTTCGGCAACCAGAACCACGCGATAATTCTGCTGATTGCTCGCGAGCTCGGTGCCGCGCCGGTCGAGAATGCGACCGCGCGGCGGCGGTAGCAGCCGCAAGTTGATCCTGTTCTCGTCGGCGAGCAGCTTGTACTGCTCGGACTCGACGACCTGCAGGTAGTACATGCGCGCGGCAAGTCCGACCATGAGCGCGCCCTGGGCACCGCCCAGAAGCAACGCCCGGCGCGTGAATGTCCGTTGGGTATTCGCGTCGCGCTTCATCAGATCCGACCCACCGTGCGGCGCACAACGCTCATCAACCAACTCATGACGGGATAGAACGCCACCGTGAGCAGCGCCTGGATCAGAATCAATCCCGGATCGGCGAACGCACCCACATAGGCCGAACCCATCAGCCAAGTCGCCAAGAAGACGACCGGGACGACCAGCGCGAATCCCAGCCACTCGACGACGAACTTCTTTCCCAGGAAGAATCGGCGCTGCGCCGCCATGACGGCGTGAACGACCAGAAATACCGCAGCCCACATCCCGAGCGGTCCACCGGAGAGCACATCCTGTAGCAACCCAAGAACGAAGACCAACGGTCCCGGGAGCAGATCAGGGCGGTAGATTCCCCAATGGAAAACGGCCATCAACGCGAGCGGCGGCATCATCAGCGCACTGCCGGGAAAGTTGAACGGCGCCAAGCTGAAGAAGACGAGGAACAGGGTGAGCAGCCCGGGCGTGCCGTTGCGGGCGATCTGAGCCAGACGATCGGAGACGGTGTCCGACATGTCAGCGCTGATCTGGCGTCCCGTCGATCCGCGGCAACTCGTAGCGGACAACCCGCACGAACTCCAGCCGGTGCCAATTGACCAACGGTTGTATTCGAACGACTCCGTCACCTGTCGCGGCGACGATCCCGATCGGCAGGCCAGGAGGCAGCACACCGCCCACCCCGGACGTCACGACCGGATCGCCCGGCTGAACCTGTGCCTGGTTGGGCAGAAACACGAGCTGCGGCCACTCTGAGTTGTCGCCGGCAAGGACGCCGCGCTGACCGGAACGTTCGTTGACGACCGGCACCCGCGAATTGAGATCGCTGAGCAAAAGGACCCGCGAGGAACGTTCCCCTACTTCGGCAATGCGACCGACCAGACCTTCGGCGTTCACGACCGCCTGGCCCTTGCGAACGCCGTCGCGTCGACCGGCGTTCAGGAGGACCGTGCGCACGAACGGGCCGCCGGCATCGGCAACAACGCGCGCCGCAATCAGGAAGGACGAGGTTTCCGACTTGGCCGACAATAGCGAACGGAAGGCAGCGTTCTCGGCCTCAAGACGCCGGGCCACAGTCTGCCACTGGAGCAGGCGCTCGTTCTCTGCCTGGACGCGGGCCAACTCGGTCCGGAGGTTGGCCAGTTCCCTAATGTTGTCGGCCAGCGCGTTGACGGCACTGACCGGCCGCGAGACCACGTCCATGACCGGCGCGAAGGCATCCACTATGCCAAGGCGAACCCGTTCAACGACCGCGTTGTCGAGGCGACCCAGGAGCATAAGCGCAAAGGCCGAACCAATGAGAAGGACAAAGGCAAAGCGCTGCAGAACGTTCCGGATGGGAACGGCAACCCTGAGGACATTTCCTTTAGGCGCTCTCAACGCTCAAACCCCCAAATGGACCGTGGCGCTCCTCCCCTAACCGCGCCGGTCCCGGTTCCTAATACTGCTGGTACAACACGCCCTTCAGCGACTTCAGTTCTTCCAACGCGCGCCCGGTACCCAGCGCGACGCAGCTTAGCGGCTCGTCCGCAATCGAAACCGGCAGGCCGGTCGCGTTGCGGAGAACCATATCCAGATTGCCGAGCAAGGCACCACCGCCAGTGAGGACGATGCCCTTATCGACGATGTCGGCGGCAAGTTCGGGCGCCGTGTGCTCAAGGGCGACCTTGACCGCCTCGATGATGGCTCCGACGGGTTCGGCGAGACTTTCGGCGATCTGCCGCTGATTGATGATGAGTTCCTTGGGCACGCCGTTCATCAGATCGCGGCCCTTGATCTGCATCGAATCGCCGTTGCCGTCTTCCGGTGGGCAGGCCGTGCCGATTTGCTGCTTGATCCGCTCGGCCGAGGATTCGCCGACCAGCAGGTTATGGTTGCGGCGGATGTAGGCGATGATGGCCTCGTCCATCTTGTCGCCGCCGACGCGCACCGAGCGCGCGTAGACAATGCCGCCGAGTGACAGTACTGCGACTTCGGTGGTGCCGCCGCCGATGTCGACAACCATCGAACCGGTCGGCTCGGTTACGGGAAGACCCGCGCCGATCGCTGCAGCCATCGGCTCCTCGATCAGGTAGACACGCCGGGCGCCAGCGCTTTCCGCCGATTCCTGGATGGCACGGCGCTCAACCGCCGTCGACCCCGAAGGCACCGCGATGATGACCTGCGGGCTAGCAAAGCTGCGGCGGTTATGCACCTTGCTGATGAAGTGCTTGATCATTTCCTCGGCGATCTCGAAGTCGGCAATCACGCCGTCGCGCAAGGGCCGGATGGCTTCGATGTTGCCTGGCGTTCGACCCAGCATCATCTTGGCCTCGTCGCCGACCGCCAGGACCTGTTTCTTTCCCCGCTGATTGATGATGGCGACGACCGAAGGTTCGTTCAGGACAATGCCGCGCCCCTTGACGTAGACCAGCGTGTTAGCGGTCCCAAGATCGATGGCCATGTCGGCCGACATTATCCCGAACAAATTAGAAAACATGTGCCAAGCCTCGTTCCCCGGCGATCAAATGAAGTACGACCATGTCACGCCGACATGGCCGCAGGTGCAGTCTTTTCGCGCTTGACCAAGAGCTTGTTGAGCGCATTCACATAGGCACGTGCGCTTGCCACCAGCGTGTCGGTGTCAGCCCCCTGCCCGTTGACTGTCTTGCCGTCTTCTTCGAGACGAACGGTCACCTCTGCCTGGGCGTCGGTGCCCTCGGTCACGGCATGTACCTGGTAGAGTTGCAGGTTGGCCGCGTGCTCGAACAACTGGTGGATCGCGTTGAAGGTCGCGTCGACGGGACCGTCGCCCGTCGCATGGGTCGTCCTCGTCTCGCCATCGATATCGAGCTCCAGGTCCGCCGTTTGCGGCCCCTTGGAACCAGCCACGACCTGAAGCGACACGAACTTGATGCGATCGTTGGAGCGCACCTCGTCATCGACAAGTGCGATGATGTCCTCGTCGAAGACATCCTTCTTCTTGTCGGCCAAGTCCTTGAAACGCTTGAACGCTACCTGAATCGCGTTGTCGCCAAGATCAAATCCCAGTTCAACAAGCTTCTTGCGGAAGGCGTGGCGTCCTGAGTGCTTGCCGAGAACCAGGTTGGACTGATTCAGCCCGACGGATTCCGGCGTCATGATCTCGTAGGTCTGCGCATTCTTCAGCATGCCGTCCTGATGAATCCCAGACTCATGGGCGAAGGCATTTGCACCGACAATTGCCTTGTTGGGCTGAACTGCGAAACCAGTAATGGTTGAAACCAGGCGAGAGGTCTTGGTGATGTTCTCGGTATTCACGCCGGTGTCGTAGGGCATCACGTCACTGCGCGTCCGCAAGGCCATCACGATTTCTTCCAGCGCGGCGTTGCCGGCACGCTCGCCCAGGCCGTTGATCGTACATTCGACCTGCCTGGCACCCGCTGCAACCCCGGCCAACGAATTGGCCACGGCCAGACCCAGGTCGTTGTGGCAATGCACGGAGATCCGCGCCTTGTCGATGTTCGGCACCCGGTTGCGGATTTCCTCAATCAGCGAGGTGTATTCCGAGGGAATGGTGTAGCCGACGGTGTCGGGAATGTTGATCGTGCTGGCGCCGGCGGCGATCGCGGTCTCGATGACCCGGCAGAGGAAATCTCGCTCGGACCGGGTGCCGTCCTCACACGACCACTCGACATCGTCGACATGATTCCGCGCACGCGTCACCGATTCCTGTACCGCCTGATGCACGTCCTCGGGCGACATCTGCAGCTTGAACTTCATGTGCAACGGGCTCGTTGCGATAAACGTATGAATCCGTTTTTGCGCAGCCGGCTTGAGCGCCTCAGCGGCACGGTCGATGTCCTTCATGCCGGCACGGGCCAGGCCGCAAATGGTCGAACCCTTGATGACCTTGGCAATCTCGTTGACCGCTTCGAAGTCGCCGTTGGATGCGATCGGGAAGCCGGCCTCGATGACGTCGACGCCCATCGCTTCCAGCGCCTCGGCGACGCGCATCTTTTCCTCGAGGTTCATCGACGCGCCGGGCGACTGTTCGCCGTCGCGCAACGTCGTGTCGAAAATGATGACTCGGTCGGGGTTGGTTGTGGTGTTCATGGTCTTGATCCTTCGGTGAAAGTGGTTCTACGGACTAGTTCAAACCCCCTGAACGAGCCCGTACTCACTGACGACCCGTTCAGGGGCGCGTAAGTCGAAGGATCAGGTCGAAACCACGCACGCGCTGATCAACGGTCCCAATGGACCGGCGGCCGTCTTCCAAGATCATCTTTGTCGCCATGGAATCTTCGTACCGAATCAGTGCGTTACCGCGATACCTTACAGTGGATACTCGCGAAATCCAGGTAAGAGCACACGCGAAGGGTGACAAATGAGGGTTTTACGCCGATTTGTGACCTGTTCGCAACAGTTTTCAGGAAATCCCGTCAATTAGAACGAGGAATCGGGCTCCTGCAGAAAGGCGAGTTCTTCTTCGGACGAGGATCGACCGAGGATTGCATTGCGATGGGGGAATCGCCCGAAACAAGCAACGATCTCGCGATGTCGGTGCGCCGACTTGAGCCCCTGAGCCACCGGCTCGCTGGCCGGCAAGGCCTCGAAAAGCTGCACGCAGGTGTCCTGGTCCACAAGTCGTTCGCTATGCATGAAAGGCATGAAAAAGAACCAGCGCTGTACAACCGGCATCGCTTCGCCGTGGCCGCGCTCGAGCGCCTCGCGCGCCACGTCCACCGCATGATCGTCGCAGGCGTACATCGCCGGCGTATCGCGGAACATGTTGCGAGAAAACTGATCGAGAAGAATGGTCACGGCCAGGGCGGAGTCAGCAGCGTTGCGCCATTCCTCGCAGCGCCGCGACGAGGCTGCTGTGTGGAGCGCGCCGAATCTCCGGCGCATCGTCTCGTCGAAGTCGGCGTTCTTCTCGAACCAGGCCTTGCGAAAGACCGGCGCCCCCGAATCGTCCCGGTCGCTGAACCAGAACGCAAGGACATCGTCTGCCGTTTCCGTTGTCATGATTCCTCCCCGCGTTGACGCCGCGCTCGCACCACATGCCAAACGAACCAAACCAAGATGCCGCCCGCGGCGAGGGCAGTCCAGGCCTGCCACGAAACCGAAGACATGCCGTGTCCCAGGAACACCATGAGCACCGTCGCCGGCAGAATGCCGATGCCGGTCGCCAGGACAAACGGCAGCCAGCCGACAGTCGTCAAACCTGCGGTAAAATTGACAAGGTTGAACGACACGATTGGAAAAAAGCGGCTGACAAAAACCGCCTGCCGGCCGCTACGCGCCGCCCACCTATCCAGCTTGTTGCGATGGCGCGACGGAACCGCCAGTTCGATGAAGGGCCGGCCAAGCCAACGGGCCAGACCGAACGCGACGAACGCGCCCAGCATCGCGCCCACCCAGGTGATCACGGTTCCCCACAGGGGCCCGTAGACCAAGCCATTGGCGAACGCGACGAACTCGGCGGGAAAAGGGATGAATGTGTGAACCACCATCAGCCCGATGGATCCGGCAACGCCCCAGGCGCCGGCATCACGAATGAACTCGGCGAAGGACTCGGTCGAGACATCCATATCGCCCAGAGGTGGGAGCAGCGGCACAACCAAGCGCATGACGAGGAAGATCGCTACCGCAGCTACCGCCAGGACAACAACCCAACGTACCGCGCGGCGCAAGCCCGGCGATGTCGTCGAGGTCGTGTCTTCCGGCCGCACCATTTTCTGATTAGACGCGACAAAAAGGGCCGGCGCGAGGGCCGGCCCTTTCACATCTGTTTGTGGAGCCGGTCAGTTCTTGGTCTTGTCGACCAACTTGTTCTCGGCGATCCAGGGCATCATCGCCCGCAGGCGCGAACCGACTTCCTCGATCGAATGCTCCGCGGAGCGCGCGCGCATCGCCTTGAAGCTGGTCTGCCCGACCTCATTCTCCAACATCCAGTCGCGTGCGAACTGACCGGTTTGAATTTCATTCAGAACACGGCGCATTTCCGCCTTGGTGTCGGCGGTGATGATGCGCGGACCTCGCGTGTAGTCGCCATACTCGGCCGTATTGGAGATCGAGTAGCGCATATTGGCGATGCCGCCCTCGTACATCAGGTCGACGATCAGTTTCACCTCGTGCAGGCACTCGAAATAGGCCATCTCTGGCGCATAGCCTGCTTCGACGAGGGTTTCGTAGCCCGCCTGAATCAGGCTGGTCAGACCGCCGCACAAGACAACCTGCTCGCCAAACAAGTCGGTCTCGCACTCTTCCTTGAAGGTCGTTTCGATTATACCGGCACGGCCGCCGCCGATCCCGGAGGCGTAGGAAAGACCGACCTCGTGGGCGTTCCCAGTGGCGTCCTGAGCAACCGCAATCAGACACGGCACGCCGCCACCGCGCGCGTATTCAGAACGTACCGTATGTCCCGGGCCTTTCGGCGCGACCATGAAAACGTCGAGATCCTTGCGCGGCTCGATCAGGTTGAAGTGCACGTTGAGGCCGTGAGCGAACGCGAGCGCAGCATTCTGCTTCATGTTTTCATGCAGATGATCGCGATAGATATGCCGCTGGAGTTCGTCCGGCGTGAGCATCATCACGACGTCAGCCCACTTGGCCGCCTCGGTCACATCCATAACCTTCAGGCCCGCCCCTTCGGCCTTTGCATGGCTCGATGAATCGGACCTCAGCGCAACGGCGACTTCCTTGACTCCGGATTCCTTGAGGTTGATCGCGTGCGCATGGCCCTGGCTGCCGTAGCCAACGATGGCCACCTTCTTGGACTTGATCAGGTTCACATCCGCGTCGCGGTCGTAATACACACGCATGGTTCTTTCCCTCCCGGTGCGTTTTGTTTTCGTTAGAGCGGGGCGGCGCCCCGGCTGATGGCGACAATACCGGTCCGCGAAACGTCGACGAGCCCCAGGGGCTTCATCAACTCCACGAAGGCGTCGAGTTTCTCGCTCGCACCGGTAAGTTCGAAGACGAAGGAATCGTTGGTCGAATCGACGACGCGCGCGCGAAAGATATCCGCAATGCGCAGGCTCTCCACCCTTGGCTCGCCTGTTCCCGCAACCTTGATCAGCGCCAGTTCGCGCTCGACGTGCGGCCCTTCGATGGTCAGGTCGCTGACCTTGTGGACCGGCACGAGTCGCCCAAGCTGCGCCTTGATCTGTTCGATGATCATCGGCGTGCCCGACGTCACGATGGTGATCCGCGAGACGTTGTTCTTCGGATCGGTTTCCGCCACCGTGAGGCTCTCGATGTTGTAGCCACGGCCGGAAAAGAGGCCGATCACTCGCGCGAGCACACCCGCCTCGTTGTCCACGAGGACGGCAATCGTGTGCCGTCGGGAGCGTTTCTCGACCATAAGGCCCGCCTCTTGCTAAACGAGCGCCTTGCCGGCGTCCGAAACCTCGTGTTTTCGGTCGCTCGACAGGATCATTTCGTTGTGCGCCGACCCCGACGGGATCATGGGGAAGCAGTTCTCAGCCTGATCGACGACGATATCGGCGAGCACCGGCCCGTCGGTGTCGAGCATTTCCGCAATCACTCCATCGACTTCGCCGGGCGTCTGGGCGCGCAGGCCTTTTGCGTGGAACGATTCGGCCAACTTCACAAAGTCCGGCAACGCGGCCGAGTAGCTTTCCGAATAGCGACCGCCATGCAGGAGCTCCTGCCACTGACGAACCATCCCCATGTACTCGTTGTTCAGGACGAAGATCTTGATCGGCAGCTTGTACTGAACGGCCGTCGAAAGTTCCTGAATACACATCAGGATCGAGGCCTCGCCGGCAATGTCGACGACGAGCGCGTCGGGGTGCGCAAGCTGAACGCCGATGGCAGCGGGCATGCCGTATCCCATCGTGCCAAGACCCCCGGACGTCATCCAGTGGTTCGGTCTTTCGAACTTGTATAACTGCGCGGCCCACATCTGGTGCTGTCCGACCTCCGTCGTGATGAAGGTCTCGCGATCTTTGGTCAACTCGTAGAGGCGCTGGATCGCGTATTGCGGCTTGATGATCTGATCACCTTGTTCGTATTGCAGGCAATCCCGGCCGCGCCACTCGTCGATCTGGGTCCACCAATCCTTGAGGGCGCCCGCGTCCGACGACCGCCCGTCGCGTTTCCAGACCGCGATCATGTCCTCAAGCACGGCACCGACATCGCCCACGATGGAGATATCGACCGAAACGTTCTTGTTGATCGACGACGGGTCGATATCAACGTGGATCTTCTTGGATTTGGGGCTAAACGCATCAAGACGCCCGGTAATGCGATCGTCAAAGCGCGCGCCAAGGCAAACCATCACGTCGCAATTGTGCATCGCGAGATTGGCCTGGTAGGTTCCGTGCATCCCGAGCATGCCGATGAACTGCGGATCGGACCCCGGGAACGCACCCAGCCCCATCAGCGTGTTGGTCACCGGCACACCGGTCATTCGGGCGAACTCGATGAGTTTCTCTGACGCCTGGGGCCCGGCATTGATCACGCCGCCGCCTGTGTAGAAGACTGGTTTTTTGGCCTTGGCGATCAGTTCCACCGCCCGCCCGATTGCCCCCTCGTCACCCTTGATCCGGGGCTGGTAGGTGCGGTGCACGACCTTCTCGGGGCCGACGTAGCGGCCGGTACCAAGTTGCACGTCCTTGGGCATGTCGATGACGACCGGGCCGGGACGCCCGCTGCGAGCCACGTAGAACGCCTCATGCACGACACGCGCGACATCGTCGGGACTCTTGACCAGATAATTGTGCTTGGTGCACGGCCTGGTGATCCCGGTCGTATCCGCTTCCTGGAACGCGTCGTTGCCAATGAGATGCGTCGCCACCTGGCCGGTAATGCAGACGATCGGAATCGAATCCATGAGTGCGTCGGTCAGCCCGGTCACGGCATTTGTCGCGCCGGGTCCAGAGGTCACGAGGACTGCACCGACCTTTCCAGTGGAACGTGCATAACCCTCGGCTGCATGCACCGCGCCCTGTTCGTGCCGGACGAGAATGTGGCGCAACTTGTTCTGTCCGAAAATCGCATCGTAAATCGGCAGCACAGCGCCACCCGGATAGCCGAAGACCACGTCCACGCCCTGATCCAGGAGCGCGCGGATGATCATCTCAGCACCGGTCAACTTCTCTCGACTCATCGTCTCCACCTGCTCGGACCCGCCGTGGGCCCAGAATCGCGAAACCGCCCCAAGCCCTGACCGAAACGGTCAAGGTTCCCAGGCGGTCTGCCAATGTCATGGTCAGGGGTCCCAGAAACCCCGGAATCCTAAGTAATTCGCGGGAACCTATCCCCTCGACCCGAGACCGTCAACCACTATTGACGAATTTTCGCAAAGATTCTGTTAACGCTATTTTCCGAATCTTGCGCCAGATGGGCCCAATCAGACATTTGATTGCGCGCCCAAGTCATCTGACGCTTCGCGAGGTTGCGGGTCGCCTGACTTCCGCGGGCGATCAAAGCGGTCCGGTCCACCTCTCCCCGCAAGAATGCCGCTATTTGAGGCACCCCGACAGCACGCATCGCTGGCAGCGCAGGTGACAGACCCAAGTCCAGCAGCGCGTCGACCTCCCCGAGGGCTCCTTCATCAATCATGGCAGCGAAGCGCCGATCAATCCGGGCGTATAGCGTCTCCCTCGGCATCGCCACGACGCACCGAACGCACCGCTCGGGGCCGAGCCCACCAACAGGCGGATCGCGCTGCCACTCGACGAGAGGGCGGCCCGTCGCCGCGAGAACCTCCCAGGCGCGTGCCAGGCGCTGCGGGTCATTCGGCCGCAACGTCGCGGCCGTTTCAGGATCGCGGTCCGCTAACCGCTTATGCACTGCATCGGGACCGATCTCGTCCATCATCCGACGCGATTCGGCTCGTATGTCATCGGGAATCGTGGGAATCCGCGGAAGGCCGTCTATCAACGCCCGCATGTAAAGGCCCGTACCGCCAACGACAACGGCAACACGCCCATTGGCCTGCGCCGCCGCGATCTCCTTTAGTGCCGCATCACAGAACGCCGCGGCGGACCAGGGCGTTGCCGAAGGCAGCGTGCCGTAGAGGCGGTGTGGCACGCCCGTTTCATCAGCTGGGGTCGGCCGGGCGGTTACAACGCGAAGCTCGCGATAGACCTGCATGCTGTCGGCATTGATAATCGTTGCGCCGCCCTCCTCCTCGAGGCGGTGCGCCAACGCCATCGCAATAGCCGACTTGCCGCTGGCCGTCGGTCCGGTTAGCAAGACAACGGGATGTTTCATTCTTCGATATCGGTCGCCGCACCGAAGCCTTACCAGCTTGTCTGCCGCCTTGTCACACAGGATGGCGCTCGATGACCCTCGTCGTGACACTGATCGCCGCCTCCAAAGGTGGACTCGACGAAAAGCTGGTCGGGCACGTCGCCACGGCGCTGGGCCAGGCTGGCTCCGCGACCACGTGGCTCGCGCCTGGGGAGGCCGCTGACATCACCATCGAATCGAACGATCTGTCTCGCGTCCGGAGGACGGCCGAAGCAACGATCTCGGACCTTGCGGTCGATGCCGCGGTGCAGCCCCCAGAGGGTCGACGCAAGCGCCTCCTGGTAGCCGACATGGACTCCACGATCATTGGACAAGAGTGCATCGACGAACTCGCCGACGCCATCGGGTTGCGCGATACCGTTTCGGCCATCACCGAGCGCGCCATGCGTGGCGAACTGGACTTCGAAGAAGCTTTGCGCGAGCGCGCAGCGATGCTGAAGGGCCTAGGCGTGCAAGCGATGACCGAAGTTCTCGAGCATCGAATTACACTCACGCCAGGTGCCCGGACCTTGGTGGCGACCATGCGCAGTCATGGCGCGCTAACGGCACTCGTATCGGGTGGCTTCACGTTCTTCACCAGCCGTGTACGCGAATTGGCCGGATTCGATATCGACCAGGCCAATGAGCTTGTCTTCGACGGCGACGGCAACCTGGCCGGAACCGTGCGCGAACCAATTCTGGGCCGGCAGGCGAAATTGGACGCTCTCAACGCCCTGGCCTCAAAGCAAGGCCTCAGACCCTCCGAGACATTGGCGGTCGGGGATGGCGCCAACGACCTGGCGATGATCGAAGCCGCGGGGACTGGCATAGCTTTTCACGCGAAGCCGGCCGTGGCCGCAAAGGCCGACATCTGTATCCGCCACGCCGACCTGCGCGCGCTGCTTTATGTCCAGGGCTACACCAGGTCCGATTTCATTGGCCTGAAGGACTGAGCAAGGGCCCAGGGTCGCCCGGCACGCTCCTCAGCCCTGATCGAGACGGACCGCCACGAAGCGCAGATCGCCCGAGCGTTCGACGAGAAGCAACACCGACTTGCGACCGCTGTCTACAACCGCCTTGACCTTGTTCGAGACTTCCTGGGGCGAGGTCACAGGCTCCTGGTTCACCTCGACGATCACGTCGCCGGGACGAATCCCGCGTTCTGCCGCGGCGCTGGTGCCTTCGACGCCGATCACCAGAACGCCCTTGGTGTCGTCTCCGAGTTGGAATTCGCCGCGCGTCGCCTCGTTAAGCGCCGACAGGCTCATGCCGAGAACCTCGCCACGACCTGGCGTCTCCTCGTCGCCCGGCGAGAAGGCTGCCTCCTCAACTTCTTCGAGTTCGCCAACCCTGATCTTGACCTTGCGCTCGGCCCCCTTGCGCCAAATTACAACGTCTACGCGCGCGCCGATCTCGGTATCCGCAACAATACGCGGCAGGTTGCGCATCTCGGCGACCTCGCGCCCGGCGAACTCAAGGATCACGTCGCCTGCTTCAATGCCACCTTCGGCGGCCGGACCACCTTCGTTCACCTTCGAGACGAGCGCGCCGCGCGCCTTGTCGAGTCCCAGGCTCTCGGCGATCTCGTCGTTGACCGTCTGAATCTGCACGCCGAGCCAACCACGCTTCGTGCGACCGAACTCGACCAACTGCGCCACGACCCGCTTGGCAAGATTCGATGGAATCGCGAAGCCGATGCCGACCGAGCCACCCGATGGCGAAAAGATCGCGGTGTTGATGCCAATGACCTCACCATCAAGATTGAACATCGGACCACCGGAGTTGCCGCGGTTGATCGACGCGTCAGTCTGAATGAAGTTGTCGTAAGGACCCGCGTTGATGTTCCGCCCGCGTGCCGAAATGATCCCGGCCGTCACCGAGCCGCCCAGCCCAAACGGATTGCCGATCGCGACCACCCAGTCGCCGACGCGAGAAACTTCCGAATCGCCCCACGGAACCGCCGGGAGATCGACGTCGGCCTTTACGCGAAGCACGGCCAGGTCGGTTTTCTGGTCGCGCCCGACGACCTCGGCGGCGTAGGACGTGTTGTCGTCCATGATGACGTTGATCTCATCGGCGTCGGCGATCACGTGATAGTTGGTGACGACGATCCCCTCGCTGGCAATCACGAAGCCCGAGCCGAGCGACTGCGTGCGGCGTTGCGGCGCCGGCGAACCCTCGCGCTGCTGCCGGTCGAAGAAGTCGCGAAAGAAATCTTCGAAGGGCGATCCAGGTGGTGCCTGAGGTCGCTCTCCCCGACTTACCGCGCGCGCCGATTGCGCGGTCGAGATGTTGACCACAGCCGGCTTCAGCCGCTCGGCCAGGTCAGCAAAACTGCCGGGCCTTTCCGCGGCCTGCCCCACCGTAGCACCGGTCAGAACCGCCGCAATGAGCGCGACGGCGCCAAGCAACCAGAGCCACATTCGCGTGCCCTCAGAAGTCCGGTCGCGACGCAGCGCGATGGTCCTGGAGCGGTTGCGGCGGAAATCGGTCATCGAGTTTTGTCTCCTGCTTGCGGACTGTCGCAACGAAGGGGGCCGGCGAAAAGGCGAACACCTTCTAGCGTCCGCACATTCCGCCAATATATGGCCCGGACCGGCAGCCGGACAAGCAATCGCCAAGAGTGCCCTAGGCGCGCACCAGGGCGACGAGCCCAACGCCAAGCGCAGCCAGGACGAGCCCGGTCCCACGCAGGAGCGTACTCGGCTGTTCCAGCGCAAAGGCCATCAAGCGTTTCATGCCGTTGGGCGCCAGCGCGTAAAGCGTCCCTTCAATGACCAGGGCAATGCCTATGCCGACGATGAGGTAGTCCATGCGAGTTGCAGATCACCGCCTTTTTATCGGCGCGTGCCCCCCCGCCCCCGCTCTAGCGCCCTTCCGCGGGAAACAGCGTTCCTTCGAAATCGCGGAAGTAGCGGAAGAACTCGCTGTCGGGCGAAAGCACCATAGTGGTGTCTTCGCTGGCCAGTGCTTCCTCGTAGGCCAGCATCGCGCGATAGAAAGCGAAGAACTCCGGGTCCTGCCCAAACGCCTCGGCGAAGATCCGGTTGCGAAGGGCGTCGCCTTCACCGCGTAAGATCTGCGACTTGCGCTGCGCCTGGGCGAGAATGACGACGCGTTCGCGGTCGGCCTCCGCACGAATGCGCAACGCCTGTTCCGCGCCCTGGGCGCGGAACTCAGCCGCTTCGCGTTCGCGTTCGCGCTGCATGCGACGGAAGATCGCCTGGCTGTTCTCGGTCGGCAGATCCGCCCGCTTGATCCGCACGTCGATGATCTCGACCCCAAGACTCTCGGTCTCCACGCCAACGATCCGGGTGATCTCGTCCATGAGCGCGGCACGCTCGCTGGTCAATACCGATGCCAGCGGGACGTTGCCGAGCACACTACGCAAGCTCGAGTTCACCGCAGGGCCCAAGCGACCCTCTGCGCCGGCCTGGGTACGCACCGCCTGATAGAACTTCAGCGGGTCGGTGATGCGGTAGCGCGTGAAGGTGTCGACTACAAGCCGCTTCTGGTCGGCCGCAATGATCTCTTCCGCAGGCCCGTCGTAGTTGAGAATGAGCTTGCTGAACGTGATGCGGTTCTCGGCGATTGGCAGCTTGAAGTTCAGACCCGGCTCCGTGATCACCCGCTTTGGCTCGCCAAAGCGGAGCACAATCGCCTGTTCGGCCTGATGCACCGTGAACAGCGACGACACAACGAAGGTGACAACGATGACGCCGAGAACGCCAAGGACAATTGCGGTGCTGCGCCTCATCAGTTGCCTCCAGTCGTCGTATTTCGCGTCGAACCCGGCCGCGTCAACTCTGTGAGCGGCAGGTAGGGCACCACGCCACTCCCCTGCCCGGTCGAACTCGGATCGATAACGATCTTGTTCATGCGACCCAGCACCTTTTCCATTGTTTCGAGGTACATGCGGCGGGCCGTAATCTCGCGCGCGCTCTTGTATTCGTTGTAGATCGAGGTGAAGCGCTGCGCATCGCCTTCCGCGGTTTGCACCGTTTGCTCCTTGTAGGCCTCTGCTTCCTGCTCCATGCGGACCGCATCGCCGCGGGCCCGGGGCAGAATGTCGTTCTGGTAGGTCTGTGCTTCGTTCACCTGGGTCTCAAGGTCGGCACGGGCACGCTGAACGTCCCGGAACGCATCGATAACCGCGCCCGGCGGGTCGACCTTCTGAAGTTGCACGTTGTCGATATCGATTCCCGCGTTGTAGCCGTCAAGGATGGCCTGGATCGCGTTGCGGGTCTCGCGCTCGATGCTCGCACGCCCCTCAGCAACGACGAACTGGAACTGGGACCGGCCGATGGTTTCGCGCATCGCCCCTTCGGCAACGTTCTTCACTGTGGCCGTCGGATCCTGGACGTTGAACAGGAACAGGCCTGCGTCCTTGATCGTCCAGAACACCGAGAAGTCGATGTCCACGATGTTCTCGTCGCCTGTCAGCATCAGGCTTTCTTCAGGAAGATCGCCCAGACCGCCGCGGCGCGTCGCTTCGCCGGCGCTGCGGAACCCGACGTCGACCCGGCGTACCCGCGTCACCTTCGGCGTCTGCACCGATTCAATCGGCGACGGCAGGTGATAGTGGAGTCCCGGTTCGGTGGTGTTGATCCATTGGCCAAAGCGGAGCACCACGCCCTGCTCATCCGGCTGAACCCGGTAGAAGCCGGTCAGCAACCAGATGACGAGAATGACGAGAACCGCCAGCAGGATCGCCCGAGGGCTGCGCGAGCCGCCGGGAATGATGCTACGGAAACGGTCCTGGCCTTTGCGCAGGAGATCCTCGAGGTCGGGCGACTGAGGCTGACGCCCCTGTCCGCCACCGCCCTGGCCCCAGGGTCCGCGTCCACCCCCCTGCCAGCCACCTCCCTGATTGTTCCACGGCATCGGAAATCCTTCTTTGTTGCGGGGCGTGTTGTGCGGAGATTTGTCTTTTTGGTTCCGCGGGTTATATGACACCCATACCCCCTGCTGCAAACAAGGCGCGGATGCCGGGCGTCACGGCCCCGTGACGATCAGGGTCATATGAGTGTTTCCGCGAGAGGTTCAAGGATGCCAGACGTCACCGAAGCCGCCGTTACCGATGTTTTGAGAGGGATTCGCTCTGACGACAGCGCCAAGGACGTCGTCAGCCAGGGCCTGATCAAGGGCCTGCAGGTCCGAAACGGTCATGTCGCCTTCGCCATCGAGATCGATCCAGCGGCGGCCGCCCACTTCGAACCGGTCCGCAAGCGGTGTGAGGACGCGGTTTTCGCCATGGACGGCGTGCTTTCCGTGACCGCGGTGCTCACCGCCCACCAGGAGGAAGCCCCGCCTCAACAGCCAGCGCCCCCCCAACCCGGTAACGGCGGCGCGCCGCAGAGCCAGAAGAAGGGTGTGCCTGGCGTGCGGGCAATTCTTGCGGTCGCCTCCGGCAAAGGGGGCGTCGGCAAATCGACCACTGCGGTCAACATCGCGATGGCGTTCGCCCAGGCGGGCATGCGGGTCGGCCTCATGGACGCCGATATCTACGGCCCGAGCGTGCCCAAACTAATGGGACTGTCCGGCAAACCCGATGCGACGCCCGACGGCCAAAAGGTCATCCCGAAAGAGGCCTATGGCGTGAAGTGCATGTCGATCGGCTTCCTCGTCCCGGAAGACACGCCGATGATCTGGCGGGGCCCAATGGTGATGAGCGCCATCCAACAGCTACTGCATGAGGTTCTGTGGGGCGAGCTCGACGTGCTGGTTGTCGACCTGCCGCCCGGCACCGGCGATGCGCAACTGACGATGGCACAGCATGTCCCGATCACCGGCGCAGTCGTTGTGTCGACACCGCAGGATGTCGCCCTTCTCGACGTGCGCAAGGGTCTCAACATGTTCCGCAAGGTCGACGTCCCGGTCTTCGGCGTGATCGAGAACATGAGCTACTTCCTTTGCCCCAGCTGCGGCCATCGCGCAGAGATTTTCGGCCACGGTGGTGCATCGCAAACCGCACGGGAGATGAACACGGAGTTTCTTGGTGAGATACCGCTTCATCTCTCGATTCGACAGCATTCCGACGCGGGCACGCCGATCGTTGTCTCCGAGCCCGACGGCGAACACGCGCAAACGTACAAGGCGATCGCCGCCAAGCTGGGTGCGAAGATTGAGCGCGCCCTTGCAGAGGACGCGGCGAGCGCGCCTCGCATCGTCATCGAGTGACGCTGCGCGACATGGCCGCCTGTGCGCGTTTCCAATGCAAAGATGACGAGACCCGTGTGCGCTACGCATTCGATCTCTGCAATGACCGGTCACCTGGACTGGCCGAGATTCGCAAGCCGGACCGGGCCGTCAATCGATTCGATTGCCGCGAGCCACGGCGCGTGGTTGGCTTAGCGCCGCAACGAGAGGAACGCCGATGACCATGCTGATCCTGGGAGTCGCCCTGTGGTGGGCGGTGCACCTTTTTCCTTCGCTCGCGCCGGCGGCGCGCCAGCGCTTCCTTGACGGTGGCGAGGGGCGCTACAAGTCGATCTTCTCCCTGATCGTCATCGGCTCGCTCGTCCTAATCGTGTTCGGCTGGCGCGGCGCAGACGCCGACGCCATCTACGTCGAACCGGATTGGGGCCGGGTCGTCAACATGGCGTTGATGCTGATCGCCTTTATTCTCTTCTTCTCAGGACGCGTGAAGACCAACATCAAGCGATTCGTCAGGCACCCGCAGCTGACCGGCGTTCTCCTGTGGTCCGTCGGTCACCTCCTCGCGAATGGCGATTCGCGATCCGTTTTTCTTTTTGGCGCTTTGGGCCTGTGGTCGCTTCTCGCCATGGTGTTGATCAATCGGCGTGACGGCGCCTGGCAGAAGCCGGAACCGGTCGGCGCGGGACGTGATCTCGTGCCGCTAGTAATCGGGGCAGTGGCTTACGCCGTCCTTGGCTGGGCACACCAGTACTTCACGGGCGTGCCGATCTACTGATCTTCGCGATCGAGCCACTCCGCCAGCATCTTCGCGAGCGCTCGGTTCTCCGAGTCGGTGGCAAGGGTTTCCGGATTGTCGTGCGGATAGTCGATCCGTTTGCCGTTGGGCAGCAGGTCGAGGACCCCTTCTAGGTGCGGGTACGGCACGTCGTTCGGCGCGCAGACCGCCAGGGTCGGCGCAGTCAGGAGCGGCAAACGCTCCGGCGACGGATAGGTGACCGCCGCGATATAGGCGTGGTGGCTGGTGCGGAAGCCCTTGAGAATCTCCACCACATGATCGTTCAGCCGATCCAGCGGCGGCAGACCGGTGGGCCGTCGGTGCGCGGCGTCGCGCGCGGTCGCCGGGTAGAAAAGATAGGCGTCGCGCAGGCTGGTCCACGCGTTGAAAAACTGCGAGCCGACCTGGTCGACGAGGTGGCGCTTGTCGAGGGTCGCCGCATACTCGCGGCTTTGCCCGGTAACCGCGGCACTCATGCCGTCAAGGATCACCTTGCGTGTGCGCGCGGCGTTGTGGATCGCGAACTCTGTCGCGATGCGGGCACCTGTGTGCGTCCCGAACAGGTCCACACGGTCGAAACGTCCCAGCGAGTCGAGGGCGCGGCGCGCCGCGTCGGCGAAGTAGGCCATGTCGACGTCGTCGCGCGCTGGCGACGAGGAGTCGCCCTGGCCCATTGTGTCGAGCGCGATGACCTGCCGCGTCTCACCCAGGGCCGCGATCAGCCGGTTGAGCATCTTCGAGGAGCCCGGCGATCCGTGAAACATGACGAGCGGCGTGCCGCCCTGCCCGGCCGTGCGGTAGTGCACCTGCCCTTCTTCGATGTCGATGAAGCCGTGCGTCAGATCGGTGATGGCGCGTCCAGCCATTCAACGAACGTCGCCGCGGCGGGCCCTACGTCACCGGGCTGAACCCCGGCCGGATATGCTCGCCTGGCGCAGTCGGGAATCATCTTGGCGACATCGTCCATGGCGGCGCCGGACACATCGCCCTCCGCCGCGGTGAGCAGCGTCGGCACCTTGATGTCGGGGAACCGCTTACCACCGTCATTGTTGTCGAACGCGGCGATGTAGGCCTTGTGATAGCTGAACAGGTTTTTCAGCAGATCGAGCGTCCTGTCGTGCAGGTCGTTCGCTTCGGGCACGTCGCGGTCGCGGCGGTTGGCGGCCTCGTGGCGGTAGTACGGGAACCAAATGAACATGTCCTTGATGACATGGAACGCCCACAGGTACTGCGACCCGGCGTAGTCGTACGGCGGCTTCTCGCGCAAATGGACGATGTAGTCGTCCTTGAGGGATCGCGGCGGGAGCCCGATGCCGTCGAGGATCAACTTGCCGACGCGATCGGGATGGCGAATCGCGACGTTCATCGCAGTGTGCGCGCCGGTATGGGTGCCATAGAGATCGGCGCGCTCGACACCGAGTGCGTCCAGAAAACGCACCATGGCGTCGCCGAAGTAGCCGATATCGGGTTCGTCGACGTCGGGCGCACAGGAATCGCCCTGACCGAGGTTGTCGGGCGCCAGCGCCCACCGCGTTTCCCCAAGCGCAGCAGTCAGCGGGTTCAGCGTGCGCGCGGCAAACGGCGAGGCGTGCATCAGCACGACCGGGCGTTTGCCGTTGTCCGCCCGTGCCTCGCCGGCGGTGTAGTAGTGCACTTGGCCGAGGTCGATGGCGGCGAAGCGCCGCTTGATCGTCACCCTGCGCTACTCGGCCGCTTCGCCCAGCGGGACGATCGGGCAGTTGGGCTCGCGCTCGACCAGGTCGAACACGAAGAGCATTTTCGCCGCGCCGGTGAGGACGGCTGCGCACATGCCGAGCTCGTAGATATCGCCGTCGCTGTAATGCCTGCGCAGGCGATCGTAGAGATCCCTGGTGAGCTCGCTGTTCATGTTGGGCAGCGAGATCTGGTCGGCAAGATCGATGACTGCGCGCTCGCGTTCGTCGAAACACGGCGCCTCGGGATTCATGATGTTGTCGATCTTCTCCTGAGCGATGCCCGCCTTGGCCGCCGCCAAGCGGTCCCCGCGGTTGCAGTGGGCGCAACCATGGACCCCCGCCAGCCGCAAGCGCAGGAGTTCCTTGGACGGGATATCGACCTGCCCCTTGTAAAAAAGTCCGTCGTAGAAGTCCTTGCGATAGAACTCGTAGACGTGAGGCGCATTGCCATAGATTTCGATGCGATCGGCTTCGCCGTGAATCTCGACGTTGCGGTCGTGCATCGTCTGCATGAACGGGTTGAGTTGGTCACGCGGAACGCGCTTAAGGTGGGGATTGGGCATGGTGATCCTCCGTGGGACGGCGCACCGCCCTGTCCGGCGGTCGCGTGCGGAGGACTATAGCGCAGCGGCGACGGCGCGCCGATGGGGCCGCCTGTCAGGCCCAGCCAGGCTTTGCCAATTCCGGATCGTCCGAGAGTTCGGGCTCGCCCAGGGTCTCGCGGAGTTGGCGAATGGTCTTGGCGCTCAGCGGCATGTCGAGCAAAAAACCGTCTTCCAACACGAACATCAGGCTGCGCAGCGTTGCGTCGGTCTCGCTGACGCGCCCGAGGACCGCAACGGCGGGATGTGCACCCGCAACGTGGCGTGTGGCCTGCGGCTGACCCTTCTGGCCTGCTGGCGGTTGATACGGCCTGATGGTGAGCGCGGGGCGCGCCATGCCGCGACGGTCGAAGGCGATGGTGCTGTTCATTGTTCCGCCTCCATCGTGCCGATGACATGGCGAAGTTGCTCGATGACGCGTTCGGTCATGGGAACCTCGAGAATCCAACCGTCCGCGAGTTCAAAGCGCAACGCGTGGAGTTGGCCGACGCCTTTCGTGGCGCCCGCGAACGCAACGGCGCCCTTGGTGGCGACGCTGTCATGGATCTCGAGGTCGAGGGACTCGTTCAGGGCAATCTCGTGTTTCGGATTTCGAATCGGCCGAGGCACCAATGAAATCTGATCGCGCGTAGCGGACGTCACCATTTGCAAACTCCCCACCCCCACTAGACAACTCAGCGACGAGGGAATGGTGTCGCAACTACCACTACGTGTCACCCGGAAAATGCGAACAAGGGGCGGCTACATTTACCTAAAATTGTATTCATCCCGCCAAATCTGGCGAGATGGCCAAGTCAGCCGGCGGTGACGTCCAGGTCTCCGACGACGGCTTCCATCTTGGGCACCATGATCTCGACCAAACGGTCGTGCAGGGGGTGCTTCTGGTAGGCATCGTGGTCGGCTTTGGTGGCCCAGATCGAAATGTGCATATGAGTGTAGTCCCAGGCGAAGGGCGACACGTTGGGCCCGCGGTGATAGCCCAGGCAGCCTTGCACCTCCTTGCGCATCCGCTCGTAGGTTTCGTCGATTTCCTTCTGCTCGGCGTCCGTGAAGGGCGCGGTATAGCGCTCGAGAATGACGTGGTAGTAGGCCATGGGCTGCCTCCTCAGTCGGTGTCGCCGGCATAGAGCAGGTCCATGTCCGGCTTCTCGGTCGCGACATAGTGCACCCAGATGTAGGCGTGCTGGAACAGCGCCGCTGCGAGCGCAGCCTGAGACCCGGCGATCAGGGCAATCGACCACAGGCCGAGGAATACGTGGCCATACATCGCGTTGTCGGTGTAGCGGAAGGCACCGTCACGCACCAAGGGCATGCGCCGGTAATGCTCGCGAAAATGATCGCCGCCGAGGGCCCGCGGGATGCCGAAGAAGCGAATCACCGACGACATCGCGTAGACCGCCGGGACGGCGAGCGCGATGCCGATCGCAACCCCGAGCCATCCAGGCAGAGCCAGCGAACCCGGATCCGCCAACGCGACGGCCAGCACGGCGAAGGGCCGCAGGATCAGGAAGGGCATGAAGATCGCGCCCCATACCGCCATGTCGGCGCGGCCGAAGAGCTTGGTCATGACGCGCCAGCCAAGCTGGCCGCGGAACACCAGCCACACGATGACCTGGTGTGCAACAACCAGTGCGGCGTTGATCCAGAACCAGGTCTCGACGCCGACGCCGGCCCATGCACTGTCTCCGAACGCCGGTGCGGCAAACGCATAGGCCACCGCCAGCAGGACGATCAGCGCCGCCAGATGAAAGGCCTGCCCTTTGAACAGGTATGTGCCGGTACGCGCGGCGGGAATGTCGGGATGGTCGATGGTCGTCATGGCCCCTCCTTTGATTCATCAAAGGTAGGGACCCGCCCGACGCGGAGTGACACTTATTTACTCAAGGAGATGGACCGGCTGTTTGTTGAGCGGCGCACACCCCTCCTCCCCCTGCATGCAGGGGGAGGAGGTAGATCCGCCGTCTACGGAAGCGTTAGTTGCTCAGCGCGTTCCAGACGCCTTCGACGTTGAGTGCGAGCCAGTCGTTGTAGGCGCCCCAGCTTTCATACTTGCGCAGGCTGATTTCCTGTTTGAGGGCGTCAAGCGACTTGCCGGCCTTCATGCCGTCCTGGACCGCGGCCACCAGTTCTTCGAAGTAGCGGCGGTGGTCGGCGGCGTCGGCCTTGGTGCCGACCGGACCGTGACCGGGCACGAGGATGTCGAAGTCCATCGCCTCGACGGCACGGATGGCGTCGATCCATTCGGGGATGGCAGCACCGGCGAGATTGCGGAAGGGCAGGCGCTTCACCGAGATGAAATCGACGGTGAACACCGCGCGCTCCTCCGGAAAGTGCATGACGATGAGGTCGTCCGAATGGCTGGGACCGACGTCGATGAGTTCGACCGTCTTGCCGCCCAGCGTCAGCGTCATGCGATCCTCGAAGGTGATGTCGGGGGCGCGAACGCCGGCGTGTGGGCCGCTGAGGTTCTTCGGCACGTTGGCGTGACCGACGAAGATCACATCGTCGCCATAGACCTGCCCGCCCGCGGCGTGATCCTGGTGGTGGTGGCTGTAGACCACGTACTTGATCGGCACGCCGAAACGCTTGTCGACTTCAGCCTGGAGCCACTCGGCGGCTTCGGCATTGATCGGGTCTGTGGCGATCACGCCGTCGGGCGTCACGAGGAAAACCGCGACGTGGAAGTTGTTCTGGAAGCGATAGAGATCGCCCGAGATCTGCTCGATCAAGCGCTGCGCTTGCTGGGCGTGCGCGGCCGTGGCGATGAACAAGGCGGCGAACGCCGCGAATATGGTGCGTAGGAACATGGAGCCTCCCATTTCGTGTTGTCGCTGTATGAACACGAACGGTGCGGGTTTATTCGTCGGTCACGTCGTTGTTATTCGTCCGGCATATCCAGCGACGCGCGCAACTCGCGCCATTCGCGGGCCGACATGCCCGTGTCCTTGCGGTCGACCTGCTCGCCCTTGAGCATCCGTTTCACCGCTTCGGCGCCCTTGGCCGAGAGATGCACGCCGCCCATGCGGTAGTCCATGAACGCATCGCAGGTCAGCGGCACCCAGCGCTTGAGCGTCTCGAGCATGGCGTCGGCGTAGACGCGGATTTCGTACTGGGCGTGCGGATCGGCGCGCAGGCTGAGGAAATGCAGGAGGTTGTGCAGGTTCGTCTTCCAGTACCACTGGGTATAGAAGTTGAGCGACAGGTTCATGCGCGCGAGTTCGCGGGCGAGCCCCTTACGGCCGTCGTCCTTCGGCGCGCCGTCTGCGCCTTCGTTGAGCATCTGCTCATAGTGGGCGTAGGCGTTCTCGGAGTCACCGCGCAGCAGCCTGAAGACCTCCTTCGCCTCGTCGCCCGTCAGAACTTCGTCGCGCCCCTGCCGGTTCTGCGCGCTCTGCGCGGCGAGATGTTCGGGCGCCGGGATGTAGAATTCGTTGTCGAGGATCGAATAGCGCGCCGAGTACTCGTTGACGTTGGCTGTGCGGTGGCGAATCCACTGGCGCGCCACGAAGATCGGCAACTTCACGTGGTACTTGATCTCCGCCATCTCGAACGGCGTCGTGTGGCGGTGGCGCATCAGGTAGTTGATGAGCCCCTTGTCCTCGGAAACCTTCTTGGTGCCCTTGCCGTAGGAAACACGGGCCGCCTGGACGACGGCGTTGTCGTCGCCCATGTAATCCACCACCCGGATGAAGCCGTGATCGAGCAGCGGCATCGCCTGGTAGAGCACCTCCTCGAGCGCCGGCACGGTGGTGCGCCGGGTCTGATGCGTTTCCGCCCGTTGGGCGTCGATTTCCTGTTGCTGTTCGGGCGAAACGTGGGGCATGGCGGCTAATTTCGTCAGGGATGTGGTCAGGATGTAGCGGTGGGGGACGCCTGACATACTACATCTTGTGGCCTCAGGCGACCCCCGTCGCGTCATCCTATACCTCCCAGAAGCCCTTGCGGACCTCCGCCTCGGCCTGCGCGCGGGTCAGGCCGATGTCGTCGAGCAGGCGGTCGTCGAGCGCGGCCAGGGCGCGGCGCTGGCGGGACAAGGCCGTCGACCGACGCCAAACGGCGAGGACGCGGCGAAGCCGGCGAGCCTGCTTTTTTGCGGTGAAGCGGAACTTCGAGGTGGACTTGGCACAAGTCATGTCTCCCTCCCATGGCGGGGTGGAGACAGCGCTTGGCCCGAAGTCGGACTGTGCCCGGGCGGCTGTCGTTGGCCCGGCGAGACCTAACTAGAAACGGATCGGCCCGGCGCGCAAGTGCCCATCAGACTAGAGCCCGTAGAGCCGCTTGGGGTTGTCGTAAAGAATCGCCTGTTTGGTCGCCTCGTCGATATCGGTACGGGCGCGCAGCAGGTCGATGACGTTGATCTCGGCCGAAGGATCGGTGTGACCGTAGTCGGTGCCGATTACCAGCGACTTCGGTCCGGCGTATTTCAGAACGTAGGCGAGGTCGTCGTCGCTCTGGCAGGTCAGGTGAATGTTGGCGTCGCCGAGCACGTCGTCCGGCATCTTCGCGCCGGTGGCGTGGACGCGGCGGGCCAGTTCGTTGTGCACCCACGGCACCCATTGCGCGGCCGATTCGATGAAGCCCCAGCGCAGATTGGGAAACGTCTTGGGGATGTCGCTCATCAGCAGCGCCATGCAGCCCACGACCGCCGGTACCCGCGTGATAGTGAAGCCCTTGACGGAGACCGGGCCCGGCGCGCGCATGAAGAACAGGGTGTTCTCCTGGCTGCCGTTGGCGATGTGCACGGTGATCGGCAGGTCGAGACGTTCGGCCTCTTCGTACATCGGATAGAAGTAAGGATCGGACAGCAGCCGGTCACCCTCGTAGGCGCGCATGAAGACACCAACGGCGCCGTTCTCCTTGCCGCGTCGAATTTCCGAGATCGCCTCGTCCATGACCAGCGTCGGTGGCACGACGACCCAGCGCAGTCGGTCCGGCGCCTGCTTCCAGATATCGATCAGCCAGCTGTTGTAGGAGCGCGTGAGCGCCACCTCCGCATCGGGGTTCTCGGTCAGGCTGGTCAGCCACATGGTCGGGAACAGCACCTGCACGTCGATACCGAGATCGTCCATGTGTTTCACACGCAGCGGAATGTCCTCCATCTCGCGTGCCGCCTTGGGCGTCGACATGTCGCGCCCGGCCCGCGCCGACATTTTCTTGATCTCGTCGTCGGTGAAGCGGCGCAGGAAGGCGGGCCCGAGAACCCCGTCGATCATCCAGCCGCCCTCAGCCGGATTGTCGCCCGGCGGCGGGCTGATCTTGGGGCGGTACTTCGCCTGTGCGGGTTCGAGATAGTCCCAGGTGCGGTCCGTTTCGACGACGTGGGCGTCGGCGTCGATGACCCGTGTCTTGACCTGTGCGTCCATGATTTCCTCCCCGCGGCGATGTCGCCCATCATGGTGGGGCGGCGAGCGATCCTGCGCAAAGAAAGGCGTCCAACTGCCCGCACGCCGAGCCTATGCGTCGATGAGCCAACCGCCGAGCCCTCCTCCGGCTACACTCGCCGAACAGCGGGGAGGCTGCGATGAAGTTTCTGTTCTTTCACCTGATGCCCTGGGACCGCTTTCCCAAGGAAGGCCCTGAGTGGCCGGTCGGCAACCGCGATTTCGACCCGGAGGCCGCGACCGACGTCTACAAGACCTACATCGACACGATGGCGTTCGCCGAGCCATGCGGGTTCGACGCCGTTGGCTGCAACGAACATCACTTTTCGCCGTTCGGCCTGATGTCCAATCCCAACCTGATCGGTTCGGCGCTCATCCAGCGGACCGAGCGGATCAAGCTTGCGATGGTTGGCAGCCTGGTGCCCCTGCTCAACCCGATCCGTGTCGCCGAGGAATACGCCATGCTCGACGTGATGTCGGGCGGGCGCCTGATGGCGGGCATCCTGCGCGGCATTCCGCATGAATACGTGGCCTATAACGTACCGCCGGACGAGTCGCGTTCACGCCTCGACGAAGCTGCAGAACTCATCGTCAAGGCGTGGACGGCGCGCGATCCCTTCGGCTGGAACGGCCGCCACTACACCTATCCGGCCGTTTCATTGTGGCCGCGGCCGCGGCAACAGCCTCATCCGCCGCTTATCATGTCGGCATCCAACGAGGATTCGGCGCGCACCGCGGCGCGACATCGGGCGATCATGGGCCTGGCGCTGATACCGGATCTCAAGATCGCCAGGCGCCTCGTCGACACCTACATGGACGCCGCGCGCGACTACGGCTGGCAGCCCACGCCGGAACACGTGCTGGTCGGCCTCAACACCTGCATCGCCGAAACCAGTTCGGCGGCGCAGGAGGAACTCGCCAAGGGCAGCGCCTACTTCGGCAAGGTGCTGCTCGGCGGCCCGCGCACCGCGCAAAAACTGGTGCTTCAGAAGTCGCGCTACTTTGCCAACGACGACGTGAAGAAGGAATTCGTCGGGCGCATCCAGAACGCCAAGGAACGCACGCTGCAGGAGAGCATCGAGGCCGGCGTCACCCTGTGCGGCACACCGGACGAGGTGGTGGCGCAAATCAAACGCGTGCGCGACGAACTGGGCTGCGGCTGGATCAACATGAACATGAAGATCGGCAACATTCCGAACGAGGGCGTCATTCGCTCGATGGAGTTATTCCGCGATCACGTGCGGCCGGCCTTCCCCGTCGAGACAGCCGGAACCCTCGCCGCGGAGTAGCACCGCCGCCGCCCCACCACCGCGCGGCTTTACAACCTCCGCGCGATCCTCTGCAATGCCCACCACGCCAGATTTCGGGAGGGGGTATGTTCGAGATCATGGTTCACGGCCGGGACGGCGACACCCTCGAGGTGAACGGCATCGGCCGGGGCGCATTGTCGCCTGCGGGCAAACTGGTGCCGGTCGATCCCGGGTGGGTCCAATTCGATGCTATCGCGCCCGACGGCTCGGTCCACGCCGAGGAGCCCCGCTATATCCAGCCGTTGCAGAACCCGCCCGTGGACCTGCAATGATCCGCGCCGTTTTCGGTGCGGCGATCGCGCTCGCTCTGGCCGCCTGCAGCGCACCGGTGCGCAACGTTGAGCTTGCGCAATTCGATCCACGGGCCGGGTACCGCCTGCACAACCTCGATCATGGAACGCAAGACGATACGCTGATCGTCATGACGCTGTCGGGCGGTGGCACGCGCGCCGCCGCCCTTGCGGTTGGCGCATTGCGCGGACTGCACACAACCACCATGAACGGTGCGCCATTGGACACCGAGATCGACGTCGTCTCCTCGGTGTCTGGCGGCAGCGTCACGGCTGCCTACTTCGCCCTGCACGGGCACGCCGGTCTGAAAGCGCTGGAGGACGGGTTTCTCTACCAGAATGTGATGGGCGACCTTTTCGCGAACGGGCTCAATCCGGCGAATCTGGCGCGGCTGCCAACGCCGTCATACAGCCGCATCGACTGGCTTGTCGCGTCGTTCCGCGACCGCCTGTTTCCCGGCGGCGAGACCTACCGCACTCTGTTCGCGCGCGATACACGCCAGCCCTACCTCATCCTCAATGCCGGCGACGTGACGGCGGAAACCGTGTTTCCGTTTACGCAGGAGCGCTTCGATCTGATCTGTTCGGACCTGCTGGAGATGCGACTTGCCGAGGCGGTCGCTGCGTCGGCGGCGTTTCCCGTCGCGCTAACTGCGCTGACCCTGAAGAACTACTCGCCGTGTCCGGCCCAGGACGCAGCGTCGTCCCGCGACTTCCCGCCGCGCTGGATCATCGGTCCGCTCAGCACCTCGGCCTACGACAGCAGCGCCGGCAGGCGGCGCGCCGCGCGCGAGTGGAGCTACCTGAACCGCGCTTATCCCGACGACTATCTCGATGCTGAGGGCAATATCGACGGCTCCGGCCCGCCCTTCGGCAAGAACTGGCGGCAGCCCGCCGCACCGGAGGACCGGCGCCACTACGTTCACCTGCTCGACGGCGGCATCGCCGACAATCTCGGGCTCTCGGAACCGCTGCACATGCTGTCGTCGACCAACGCGCCGTTCATGCTGCGCGGGCCACGCGGGAAACAGCCTCTTCAGGCGATCTGCGACGGCGACATCCGCAAGGTGATGTTCGTCATCGTCAACGCACGCTCGGATCGTCAGAGCAAACTGGACCGTCGTGCGACGCCGCCGGGGATCGTGTCGATGCTGACGGGCACGACGAACAGTGCGATCGACGGCACGACGTACGGGCTAGTCGACCGCCTCGACACCGTGCTCAAGGACCTCGTCGCCTTGAGCGGCCGCTGCGAGGCGACAGGCTTAGCCGTGTTCAGCGTGCCGGTCGATTTCGCCTTCATCGACGATCCGGCCTGCCGCCGCCGCTTCGAGAACATCGCGACGAGTTGGCGGCTCGATGACGAAGAGGTCAGCGCACTGATCGAGGTCGGCAATGCGCTTGTCAGACGTGGCCTGACACAGAAAGCCCCGGGCGTCGACGAGAACGGGCGGCCGCGGCTGTCCACAGCCGCAGAAACACTGGGACTCTGGGCGCCTCCAGGCGATTCGGGCCCGGCCTGCCGTCGCCTGGCCGACCACGTCGCACAGACCGGCTAGCCGCACCGAGCACCTTCAAAACCACGCCTGAAGCGCCTATATAGAGGGTGCCGGTTCGCCGGCTATGGCGATAAACGCTTTGCGGAATAAGCGTAGCGGACCCGGGGGCAGTACCCGGCGCCTCCACCACAAACACGCCGCGCCACACAAGAATTTCGGCGTGTTTCTGATGGGGGCGAATCAGGATCGACGCGCGTAGTAAAGGCAGAGTTTTCGCTCGGCATGGTACCACCGTCATCGGGCTATTTTTACAAGTGCCAACGATAACGAAATGGCGCTCGCTGCTTAGCATTGCTAGGTAAGCGCGGTTTGGGGGGGGCCGGGCAACAGAAGCCCCCCCGCTTCTCACCTCTTTCGTCGAACAGTCCCCGCGCCCCTTGGATTCGGCGGCGGTCGGGCTAGTATGTGCGGCCCGACGGGAGTTCTCTGGCCACATGCGCGATCACTTCAGTTATCCCAAGATGGTGGACGCCGCGCTGCGGGGCGTCGTGCGCGATGCGCTCAAGCGCGTTCAGGAGCAAGGCCTTCGCGGCAACCACCACATGTACATCTCCTTCCTGACGCACTATCCGGGCGTCGTTGTCGCCGATTACCTGCGCGACAAGTATCCGAAGGAGATGACGATCGTCCTACAACACCAGTTCTGGGACCTCGAAGTCACAGAAGAGGGCTTCGACCTGACGCTGTCGTTCAACAAGGTGCCCGAGCGGCTCACGATCCCCTTCGAGGCGATGACAGGCTTTGCCGATCCGAGCGTGCAGTTCGGCCTGCAGTTCCAGCCCGACCGCAGCCGGGTCGAGGACGGTCGCGGCGACGGGGTGCCGGCACCGATCACCGCCGGCGGCGCGCTGGTTTCGGTCGGCCAGAGTGCGGACGACAACGAGCAAGAGAACGAGGACGACGGCGAGCCGGAGGCAATCCAGGCCACCACAGGCGAAAAAGTCGTCACCCTCGATCAGTTCCGCAAGAAATAAGACCGCGGCGGCAAAGCCCGCCGTGCAAAGGGAGTACCCATGGTCACGTTCCAATACCAGGACATGTTTCCGCTCGGGCCCGACGAAACGCCCTACCGCAAAGTCACCGACGACTACGTGTCGACGATCGACGCAGGCGGGACCGAGATCGTCAAGGTCGAGCCCGAAGCGCTGACGCTGCTTACCAAGGAAGCGATGCGCGACATCGCGCACCTGCTGAGACCGAGCCATCTGCAGCAACTGCGCAACATCCTCGACGACCCCGAGGCGTCGGACAACGACCGCTACGTCGCCCATGAACTCCTGAAGAACGCCAACATCGCCTCGGGGATGGTGCTGCCTGGATGCCAGGACACCGGCACCGCGATCGTCATGGCCTACAAGGGCCAGAACGTGTGGACCAGCGGCAACGACGCCGCAGCGATCTCACAGGGCGTGTTCAACACCTATACCGAATCCTACCTGCGCTACTCGCAGATGGCGCCGTTGACCATGTACGAGGAGGTCAACACCGGTTCTAACCTGCCGGCGCAGATCGACATCTATGCCTCCGACGGCGACGCCTACAAGTTCCTGTTCATCGCCAAGGGCGGCGGGTCGGCGAACAAGACCTTCCTCTACCAGCAGACCCGCGCGGTGCTGAACCCCGACACGCTGATGACCTTTCTCGACGAGAAGATCCGCTCGCTGGGAACGGCAGCCTGCCCGCCGTATCACCTAGCGATCGTGATCGGCGGCACCTCGGCGGAGATCAACCTCAAGACGGTCAAGCTCGCCAGCACCCGATACCTCGACAACCTGCCAACGGCGGGCAATGAGCACGGACGTGCTTTCCGCGATCTTGAGACCGAAGCCAAGGTGCACGCCCTGACGCGCGAGATGGGGATCGGCGCGCAGTTCGGCGGCAAGTACTTCTGCCACGACATAAGGGTCGTCCGTCTGCCACGTCACGGCGCCAGCGTCCCGATCGGGATCGGCGTATCGTGCTCCGCCGACCGTCAGGCAATGGGCAAGATCACCAAGGAAGGCGTGTTCCTGGAGCAACTCGAGACCAACCCGGCGAAATACATGCCGGAGATTCAGGAAGGCGAGCTTGGCGGCGACGTCGTGAACGTCGATCTGAACCGGCCCATGAACGAGATTCTCAAGCAACTGTCGGACCATCCAATCCGCATGCGCCTGTCGCTGACCGGACCGATGATCGTGGCCCGCGATATCGCCCACGCGAAGATCAAGGAGCGGTTGGCTTCGGGTGAAGGCATGCCGCAGTACATGAAGGATCACATGGTCTACTACGCCGGGCCGGCGAAGACCCCCGAGGGGTTTGCCTCAGGTTCGTTCGGCCCGACGACCGCCGGACGAATGGACTCCTACGTCGACGAGTTCATGGCGGCCGGCGGCAGCATGATCTCGCTCGCCAAGGGCAACCGCTCACCCATGGTGCGCGAGGCCTGCGGCAAGCATGGCGGCTTCTACCTAGGATCGATCGGCGGCCCGGCTGCACGGCTCGCCCAGGATTGCATCAAGAAGGTAGAGGTTCTCGAGTATCCTGAACTCGGCATGGAGGCGGTGTGGAAGATCGAAGTCGAGGACTTCCCCGCGTTCATTGTCATCGACGACAAGGGAAACGACTTCTTCGTCGGCACTGTCGAGAAGAAGGCGGCCTGACACGTCGTTGGCCACATTCCTTCGGGACTACCGACCCGCCGATCTCGGGCATTGCGTTGCCCTCCACGCGACGTATTACGCCCACGCATGGTCGTTCGGTGCCTACTTCGAGTCCAAGGTGGCAAGCGGCATGGCCGACTTCATCCTACGCCTTGACGGGGTCGGCAACGGCTGGTGGACCGCCGAGTTCGACGGAACCTATGCGGGCAGCATCGCCATCGACGGCGATGACTCTAAGGGCGCCCACCTGCGCTGGTTCATCCTGGCCGATACGGCGCGCGGTAAGGGGATGGGCAAGACCATGATGGACGCCGCCATGGCGCATTGCCGCGCCCAGGGCTTCCCGTTGGTTTACCTCGACACCTTTCGTGGGCTGGACGCCGCGAGGCGACTGTACGAGCGCGCCGGATTCCGGCTGGTGCGCGAACGGGAGGACGGCACCTGGGGGACGACGGTGATCGAACAACGCTTCGAATGGACTCCAAGATGATTCTGCCGGACGTTCTGGTGCGCGATCTCGATGTTGTTTTTTGCGGCTCGGCCGTTGGCGCGGAATCCGCACGCCAGGAAACCTACTACGCCGGACCCGGTAACAAGTTCTGGCACACCCTTCACGCCTGCGACCTGACCGATCGCGAACTCAAACCTGGCGAGTACCTGCTGGCGCTGACCTACGGGATCGGCCTGACGGATATGAACAAGTCGGAATCCGGGAGCGACTCCGACCTCTCCCGTGGCGCCGACGACCCGCAGCGGCTGCGCGCTCTGATCGAAGAGCACCGCCCCCGCTTCCTGGCTTTCAACGGAAAACGCGCGGCGAAGGCCTTCTTCGGCGGCGATGTGAATTACGGACGCCAGGAAGAGATGATCGGCGAGACCGCCGTCTACGTGCTGCCATCCACCTCCGGCGCGGCATCGGGACACTGGGACGCTACGCTCTGGCAAGAATTGGCGGAACATATCAAGCAGCGCCGGCTGTTCGCGGGCGACGAACCCGGCCTGGACGACCTCACGCCCGAAGCGCGCGAGGACATGCGTGTTTCGTTGAACCGGCGGCTCTACCACCGCATCGGACTAGACCTGCGCAAAAAACGTGACGAGAGCGAGTTCGCCTCGCGCATGACATCCGACGCGCAAGTGCGCCGATTGAAACGCATCGCGGAGGAAACCGCGAGCGGGTTCCTATCGGGACCGGCGGCGTTTCTCGGCGTCGACGTAGACGGGATCGACGCGCTGGTCGACGACTTCTTCGCGACCTATCCCGAACGACCGGTTCAGGACAATGAGGGCGGGACCAAGTTCGCGGATTCGTTCTGGCTCTACGTGCTGACGCGCCTAATCAAACCGGACTTCATCGTCGAGAGCGGCGTGCATCGCGGGCACTCCACATGGCTGATGCATACTGCACGCGCCATTGCCACCATGCACTGCTTCGACGTGAGCTTCCGCAGCGTCGTGTGGCGTGACGCCAAGGCCGCCTACTACGAGAACGACTGGATGGAGACGCTGCTGAGCGCCCCGCCTGTCGGCACCGCCATGTGCTACTTCGACGATCACATCAGTCATGCCAAGCGAATCGTTGAAGCGCACAAACGCGGGTTCCGCACCTTGCTGTTCGACGACGATTTTCCGGCGCATCACCTGCACGCGACGGGCCACCCGCCGTTGCCGACGCTCGCCATGATCGCGGACGGCGCGCTGCTTGACGGTGAAACGATCACCTGGACGCGGCACGGCAAGGAGAAGAGCTGGACCGTCGACCTCGCCGAACACGAGGCAGCCCGGACCCTCATTGCCCATTATGCCAAGACACCAGACCTCGGCCCCCTGCTGCGGATGCGACCGCAGTCGGGAATTGCGGTCGTCCGATTGAAGGACTAGCGCGGGCGAAGTTCTTGCGCCCGGCACGGCGAACGCGTAAGTCCGCGACATGCCGGTCGAACCCGCCACCCTGCTCGCCTTCATCGTCACGATCCTGGCGCTGGTCCTGTCGGTCGGCCCCGACACGCTGCTGATCATCCGCTACACGATGTCGTCAGGGCCACGCACGGGTTTTGCGACCGTCATGGGAGTCCAGCTTGGCCTGTTCAGCCACACGGCGCTGGCCGCCCTCGGTATCTCGCTGGTGATCGCATCCAGCGCGATCGCGTTCAAGGCGATCGCCGTCGCGGGCGCGGCCTATCTCGCCTGGCTCGGCATCCAGGGCTTCCGCTCCGGCCTCATCAATGTCGAGGCGATGACGCGCGGCGGCGAGGTCTCGCCCTTCAAGGGCCTACGAGACGCCATGCTGACCAACCTGCTGAACCCGAAGGTCATCGTGCTGTTTCTGGCGCTGATGCCGAACTTCGTCGATCCTGCCCGCGGCCGCGTGTGGCTCCAGCTGGTGACGCTGGGCGTCGCCCTGTTCGCCGTGAATGTCGTCTGGCAGGTTGGCATCATGCTGGTAGCGGACCGAGCGCGTTTGTGGCTGGGACGATCTTCGGTGCAGCGCGCGGTATCGTGGAGCACAAGCGCCGTTCTGTTCTTTTTCGCAGCCGGACTTCTAGTCGACCACGTGCTTTAGTGTATTTCGATCGTTGCTGGGTGCGCGACGGCGGGATGGCACCACTTGGAGATGCGTGATGAGTGACACTCCAAAGACGCGCAGCGAAAGCGACACGATGGGCACGGTAGAAGTGCCGGCAGACCGTTACTGGGGGGCGCAAACCCAGCGCAGCCTCGACAACTTCCGGATCGGCGCCGAGCGCATGCCGCCCGCGATCGTGCATGCCCTCGGCGAGATCAAGCGCGGCGCCGCGCTGGTCAACGCAGCTTATGGCGATCTCGAACAACGGCTTGCGGACGCCATTGTGCAGGCCGCCACAGAAGTCGCCGAGGGCGCGCTGGACGCACACTTCCCCCTCGTCGTGTGGCAGACCGGATCCGGCACCCAAAGCAACATGAACGCCAACGAGGTGATCGCCAACCGGGCAAGCGAGATCCTCGGCAATCCGTTGGGCACCAAGAGACCGGTTCATCCCAACAATCACGTCAACATGGCTCAGTCGTCCAATGATACCTTCCCGACCGCGATGCACGTCGCCGCGGCGCGCGCCACGACCGGCGCGCTGCTGCCGGCGCTCGATCGCCTCCATGAGACACTCGCCAGCAAGGCCATGGCCTGGAAAAAGATCGTCAAGCTCGGCCGGACCCATCTGCAGGACGCGACCCCGATCACGTTGGGTCAGGAATTCTCCGGCTACGCGGCGCAAATGCACTTCGCCCGGACCCAAATCGACCGGGCCCTCCCCGCATTGTTCGAGCTTGCGCAGGGCGGCACCGCCGTCGGCACCGGCGTAAACAGCAGAAGTGGCTTCGGCGAACGCGTGGCGGAGCACGTCGCCCAACGAACTGGCCTACCATTCGTGCGCGCACCAAATCCTTTCGCTGCTCTCGCCGCGCATGACGCGATGACAGCCATGAGCGGCGCGCTCAATGGCACTGCGGCGGCGCTGATGAAGATCGCCAACGACATTCGGTTGCTCGCATCCGGTCCGCGCTCCGGCCTCGGCGAACTGCGTTTGCCCGAAAACGAGCCCGGCTCGTCGATCATGCCGGGCAAGGTCAACCCGACGCAGGCCGAGGCGCTGACCCAGGTCTGCGCACAGGTCATGGGCAATCACGTCACCGTCACGACCGCGAACGCCGGCGGGTTCCTCGAACTCAACGTCTACAAGCCAGTGATTGCCTACAACGTCCTGCAGTCGTTGACGCTTCTTGCCGACGCGGTCGCCAGCTTTGAAGGCAAATGCGTCGCCGGCATCGAACCTGACGTCGCCCGGCTGGATGTGCTGATGCAGCAATCGTTGATGCTGGTGACCGCGCTGGCGCCGCACCTCGGTTACGACGCGGCCGCAGCCATCGCCAAGACCGCTCATGCGCAGGGCACGACGCTGCGCGAGGCCGCGTTGGC
Source organism: Alphaproteobacteria bacterium (assembly GCA_038116985.1). Classification (GTDB taxonomy): domain Bacteria; phylum Pseudomonadota; class Alphaproteobacteria; order SHVP01; family SHVP01; genus CALJDF01. The sequence continues at coordinate 85,015 of JAYOEZ010000001.1, read as the reverse complement.
GTCGGGCAAGGTCAGCGCAGCTGACTACGACGCCTGGATCGATCCTGCAGCGATGACGCAGCCCCGCGACTGACGGCAATGCTTGCCAAGCGCTCGGTCGTCGTCGCCGGACACCGCACCAGCGTGTCGCTGGAAACCGAGTTTTGGACGGAACTCGGCCGAATCGCGAGGCGGCGCGGTGTGTCCCTCAACAAGCTTGTTGAAGAGATCGATGCGGGACGCCGGGGGAATCTGTCGAGCGCACTGCGCCTCTATGTACTCAAATCCCTGAAGGACGACGCTATCGGTCGCCGAGACGGCGGATAAGTCCACGAAGCACGTCGGTACTCGACGGCTGCTGGGCTTCCCCGCCCACCTGTTCCTGTCCGGGCAGCACCGGGATGCGGCCATCCTGGTTCTGCTGCTGGGTCGCCGCCGGCGCCGTACTCGGCGCCGCACCGTCGTCGTCGTCCAGAAGCTTGCGGATCAAGGTCGTGCCGATCCGCTGTGTGATGTACTGCTCAAGATCGCGCGTCCGGAGATTGCGTTGCGGGTTGTCGATCGGGCCGTTGAGATCGAGACCGACGTCGGGCGACTCGGGATGGTCGGTAAGGCGCGCCCGCGTGCTCATGTCGAGCCGCCAGCGCGGCAGATCGACGACAGCCGTCCCATCGCCCTCCGCGGCGTCGAGGTCGGCACGCAGATCGTTCGAGCGGGCAACACCGTTCTCGATCTTGAAGCTGCCCGTCAAGGAGCGGTACTTGGTCTCCCCGCCCTCCAATGTGCGCACCAGAAGATCGGCAAAATCCAACCCACGATTGAGTTCGCCAAGGCGCCCGCTGAGCGAGGGCAAGTCGACCCCGCGCACGACGCCGTCGCGCGCCTGGAACGTGAGTGCGCCGTTGAGATTCCGTACGAGTTCGAACTGACTCTGACCCGTGGTCGTTACCTCCCCCTCCATCCCGAACAGTCCGGTAACACGATCCAGTCCGGCGCTGGTTCTCAGGGCGTCCTCGATATTGGCGCCGTCGAGCTTCAATGAGAGGCCGATGCGCGCCCGCCGTTCGGCCACGGCAGTCATGCGAATGGCCGCGGTTCCGCTAAACAGGCTCGCCGCCAGCGGATCAACCGTCAGGGCACCGTCTTCGAGAACGGCCACAAGCACCGGCTCGCGCAACGCGTAGTCGCCGTAGGTCAGCCCCCGCGCCCTCAGTTCCAGATTGGCGTCGAAACCGCGGAGCGCCGAGAGATCGATCTGCTCCTGGGACCAGCGTTCGCCGCCCGACGCTGTCGCCGATGCAGATGCGCCACCGCCGCCCGCATTCGCGCCGCCAGCTTCGCGAGGCAGAAAAAGGTCGACCAGAATCTCGCTGGTGCTAAGCCGGGCATCGATCCGCGGGCGCGGGCCCCGGAGCCCGACCGTTGCGTCGCCCACGAAGTTCACAGGGCCCAGCGCGCCCTCGAGACGGGAAACGGTGACTCGCCCGTCCGCGCCAGCCACGTCGGCAAGGGCACGGACCGCGCCGAGATTGACGGCCGCGGGTCGATAGTCGGCGCCGGCCATGCGGACCAGACCCTCAAGGTCGGGATGGTTGACCTGCAGGCTGATATTGTACTGCGGGGCACCCATAGGTTCGGTAACGGCTCCCCCGAGCACCAGCGCCAGATCGGCCGCCTTCACATTGGCATCAAGATTGACCGTGTCGAGTCCACCGCGCGCCGCACCAGTTATCGACATGGGGCCGTCCGCCTCTTGGCTTGCAAGCGACAGCCCGGCCAACTGCAGGGCTCGAAGGTAACTCGGTCCGCTTAAGGATCCCTTGAGATCGAAACGGGGAACTGCAGCTATCAATTCAACGCGGCCAGCGATGCCGGCCCGCATCCCCGCAACGTTGGCCACAACATCGACCGCGAGATCTTCCGCGGAGCCGATCAGCGTACCGCCGATATCGACCGCGCCGAGAGCGCGCGCATCAACCGGCAGGTCTATTCCGAAGAAGCGCGCGGGCGCTGCTGCATCAGCCGCCTTCACGGCAATCCGTGTATCGAAGGCGGGCACGTTGGCAAACGAAGCGACACTGCCCGAGATCACCAGAGAAGCACCGCCGGCATTGTCGATTGCCGCCTCGCGGAGCGTCAGCTCTCCGGCCAGCAACGTCGCGTCAAGTCGCACCCCTCCGAACTGACTGCCGCCATAGGTCAGCGATCCGATGGAGAATTTGGCGTTGGTGTCAAACGAGTCCAAAACAGCCAGCGCGCCGGTTTCCGGAGAAACAGTCGCGGCCCCGGTACCTTCGTCCGAAGACGTGCTTTCCCCGTCACCCGCGAGGTAGGCATCAATGTTCAGCCGATCGATTTCGAGATCGACGCTGAACGACGGTCTGGCGCGAAAAGCATACGCTGCGCCACCGGTTATCCGCGATGAATCGAGCCGCAGGTCGATGCCATAGACCTGGCCAAGCTCCCGCGTGGCGCGCACGCGGCTTTGCAGGCTCACCTGACGCAGACGGTCCGGCGCAACGCCGTCGAGCGGCACCCCCAGCCACTCGGTCAGCGCCCTGAAGTCGGACGACGCAGCTTCGACGCTGCCGTCGAACCGTGGCTGCCCATCAACCGTCGCGACGCGTCCGGACAAGCTGATGTCGGACCCGCCCGGCAACATGGCGCTGAGCCCGGTAAGGTCCAAGGCGCCTTCAGCGACCGAGGCAACCAAGCGAGCCTGACGAACCAGACTGCCGCGGTAGGTCAACGCTTCCGCGGTCAGATTGAGATTAGCCCTCAGTCCGATAAGTGCGTCGAGCGGGTTGGATTCCGATTCATTGACGCCGCGATCAGCAGCGGCGCGCCCTGCTCCGGCCTCGACGGAGACGGCGTTGCTCCAGGCGTCGAGGTCCACACGGCCGAGGGCGAGCGTGACGTCGAGTTGCACCTGATCTTCCAGCGCGGCAGCGATCGCACCTGTCGCGCGCGTATCGCCGATCTGGATAGACAGATTGTTGAGCGCTGCCTGTTGCGCGCTGCCCATCAGATCGGCGCTCAACGCAAAGGACTGAGCGCCCGGCACGACCAAGGGTGGCTCGATTCCGGCTGCCCCCGCAAGCACACTGAGCGCTTCGCGGAGATCGCGGCCTTCGAACGTTAGTTTCGCGTCGAGCGCCGGCGCATCGGTCAAGCGCGAGACCGATCCCTGGATCGACGCGAGCGCATCACCGCGCTCGAGTTCTATTCGGCCGCGCAGCGGTACGTTGCGATCCGCCTCGATCTGCCCGAGCGACACATCGAAGCCGACGGGCTGACCGTTGACGACGAAGCGCCCTTCCGCCGCGAAGGGACCTTTCGCGAGGCTATCAGCGGTCAGCGTCGCGGTGATCGATTCAACCCGCCGGGTGTCGCCGGTCGCGGCATCGCTGTAGCTGATCGCGCCGTTCGCAATGACCACGCGCTCGACACTGATGGTCGTGCTCGCACCGCCTTCCTCGTCCGCCTCCGTCGAAACCGCGTCTGCCGCCTCGAACCCCCAGTTCGGCGTACCATCCGCTGCGACCTCGAGGAAAACTTCTGGCTCGACGAGCCGAACGCTGACGACCTGGATTTCGCCACGCAGCAGGGGCCAAAAGGCCACTTGCACCTCCAACGACCGCAGGCGAACAAAATCGTCGCCGCCGGAGGGGCCGGACAAACGTACGTCCGCGGCCGAGACCCGAGGCGAGGGAAGTACGGCAAGACTCAAGTCGCCATTCATCGCCAGTCGGCGGCCTGTCGCCTCCTCAATCGGACCCGCGATCTCGCCCTTGTATTGATTCCAGTCAATGAAGCTCGGCGCTACGAGCACCGCCGCGACCAGGATGATGACCAAGCCAACCAAGATGACGAGAAGACGCTTCACCAATCACACTCCCAGTGCAGCCCGCCGGTCAGCGGCTGTGGCCAGAATATAGGCATTTCGTTGACGAATCGGGAACACGGCTGCGGGAGACGACCCGGGACTCCCGCAGAGCGCCCCGTTACAATGACGCCGTTGCGTCGATTATTTGATAGCGGGGATTGTTGATGAAGGCCTCAGATTTGTTCGTTCGCTGCCTCGAAGAAGAGGGCGTCACCCATATTTTCGGGGTTCCCGGCGAGGAGAACGCCGACGTCATGATCTCGCTTCTGGACAGCAAGATCGAGTTCGTCCTGTGCCGGCACGAACAGGCGGCCGCGTTCATGGCCGATGCCTACGGCCGGTTGACGGGCAAGTCGGGTGTGTGCCTCGGCACCCTGGGACCAGGCGCGACCAACCTGGTCACCGGCGTGGCGGACGCCAACATGGACCGCGCGCCGCTGGTCGCGATTATCGGACAGGCATCGACCCGACGCCTCCACAAGGAAAGCCACCAGAACATGGACTCGATCACCATGTTCGGGCCCATCACCAAGTGGGCGCAGTCGATCACCAACCCGGACAACATTCCCGAGGTCGTCCGCAAGGCCTTCAAGATCGCCGAAGCCGAAAAGCCCGGCGCCTGCGTGATCGAGTTGCCCGAGAACATCGCCGAGGAAGAGACCAACTACGTGCCGATGCCGGTGCAGAAAACGCGCCGGGCGGCGGCCGACTACAAGGCTATCAACCAGGCCGTGGAACTGATCGTCGGCGCCAAGAACCCGTTGATCCTCGCCGGCAATGGCTCGGTACGCAAGCGCGCATCGAAGCAACTCCAGCGCCTTGCACACAAGACGGGCGTCGGCGTCGTGAACACGTTCATGGGCAAGGGCGCCGTGCCGCGCACCGACCCGCACTGCCTGTTCACGCTGGGACTGCAGGGCCGCGACCACATCAATGCCGCGATCGACGCAGCCGACGTGATCATCGCGGTGGGCTACGACCTCGTCGAATACTCGCCGGAGCACTGGAACAAGACCGGCGGCAAGCAAATCATCCACATCGACTTCTGGCCCGCCGAGATCGACGCAGCCTACCCGGTGGCAGCCGACATCGTGTCCGACGTTGCGGACGCGCTGTGGCAGCTCAATGAGGCCATCAATCAGCGTTACGAAGGCAAGTTGCCGCTGTTTGACATCAACGACCGCGCCCAACTGCGCCAGACCATCCTCGATGACTTCGCCATGGAGAAGGACGACACTTCCTTCCCGATGAAACCGCAAAAAATACTTTGGGACGTGCGCGAATTCATGGGACCCGACGACATCCTTCTGTCCGACGTCGGCGCGCACAAGATGTGGATTTCGCGCTACTACCAGTGCGACGAGCCAAACACCTGCCTCATCTCCAACGGCTTCTGCACGATGGGTTTCGCCTTCCCGGGCTCCATCGGCGCGAAGATGGCGTTCCCGGACAAGAAGGTCCTGTCCATCAACGGCGATGCAGGATTCCTGATGAACGTGCAGGACATCGAGACCGCCGCACGGCTGGGCGTCAACATCGTCGCCATGGTGTGGCTCGACGGCGAGTACGGCCTGATCAAGTGGAAGCAACAGAACTCGTTTGACGGGAAACACTCGAACCTCTCCTTCAACAATCCCGACTTCGAGATGTTCGCCAAGTCCTTCGGCGTATGGGGCAAGACGCTGAAATCGGCCGACGAGCTTAGGCCGGCACTGGAGGAAGCATTCCAACAAAAGGGCCCGGCACTGATTGCCGTTCCGGTCGACTACGCGGAGAACCGCAAGATGACCAAGCGGTTGGGCGAACTGGCCTTCACGATCTAGGCGAAACAAGCGCGGCTCAAGCGCCGCACCGTTCGGAATATGCATATCGTCGTGGTGGACGCCGGCGTCGTCGGCGTCACGACTGCCTACTATCTGGCACGCGGCGGTCACGATGTGACCGTCGTCGAGCGTTTGCCCGAGCCGGCACTTGGCTGCAGTTACGCCAACGGGGGCCTGATCAACGCCTATGCCGCCTCGCCCTGGTCGGCCCCGGGCATACCGATGACGGTGCTCAAGGAATTCTGGCGCCATGATGCCCCCTACCGGGTTGGGCTACGCCTCGACCCGGCGATGGCTGTCTGGATCGGTCGCTTCTTCGCCAACTGCACCTCCGGACGCACACGGACCATCAAGGCACATCTTCGGCGACTGTCGCACTACAGCTTCGAACTCATGCGCGAAATTCGCGACCTGCATGAAGTACTGTTCGACCACGGAAGCGCCGGCCTGATCTACCTGTTCCGGCATGCCGCCGCCCTGGAGGCAGCCGAACGGGTCGGCGCGACATCGGAAGACCCTCGCGGGCGCCCCGAACGCCTTTCTGCGGGAGATTTTCTGGAGATCGAGCCCTCGCTAGCGGGCTGCGGCGTGCGCTACGCCGGCGCCCTGCGCTATGCCCATGACGAGACCGGCGACGCGCGGTCGTTTTCGGCCGGGGTCGCGCGCGCGGCCGCGGAACATGGCGCAATCTTCCGATACGGCGAGGAGGTCGTGCATCTGCAAGTTGCGGGCAACCGGGTACGCAGCGTCCGGCTGGCGGACGCCGACATTGCCTGCGATGGTGTGGTGGTGGCCTCCGGCGTCGACGCCGTGGACCTCGTCGCGCCCTATGGCATTCGATTGCCTATGTATCCGGTAAAAGGCTACTCGGTAACCGCAACCGCACGCAATCCCGCCGTCCTTCCCCGCCATGCGCTGCAGGACGCCGAACGCAAGATCACATTGACCCCGCTCGGCAACCGCGTTCGTGCCGCCGGCACGGCCGAACTCGCCGGCCGCGATGCAAGACTCAACCGAAAGCGCGCAGCTGCCCTGCTCGCCCACATGCGCAATCTGCTGCCCGATCTGTCGTGGGACAATGAACCGGAAGCCTGGGCGGGGCTGCGCCCCATGACAGCCGACAGCCTTCCGGTCCTCGGCGCAACGCATGTCGACGGCCTCTGGCTCAATACCTGTCATGGCAGCTTTGGCTTCACGATTGCCTGCGGCGCGGGCCGCATTGTCGCCGATCTGGTTTCCGGGAACCGACCGGTGATCGGTCTAGACGGCCTGGGGTTCCGCTAGAGCCTCAGGATCTTACCCGGATTCATGATGTTGTCCGGATCGATCGCCTGCTTGAGCGTGCGCATCACCGACAGGGCGTCGCCGTGTTCGGCCACCAGAAAGTCGATCTTGCCATAGCCAACGCCGTGCTCGCCAGTGCATGTACCTTCCATGGCCAGCGCGCGTGCGACGAGGTTTTCGTTGAGCCGGCTGGCCTCGTCGACCTCATCGGATTTGGTCGGATCCAGCACGAACGAGACGTGGAAGTTGCCGTCGCCGACATGGCCCACGATGGGCGCCGGCAGGAACGACGCGTCGAGTTCCTTCTTGGTTTCGACGATGCACTCGGCCAAGCGCGAAATCGGCACGCACACGTCGGTCGCCCAAAACTTGCTGCCCGGTCGGAGCGCCGCCGCCGCATAGGCAGCATTGTGCCGCGCGTGCCACAGCTTGTTGCGCTCTTCCTCGTTGGTGGTCCATCTGAAACCGCCGCCCCCGTGTTCGGCCGCGATTGCCTGAACCATCTCGGCCAGTTCCTTGACGCCGGCCTCCGTGCCGTGGAATTCGAGCCACAGTGTGGGCTTCACCGCATGGTCCATGTCGAAGTGCTTGTTGGTCGCCTCCATCTGCACTTCATCGGCGAACTCGATGCGCGCCACCGGAATGCCGAGTTGGATGGTCTGAATCACCGTATCGACGGCACCCTGTACGGTGTCGAAGTAGCAGGTCGCCGCCGAGATCGCCTCCGGGATGCCATAGAGGCGTACGGTGACCTCGGTAATAACGCCAAGCGTGCCCTCGGAGCCAACGAAAAGCCGCGTGAGGTCGTAGCCTGCCGACGACTTTCGGGCGCGACGTGCGGTGCGCACGACACGACCGTCGGGCATGACGACCGTCAGGCCCAGCACGTTCTCGCGCATTGTCCCGTAGCGCACAGCGTTGGTGCCCGAAGCGCGTGTCGCCGCCATCCCGCCCAAGGAAGCATCCGCGCCCGGATCTATCGAAAAGAACAAGCCGGTATCCCGCAGGTGGGCGTTGAGTTGCTTGCGGGTCACTCCCGCCTGGACCGTGCAGTCCAAGTCCTCCACGTTGACCTTGAGAATCTCGTTCATCTGCATCAGGTCAATCGAAACCCCGCCCTGGATGGCGACGACGTGTCCCTCCAACGACGTACCGGCGCCGAATGGCACGATGGGCACATTGTGGCGCGCACAGATCTTGACGACCTCGGCGACCTCAGCGGTCGATCGCGCGAAGACCACGCCGTCGGGATTCCGGTTGGGGTGATAGGATTCGTCGCGCCCGTGATGCTCACGAACAGCATCGGACGTCGAGAAGCGGTCGCCCAGCACCGATTCGAGTTCGGCAAAAGCCGCAACGAAATCCTCCGGCCGGGTGGTTCTGGCTGGCGCTTCGAGCATTCGTGACCTCTCTGGAGTCGAATACAGTCTAGCGGGCTGCAACGGCGGTTCACAGCCCCAAGGGCGGTGACTATGATCGCTCCCCCATGGAGTTCGAAGCCCCCCTCGTCGTCCCCGATTTCGGACGCGTCCGCAAAGAATGGATCGACTACAACGGCCACATGAATGTGGCCTATTACGTGCTCGCCTTCGATCTGGCGCTGGACGTGCTCTATGAGCGAATGGGCATCGGCGAGCCCTATATGAACCGTACCAATCACACCACCTTCTCGCTCGAAGGGCACGTGCACTGGCTGCGCGAGGTTCGTCTCGACGACCCCCTGTTGTTCACCGCCCGGCTGCTGGACTGGGACGCCAAACGACTGCATTTCTACATGGAGATGTTCCATGCTGAACAGGACTACCTGTCGGCGACGTATGAAATGCTGACGATGCACATCAATCTCGGCGAGCGCCGCTCAGCGCCGTTCCCGGAAGACCTCCAGGCCGTGTTCCGCCAGGTCCAGGAATCGCAGAAGAATCTCCCGCCGCCAGAATACGCCGGCACGATCATCGGCATTCGGCGCAAGTGATGGGGCGATTCATCCTCAGACTAGCGATTGCGAGCCTGCTCGCCGGGGTCGCATTCCTGCCAGCGCCCTTCGTTGCCACACCGGCCGAGGCGTCCTGCATCGACCCCGCACGGCCCAACGTAAACTGGCGGCGGTGCGACATGTCGCGCCGGGACCTGAGCGGCATAGATGTCAGCGGTGGTATGCTGAGCGGCGCCAGGTTTCTTCGCGCAACGCTCAACAACGCGATCTTCTCGGGTGCCGACATCGGCGGCGCGAAGTTCGTGACGGTTGAGGCCGCCAACGCCGACTTCAGCAACACCAATGCGCTTGGTGCGGACTTCACCAAGGCCAACCTGATCGGTGCCTCTTTCCGCAATGCGGACCTGCGCCGCGCCCAGTTCTTCCAGGCAAATCTGAAGGGGGCGAATCTGGCAGGCGCACGTCTCGACGGTGCGGATTTGTTATTCGCGGATCTCTCGGGCGCGACGTGGATCGACGGCGAGACGATTTGCGCAGACGGCTCGGTCGGGCTGTGCAAGTAGCCGCGACCCGCCGGTAAGCCTATGCAAGTGCGCGAAGCGATCTCACTGTTTCGCGCCCGCTGGCGACAGTTCCGGAAGAACGATCAAGTCAAACTTTCGATCCTCGCGCTAATCATCGGCGTGGGGATAGCTTACGGCGCTCTGGGATTTCGGGTCGGCATCGAACTCATTCAGCAACAGACCTTCGGTTTCGCGCTGCACGACGGGATTCACTTCATAGCCGAGCTGCCGTGGTGGCAGATTCTGCTCATTCCTACGGCGGGCGGCCTCGCAATCGGGCTGTTCGTACATCACCTGATGCCCGAACAGCGCTCCTGCGGCGTTGCCGACGTGATCGAGGCCGGCGCGCGTCACGGGGGCCGAATGAACCCGGCCACCACGGTCAAGGCAGCGGCGCTGTCGCTGAGTTCGATCGGCGTCGGCGCATCGGTGGGCCGTGAGGGACCGGTCATCCATCTCGGCGCAGGACTTGCCTCGTGGGTTGCGCAGCGGCTTCACCTCAACCCCTCTATGGCCCTGACACTGCTTGGCTGCGGACTCGCCTCTGCAATCGGCGCTTCTTTCAACGCACCAATTGCCGGCGTCTTCTTTGCTCTGGAAGTCGTGATCGGTCACTACGCGCTGCACACATTCGCCCCAATCGTCATTGCTGCCGTCGCGGGCACGGTGATCTCGCGCATTCACTTCGGCGCGTTCCCCGCCTTCATCATTCCGAGTTACGACTTTGCGTCGTTCTTCGAGTTTCCTGCATTCATCCTTCTGGGGTTGGTATGCGCAATCGCCTCGATCCTGTTCGTGCGCGCCATTTTCGTCACCGAGGATGTAATCAATCGGATCGCGCTGCCGGTGTGGACCCGGCCCGCCGTCGGCGGCCTTGTCGTGGGTGCCATCGCGATCTTCCTGCCCCATGTTCTGGGTGTCGGATATGCCGCGACGGACGCGGCGCTGAAGGCCGCGTTACCGCTATCCCTGATGCTGGTTCTGATCGTGGCCAAGACGGCAGCGACCGCCATCTCGATCGGCAGCCGATTCGGGGGTGGCGTGTTCTCGCCCTCGCTGTTCGTCGGCGCGATGGTGGGTGGCGCCTTCGGGACGATCGCCGGCAGCATCTTTCCCGACTTGGCGGCGTCGCCCGGCTTCTACGCCATCATCGGGATGGGAGCCGTCGCCGCGCCGGTGATCGGCGCACCGATCTCAACCATGTTGATCGTTTTCGAGCTGACCGGCGAGTTCGAAGTCGTGATCGCGGCGATGATTGCCGTCACCATTTCCACCGTGATCTCCCAGCAGGTGGTCGGTCGGTCTCTGTTTTTTGGGCAACTCAAGCGCCGCGGCGTCGTTATTCGCGCCGGACGCATTGAGCAACTCCTCACCGCGACCCATGTCGGCGATCTCATGACCGAAGAGTTCGAAACGATCCAGGAAGACGCGCATGCCCGCGACATCCGCGACATCATGGAGAATGCGGCCTATGGCGACTTCTTTGTGATCAATGCCGACGGCCGCCTCGTGGGATCGCTGACTTTCGCCTCGCTGCGAGGGATCACACTCGACGATGAGCTGGATCAGTTGATCAACGCCCGAGATATCGCCCGCCTGAATCCGCCCGTCTTGTGTGCCGGCGACGACCTCGAAGACGCCCTGCATCTTATGGAACGGCACCACGAAGACAGTTTGCCTGTGGTCAATGACCGTGAAAGCCGCATTGTCGTCGGCATCTTGCACCACAAGACCGCGCTGATCGCCTACAACCAGGCCCTGCTTCGCGCCCGGGCAGAGGAGCACGACGAGCACCACCACCGGCCGTAGGCTGGGTGCCTGCATTTCGCCAGCGTTGGTCACCCCGGCGGTGGCAGCGACAGGCGCTAGATATGGTATAAGCGTCCGTCCGATGCCCGATCCATTCGATCTTGACGACATCCCCTTCGACGAACCGGCGTCCACCCCCAAGCCGGGCGGAATCGCCGCGCGCGCCATAGCGGCCGCCGCCCAGCCGGCCGAACCGCCCTACCTCAAGACCCTCAACGAAAGCCAACGTGAGGCGGTTGAGACAACTGAGGGGCCGGTGCTGGTGCTTGCCGGCGCAGGCACCGGCAAGACTCGGGTCCTGGTCACACGGATTGCCCACATCCTGCACCTGCGCATGGCCAAGCCGTGGGAGATTCTCGCCGTTACCTTCACCAACAAGGCGGCGCGCGAAATGCACCACCGGGTAGCAAGCCTGATGGGCGGCGCGGTCGAGGGCATCTGGCTCGGCACCTTCCATTCCATCGGCGTGCGCATCCTGCGCCAACACGCCGAACTGGTGGGCCTCAAGAACAACTTCACCATCATTGACCGCGACGACCAGCTGCGCGTCCTCAAGCAACTACTGCAGGCCGAGAACATCGACGAGAAGCGCTGGCCGGCGCGGGTACTCGGATCCATCATCGATCGCTGGAAGGATCGCGGCGTCACCTGGGAACAGGCACAGGCGGAGGACGCGGGCGAGTTCGCCATGGGCAAGACCGCCGCTCTCTACCGCGAGTATCAACAGCGCCTCTTGACGCAGAATGCGGCGGACTTCGGCGACCTGCTGTTGCACTGCCTGACGATCTTCCGGGAGCACCAAGACGTGCTCGACATCTACCACCAGCGGTTCAAGTACATCCTGGTGGACGAATACCAGGACACCAACGTCTCACAATACCTGTGGCTCCGTCTTCTGGCTCAGGGCCAGAAGAACATCTGCTGCGTCGGCGACGACGATCAGTCCATCTATGGTTGGCGCGGCGCAGAGGTCGGCAACATCCTGCGCTACGAGAAGGACTTTCCAGGCGCCACGACCATCCGGCTGGAACGAAACTACCGCTCGACGCCGCACATCCTCGCCGCTGCCTCGGCGCTGATCGCGCATAACCAGGGCCGATTGGGCAAGACGCTGTGGACCGACGAGGCAGATGGCGAGAAGGTCAGGGTGCGCGGTTTCTGGGACGGTGAGGACGAAGCGCGCTCCATAGCCGAAGACGTCGAAGATCTGCAACGCAAGGGGCACCGGCTCGACGAGATCGCAATTCTCGTTCGTGCGGGCTATCAGACGCGCGAATTCGAAGATCGCTTCCTGACGATCGGCGTGCCCTATCGCGTTATCGGCGGCCCACGCTTCTATGAACGGCGCGAGATTCGCGACGCCATCGCGTACATGCGCGTTGTCTCGCAACCCGAGGACGGGATCGCATTCGAGCGCATCGTCAATGTGCCCAAGCGTGGGCTCGGAGAAGTCACGCTGCAAGCCATGCATCGCCTCGCCCGCGTCAGCCAGACGGCCCTCCTTCAGGCCGCGCAGGAGCTTATGGGTACAGACGAGTTGCGCGCCCAGGCCCGCACCTCGCTCGGCAATCTTCTCGAGTCCTTTGCGCGATGGCGCGCGATGAAGGATCAGATGCCTCTACCCGAATTGCTCGAAACCATTCTGGACGAATCCGGCTACACGGAAATGTGGCAGAAGGACAAGTCGATCGACGCCCCCGGCCGCCTCGACAACCTGCGCGAACTCGTCCACACGGTCGGCGAGTACGAGAGTCTCACGGCATTCCTCGATCACGTCAGTCTGGTCATGGACCACGACAACGCCAACGACGGCGACATGGTCAACATCATGACGCTGCACGCCGCCAAGGGGCTGGAGTTCGACACGGTATTCCTGCCGGGCTGGGAAGAAGGTTTGTTCCCGAATCAGCGTTCCCTCGACGAAGGCGGCACGGAAGCACTCGAGGAGGAACGCCGTCTCGCCCACGTCGGAATGACACGGGCCCGCAAGTCCCTGCGAATCTCGTTTGCGCAGAGCCGTCGGACGTTCGCCGAGTGGCAAAGCGCCATCCCATCGCGCTTCATCGACGAACTCCCGTTGGAAAACGTCGAGATCGCAGCCGAAGCCTCGGTCTGGGGACAACCCTCCTATGGAAAACACGACGACGGTTTTGCCGAACCCGTGGAGAAACCGTGGGACAGCCCAGGCCGGCGCCGGATGCGGCGCAACCGCGGCGTCACGCGTGACGGACAACTGATCGAGGCCCGCGCCGAACTCGTTGACTTCGATGAGCGCCCCAGCGGCAACTATGCGAAAGGCGACAGGGTCTTCCACCAGAAGTTCGGCTACGGCCACATCGAGTCCGTCGACGGTAACCGCCTGGAAATCGCATTCGACAAGGCGGGTCACAAGAAGGTCATCGATTCGTTCGTTCGCCCCGCCTAATCGGAGCACAAACCCTGACAACCTGGCAGTTTTCGGTCGGAACGACGGCCACGCGTCGACCGATCCTGGAAGCCCTTCTGGAAGCGGCCTTCGGCGACGGTATGCTCGCCGTCTCGAGCTTCGAAGATGGCACAGATTGGCGGATTGCCGTCCTTACCGACGGTCCGCCCGATTCGGACGCGCTGCTTGGATTCGAAGACCACCTGAACGACGACGACGCGTACGAGCCGCCGGCACCGGTCGATGAGGTCGACTGGGTCGTGAAGGTTCAGGAGGACATGCCACCGATTCGGGCAGGCCGATTCTGGGTCTCTGGCAGTCACGTTGCGATATCACCGCCGGCCGGGACGATCGCGCTTCGGGTCGACGGCACAGCAGCCTTCGGCACCGGACACCACGGATCGACGAGAGGGTGCCTGCTCGCGCTCGACCGACTTGCGCGTCGAGCAGCCCCCGTGCGCATTCTCGATATCGGTACCGGCACCGGGATTCTTGCCGTCGCGGCGGCCAAACTCTGGCATCGTCCCGTACTGGCCAGCGACAACGACCCGGTCGCGGTGAAGATTGCGCGGAGCGTCGCGCGCGACAACGAGGTCTCACCCCTCGTGCGCTGCGTTCACGCCGAAGGAATGACTGGTCGCGACATCGTCGCACGCAGACCCTATGACCTGATCGTCGCCAACATCGTTGCACGCCCGCTCATCGCTCTCGCGCAGCAGATCACGCAGCATGCTGCGCCGCGTAGCAACATCATTCTCTCCGGTATTCTCGACCGACAGGCGCGGCCGGTCCTCACTGCCTACCGCCACGCCGGATTTGTGCCGGACAACGTCCTGGCGCTCGGTGAGTGGGTCACGCTGACGCTACGCCGCCGCTAGCGGCAGCCAATATCGGAGTAGCGCACCGAACCAGTGAACCCGCCCATGTTGTCGCTTGTCGGCGCCGCCGTGAAAATCGTGCGGCGCAAGCCAAGGTCGTCGAGTGTGTGGTTGTCGATTCTGGAAAACGCCAAATAGGCGCGAAACCGCCGCCTGCTCGCGCGGAGCAGGCACAGCGGCAATGCAAATATGCGAAGCGCGCCATCGGCCACGGTCTTGCGCGCTACACTTGCCGGCACATGTGTCATCTGTTCCCTCGTCCCATCATTCTCTTTGCTGGGATTTTGGGATGCCGAGAGCGGTTTCAATGGTGCCGCTCCAGAAGTCGCGCCGATGTGACCACGGCGCGACACCTGAAACCAAACTTCCACCGGCAACCTGCAGAAAGTTTACGCAACGTAACGCGGGCGGTTTTCATTAGCAGGCCTGCGTGAACCGGCGTGCGGCACCATCTGATCGAGGCCGACGTCAACCAACGTGTGGTAGTCGAGCTGCGACAGCGCCCTCACGCGAGACCGGGCTTCCGCATAACGCCGTACAGAGGCGAGTGCATTGCCAAGCGGCCGCACGGCACGGGCCACGAGATTGCCGAAATAGGCAGTACGAAGCGCGCGCGCCTGCGCGAGAAGGCGGTCGGTTTCGGTGTTGCTGGACAGGGTACTCATCTAAACTACTCCAAGGTTCGGAACTAAAAGAGGCGGGTCGTGTTCTGCTCGTTATGTTGCGATGCAACACGCTAATTTCAACTCAATTTCAGCGGTTTAGTACTATGCTTTTTGCATTGCAGCGTTGCTGCAGCCGCATGGCGCCGGCATGACCGGCAGGCCGGACCATGCCCTCCGCCTGGATGCGCTGCGCGGCGAACTCGCCAAGCGGGGCTTGCGGGGATTCCTCGTCCCACTGCAGGACGAGCACCAGGGCGAGTGGATTCCGCCGCACGCGCGACGCCTGGCCTGGCTGACCGGCTTCACCGGATCCGCCGGGCTCGCCGTGGTTCTGGCCGATAAGGCGGCCATCTTTGTCGATGGGCGCTACACCCTGCAGGTGCGCCAGCAGGTCGATACGGAGTTGTTCACGCCGCTTCATCTGATCGAACAACCGGCCAGGGACTGGATCTCCGCCAATCTTGGCGGCGGCGCCCTCGCCTACGACCCGTGGCTGCATACGCCGGCTGATGTCGAGCGCTATGCGAAGGCATGTGCCGATTCAGGCGGAAGCCTGCAGGCCTGTGCAGACAACCCGCTGGACGCGGTCTGGCCGGATCGCCCGGCCCCTCCCTTGTCGCCGGCCAGGGCCTATCCCGACGCATTGGCGGGCGAAAGCTCCGCTTCGAAACGGCTTCGCATTGCCGAAGACCTGAAGGTGCGAAAGACCGACGCCGCGGTTCTGACCGCACCAGATTCGATTGCGTGGCTTCTGAACATCCGGGGCGCGGATCTCGAGTACACGCCGGTGACACTGTCTTTCGCCATCCTGCACGCGGACGGCCGCCTTGACTGGTTCGTCGACCAACGCAAGGTGGACAGTGAGTTACGCCAGTTCCTCGGCAACGAGGTCATCGTGATGCCGCCCGAAGAACTTGGTGCCGCACTGAGCTTCCTTGGTGAGCACAAGCGGCGTGTCCAGATCGATGAAAGCAGCGCGGCAACCTGGATCAAGCTGCGGTTGGACGATTCAGGCGCGACGATCGTCACAGGGCCGGATCCCTGCGTGCTGCCGAAGGCATGCAAGAACGACATCGAGCTGGCGGGCATGAGGGCGGCGCACGTCCGCGACGGTGCCGCGCTGACGCGCTTCCTGGCCTGGCTGCCCGATGCGCTGCGAAACGGCAGTGTCGACGAGATATCTGTGGCCGATCGGCTTGAGGCGATGCGGCGTGAAAACGACCGCTTCACCGGACTCAGCTTCCCGACGATTGCGGGTGCGGGCCCGAACGGCGCCATCGTCCACTACCGGGCAATGCCCGATAGCAAGCGGTCGCTGCGCGAGGGCGAACTACTTCTTGTCGACTCGGGCGGCCAGTACGAGGACGGTACGACGGACGTAACCCGAACGGTGGCCCTGGGAACGCCCCCTGACGAGGCCCGGGAGCCTTTCACCCGCGTGCTCAAAGGACACATCGCGCTTGCCATGGCGACTTTCGTCGAGGGCACCAGCGGCAGCCAGCTCGACATGTTGGCGCGCGCGCCATTGTGGGAAGCTGGGCTAGATTTCGACCACGGCACCGGCCACGGCGTCGGTGCCCATCTCAATGTCCACGAGGGCCCACAACGCATTTCGAAAGCGCCAAATCGCGAGGCACTGCGGCCGGGCATGATCGTTTCCAACGAGCCCGGCTACTACAAGGAGAACGCCTACGGCATCCGCATCGAGAACCTCGTTGCCGTGCGTGAAGCCACTCCCATCGAGGGACAGGAGCGCAAGCGCCTGGAATTCGAAACGCTGACGCTGGCACCGATCGACCGCGCGTTGATCGACCCCGCGCTACTCGACACCCGCGAACTTGACTGGCTGAACGCCTACCACGCCCGCGTTCGCGAGACCCTCGGACCGCTGGTCGACGATGCCACCCGCAAGTGGCTCGAGGCCGCCACCGCGCCCATCGCCGCATCGTGAGCGTGCTACAGGCGGAGATCGAAGAGGTCATCGCGGCTCTGGAAGCCGCGTGGAGGGCGCACGACTTCGCGGCGGTGAAGGCGTTGTGGGACACTGACGACCCTCAGCCGATCTATATCGCCGAAGAAGCCGAGAGGCCGTTCACCTCGTGGGACGAGATCGACCGCTACTGGTCGCATACCGGCACAGTACTCGCACGGGTTTCGCACCGCACCTCCAACCGGCTCATCAAAGCGGCGAGCAAGGATGTGGCCATCGTGCTCTACGACATGCACTGGAATGCCGAAGTCGCGCCGGGCGGCCTGTTCGGCGGCGAGAAAATGGCCGGAGACAACCGCGTCACCATCATGCTGAGACGCAAGGCCGAGGGATGGCGCATCTTCCACTACGTCGAGGCGCCGGTCGCGGGCATGGTGCAGATGCGTCAGCACATGCGATCGCTGGTCGACGACGGGTTCTAGGGGTATCCCAACCGTACCGGCGTCGCTAGCCGCTGATCAGTTCACGCCAGCCCGCTTCGTCCATTACGTCCAGCCCCAATTCCTGGGCTTTCTTGAGCTTGGAGCCCGCGCCCGGACCGGCGACGACGATATCCGTCTTGGCCGATACCGAACCGGCGACCTTGGCGCCCAACGCTTCGGCCTGAGCCTTCGCCTCGCTTCGACTCATGGTTTCAAGCGTACCTGTAAAGACGACGGTCTTGCCCGCCACCGGCGAAGTGGCGTCAGCGGCTGCGGGCGCCTCGATCGCGTCGAGTTCGCCCGCAAGATCTTCGACCACTTCGATGTTGTGCGGCTCTGAGAAGAAGTCGACAAGAGCGCCGGCAACCTTGGTGCCGATACCATCGATATTCATGAGATCGTCCCATGCCTCGCCCTCGCGAGGCTGCGCCAACTCCATCGCGGCAATCAGCGCGTCCAGCGAACCGTACGTGCGGGCGATCAGTTTGGCGTTGGCCTGCCCGATATGGCGGATACCAAGGCCGAAGATGAAGCGTTCGAACGCAATTGTCCTGCGCGCCCGGATCGCATCGAAGAGCTTGCGCGAGGACTGCTCGCCCCACCCTTCCTTGTCCGCGATACGCCCGAACGCAGCGCCTTCCTCCACCTCCAGCCGGAAGATGTCGCCTGGCTTCCTGATGCGACCTTCTTCCCAGAAGGCGGTGATCTGCTTTTCGCCGAGCCCTTCGATATCGAAGGCGTCACGTGAGACGAAGTGTTTCATTCGCTCGACGGCCTGGGCGCTGCATATCAGCCCGCCCGTGCAGCGCTTGACCTTTTCGAGTTCGCCGGATTCGAGGCGTTCGCGTACGGCGTGACTCCCGCAGACCGGGCAGGCCTCAGGAAACACGAAGGGCTTTGCCGATCTGGGGCGCCTTTCCCCAACGACCGAAACCACCTGCGGGATCACGTCACCGGCACGCTGTATTACAACGGTGTCGCCGACTCTCACATCCTTGCGCTTGATCTCCTCCTCGTTGTGCAGCGTTGCATTCGTCACCACAACGCCACCCACCGTAACTGGTTCCAGGCGGGCCACCGGGGTGAGCGCGCCGGTACGGCCCACCTGAATGTCGATGCCATTGAGGACTGTCTGCGCCTGTTCGGCCGGAAACTTGTGCGCGATCGCCCAGCGTGGGCTGCGCGTGACCTGCCCCAATCGTTCCTGCCAGTCGAGGCGGTCGACCTTGTAGACCACGCCGTCGATGTCGAAGGGCAGCGCGGCACGTTGCGCCTCGAGGCTACGATAGTGGTCGATCAGCGCCTCGGCCCCCTTGCAAAGGGCCGCAGGCTCGTTCAGCGAGAAGCCCATGCCCTCAAGCCGCCTGCGGGCCGCCCATAGCGTGTCGGCCAGCGGTTCGGACACCTCACCCCATGCATAGCCGAAGAAACGCAGGCGCCGGGACGCGGTGATGGCCGAATCGAGCTGCCGCAGGCTGCCGGCCGCCGAATTGCGTGGGTTCGCATAGAGTTGCTTGCCTGCCGCATCCTGCGCCCTGTTCAGCGCAAGGAAATCGTCGCGGCGCATATAGACCTCGCCCCGCACTTCGAGCACATCGGGAATGTTCTTGCCCTTGAGCCGATGCGGCACATCCTGAAGCCTCCGGACATTGGCAGTAACGTCCTCGCCTTCGGTGCCATCGCCCCGGGTCGCAGCCTGCACCAGTTCGCCCTTTTCGTAGCGAAGGCTCGCCGACAGGCCGTCGATCTTGGGTTCGGCGACGACGGCGACTGGTTCGTCCGCACCGAGGCTCAGGAACCGTCGGATTCGCTCGATGAACTCGGCGATCTCCTCGTCCGAAAACGCGTTGTTGAGCGACAGCATCGGTCGGCGGTGGACGACCTTGGCGAATTGAGCGGCCGGGGCGGCGCCCACGCGGCCCGACGGGCTGTCCGAACGGACCAGGTCCGGGAACCTTTCCTCGATCGCGTCATTGCGGCGGCGCAGGGCATCGTACGCGGCGTCGCTGATCGCGGGTGCGTCCTGCTCATGGTACAGGCGGTCGTGGCGCGCAACCTCTTCCGCGAGCCGCTTCAATTCAGTTCTGGCCTGTGCCTTGGTGAGATCTTCGACGGCGACCTCCGACGCTGACGACTTCGTCACCGCTCGGCCCCGTCCTGCTCCATCAAGCGAGCCGCCTGGGCGCGGGCTTCCGCCGTCACCACCTCGCCAGACAACATGCGCGCGATCTCTTCCCGGCGCATATCTGCCTCCAGTTCCTCGACGGAGACGGTGGTCACCTTTCGCCCGTTTCCTGCTCCCTTGGCAATTCGCCAATGATGGTCGCCGCGCGCAGCAACCTGCGGTGAGTGGGTCACGACCAGCACCTGGCGTTCGCGCGCCAAAGCAAACAGGCGGTCGCCAACCGCTGCAGCGGTGGCCCCGCCAATCCCCGAATCAGCCTCGTCGAAGATCATTGTCGGCGTCCCGTCCTTGCCTGCCAGGACCACTTGCAACGCCAGCATGAAGCGGCTGAGTTCGCCACCGGACGCGATCCTGGCGAGCGGCGCAAAGGTCTGGCCCTTGTTGGTCACGGCCTCGAACGAGACGTCGTCGCGCCCGTCCTGGGCCCACGCGGCGGGCGCGCGTCCTTCAAGGAGTACGCGGAAAGCGGCGCCTTCGAGCTTAAGCGGCGCAAGTTCCTTGGCGATCGCCTTCTCCAGCGCTTTCGCCGCCTTGGCACGCTTGTTGGAGAGAAGCCCCGAGGCCGCCTCGAACATCTCCCGTGCGTCTGCCGCGTGCTTCCTCAAATCTTCGATCCGGGAATCGCCTCGCTCGATCGTTTCGAGCTGACGATCGAACTGGGTGCGCAGCGCCGAGAGGTCCGCAATACCACAGCCATGCTTGCGAGCCACAGCGCGCAATGCAAACAGCCGATCCTCCAGTTCCTCGAGGCTGCCGCCCTCCAGATCGAGATCGGCGGCGGCGGCTTCGAGCGCAGCAACCGCTTCATCCACCTCGATGGCAGCACGTTGCAGCGTTTCGAGAACGCGATCGAAGCTGCCGCCCGCATCTGGAGAGGCCCGATCCAGGATGCGTTCGGCGATGCGCAGCTTGTCGCTGACCGAACCGTCCTCGATCAATTCGGCGCGTGCGCCCGCGAGGGCCTCGCTGAGCTTCTCACCATGCTTCAGCACGGCGCGGCGCGCGCCGAGTTCCTCTTCTTCGTTGGGCCGCGGGGCGAGCGCGGCCAGTTCGTCCGCAGCATGCCGCAGAAACTCCTCCTCGGCGCGAGCCTTGGAGATTTCCGCCTCGCTCTCTTTCAGCGCAGTCTCGGCGGACTGCCAAGATCCGAAAGCAGCCCTTACCCTCTCTAGATCGCTGCCCAATGCCCCATAGGCATCAAGCAGGCGCCGGTGGTTCGGGGCCTGCAACAGGACATGACTCTCACTCTGGACCTGAATCTCAACGAGCGCGGCCCCAATCTGGCGCAGGAACGACACGCTCACTGGTTCGTCATTGACGAAGGCGCGGCTGCGGCCGTCCGCCGAAAGCGTCCGGCGCAGGACCAACGTGTCGTCGACCTCGATCCCGTGCTCCGTCGCGAGTTCCTTCACGGAAGACAGGGTCGCGACGTCGAACACCGCGCTCACGCTCGCCTGTTTGGCTTCGCTGCGCACCAACCCGGAATCGGCGCGCTCCCCCAAGGCCAGACCGAGCGCATCCAGCAAGATCGACTTGCCCGCCCCGGTCTCGCCGGTCAGCACGTTCAGCCCCGCATGAAACCCGATGGTGAGACGCTCGACGATCACGATGTCCCTGATGGACAGGGTCAGCAGCATGGAGGTCAGAAAATCCTTCGGAAGGTGCGAGACACGAAGGAGCCCTCGTCTTCCTCGGGCTCGAGGTCTTCACCTTGAAGCAGCGCGTAGGAATCGCGATACCAGTCGCTCCCCGGGAAGTTGTAGCCGAGCACTGCGGCGCTCGATTGTGCCTCGTTCTGAAGGCCCATCGCGAGATACGACTCGGTCAGCCTGTGCAGCGCCTCGGGCACATGCGTGGTGGTCTGATACTCGGCGATGACTTGCTTGAACCGGTTGATCGCGGCGAGATATGAGCCCCGCGTGAGATAGTAGCGACCAATTTCCATTTCCTTGCCGGCCAGATGGTCCCTTGCAAGGTCGATCTTGAGCCGGGCGTCGCGCGCATATTCGCTCTCGGGGAAGCGCCGCACCACGTCATCGAGGCTGCGCAGCGCCAACTCGGTCAGCTTCTGGTCACGTCCGACATCGACGATCTGCTCGTAGTAGCTCACCGCTACGAGGTAGTACGCATAGGGCACCTCTTCCGAGCCCGGATGCAGCTGGATGTAGCGCTGCGCGGCGATGATCGCGTCGTCGAACTTGTTGCCCTGATAGTGCGAGAAGGCCGTCATCAACTGGGCGCGCGTGGCCCAGATGGAATAGGGATGCTGGCGCTCCACTTCGTCGAAATTGCGCGCGGCCGCCTCGTACTCGCCGGCGACGAGACTATCCATCGCGTCGTTGTAGAGATCCTCGACCGGCCGCTCGACGTAGGCGACCTCCTCCGGTGCACTGTTGCAGGCAACGAGCCCAACCAGAAGAAGCGCTGCAGCAATCATGCGACTGCGTCGCGCCAGGCCCTCCATTGCGGCATAGATCGGTTGCATTTCCCTACCGTGCATACTTCCGAAGGTGGTACCCTCATTCTGGGTTTTCCCGTGGCGACCGGCGATACCACGATCTCCATGGGTTGCAAAGCCAGGATCGGAAATCGGCATGAGTGACCTCGCCAAGAGAATCGACGACCACGTAGGACGGCAAATCTGCAAGCAGCGCAATCTACTGGGACTTACCCAAGAGCAGCTCGCGGACGCCTTGGGCATATCATACCAGCAGGTTCAGAAATATGAGACGGCCGCGAATCGGGTCAGCGCGGGGCGGCTCTATGAGATCGCAGCCAAGCTGGATACCGATATTGCCTTCTTCTTCGACGGGCTGGACCCCGGCGTTTTCGGCACGCCGGTCGAGCACGGCGGCAAGAACCGCTCGGCGGTCGAACTGGTCCGCAGTTTCGGCGCGATCGACGACGGCTCGATCCGCTCGGCCCTGGTCGGGCTCGTCAAGGAACTCGGCGCGAAGGAAGCGGGCGACTAGGCTGTTGCGGCGGCCGGCACCGCCATCGGCGCCCATTCCGGCTCAACAACGGCCTGCCGGGCATCCGGCGCCGTCTCGTAACGCCACGCGCTACGATCTGCAAAGAAATCGCTGAGCAATTGTTGGTTCAGGGCATGTCCCGAACGCACACCGTGGAAATGGCCGATCAGACGGCCACCGGCCAGGTAAAGGTCGCCGACCGAATCGAGGACCTTGTGGCGAACGAATTCATCGCCGTAGCGCAGCCCGCCTTCGTTGAGTACGCCATCGCCTGAAACCACGACCGCATTATCGAGCGACCCGCCCCGGGCAAGACCACGCGCGCGAAGCGCGTCGACCTCATGTTCGAAGCCAAACGTGCGCGCGCGGCAAATCTCCGATTTGAAACCACCGTTGTGCAACGCCATCGTGCATTGCTGACGCCCGATAACCGGCGAATCGTATTCGATCTCGAACGACACCGAGAACCCTTCGGCCGGCGCCAAGCTTGCCGTCGCACCACCTGCGCGCGCCTCGATGGAGCGAAGTACGCGGATCATCTTGCGCGGAACCCCCTGATCGACGATCCCGGCGCACTCGATCAGGAACACGAATGGGGCGGCGCTGCCGTCCATGATCGGCACTTCGGGCGCATCGACCTCGATCAACGCGTTGTCGATGCCGCAGCCATAGAGCGCAGCCATCAGGTGTTCGACGGTTGAGACCTTGACGCCGTCTTCATTCGCGATCGTCGTGCACATCGCAGTGTCGACGACGTTCTGGTAAAGCGCGGGGACACGCGGCTCGTCACCCTGAACGTCGCCGCGATAGAACACGATCCCCGTGTTCGGCGCCGCCGGGTGCAACGTCAGCGAAACCTTCGCGCCGCCGTGCAGACCGATGCCGCTGCAGGAAATGCGGTTGCGCAGTGTTTGCTGATTATTCAACGAGAACCCCCAAAACGGTCCAATGGTGGGACCAAAAACATAACAAAAACAAAACGTTAGCTACACACGCTGCTATGATCTTCTAACAACGGGCCCGGCGCCACACAAGTCACGCTTTGTTACACAGTGTTACGCGGAAAACGAAGGGCCGGCGCGGTGGAGGACGCACCGGCCCCGCTTCTATCTAGTTGGCCTGCCGGCGAAGAAAAGCCGGGATCTCCAGCAAGTCTTCTTCCGGCTCGGGTGCCAGCGACCCCTGCGGCTCCGCCTGGCCTTGAGCAGGTTCGGCGGCCTCCTTGGCGGTCTCAACCACTGCAGCCGGCACGGCTGCCGCCGGCGGCGCCGGTTCGGCAACAGGCGATGGATCCTCCATCATCGGCTCGGACTTGATCGCGACCGCTTGCGCTGCAGACCCAGCGCCCACTGTCGGCGATTGTGACGCCGGCATCGGTTTCGGGGTCGCACGGGTCTCAAGACGGGGCTCGGACCGTTCGGCAGGCGTTTCGCGTTCGGCTTCCTTGGCCAGGACGGCGTCCCACACCTTGTCTGCCTCGGGCTCCTTGCGCTGCCGAGACACGCCCGTCATGCGCTCGAACAGGCTCGGACCACGGTTGCGCTTCTTGGGCGCGGTTGACCCGGCGTTCGACATCGCCGCCTCGGCGAACGGATCGGGCTTGTTCAGCGGCCCGCGGCGACCCGCTTCCGCCGCCTTGGGCGGAATGAACGGCTCGCGAGACACCTCGACCTTGGGTTCCGGTTTGGCCGAAACCGGCTGCGGACTTGGCGCCGCTGCGGCGGGCGTCGGGCGCTGCAGTTCTGAACGGACCTCAACCGGGCGCGGCGTCGGCGCAGGAGCCGTCGTCGCTTCCGGACGTACGATCGGCTCGCGCACCTCGGCTTGGACCGCCTGGGTTTGTGCCACCGCGGCCGTTGCCGCCGCTGTCGCCGTCGCGACCGCCAGTCCGGTCGGCCTCACTTCCGGCCGGGCCATCAGAGGACGCGATACCGGCGCATTCGGGCGTGAAAACGCCAGGGCCGGCTGCAATCCGCGAACCGGTTCGGTCGTGTCGTCGTGTTCGACCGCCTGCGAGGCCACCGCGGGCTCGGGATACACCGTGTGGAAGCGCGGCGCAGACATCTCTTCGGCGTCGATCCCTGTGGCGACCACGGAAACCCGCACCCGGCCCTCGAGATTCTCTTCGAAGATCGATCCGAAGATGATGTTGGCCTCTGGATCGACCTCATCGCGAATGCGATTGGCCGCCTCGTCGACCTCGTACAAGGTCATGTCCGGACCGCCCGTGATGTTGATGAGTACGCCGCGCGCGCCCTTCATCGAGACTTCGTCGAGCAATGGATTCGAGATCGCCGCCTCTGCGGCTTCGATCGCGCGACCCTCGCCCTCGGCTTCTCCGGTTCCCATCATCGCCTTGCCCATCTCGGCCATGACGGCACGGACGTCGGCAAAGTCGAGATTGATCAGGCCCGGCATCACCATCAGGTCGGTGACGCCCCGGACGCCGGAGTAGAGAACGTCGTCCGCCATCTTGAAAGCATCGGCGAACGTCGTCTTCTCGTTGGCCACACGGAACAGATTCTGGTTCGGAATGATGATCAGGGTATCGACATAGCGCTCCAGTTCCTCGATCCCGGCATCCGCGAGCTTGGCGCGATGCGAGCCCTCGAACTGGAACGGCTTGGTTACCACGCCAACGGTCAGGATTCCGGCCTCGCGCGCCGCGTGCGCGATGATCGGTGCGGCCCCTGTTCCGGTACCGCCGCCCATGCCTGCCGTGATGAACGCCATGTGCGAGCCCGACAATGCTTCCATCAGTTCGGGCAACGACTCCTCGGCCGCACGTCGGCCGACCTCCGGATTCGATCCCGCGCCCAGACCTTGCGTGACGTTGATTCCAAGCTGAATGCGGCGGTCGGTGCGCGATTGCGCCAACGACTGGGCATCTGTGTTGGCGACGATGAAATCCACGCCTTCGAGTTCGGCGTTGATCATGTTGTTGACTGCGTTGCCACCGGCACCGCCGACACCGACCACGATGATCCGAGGCTGTAGCTCGGTCGTCGCCGGTACGCTCAAGTTAATGGTCATACTCACCCTCCACGTTCAATGACCTCCATGCCTGTAGTCTCCTCCTGGAATTCCCTTCCCTACCTTCGTCTTCATCCGGCTGTTCACCGCCGTTAGAAATTCGTCACGATCCAGCGACCGATGCGGGCAAGCGCGCCGCCGGCGATCGCCGGTTCGATGGATGCGATGTCTGCGAGCGCCGCGACTGGCTTGCGGGCCGCGAGGTTCAGCAAGCCCGCGCAGGTCGAGAACGACGGCCCGCCGGTCGCTTCCGCCAAACCGCTGACCCGGATGGGGCGTCCCAGGCGTACCTGTTTGTCGAGGACCCGGGCCGCAAGCTCGCGGATACCCTGTAGCTGGCTGGCCCCACCGGTCAGCACAACGCGCCGACCGGCGGCGCGCGCAAGCCCCGAAACCTCGAGCCGATCACGCACCAGTTCGAGCGTTTCCTCTATTCGCGGCCGCACGATTCCGACCAGCATCGAACGCGAAACCTGAATCGTCTGACCATCGTCGGTCTCGCCCACCGCCGGCACGTCGATCGCGTCACGATCATCGGCCGGCCCCGGAATGACGCTTGCGAACAGCGTCTTGAGACGCTCCGCATGTACGGTCGGCGTGCCGATGCCGCGTGCCAGATCGTTTGTCACATGGTTGCCACCCAAGGGAATGGCATCGGCGAACACCATCTCGCCGTCCTTGAAAACAGCCATGGTGGTGGTCCCGGCGCCCATATCGATCACCGTAACCCCGAGCCTCATCTCGTCTTCGACGAGACAGGCTAGACCCGACGCATAGGGTGCCAGCGCGACGCTCGACACCTGCAGATGACCGCGTTCGACACAAAGATGGAGATTGCGCAGGGGACCGCTTGCGACCGTCACGACATTTATGTCGACGCCGAGGCGCGAGCCGAACATGCCGCGCGGATCGCGCACGCCCGATGACCCGTCGATGGTGAAGCCAAGTGGCAGAGAATGCAGCACCTCGCGTTCGGGATCTTCTTCTTCCGGCCTGCCCTGCTGCAAGACGCGCCTCAGATCGTGGTCGCCGATGGCGTGACCCGCGACCGAGACCTCGACTCCAACCAGATGCGACCGCGGACGGCCTGCGGACATCGCGATGTGCACATCACGAACAGTTTCGCCGGCCATGCGTTCAGCAGCCTCGACGGCAGCACGGACCGACTCCTCGGCGCGCTCTATGTCGATGACGGCACCGGCCTTCATACCTCGCGAGAGCTGATGACCAATCCCCACAACCCGCACCGAGTCATCGTTCATGACCCGCGCAATGAAGCAGCTGACCTTGGAACTTCCGAGGTCGAGCGCAGCAATAACCTGACTACGTCCAGTCGCCATCGCCGTTCCTATGTGCTCTCCCCCGGATCGCGCAGGCCGGCCGCCGTTTCGGGCGGCAGGCGCAGAAACACGCGATCCGCCAACCGCAAATCGATGACCGTCACGTCGCGCTCCAGGATGTTTTGTTCGCGCTGCATGGCGCCAAGGCGGCGCCATGCGCTTGGCGCGTCGTCCTCCGGCAGCAGTACCTCGGCGCCGTTGTCCAGTTGCAGGTTCCAGCGTCGTCCGCCGACGCGGATCGCCGCGGTGACCCGCTCTCGTAGCGCCGGATCGCTCGCCAACATATCGACAAGCGCCGCCGCGGAATCCGGAGCATCGGAGCCGACCACCAGAGGCAGCGCGTCGTAGGCTTGGACGTCGTGGGCGGTGATGACCGCACCCTCGCGGTCAATCAGGAACAAACGACCTTCGTTCTGCCATCGTGCGAAGGGGGTCCGTTCCACGATGTCGATTTCAATGATGTTGGGCAGCCTTCGCGCGACCCGCGCTTCGGCAATCCAACCAAGGTTCTCGATGCGCTCTCGCAACCGCGGCAGATCGACGGCCAGAATCGGCGCATCGCGCGGGATTCCGATCGCGGTCATCAGGGCCGGTCGCTCCGCGTTCTGACGGCCCGAGAGCCGAATCTCCCGCAAGACAAGGCCTGTGGAGAGAGAGGCATGCTCGAAGGCCCGGTCCGCCCAGGCGACCACCCTGGCGCCACCGCCGAGCGCGCCCAACCACAATGCCGGCACGCCGAGCGCAAGGATCAGGGTCGTTGCCAGGCCGGCGCGCAGCACGCGGCGGCGATGGCGTTGGTAGAAGGCAATCGCCGTGCGCAGACGCGACTTCTCGTTGCGGTGGCCGTTCATCGGCTGCACCCCGCGTCCTCGACAAGCCATTCAACGAGGTCGCCGAAGTTGATGCCGGCATGTGCCGCGATCTCGGGAGCCAGCGACACAGGTGTTAGACCGGGCTGCGTATTCACCTCCATCAGATAGAGCGCGCCTTCGCCCTCGCGATCGTCGTAGCGGAAGTCGGCGCGGGACAGGCCCCGGCAGCCCAGCGAACGGTGCGCCGCGAGCGCCATGTCGAGCGCTTCTTCGTACTGCGCGCCGGGCAACGGTGCGGGCAGAAGATGTACGGCTTCGGCCTTTTCGTACTTGGCCTGGTAGTCGAAGAAGCGATGCTCGGAGCGAATTTCGGTGACGCCCAGCGCACGGTCGCCCAACACGGCGACGGTGATCTCGCGCCCCGGAACAAAATCCTCCACGAGGACGCTGTCGCCGAAATCCCAGCCCTCATCGATCGGCTTGCTGTTGTCGCCGGGCATCACAACCCGCACGCCGACGCTGGACCCCTCGTTGAGCGGTTTGACGACGAACGGCGGCGTCGGGGCTTTCCCATTCTGGAACTCGGCCCGGGTCATGACCTTACCGACGGTGCAGGGGATACCCGCACGCTCGAACACCTTCTTGGCGGTGGGCTTGTCCATGGCCATCGCCGATGCGAGTACGCCCGAATGGGTGTAGGGAAGGCCCAGCACTTCAAGCACGCCCTGGATTGCGCCGTCCTCGCCGATCCGGCCGTGCAACGCATTGAACACGACATCGGGCTTGAGCGACTCAAGCCTGGTCGCCACGGTCCGGTCGACATCAACCTCAGTCACACGATAGCCGCGTTCACGCAGGGCTTCGCCAACCGAAGCGCCGCTGACCAGCGAGACCTCACGCTCCGCAGACCAGCCGCCCTTGAGAACCGCGATGTGTCGCGTCATGCCACACCTCGCGCGGACTCACCGATCCGTTCGATTTCCCATTGCAGGTGGATGCCACTGCTGCTTGCCACGCGCTCGCGCACCTCTTCCCCCAGCGCCTCAAGATCCGCCGCGGTGGCCTGGCCTGTGTTCTCAAGGAAGTTGCAGTGCACCGGCGAAACCATCGCGCCACCACGCGTGAGCCCGCGGCAGCCAGCGTCATCAATGAGCTGCCAGGCACGGGGCGCGACGCCGTCGGGTCCGCCAGGGTTTCTGAATGTGCTGCCCCCGGTGCGGGTGCGAATAGGCTGAGTAGCCTCCCGCGCCTGCTTGATTTCGGCCATGCGGGCGACGATCGCGTCGCGGTCACCGGGCGCTCCGGCGAGCACACAGGATGTAGCGATTGCGCCGCTCGGCAAACGTGACTGGCGATAGGAGAAGCCCAGATCGTCCGCGTTGAGCGTCTCTTGGCGGCCTGCGCGATCAAGAACCGTCACCGACTCCAGAACGCTTCCTATGTCGCCGCCATAGGCGCCCGCGTTCATTCGGACGGCGCCACCGATGGTGCCGGGGATACCGGAAAGGAACTCAAGCCCCGCAATCCCTGCCTCAGCGGCAAGCCGCGCGACGTTGATATCGAGTGCGCCGCCTTGGGCCACGACCCGCTCGCCGTCTACGGAAATGTCCGTGAAACCACGGCCGAGGCGAATGACCACACCACGTACGCCGCCGTCCCGCACCAATACGTTCGATCCCACGCCGATCACCGTGATCGGCACGTCGCCCGGGCAGGCCGCCAGGAATTGAGCGAGGTCGTCGGCGTCCGCAGGCCGGAAAAGAACGTCCGCCCGTCCGCCAACCTTGAACCAGGTGATGCGCGACAGGGGATAATCGGCACGGTAGTCGCCGCGTACGGACGGGAGGCGTTCTACAAGCGCCACGGGCTTCTCCGCCGCACTCATGAGCCGACCTCTCGCAAGCCCGGCTCGGGCATCAGATCGGCCAACTCATCCGGCAGGCGTGCAGCCCAGGAGGTAATGCTTCCTGCACCCATGCAGATAACGAGGTCACCGTTGCCAGCGTGCTCGGCAACCGTTGCGGCCAAGTCAGCCTCATCCTCCAGGGGAACGACGTGACGGTGACCGTGTCGCCGCAAACCCTCGATCAGGGCGTCACGATCGTAGCCCTCGATCGGCGCTTCGCCGGCGGCATAGATGTCGGCGACGATCACCGTGTCGGCGTTGTTGAAACAGGTGCAGAAGTCCTCGAAAAGATCCCGCAGCCGTGAATAGCGGTGCGGCTGGACGACAGTGATGACGCGGCGCTGCCCCAGATCGCGCGCGGCCTTGAGGACGGCGGCGATTTCAACAGGGTGATGGGCGTAGTCGTCGACGACCGTAACGCCGCCGGTTGTTCCGGTGATGGTGAAGCGACGCTTGACGCCACGGAACTCCTGCAAGGCGGCACGCACGACATCGTCAGCGATATCCATCTCGTTGGCGACGACGAAGGCCGACAACGAGTTTTGGACGTTGTGCGCACCCGGCATATTGAGGCGCACACCGGGAATGCGGCGTTCCTCGTCACGCAGGCGGTCGCTGATGACCACGTCAAAGCTCGAACCGAGTTGCGAAAACGCAAGGTTCTCGGCACGGACGTCGGCGAGCGGGCTTAGACCGTAGGTAATGATCTTGCGATCGCTGATGCGGCCACACAGAGCCTGCACTTCCGGATGATCGACGCATAGTGCGGCGAAGCCGTAGAACGGAATATTCTCGACGAAAGTCTGGAACGCTTCGCGTTCGGTCTCGAAGTCCCCGTAGAAGTCGAGATGCTCCGGGTCGATGTTGGTGACAACGGCCACGGTTGCGGGGAGCTTGACGAATGTCCCGTCGGATTCGTCTGCTTCGACGACCATCCAGTCGCCTTCGCCAAGACGCGCGTTAGTGTTGTAGGCATTGATGATGCCGCCGTTGATCACCGTCGGGTCGAACGATGCCGCGTCGAGCATCGCTGCGATCAACGACGTGGTGGTCGTCTTGCCGTGCGTACCGCCGACAGCGACCGACCACTTGAACCGCATCAGTTCGGCAAGCATTTCGGCGCGGCGCACCACGGGAATGAAGTTGCGCCGCGCCGAAACGACTTCCGGGTTGTCGCGCTTGACCGCAGACGAGATGACGACGACGCGCGCCTCGCCCAGATTCGACGCGTCATGGCCCTTCGCAACCGGAATACCGAGACCGCGCAGGCGCTGCACATTGGCGCTGTCGGCAACGTCGCTGCCCTGCACCTTATAGCCGAGCGAGTGCATGACTTCGGCGATGCCGCTCATGCCGATCCCGCCGATCCCGACGAAGTGGATGAGGCCGATATCGAGCGGAAGCTGCTTCATGCTGCCGCCCCTATCTCTAGGCCGTGACCGTTGCTGCCGGCAAGTGACTCCACGACGTCCGCAAGCTTCTTCGCTGCATCGGGAACACCGAAGCGCCGCGCCGCGGCTGCGGCCTGTTCCAGATAGTGGGGCACCGACAGCAGCGCGTTGAGGCGCCCTATCAGATCGGCCGGCGTGAACGCCGACTGGCTGATGGTCCAGCCCGCGCCGGTCTCGCTGAAGGCGTTGGCATTGGCGGTCTGGTGGTCGTCCGTCGCATGCGGCAGCGGCACCAGCAGCGCAGGACGTCCAATAGCGGCCAGTTCAAATACGGTCGATGCGCCCGCACGTCCGATGACAAGGTGCGCGTCCGCCATGCGTCGCGGCAGGTCCTCGAAGAAGGTCGCAAGTTCCGCCTCGATGCCGGCATGGGCATACACCTGGCGCACGTCGTCGAGGTCCTCGATGCGGCACTGCTGCACGACCTTGAGCCGCTTGCGCACCTCCTCATCGAGACCTGCGAGTGCGGACGGCACAACCTGGGCAAGCACCCGAGCGCCCTGACTGCCGCCGAAAATCAGCAAACGTATGTCGCCGCCTTCTTTGGGACCGGCATACGCCGTATCGCGTAGCGCCACGACCTCTCGCCTAACCGGATTGCCGGTCACGATCCGACGCGCGCTCGTTTCTACGCGCTCGGTCCGGTCGAACGACAGGGCGACCGCGGCCACTCGGGGCGCAACCAGTCGATTTACGCGGCCCAGTACCGCGTTCTGTTCGTGTATCGCAGCGGGGGTTCCCAAACGCGCAGCGGCTAACATGGTTGGCAGGGAGGGATAGCCGCCGAAACCGACTACAGCATGTGGCTGCAGCCGGGGGAGGAGGGCTCGCGCTTGGAAGACCCCCGCTACGACATTCATAAGCCCGCCAACCTTGTGGCCCACGCCGCCGCCGGCAACGGTGCCGGCGCGGATGACGTGAGTTTCCAGGGTTGCGAGCGTTTGGCCTTGCCCAGCACCGCGTCGATCAGTGACGAGGACCAGACGATGACCGCGATTCTGCAGTTCCCCTGCCAAGGCTTCGGCGGGGAACATGTGGCCGCCGGTGCCGCCGGCGGCGAGGACGATGGTGCGCGCGCTCATGACGCGCCCCCCGGCGCCGCACTGAGCGCGGCAGTGCCGCGCGGCGCGCTATAGGTCGGCATGTATGCGCTTGCGCCCGGACGGCGCCGCGTTAGGGCCAGGAAAATTCCCATGCCAAGCGCCAGCGCCAAGAGGCTAGACCCGCCGTAGCTGATGAACGGCAAGGTCATGCCCTTCGCCGGCAAAAGGCGGACGTTGACGCCCATGTTGATCACGGACTGCAATCCGATCTGCGCGAGGATGCCGCCGCTGGCGAGTACGACGAACAAGTCCGTTTCCTTGAGAAGACGGAGCAGACCTCGGACGACCAGCACCGCGAACAACGCCACGATGGCGAGTGAAGCGAACAGGCCAAGTTCCTCACCGGCCACGGCAAAAATGAAGTCGGCGTGTGCGTCAGGCAGGATGGTCTTGACCACGCCTTCCCCGGGGCCGGTGCCGAACAGGCCGCCGTTGCCGAAGGCATTTAGCGAGGCGTCAATCTGGAAGGTGTCGCCACTCGACGGATCGAGGAACCTGTCGATCCGCGAGGCGACATGGGGAAACAGCGCGTAGGCGCCGACCGCACCGACCACGGCGACGCCGGCAAGTGCGGCGACGACGATCATCGGTACGCCCGCGAGGAACATCTGCACCGACCAGACACTTGCGACGACAAGCGTCATGCCGACGTCGGGCTGCAACAGAAGAAGGCCCAGCACCGCGACGGCGGCCGCGGTGACGACGGCGTAGCCGGGGAATCCGGGTTGCTGCACGCGATGTGACAGCATCCAGGCGGCGAACACCGCGAATGTCGGCTTGACGAACTCCGAGGGCTGCAGGAGGAAGCCACCAAAGTCCAGCCAGCGCTGGGCGCCCTTGATGCTGGCGCCGCCGAGCAACGTGCCGATCAACAGCACAACCGAAAGGACAAAACCGACTACGGCGATGCGGCGGACCCATAGGATCGGCAACAGCGACATGCCGAACAGGATGACGAGTGCCGGCACCAGAAAGACAATCTGACGGCGCACGAAGTGGAACGAGTCGAGACCAATGCGGTCGGCGACCGCCGGGCTGGCCGCCATGATGAGGACGACCCCGACCGCCATGGTCATGACGAGAAGGAGAAGCGTCCAGCGGTCTACGGTCCACCACCAGCGGGCGACGACGCTGCGATCGGTGCGGCCGAAGTCGATCATGCCGCCCCCTTCCGCGCTGAAACAAGGTCGCGGAACGCATCGCCGCGCGCTTCGTAGTCCGCAAACTGGTCGAACGAGGCGCAGGCCGGCGACAGCAGGACGACAGGAGACGCGCCCTCGTCGGCAGCCCGCGCGGCATCTTCCGCGGCGGCCGCCACCGCCGCGGCGAGCGTTCCGCACACGCTCGTGGCAACCTTTTCGGAGAGAGCCCCGTCCATTGCCTCGGCGGCTTCGCCGATCAGGTAAGCCTTCCTGACGTGCGCCAGCGAAGGAACCAGAACGTCGTAGCCACCATCCTTGGGGCACCCGCCGGCAATCCAGAACACCTCGTCAAAGGTCGCGAGCGCGCGAGCCGCCGCGTCGGCATTCGTCGCTTTGCTGTCGTTAACGTATTCGACGCCGTCGACGACACCGACGCTTTCCATGCGGTGCCGTAGGCCGGGAAACGACGGAAGCGCGGCAGCAATATCGTCGCGAGACAGGCCGAGCGAGCGGCACGCAGCATATGCCGCGGCGACGTTTTGCCAGTTGTGGCGCCCGCGCAGACTGGCGATTCCGTCGAGCGACACCGTCGCACGGTCGTCCTTCATTTCGTCGTGGAGCAGTCCATCGACGACGTAGACACCGTCGTCGACGCGATTCCCGACGGCGATGGGAACGACATTGTCATGACCTTGCGCCTTGAGCCACTCGTAGGTCTCGCGGCTGTAGGCGTCGTCGACACCGACGACGGCGGCTTGGCCACCCTGCTGGCCGCTGAAGATACGGCGCTTGACGGCGACATATCCGGCCATATCGCCATGACGATCGAGGTGATCGCTGCTGATGTTGATGAGAACCGCGACGTCGCAGACGAGCGACGGGGCGAGATCGATCTGGTAGGACGACAGCTCAACGACGTAGACCCCTTCCGGGTCGAGCGGATCGAGATCAAGGACTGGCGTTCCGATGTTCCCACCAACTTCGACGGCGCGCCCGGTTGTCCGGAGCAGGTGGCCAATCAGCGCCGTCGTCGTCGACTTGCCGTTGGTGCCGGTGATCCCGACGATGCGTGACGTGCGCGGCGCCGTCGCGAACAACTCGACGTCGCCAACGACATCGACGCCGGCGCGACGCGCGGCGACCACCGCAGGATGCGGTTTCGGGTGGGTGTAGGGAACGCCGGGGCTGAGAACCAGTGCAGCAACGTTATCGAAGTCGCAACTACTGAGATTCGTTAGCTGGACACTTACCCCGGCGTGTTCTGTTCTGCGCTGTGCGTTGTCGTCCCAGGCGATAACCTCGGCGCCGGCCGCGCCAAGGGCGCGCACCGCCGCGGACCCGCTACGCGCGAGACCAAGAACGGCGACCTTGCGGCCGGCATATGTCGACAGCGCGATCATCTGAGTTTCAACGTCGAAAGGCCGATCAGGGCGAGGATGACGGCGATGATCCAGAACCGGATGACGATCGTCGGTTCTGCCCAGCCCTTCTCCTCGTAATGGTGGTGCAGCGGCGCCATGCGGAACACGCGGCGACCGGTGAGTTTGAACGACGCGACCTGGACCATCACCGAGACGGTCTCGAGCACGAAGAGGCCGCCGATAACGCCCAGAACCAGTTCATGCTTGGTCACGACCGCAACGACGCCGAGCGCGCCGCCCATCGAAAGGCTTCCGGTGTCGCCCATGAAAACGCTGGCCGGCGGCGCGTTGAACCACAGGAAGCCGAGGCCGGCACCCACGAGGGCGCCACAGAAGACGGCCAATTCCCCTGCGCCCGGCACACCGTGGATCTGCAAGTAGTTTGAAAACACCGCATTGCCCACGAGGTAGGCGATCAGAGCGTAGGAACTCGCTGCAATCATGACGGGGACGATCGCAAGGCCATCAAGGCCGTCGGTGAGGTTCACCGCATTCGACGAGCCGACCATGATGAAGACCGCGAAGGGGGCAAACAGCCAGCCCAGGTTCCACAGCACATCCTTGAAGAACGGCACAGCGAGACCGCTATCCAACGGATCTGCGGTTATCGTCATGATCCAGACCGTCGCAACCAATGCGATGACGATCTCGGCGAGGAACTTGATCTTGGCCGGCACCCCGCGATGGCTCTCGCGCGTCACCTTCAAGAAGTCGTCGAGGAAGCCGACTGCGCCAAAGCCCAGCGTCACCAGCAGGGCCGCCCAGACGTATTGATTGGAGAGGTCCGCCCACAGCAGCGTCGAAATGCCGAAGCTCAGCAGGATGAGGAAGCCGCCCATCGTCGGCGTCCCCTTCTTGGTGATGAGATGACTCCCCGGTCCGTCGTCGCGAATCGGCTGACCATTGCGCTGGAGGCGCCGCAGCCAGCGGATCAGAGCCGGCCCGAAGACGAAACTCAGGACCATCGCCGTCATGACCGCCCCGCCCGTTCTGAAGGTCAGGAAGCGGAAGAGGTTGAAGACAACGAAGTCCTCGGCGAGCGGGGCAAGAAGATTGAACAGCATGGTCTAGCCCCCGTTCGCCCGGCGCGGCGACCGGTCCAGCGACTTGAGAGCACTGACGATCGGCGCCATGCGGCTGCCGAGCGAACCCTTGACCATAACGACATCGCCCGGCTGAACCGCCGAGACGACTTCGTTGACCAGCTCATCGGAATCCTGCGTCCAAGCGCCGAGAATGGCTGCTGGCAGGGCACTGGCAAGGGACTTCATGTTGGCACCGCAGCAGAAGACCGCGTCGACGTGCGCATCAGTGATCACCGGCGCAAGCGCCGAATGAAACGATGGGCTCTCGGCGCCCATTTCGAGCATGTCGCCGAGGACCGCGATGCGTCGACCCGAGCGCGTGACAGGCGAATCGCCAAGCAGTTCGATCGCCGCACGCATCGACGCAGGGTTGGCGTTGTAGCTCTCGTCGATCAACAATACTGCGCCATCGCGCAATGCGATCTCGGTTCGCTGGCCCCTTCCCTCCGGCGGAGCGAGTTCCGCTAGTGCAAGTCCCGCCAACCCCAAGTCGCCGCCAATAGTGGAAACGGCAGCAAGGACGGCAAGGCTATTGGCGACCCAGTGACGGCCGGGCGCGCCCACTTTGTAGGTCATGGCCTGGCCACAGATGTCCGCCGAAATACACGAGCAGTTCTCGTTCATCGACGCCTTGATGAGGCGGGCGTCCGCCGCCTCCGATTCGCCGAACCCAATGATCTGCACCGCACCCGCTGCCCGCGCCGCGTCCGCCAAACGCTCGAAGTGCGGATTGTCGCGGTTGAGGATCGCCACGCCATGGGGTTCGAGACCGGCGAAGATTTCGGCTTTCGCATCGGCGATCGCCGTCACCGAGTCGAAGAACTCCAAGTGTACGGGTTCGACCGTCGTGATAATGGCCACGTTCGGGCGCACCAGTTTCGACAGCGGCGTGATCTCGCCGGCATGGTTCATGCCGATCTCGAACACACCGAACTCCGTATCGCGGGGCATGCGCGCCAAGCTGAGCGGCACGCCCCAATGATTGTTGAAGCTGGCCGCACTGGCATGCGTCGCTCCACGACGTGAAAGGGCGGCCCTAAGCGCCTCCTTCGTCCCCGTCTTCCCTACGCTGCCGGTCACGGCGACAACCTTGCCAGGCATCCGCGCGCGTGCTGCGGCGCCGAGTCCACGCAGCGCCTTCAGCGGATCGTCAACTTCGATCAGCGCCAAGTCTCGCGGCGGCGCGTAACCCTTGCGCACGACCGCAGCGACGGCACCGCTCGCGATCGCATCGGCGACGAAGGCATGGCCATCATGGTTGGGCCCGGCGATGGCAAAAAACACGTCGCCGGTGTGAATGGTGCGGCTGTCGATCGCAACGCCGGTCGCCTTCCAATCGCCGCCTTCCGCCGTTCCGCCGGTAGCGGCGATGGCCTCGTCGCGTGTCCAAAGCGGCGCGGCGGTCATGAACTGTTCCTTCCGCGCCCGACAACCGCCTTGTGAATGACAGCAGTGTCGTCGAATGGGCGCACCTGGTCGCGCACGATTTGCCCGGTCTCGTGACCTTTGCCGGCGACCACGAGAAGGTCGCCGGGCGCGAGAGCGCCGATACCGCGCGCGATCGCCCGGGCGCGGTCGCCGACTTCCTCGGCATCAGGACATGCTGCGATGATTTCGCGGCGAATGGTCGCCGGGTCCTCGTAGCGTGGATTGTCATCAGTCACGACGACGCAGTCGGCAAGTTCGGCTGCGATCCGCCCCATTTCGGGGCGTTTTGTGCGGTCGCGATCGCCGCCGCATCCGAACACGACGAACAGGCGACCCTTGGTGTGCGGGCGCAAGGCTCGCAAGACGTGATCAAGAGCGTCCGGCGTATGCGCGTAGTCGACGAAGACCTTGGCACGATTGGCGAGCTCGGCGACCAGTTGCGCGCGACCGAGTACGCCCTGGAGATGACCCAGCGCATCGACGGCCGCCGACCGATCGGCACCGGTCGCAATAACCAGCGCGAGCGCAGCGAGAGCATTTTCGGCCTGGAACGCGCCATAGAGAGGCAACAGGACGCGATGGCTCTTGCCCTGGATCGCGACCTCGACGGTCTGCCCGCACGGCCCCGGCTCGACGCCAACCAACCGGAAGTCGGCATCATCGGCCACGCCGTAGGTCAGAACCGTATGGCGTCGCTTGCGGCAGGCGTCGCGTACTTCGTCAAACTCGGGCATGTCGCGGTTGAGCACGGCGATCCCGCCTTCGCCCATCACCTCGGTAAACAGGCGCAGCTTTGCCGCGAGGTAAGATTTCAATGTGCCGTGGTAGTCGAGATGGTCGTGACTGATATTGGTGAAAGCTGCCGCCGACACGCGCACCCCATCGAGACGGTACTGGTCAAGCCCGTGACTCGAGGCCTCCATGGCCAGATGCTGCACGCCTTCCCCGGCGAGACGATCGAGCATGCGGTGCAGATTGACCGGGTCCGGCGTCGTCAGGCTTGCCTCCGAATCGCCGACCGATGTCCGCAACCCGAGGGTGCCGAGACTGCCTCCGTTGACGCCAATCCGCGCCCAGATCTGCGCGGCAAAGTCGGCCGTCGACGTCTTTCCGTTGGTGCCCGTGACAGCGACGATCGTTTCGGGTTGCCGCGGATAGAATTTCGCAGCCATCAGCGCGAGACGACGCCGCGGATTGCGGTCGCCGACCAGGAACGTTGCCTCGTCCGGCAACGCCGTCCCTGGGGCCGCCAGAACCGCGACGGCGCCCTGCCGAATGGCCTCCGGAATGAAGCGCGTTCCGTCATCACGCACGCCCTGGAGCGCCGCAAACAAGTATCCCGGCATGACGGCGCGACTGTCGGCGGTGATGCCAACGACCTCGATCGCCTTGGCCCGATCATTCATACCGCTGAGGTCGGACAAACGCATCAGCGCCTCCCACCCGCAGAGACCAGCACCGCATCGGATGCCGGTTCGTCGCGTTCGCGAACCGGCGCGATACCGAGCAGGGGTGCGATACGCGTGACGATGCGTCCGACGGTCGGTGCGGCCGTCCACCCGGCGCTTGCGCGGTTGAAGGTTTCCTTCGTTCCCTTCGGTTCGTCGAGCGCGGCGAAGACGACATAACGCGGATTGGAGATCGGAAAGGCGCCGACGAAGGACGACAGCAACGCATGCCGGCGATAGCCGCCCGCGCCTGCCTTCTCCGCGGTGCCGGTCTTGCCTCCGACGAGGTAGCCGTCAGCGCGGGCCTTCTTGCCCGTTCCATCCTCTACAACCAGACTGAGGAGTGCGCGCATTGTCCGGGAGGTGTTTTCAGACAAGACGCGCGTCGGATCGCGCGCATCGTTGGCGCGCGCAATCAGCGTCGGCTCCACACGGAGGCCACCGTTGACGACCGGCGCATAAGCCGCGACCAGTTGCAGCGGACTCACCGCAACGCCATGGCCATAGGCGACAGTCATCGTGCTGATCTCACGCCACGGACGCGGCACCATGGGCGCGCCGACCTCCGGGATTTCCAGATACGGCCGTTCGAGCAAGCCCAGCGACTTGAGAAACTGACTTAGGCGCTCGTCGCCGATGTCGAGTGCCATCCGCGCCGAGCCGATGTTCGACGAGTATTGAAAGATCTCCGCCACCGACAACCAGCGGTTCTTCGGATGGTCGTCGTTGATCGTGAAACGCACCACGCGCAGCGGCTTGGAGGCGTCATATATGTCGTCCAGATCGGCGACGCCGAACTCGAGAGCGGCCGCGGTGGTAAACGCCTTGAACGTCGATCCCATCTCGTAGACGCCGAGCGTCGCGCGATTGAATCGGCTGTCCCTGGAGGCGCGATCCATGTCGGACGGATCGAAGTCAGGCAGCGATACCATGCTGACCACTTCACCGGTCCGGGCGTCCATGACGACCGCAGCGGCACCGATAGCCTGGAATTCCTCAACGCTGGCCTGGAGCTCCGCCCGGATCGCGTGCTGAACTCTGACATCCAGGCTGGAGCGCGCCGGCTCACCGCGCGAAAGCGCCTCGTCGAGCCCCTTTTCGAGTCCACCCAGACCTTCGCGATCAACGCTGGTGAAACCGACAACGTGCGCGGCAAGCGCACCATGCGGATAGACGCGCCGCTCCTCGTCGAGGAAACCAAGACCGGGGATACCGAGACGGTTGACGGCATCCTGCTGGCTCGGGCTCATGTGCCGCTTGAGCCAGACAAAACGCCGATCGGTGGACAACAGGGCCACAAGCGACGACTCATCGTGGCCCGGCAAGACCGCGGCAAGCAGAGCCGCCGCCTCATCGACGTCGAGAATCTGCTTGGGGTTGGCAAACAACGACGCGGATCGCACGTTGCCCGCTAGAAGAACGCCGTTCCGGTCGAAGATTTCTGCGCGTGTTGTCGCGGGATGACGCACCTCTGCCGGGACTGATGCCGAGTCCGCGGGGGGCGTCAGCGCAGCCAGGCCAACGAGGCGACCGGCGATCACAAGAAAGCAGAGAGCGAAGCCAGCCGCGACAGCGATCAAGCGAACATGACCGACGTCAAGCGCCTGCTTCGCCGCGCCCTCGAGCTGGACGCGCCGACTTGGGCCCACGCGGCGATCGTAGTGTCCGTCGGGCGCGCTCACCGGGCTCTCCCCTCCTCCGCTGCAGCCTGCGCAAGGGTGTCGCTACGCGGACGCATCGGAATCTGCTCGACGGGCAAAATCTGGCGGGAACTTGGTGTCGTGAGTGCGAGATGTTGCGCGACCAGCGCCTGAATTCGATCGGGATGGTTGAGATAGCTCCATTCGGCCTGAAGGACCCGCAGCGACTCACGTTCCTCCGCGATCCGGTCGTGTAAACGGGATTTCTCCTGATCGAGTTCGCGAACCTCGTACTTGAGCTCGAACAGGCCAGTGACCATGACGGCAAGGACGATCGCAGCGGCGATGACGGTCGGACGGATCATGCGACCGCCCTTTCGGCAGTGCGGACGGCGCAGCGCAGCTTGGCGGACCGCGCGCGCGGATTGCGGGCAATCTCGTCCGGCGAAGGCTTGACCATTTTCGGCCTCGCGAACATCGCCGGCGGGATGTCCGCGCCCTCCGGCAAGTGCCGGTTCGCCGCCACACGCTGACCACTCCGATCCCGGAAGAATGCCTTCACGGCGCGGTCCTCCAGCGAGTGGAAGGTCACCACCGCCAGGCGCCCGTCCGGCGCCAGCAGCCGCTCCGCAGCCACGAGGCCCCGCTCGAGTTCGCCGTCGGGGCCTAGTTCCTCGTTTACATAGACTCGCAAGGCCTGGAAGGTCCGCGTCGCCGGATGTATGCGGCTGCGACCAGCACCTGGAATGGCGCCCGAGACGACCGTTGCAAGATGCGCGGTGCCCACAATCGGCGAGTCGGCGCGCCGCTCGACGATGGCCCGCGCAATCCTTCGCGCGTGACGCTCTTCGCCGAAGCGATAAATGATGTCGGCGAGATCGCCTTCGCTTTCACCGTTTACCACGTCCGCCGCGGTTGGCCCGCTGGCGCCCATACGCATGTCGAGGGGACCGTCGTGCATGAAGGAGAAGCCGCGCGCAGCGTCGTCGAGTTGCATCGACGACACGCCGATATCGAGCGCAACGCCTTCAACGGACGAAACGCCTTCCGCAGCGAGCAGATCATCCATTTCCGAGAAGCGCCCCTCGATCAGAGTGAGCCGCCCCCCGTAGCGGATTTCCATATCCCGGCCGCGCGCGATCGCAGCAGGGTCGCGGTCGATTCCGAAGACGCGACATTGCGCCGCTTCGAGGAAAGCCTGGGAATAGCCGCCCGCGCCAAAGGTCCCGTCGACGTAGGTCTCTCCGTCCGTCGGCGTGATGGCGGCGCAAACCTCGGAGACCATCACGGGCACATGTCTGATTGCGGCCCGGGACGCCTCCATCAGGAGCCTCCGTCGCCGCCGTGTGGTGAGAGCTTCAGCTTCGCGCGCCCGCTCTTTGCGCGTTCGACCGCCTCGGCTTCATGGGCGGCAAAAGCGTCAGGCTCCCAGATCTGAAAGCGACGGCCCTGGCCGATGAATGCCGCGAATTCTGTGATACCGGCGTGTTTCAGGAGCAATTCAGGAAGAATGATGCGGCCTTCGCTGTCGAAGGGGAGCTGATGGGCTTTGCCGAAAATGGCCTTCGAGAAATCGTCGTGTTCGTCGCTGAATGGGTTCAGGTCGTCGTCCATGCCTTCGGCAATCCGTTCGAAGCGATCCATCCCGGAACCTTCGATGGCCGGATGAACCAGGGAGGGAAACGCCACGACGCCAGAAAAGGTCTGCTGGGCAAGCGCCGACCGAAAACTCGCAGGGACGGACACCCGGCCCTTGCGGTCGACTTTGTTGACGAAAGTGGAAAGAAACAGCGCCAACGCTGCCTCCTCGAATACCTCTCCCAGCGTCCCACGCTTACCCCCCACCGAAAGCAGGCCGAGAGCGGCCTTTTGGGACAGGATGGGATAACACGCCATTTCATGGGTGTCAATGGAATTGCAAGTAATTCCGGTGCCTTATGAAGTACTTCGAGGACGATCGTTGAGCGCTACCCCCTACCCCTATGTCGTGTCGTCGAATGCCAGGTATCCATACTGATTGAATCTGGCCGAAATATGTTCCCATTCTGTTCCCCCCGAGGCACGGGCAAGAATTCAGCCCTGGTCGACTTGGCGGCCCGATCCCAATACTTGTTCTTGTTATGTTCTCAATTGAAGAGGCCAGGCGGCCTGTAAGCCGGGTTCTGTCCCCTCGCGGGGGATGACCATTCCTCTGGGACGTCCGTCTCCGAACGCCTCAAGCGACCGACCCGGGCGGCGAATCCAGGAACCGATTCTGCCGGAAAACCGGCTTGCCGCCTCTACTTGGTCTTGCTCCCGGTGGGGTTTGTCCTGCCACGACCGTTGCCGGCCGCGCGGTGCGCTCTTACCGCACCCTTTCACCCTTACCGGCGCCGAGGCGCCGGCGGTTTGCTTTCTGCGACACTTTCCCTGGGGTCGCCCCCGCCGGGCGTTACCCGGCACCGTGTTCCCGTGGAGCCCGGACTTTCCTCTGTCGGGCCGAGACCCGGCAGCGGCCATCCGGCCACCTGGCCTTCCTAACCTAGGGCAAGCGGGCTAAACGTCAACGAAGAGCGAAATCAGCCCTTCGATGAGCGCGGCCGTTTCCGGATCAGCCACCCCGTCGACCCGGGCGGGACGGAAGCGCCGCTGGAAGGCGGTCACTACCGCGCGGGTCTCGTCGCCGTAGATC
This sequence comes from Alphaproteobacteria bacterium, assembly GCA_038116985.1. Lineage (GTDB taxonomy): Bacteria > Pseudomonadota > Alphaproteobacteria > SHVP01 > SHVP01 > CALJDF01. The sequence goes on along the minus strand of JAYOEZ010000001.1, from coordinate 41,721 downwards.
CCGTCGGCGGCAATGCCATAACCGATCGCGGCCAGAGATACCTGCAGGGCCGCAACCTCATCGCCCGTATCACCCGGCGCGAGGGAAATATCCACGTGCGGTCCTGCATCGGGCCAAAGCGCAAGACCCGCACGCGCCAGCCGGGCCCAGTCGAAGCGCTCGCCCGGATCCATCTTGCGCGCCGGCGCCACATCGGCATGACCGATCACACGCGCAGCGGAGATGTCGTGGCGCTCCATGATGTCTGCGCAGAGCGCCTCAAGCGTCTGCATCTGCGTGTCGGGGAAGTCGCGGTAGCCGAACTCGTGTCCGGGATTCACCAGTTCGATGCCGATCGCGCAGCCGTTGATGTCGGTCTCGCCATGCCAGGACGCAACGCCTGCGTGCCACGCGCGACTGGCTTCGTCGACCAGCGTATAGAGCGTGCCGTCGTCGTCGATCAGGTAGTGGGCGCTGACTTTGGCCTCGGGATCGGTCAGGCGCCGCAGCGCGGACTCGCAATCGCGCATCCCCGTGTAGTGAAGCACGATCATGTCGATCGCCAGCGCCCTCGTGTCGAAGTTGGGTGATGGGCGTCTGACCGGCGCGCGAATCACGGCGCAGCCTTTCCCGGCAACGGCGCCCCTTTGCGGGACGAACGCAAGGCGATGATCGCAACGCCTGCAATCGTCATGACGCCCCCGACGATGATCTGCGCGGTCGGGGTATCGCCATAGACCGTGACGCCGAAGAACACGGCGAATACTGGGGCCAGTAGAAACAGCGGATTGACCCAGCTGACCGGATAACGCTGCAGCAAAAAGTAGAGCCCGCCGTGGCCGACGATCGATCCGGCGATCACGGCATAGATGACCCCCCCGATCGGCGCCCATGTGGCGGTTCGCAGGGCTTCGATCTGGCCGCTCTCAAAAAGGAGAGACAGGACGAGATAGGCCGGAACGCCGACGATCCCGGTCCACGCCTGCACCTGCATCGGGTTCACGCCCGACAGGCGACGCAACATGATTGTGGCGATGGCCATCGGCAGCGTGCTGACTACGACGATCAGCAGAGCGTCGAGATGGTCGACGACGATCGGATCGAAACTGGTCACGACCGTGCCCAAGAACGCGACCGTGATCGCCAGTGTGCGCCACAGTCCGATGCGCTCGCCAAGAAACAGAATGGCGAGAATGGTGCCGACGGGAATGAAAAGCTGCGTTGCAATTGCCGCAGACGAGACGTCGCCGGACATTCCGAGACCTGAGAAGTTCAGCGAGAAGTGCAACACCCCGACCATGAACGCAACGCCGAGTACGGGACGAACCTTGTCGCGCGGAATGCGTAGAAACGGGAACAGGAGCAACGAAAGCAACACGAACCGCAGGAACAGCATCTCGAACGTCGGGAAATGATCCATAGCGGTCTTCGCCGCAACGAAGTTGAAGCCCCACAGCATAGTGATCAACAGGGCGAGACCCAGGTGATGCGGCTTCATGACTTTGCTTCGGTCTGCGGCGTCTTGTCGAAGTCGACCTCTCCGCCCTCACCCTCCTTCGAACGCAGGATGATGACGGCGACGCCCACCATGGTCAGCGCGGCGCCAAGTGCGATCTGGACGGTGAGCACGTCACCGTAGACCAGGATACCCGAGCCGATCCCCACGACCGGGAGCATCAGCATGAGCGGCGCGACCGTGCTAACCGGATAGCGCCGCAGCAGATAATAGTAGCCGGCGTGATACGTGGTGCCGACGAAGATCGTGTAGACGAAGGCGTACCACGCAGCAGCAGACGCATCGGGCACTGCGGCCCACCTGTCGAGCTCGAAGATGAGCGACAGCAAGAGCATCTGCGGCGCCGCGAGAACGCAGATCCAGAACTGAAGTTGGAACACGGTGATGCCGCTCAGCCGTCGCATGAACAGCGACGAAAAGGAAAGCGAGAGCGCGGACAAGGCGACCACGATCATCGCATCGATCTGCCGGAAGGCCGCCGGATCGAAACCCATGACGACGACGCCACCGAATGCGGTCGCGATAGCGAGACTGCGCACCCAGCCGATTCGCTCTCCGAGGAACGCGACGCCGAGCAATGTCGAGAAAGGGACGTAGAGCTGGTTGGTGATCGCCATCGTCGACACGTCTTCGGAGAGGCTCAATGACAGGAACATGAAGCCGAACTGCATCACGCCAAGCGTGAGCGACACCAGAAACACGTTGAACATCTGCCCGCGAAAGATGCGGGCAAAGGGCAGAAAGGCGATCGAGAGAATGCCGAATCGCATCGCCACCGTGAGAAACGGCGGCAGCGTGTCCACGGCGATCTTCGAGGCGACCCAGTTGGTCCCGGCCGTCCCGGCGACGACCAGCGCAAAGATCACGTGTTGTGGACGCATGATGGACTAGGCGAGCCCCCGCTCTCTTTCGATTCGGTCATAGGCGACGTTGATGGCGGCGAGCTTGTCGTTGGCTACCCTGACGAATTCTTCAGGGACACCCTGCGCCACAAGCGCATCGGGATGGTGCTCGCGGATGAGCGCACGGTAGGTCTTCTTGACCTCCGCGTCCGTTGCATCCCGCGTGAGACCGAGCACCTTGTAGGGATCTGCCTCGTCGGGACCAAGGTGCGCTTCCTTGATGCGCGCGAAAGCGTTCGCATCGAAACCGAAAATGCGCGCAACGCCTTCTAGATAGGAGATTTCGGCAGGATGAATCACGTTGTCCGCCTTCGCGATGTGGAACAACCCGTCGAGCAGGTCTTCCAGCACCGGCGGCGTACCCTCGAAGAGTCCGGCGATCTGATGCGCGTAGACCTCATAGCCACGGGCGTCCTTTCGGGCCTGATCAAAGACCCGCGCCACGTTCTTCATCTCCTCGCTAGGTACGCGAAAGACCTCCTTGAAGGCCTGAACCTCGTCAGCCGTCACGACCCCGTCGGCCTTCGCCATCTTGGCACCGAGGGCGATCACGCCGATCGTGAACGCGATCTGCCGCGTCGCATCATCCGGCTCGACCGGCCGTGCGCGATGGCGGTCATAGACGTGCCCGGCAAGCCCGCCGACCAGCGCGCCGATCGGCCCGCCAACAGCGAATCCGGCCGTCGCGCCGATGATTTTTCCCCAAATGCTCATGTGCGATTCCGCCCAGAACCTAGCCCGCAGGCGGGAGCCACGCCAGCACGCCGTATGTGGGCCGCCGAACTAGGCCCGTACCGACCAATGTGGTAAGCGAACCCGGATGGACGGCGGCTGGCAATTCTGGATCGACCGCGGCGGCACGTTTACCGACGTGGTCGCGCGCGCGCCTGACGGCACCCTGCAAGCGCGCAAGCTGCTGTCCGAAAACCCCGAGCACTACAGGGACGCCGCCCTGCAGGGGATTCGCGCGACCTTCGGCCTCGGCGCCACCGACCCGATTCCAGCCGAGCGGATAGCCTCGGTGAAGATGGGCACGACGGTCGCGACCAACGCGCTGCTGGAGCGCAAGGGCGACCGCACCGCGCTCGTCATCACCGCCGGCCTCGGGGACGCGCTCCGGATCGGTTACCAGAACCGCCCGAAGCTGTTTGCGCGCCACATCGAACTGCCCGAGATGCTCTACGAGCGTGTCATCGAAGCGCACGAACGGGTGACGGCTGACGGATCGGTTCTTGCGAAACTGGACGAGGATGCCGTTGCGCAAGGACTTCGCGGGGCGTTCGACGCGGGCATCCGGGCCGTCGCGATCGTGCTGATGCATGGCTACCGGTACCCGGCCCATGAAACCCGCATCGCCGAAATTGCGCGCGAAATCGGATTCACCCAGATTTCGGTGTCCCACGAGGTCAGCCCGCTCATGAAACTCGTGAGCCGCGGCGATACTACAGTCGTTGATTCCTACCTATCGCCGATCCTGCGCCGCTACATCGACGGGCTTGCGTCGGAACTTGGCGACACACGGCTGATGTTCATGCAGTCCAACGGCGGGCTGTCGCACGCCGACTTTTTCCAGGGCAAGGACTCCATTCTCTCCGGCCCGGCCGGCGGCGTGGTCGGCGCGGTGCGAACCAGCGAGCTGGCCGGCTTTGATCGGATCATCGGTTTCGACATGGGCGGCACATCGACGGACGTCTCACACTACGACGGTGAACTCGAGCGCGCCTTCGAGACGGAGGTCGCGGGTGTACGCATGCGCGCACCGATGATGGCGATTCATACGGTAGCTGCCGGCGGCGGGTCCATTCTGCATTTCGACGGTGCGCGCTATCGCGTCGGACCGGATTCCGCAGGCGCCAATCCCGGCCCGGCCTGCTATCGGCGCGGCGGGCCGCTGACGGTGACGGACGCCAACGTGTGCGTGGGCAAGCTTCAACCGGCGTTCTTTCCCAATGTGTTCGGACCTGGTGCGGATCAGCCGCTGGACGCAGCGGTGGTCCATGACCGCTTTGCCGCACTGGCGAAGGAAATCGAAACGGCAACCGGGGACAGCCGTTCGCCGGAAGAGGTCGCCAATGGCTTCATCGCCATCGCCGTCGAAAACATGGCGAACGCGATCAAGAAGATTTCCATTCAGCGCGGCTACGACGTAACGGAGTACGCCCTATGCTGTTTCGGCGGTGCAGGAGCGCAGCACGCCTGCCTGGTGGCCGACGCGCTCGGCATGAAGCGGGTCACAATCCATCCGCTCGCCAGTTTGCTTTCGGCCTACGGCATGGGCCTCGCCGATACGACGGCGATGCGCGAGCGCGCCGTGGAGGCGACTCTCGACGACACAACACAAGCACGCCTTGCCAGCGAGATCACATCGCTCGAGGACGCTGCCGCACATGAACTACGCAGCCAGGCTATTCCCGATGCGCGAATCGACGTACTGCGCAAAGCACACCTGCGATACGAGGGAAGCGACACGCCCCTGATCGTCGATTTTGCCGAAGCCGGGGCCATGAGAACGCAATTCGAGGAGGTGCATCGTCAGCGATACGGTTTCGCTGCGCCCGACAAACCGCTGATCGTCGAAGCGGTCTCAGTCGAGGCGCGCGGACGCCCCGATGAGAGCAAGGCATTTCTTGAGGGCGCTGTGGCGCCTGCGGGCCCGCTGCCCGACCCGCGCGAGACGGTGCTCGTGCACACCGCCGAAGGCGCAGCAGAGACCCCAATCTACGACCGCAACCACGTCCCGGCCGATACACCCATCAGCGGTCCGGCGATCATCGCAGAGCCCAATTCGACGATCATGGTCGAACCCGGCTGGCGGGCAACGATAAATGCACGCGGCGAGCTCTTCCTAGAACGCACTGTCGCGAAGGAACGCGCCCACGCGATCGGTACTGCAGTCGATCCGGTGATGCTCGAAATTTTCAACAACCTCTTCATGTCGATTGCCGAGCAGATGGGCTCCACCCTGCAGAACACCGCTTCATCCGTGAACATCAAGGAACGCCTCGATTTTTCCTGCGCGGTGTTCGATGCGGACGGCAACCTCGTCGCCAATGCGCCACACATGCCGGTGCACCTTGGCTCGATGAGCGAGAGCATCAAGACCGTGATCCGCGAGCGCGGCGATACCATCAAGAAGGGCGATGTCTACGTCTTGAATGCCCCCTACAACGGCGGCACGCATCTGCCTGACGTCACGGTCATCACGCCGGTCTTTGACGAAACTTCGGGCAAACTGCTCTTCTTTACGGGCAGTCGCGGACACCAGGCGGATATAGGCGGCATTACCCCAGGTTCGATGCCGCCAGATTCCACGACCATCGATCAAGAGGGAATCCTGATCGACAACTTCCTGCTGGTCGATGGCGGCCACCTGCGCGAGCGCGAGATGGTCGATCTTCTGCAATCCGGACCCTATCCGGCGCGCAATCCGGCCCAGAACATGGCGGATCTCAAGGCGCAGGTCGCGGCCTGCGAAAAAGGCGCACAGGAACTCGGCCGCATGGTCGGACACTTCGGTCTCGACGTCGTGCAGGCGTACATGGGTCATGTGCAGGACAACGCCGAGGAATCAGTGCGCCGCGTGATCGACCGGCTGCACGACGGCGCCTTTGTCTACCCATTTGACGACGGATACGAGATTCGCGTGGCGGTGAACGTGAATCGTGACGCGCGCAGCATCACCATCGACTTCAGCGGGACATCGCAGACGCATCCCGGCAACTACAACGCGCCCCGCGCGGTGACGATGGCGGCGGTGCTCTACGTGTTTCGATTGCTGGTCGATGACGACATTCCATTGAACCAGGGGTGTCTGAAGCCGATCGAGGTGATCATCCCGGACGGTTCGATGCTCGACTCGACCTATCCCGCCGCCGTGGTGGCCGGCAACGTCGAAACGTCGCAGAACATCACCGATGCGCTGATCGGCGCACTTGAGGTCATGGGCGCCGCACAGGGCACCATGAACAACTTCACGTTCGGCAACGAACGCTGGCAGTACTACGAAACGGTGTCCGGCGGGTCGGGCGCTGGCCCGGGCTTCGACGGTACGGCGGCGGTGCAGGTGCACATGACGAACACTCGCCTGACCGACCCCGAAGTACTCGAATGGCGATTCCCCGTGCTGTTGGAGAGCCACCGCATCCGCTCCGGCTCGGGCGGTCGCGGCCAATGGAACGGCGGCGACGGAACCATCAGGCGCATCCGGTTCCTCGAGCCAATGACCGCCGCAGTGCTTGCGAGCCATCGGGTGATCCCGCCCTTCGGCATGGCGGGGGGCGAAGCAGGGCAGTGCGGACGCAACTGGGTCGCGCGCGCCGACGGCAGCACCGAGGAAAACCCATCCGGCCGCTGGGCCGTCGAGATGAACGCCGGCGATACCTTCGTCATTCAGACGCCGACCGGCGGCGGATACGGCGCCATCGGTGCGCGTCGCGACGCGGCGGAATAGTCGCCGGCAGATGTACGATCTCTCCGTTCTGCCCGTTCCTCTCGAAGACCGTTTTCTGCAGCACCACGATTGGCGCTGGGGCTACTTCACGAATGCCGACGGCGCGCGACTACGTTCGGGCTGGATCGATCCGCGGCCCCGCAAGTCGATCCGCGCGACGGCGATCACGCTGCCCGGTTTTGGCGGGTTCGCTGAACAGTGGTTCGAACTGTTCCGGGATCTCCTGGATCGCGGCATCGCGGTGCGCCACCTAGACTGGCGCGGCCAGGGCGGATCGGACCGATGCCTGGGCAACAGTCACAAGATGCATTCCTGGGGCTACGACCGGGACATCCGCGACCTCCACGACTTCATCACCCGATTCGCGGAGTACAACCACGACCGACCAGTTTTCTTTCTCGCGCACTCGATGGGTGCGCATATCGTGATGCGCTATCTTGGCGAAAGGCCATCGAACGTCGACGGTGCATTCCTGACCACGCCGATGGTACAGGTGAATACGGAGCGGTCTTCACCGTCAGTCGCAGCCCAGGTGGCCCGGCTGATGACGACGACCGGGATGGGCCGCCGCTATATCCTCGGCCATGAGGATTGGTGGTTTCGAGAGCACTACCCGGTGGAAGAGAGCCGTCTGTCGCAGGACCCGGTCCGCTACCGGGTCGCCCAGCTCTACTACCGGCTGGAGCCCGGCCTGCGGATCGGCGGCGGGACCTGGAAATGGCTGCACGAGACTTTCCGTTCGATCCGCCACCTTCACCGTCCGCCCGTCCTAAAGAACCTGACAACGCCCATCTACATGGCTTCAGCCGGCAAGGACGTGATCGTGCGCAGCGATGCGCAACACGCGATCGCTCGTCAACTTCCGGATTGCGTCATTGAGGATTTTGCGGACGCCAAGCACGATATCTGGATGGAACGGGACTCCATCCGTGCCCCCCTGCTGGCCGCGCTCGACCGGTTCCTCGACGAACGCCTCGGCGTCCGCTAGCGCAAGAAGATCTCCGACACCGGCGTTTCGGGTGCCGCATCGAGGATGCGACCAGCCAACGTCGCAGCCCGGTCCGTACCAAGCGATGCCGCCGTATAGGCGAGAAATTTCTCTTTGACGCCATCGGCCGACATCGGTGCGGCTGGATCACCGCATACCTGTTCGACATGCGTGGTCTCGTTGCGCTCGCCGCGCCTGACCGTCAGCCGCGCACCTCGCCCATCGGTGAACTTGCCGGTAGCGTCGAGCTCGACCAGCGCTTCGAGCCGGGTCGTTTCAGGATCGGCCAGCGCCGCCGCATCATAGGCTTCGGGGCCGAGCGAGCCGCGCACCAGGGCGTGCGCCAGCCCATAGGTAAGGCTGAACTGCGCCTGGATCGCCGCACGCGGCGCCCGATTGCCGCAATAGGTCACCGCCTCGGGATATGTCTCCAGCAGAAGCCCGGTGATGGAGTCCGTTTGGCCGCCGGAGATCTTGCGCCAATCCAACGCCGCCTGCGCGCCATAGTGAACATGGCGCACCGCGGCAAAGGGCTTGAAGTACCCCTCGAGGATCAGCCACTCGCGCGGCGCAGCAAGTTCGCGCGCGGCGTCGGGGATGAAGGACAGCGGCACCGCTTCGTCGATTCCGCCAGCCGGCACGCCGACACGCGACACCACGGCCTGCGCAACCTCATAGCCGCGCGAAACGGCCTGCCCGGCATAGAGATTGCGCATCGTCGCGCCCTCGCGAACCGGGGCGTAGAGGCTGGCGGGCAAGGTGCACGCGGCTGCATTCAGCGCGGCCATGAGGTCGCCCGCAGCAAAGCCCTCCACCGCTCGCGCGGCCACCGCGGCGGCAATCGTCCCCCAAGTGCCGTCGACGTGCATGCCGGTCCGGATTCGCAATACCTCGCCGAGGCGACCGCCGACCTCGTAGCCGGCGACGATTGCGGCAAGCACCGACCCATAGGCAGCCCGTCGCGCCAGACCTGCCGCCAGCGCGGCAGGTGCCGCATGCAGGCCGGGTCGGCCGTGGGCTCGGGCCAGGCCCTCACATGCCTCATCCCAACACGCTGAAACGGCGAGCACCTGCCCGAGGTGCGCCGGCGGCAAAGCGGCAAGACCGGGGAGCGCGATGCCGCCAGGCTGCGCCAGTCGCGCGGCATAGTCGCGCACAGGCCGGTGCCGGAAACCGGCAATCGCACACCCAACTGTGTCGAGCATGAGCAGACGCGCGCGATCCGACACGTCCGCCGGCAGCCCCGCAAGATCCGCCGCGAGCCAGGCGCACACAGCCTCGAGTTGAGAGGTCAGGCCATCCGCGGGCCCCGCGCGATTCCGGTCTTGTGATCGTTGCGGCACTTCACGATGATCGGACCATGATCCGACTTCGGCAAGTGTGCGCTCTCCTTCTGGCGGTCGCGGCGATCCTTTACGCTGCGCCGCTGATGGCCCAGGACACCGCGATCCCCGAACGTTTCACCGAGCCCGAGGGCTGGGAATGGGGACGCTTCACCAACGCCCAAGGCGCGGGCATCCGTTTCGGTCGATTGACTGTGGACAACCCACGCGCGATCGCCGTGATCGTCACCGGGTTTCGCGAGTTCGGCGAGAAGTACTTCGAGGTCGTGCGCGACCTGAATGCACGCGGCTTTGATGTCTGGCAGATGGACTGGCGCGGCCAGGGCGGCTCGGACCACTACCTGCCGGACACGCACAAGCCCTGGTATCAGGGTTACGATCGAGATGCCGCCGACCTGCAGCAGTTCGCGACCGAGATCGTCGAACGGCCGGCCGGCGCGCCGATGTTCGTGCTGGCGCACTCGATGGGCGGGCACATCACGATCCGTCACCTTCACGACTATCCGGGCACGTTCGACTTCGCCGCCCTGACCGCGCCGATGCTGCGCATCAATACTGGCAGCATCCCGAAGTGGATCGCGCGCCCTCTGGCATGGAGCGGCAATGTGATTGCAGGAGAATCCTACGTGGTCGGCGGCAGCGCCTGGGCCTACGACCCGGAATTCGCCGTAGAGGACAGCGACGTGTCGCAGGACCCGGTGCGCTTCCGCGTCGGCGAGGAATACATGCGGCTCAAACCGGAACTCCAGCTTGGCAGCGCCACATACGGCTGGCTGCGCAATGCCTTCAAGTCGATCGCGCTGATCAACGAGCCGGCATACCTGTCAGAGATTGCGACTCCTGTTCTCATTGCGTCACCACGCAACGACCAGATCGTGCTGCCGGCCGCCCATGACGACGCCTGTGCGGCGATGCCGGGATGCGAGCTGTTCCCCATCGCGGACGCCAAGCACGAGATATGGATGGAGCGGGACGAGTATCGCGACCCGTGGCTCGACCGGCTCGACGCATTTGTGGACCGTCAGATCGAGGCGGCGCGCAACTGATCAGCCGCCGGCGATTTCGTCGATCTTGGCGGCCATGATGAAGTCGTTCTCGTGCAACCCCTTGATCTTATGGGTGTAGAGCTCGACGTTCGCGTAGCCCCAGCCGAAGGCGATATCGGGGTGGTGGCCCTCCTCCTCCGCCAGTGCCCCGACCTTGTTGACGAACTCGAGGGCCGCGACGAAATCATCAAAGCGAAACTTGCGCAGGATGCGCGTTGCGTTGTGAGTGAGCTCCCATGCAGGCACCTCGCGGGCGAACACGGCGGCTTCGTTTTCGGTCAGCGGCGGAATCCCGCCGCGGCACGGCACACAGGTCTTTTGAGTCAGCGTCATGAAATTCTCCTTGCGGGACGCAACCGACTACACCCCGTCTACGGCAACAATGCGGCCCTTTGAGTTCGCGTGTCGAATTCCGACGATCGCGCGGTAGTCCGGGTCATTCCAGAAAGCGTCCAGCGCTTCGCGCGAGGGAAATTCCATCACGGCGATGCGCGCCGACCACTCGCCCTCCTTGGCGTCGGGGTTGCCGCCGCGCACGATGAAGCGGCCGCCATGTCGGGCCACCAGGTCGGGCGTCTGCGCGGTGTACCTGCCGTAGGCGTTCTCGTCGCGCACGTCGATGTCGGCGATCAGATAGGCGGTCATGTTCAATCTCCTTCCCAAAGACCGTGGCGGCGGTGCCATGCCTCGATCGATTCAGATGGATAGCGCTCGAAGTGGACGTGCCCGTCGCCGGAAGGAACCTCGACCCAGTCCGGCTTGAAATCCAGCATCACGTGGACGGTTTCCGGCGGTTTCGGAAGCGGCGTCGAGATGACCCCCGCAAATGGGTGAATGAGTTCGGGCCACTCCGGGCTATATACCCATAGCACGGTGCTGCACTCCTTGCAGAACGCGCGCGTGGTCGTGGTGAGCTCATCTTCCGGCGCTTGGGCCCCGTGCTCGGTGCGGCGCTTCTCGACACGATAGGCCGACATGTACTCGCCGCCGGAGACCTTCATTGTCTGAAATCGGCCCGAGAGATTGATGGCGTAGCCGCCGGATCCAGCCGTCATGCGGCAAATCGAGCAATAGCAGCGCATGTAGGGATACGGCGCGTCCGACTCCACCGAGAAGCTGACCTTGCCACAGTGACAGCCGCCTTCGAGTTTCATACTGTTCTCCTGCTTCGTCTTGCCGCGCATCGTATCGACCGCGGGCGGGTGAGGCCAACGTAGGAGAAAGAGCGTGCCGAGCGTTCTCGTCACAGGAACAAACAGGGGACTTGGTCTTGAGTTCGTCCGTCAGTATGCGGAGGACGGTTGGCGCGTTGTGGCGGGCTGCCGGCATCCGGACAAGGCTGATGAGCTCAATGCGCTGGCCACAACGACAAACGGCGCGACGACGGTCATTGCGATCGACGTCACTGATCGGGAGAACGTTCGGGCAGCGGCGCGCGAGATCGACGAGCCAATCGATATCCTGATCAACAACGCGGGCAGGATGGAGTCCTTCGACGAGGGCTTCGGCGACCTGGACTATGCAAAATGGGAAGACATCCTGCGTACGAATCTGTTCGGCCCCGCCTGGGTCACGCATGCATTCGCACCCCACGTGGCGCGCAGCGGGCAGAAGGTGATCGCAATGATGACCTCGGGTCTTGGCAGCCTGACCGAGAACAGCGACGGCGCGCGCAACGCGCCCGGCAAGCTCTACATGTATCGCTCAAGCAAGGCCGCGTTGAACATGCTGGTCAGCAAACTTGCGCCGGACCTGCGGGATCGAGGGATTACAGTCGTCGCAGTCGGCCCCGGGCACGTGCAGACCGATATGGGCGGCCCGACGGCAAAGCTCAAGCCGCCTGAAAGCATCGCCGGCTTGCGCGACGTTCTGGCCAGCCGGACGATCGAACACACGGGCCAGTATTTCTTCTATACCGGCGCCGAGCAGCCGTGGTGAGGCGAACTCCATGCCGACGATCCTGATCACCGGCGCCAACCGTGGAATCGGCCTCGAATCGGCGCGCCAGTACGCGGCCGACGGATGGACGGTCCTCGGCTGCTGTCGCGATCCGGAGAAGGCGGGCAATCTCGCGGCGATCGACGGCGTTGCCGTTCATCGGTTGGACGTCACCGATTCCGCAGCGGTGGACGCTCTGGCACGCGAAATCACTGCGCCAATCGACGTCCTGATGAACAACGCCGGTCAGACGTCGCGGCCGCGGCCGAATTTCGGCGAGATGGACTACGAACGCTGGGCGCATCTTCTCGCCATCAACACCATGGCGCCCTACAAGATGGCCGAGGCTTTCCATGACCACGTACGGCGCTCCGAGCGCAGGATCATCCTCAACGTGTCAAGCATCATGGGCTCGATTGCGGACGCAAACGGCGGCCACGTTCCCTACAGGACGTCCAAGGCCGCGCTGAACATGGCGGGCAAGACGCTGGGCCACGATCTGGCAGCCGACGGAATCATCGTCCTGAGCATGCATCCCGGATGGGTCCGCACCGACATGGGCGGTCCGAGCGCGGCGATCTCGCCCGAAGAAAGCGCGGCCGGCGTGAAACGCGTCGTGGAATCCGCAACGCCGAAGATGAGCGGCGGTTTCTTCGATTGGCAAGGCAAGACACTGCCATGGTGAACCCGTCATGATGACCCTGCTCATTACCGGCGCGAACCGTGGCCTGGGCCTCGACTTCACTCGGCGGCTCGCAGAGGAAGGCTGGCGCATTCACGCCTGTTGCCGGCAGCCGGCGAAAGCGGACGCCCTCAACGCGCTTGCAGCCAAGCACGACATCACCGTGCATGCCCTCGATGTCGTCGATTTCGACCAGATTGACGCGCTGAAAGCATCAATCGGCGGTGAGCCCATCGACGTGCTGTTCAACAACGCCGGGATCATGGGCACGGCCCAGAAACCGGTCGACCGCAACGATCCCGATCAGCGCTTCGACAGTCTGGATGAGGACGAGTGGATGACGGTCATGCGCGTCAATGTCCTGGCGCCGACCCGTATGTGCGAGGTGTTCGTCGACAACGTTGCCGCCAGCGAGCGCAAGCAGATGTTGCTCATGTCGAGCATCGTCGGCAGCATCGCCAGTAACGCGTCCGGCCTGTGGTACCACTATGCGACATCCAAGACGGCACTCAACATGGTGATGCGCAGCATGGCGATCGACCTGCGCGATCGCGGCATCACAGTCGTCTCGCTGCATCCGGGATGGACGCAGACCGATATGGGTGGGCCCGAGGCGGCGCTAACCGTCGACGAGAGCGTCAGCGGCCTGGTTCAGGTCGCCAAGCAACTCACCCCCGCCGACGCCGGCCGTTTCATCGCCTGGAACGGCGAGGATGTGCCCTGGTAGCTTGACAGCCGCGCCGCCAAGCGTGTCAGCCAGAAGTTAGCTCCCGTAGGGAAACCGCTCGCGCCAGTGGCGCGCGATGTCTTCGCGGGTACACACCCAAACATCCGGATGGCGCTTCACGTGCTCCATGAAGAGCTGCAGCGCCCGCGACCGGCCCGGCCGTCCGATGACGCGGGGATGAAGGCCGACCGACATCATCTTCGGCTGCGTCGCAGCTTCCTCATACAGTACATCGAAGGTATCGCGCATGTGGTTGAGGAACTGCGTCCCCTCGGTGAAGCCGCCGGGCACCGTGAAGCGCATGTCGTTGACTTCGAGCGAGTACGGCACGATCAGCACCGGACGGCCCTCGACCTCAATCCAGTAGGGCAGGTCGTCGGCATAGGAATCAGAATCGTAGATGAAGCCGCCTTCCTCGGCGGCGAGTTGTCGAGAGATCGGGCTCATGCGACCGGCAAACCAGCCGACTGGCCGCTTGCCCGTCGTGTTGCGGATGGCCTCGATGGCGAGCCGCATGTGCTCGCGCTCCTCGGCTTCGCTCAACTCGCCATGATCGATCCAGCGGTAGCCGTGCGTGGCGATCTCATGGCCGGCGTCCGCCATGGCCTTGGCCGCGACGGGATTTCGCTCCATCGCCTGCCCGCAAGCGAAGACCGTGCAGCGCATGTCGTAGCGCTCGAACAGGCGAAGCAGGCGCCAGATACCGGCGCGCGCGCCGTATTCGTAGATCGATTCGACGTTGAAACTCCGCTTGCCCTCAAGTGCCTGGAAACTCGGATGGCCAGGCACGTCAGTCATCAGCCCTTCGGAATGGCTATCGCCGTCGAGGATGGTGTGTTCGGCGCCTTCCTCGTAGTTGATGACGAAGCTGACGGCGAGACGTGCGCCGTCCGGCCACTGGGGATCCGGCGGATTCGGACCGTAGCCATAGAGATCTCGCGGATAGTCGCTTGTGGTGCCCATCGTGCCGCCTCCCTCTGTTCAAAGGAGTGTAGCGCGAGAAGTCGGCTCAGGCGCGATCGTAGCCCAGGCTCGGCGCAAGCCAGCGCTCGGCCTGTTCGACCGACACTCCGCGACGTTCGGCGTAGTCGGCGACCTGATCGCGACCGATCCTACCGATCCCGAAGTATTGAGACTCGGGGTGCGAGAAGTAGAAACCGGAGACCGACGCGCCCGGCAGCATCGCGAAGCTTTCGGTCAGCTTGATTCCGGCGTTCGCTTCTGCATCCAGCAAGGCGAATAGACTGGGCTTCTCGCTATGGTCCGGACAGGCAGGATAGCCGGGCGCGGGGCGAATGCCGGCATAGGTCTCCTTGATTAGCGCGTCGTTGTCGAAGTCTTCGTCGGGCGCGTAGCCCCAGAACTCCTTGCGGACGCGCTCATGCAGCCGCTCGGCGAAAGCTTCCGCAAGGCGGTCGGCAAGTGCCTGCAGCATGATGCCGCTGTAGTCATCGTGTGCTGCCTTGAATTCGGCGAGCTTGCTTTCGATGCCCAATCCCGCCGTCACAGCGAATGCACCGATATAGTCGGCCACGCCGCTTTCCCTGGGTGCGACGAAGTCGGCCAGACAGTGATTGATCCGCCCCTCGGACTTGGCCATTTGCTGTCGCAGGAAGTGCGCCGTAGTGAGAACCTTCCCTCGATCGTCGTCCGCGTAGATCTCTACATCGTCGCCCACCGCGTTGGCGGGAAAGAATCCGAATACCGCGTTCGCCGTCAGCCAATGCTCGCCAACGATACGCTGCAGCATCGCCTGCGCATCATTGAACAGGTTGCGGGCGGCCTCGCCGACCTTTGAGTCTTCCAGGATCTCGGGGTGGCGACCGGCGAGTTCCCAGGTCCTGAAGAAAGGAGTCCAGTCGATCCGAGTCGTGAGTTCGGCAAGGTCGTAGTCCGCCAGGGTCCGCACGCCGAGGAAGTTCGGCTTCGGCGGCGCGTACTCCGCCCAGGCCGGCTTGAACCCGTGCGCCCGCGCATCGTCGAGCGCGCGCTGGTTGGCCTTGGAATCCCGGTTGCGGTATCTCTCGCGCACCGATTCATACTCGGCCGCAATCTCGCTGACGTAGTCCGCCCTTCGTGTCTTGCTCGTCAGGTTGCTCGCAACCGCGACAGCTCGCGACGCATCCAGTACGTGCATCGCCGTTCCGCGCTTGTACGATGGAGCAATCTTGACGGCGGTGTGCACCTTCGACGTGGTTGCGCCCCCGATCAGAAGCGGAATCTCGAACCCGCCGCGTTCCATCTCATGCGCGACCGTGACCATCTCGTCGAGCGACGGCGTGATCAGCCCGGACAGCCCGATCAGATCGGCCTTTTCCTCGCGGGCTCTTTCGAGGATCGTTTGATAGGGCACCATGACGCCGAGGTCGATGACCTCGAAGTTGTTGCACTGCAGGACCACGCCGACGATGTTCTTGCCGATGTCGTGTACGTCGCCCTTTACCGTGGCGAGAACGATCTTGCCCTTCGCCTCAACAGCTTCTTCCTTCTCGGCCTCGATGTACGGCAGAAGGTGGGCTACGGCCTGTTTCATCACCCGTGCGGACTTGACGACCTGGGGCAGGAACATCTTTCCCGAACCGAACAGATCACCCACGACGTTCATGCCGTCCATCAGCGGCCCCTCGATGACCTGGATCGGCCGATCGAACTGCTGCCGCGCTTCTTCGGTGTCTTCGACGACGTAGTCCGCGATACCCTTGACGAGCGCATGGGTCAGGCGCTCCCGCACGGGCGCCTCGCGCCAGGACAGATCGGCGACCGCCTTCTTGCCGCCCTTGTCCTTGTAGGACTCTGCAAGGTCGAGAAGGCGCTCGGTCGCATCGTCCCGTCGGTTGAGGACAACGTCCTCGACGGCGTCGCGCAGGTCCTTCGGAATCTCCTCATACACTGCCAACTGCCCGGCATTCACGATGCCCATGTCCATGCCTGCGGCAATCGCGTGGTAGAGGAAAACCGAGTGCATCGCCTCGCGCACGGCGTTGTTGCCGCGGAACGAGAATGAAATGTTGGATACGCCGCCCGAGACATGGGCGTAGGGGAGTTCGGCTTTGATCCGGCGCGTCGCCTCGATGAACTCGATAGCGTAGTTGTTGTGCTCCTCGATCCCCGTTGCCACAGCGAAGATGTTGGGATCGAAGATGATGTCTTCAGGTGGAAAGCCAACTCCATCGACGAGGAGATCGTAGGATCGCTTACAGATTTCGAACTTGCGCGCAGCCGTGTCGGCCTGCCCCGCTTCGTCGAACGCCATCACGACGACGGCCGCACCGTAGCGGCGGACCTTGCGGGCTTGCTCCACGAACGGCGCCTCGCCCTCCTTGAGACTGATCGAGTTGACGATGGCCTTCCCCTGGACGCATTTCAGCCCAGCTTCGATGACCGACCACTTCGAGGAATCGATCATGATCGGCACCTTGCTGATCTCAGGTTCCGAGGCGATCAGGTTGAGAAAGGTGACCATGGCCTGCTCCGAATCGAGCATGCCCTCGTCCATGTTCAAGTCGATGATCTGTGCGCCGTTCTCGACCTGGTCGCGTGCCACGTCCAGCGCGGCGTCGTAGTCGCCGGCGACGATCAGCTTTCGAAACTTCGCGGACCCGGTGACGTTGGTTCGCTCACCAATGTTTACAAAACGTGCTGTAGTCATGCGCTGATCGTGACCGCCTCCAAACCCGAAAGACGCATCGCGTGGCGCGGCTCGGGAATCTCGCGTGGCGCAACGTCTGCCACCGCCCGTGCGATCGCGCGAATATGCTGCGGCCTGGTTCCGCAGCATCCGCCCACAATGTTTATGAACCCGGACTCGGCCCACTCGCGGAGAAAGCCCGCGGTGGTTTCCGGCTGTTCGTCGTACTCACCCATTTCGTTAGGCAGGCCGGCATTCGGATAGGCACAGATGCGGGTGTCCGCGACTCCGGCAAGCGACGCGAGATGAGGGCGAATCTGCTCCGCACCGAACGAACAATTGATGCCGATCGAGAACGGGCGCGCATGGCTCATCGAATGCCAGAAGGCCTCCATCGTCTGGCCCGACAGATTGCGGCCCGACAGATCGGTCAGCGTACCCGAGATCATCAGCGGTACACGCTCGCCGATCTCGTCGAAATGCTCCTCGATCCCAAAAACGGCGGCCTTGGCGTTGAGCGTGTCGAACACCGTCTCCACAAGCAGCAGGTCGACGCCGCCCTCCATCAGCGCGGCGGCCGCCTCGCGGTAAGCCTTGCGCAACTCGTCAAAGGTGATGTTGCGAAATCCAGGTCGATTGACGTCCGGCGACAGGGATGCGGTACGATTGGTCGGCCCGAGAGAGCCGGCTACGAAGCGCGGCTTCTCAGGCATCTTCTTCGTCACCGCCTCGGCCGCTTCGCGCGCGATCCGTGCGCCCTCGCGGTTCAATTCGGGAGCGAGATCCTCCATGCCGTAGTCCGCCTGGGAGATCGTCGTCGAGTTGAACGTGTTGGTCTGAATGATGTCGGCGCCGGCATCGAGGTAGGCGTCGTGAATTTCGCGAATGACCTGGGGCTGCGTCAGGTTGAGAAGATCGTTGTTGCCCTTCACGTCGCGGCCGAAGTCCTTGAATCGTTCTCCGCGGTAGCCGGCCTCGTCCAACTTGTAGGACTGAATCATCGTGCCCATCGCGCCATCGAGTATGAGGATGCGCGAACGAGCAGCAGCCTCCAACGCGGCAATCCGCTCACTGCGCGTCATGCATCGTCTCCCGTTTTGCTCCCGTCCGGCGGCGGGTCGCCGCGCAGGCCAAGGATGTGGCAAATGGCGTAGGTCATATCGGCACGATTCAAGGTGTAGAAATGGAACTCATCGATGCCTTCGGCCTGCAAACGGCGGCACTGCTCGGCGGCGATAGAGGCACCTACAAGCTTGCGCGTCTCCGGATCTTTTTCCAGACCGTCGAACAGGCGATGCATCCAGAGTGGCACGCTGGCGCCACACATGCCGCAGAAGCGGACCGCGCCGGAGAAATTGGAAACCGGCATGATGCCCGGGACGACAGGCACCTCGATCCCCGCTGCGCGCACCTTGTCGAGCCAGCGCAGATACACCTCCGGATCGAAGAAGACCTGGGTGATCGTGCGCGACGCGCCCGCGTCGATCTTGCGCTTTAGGTAGTCGATATCTGCGTCCGGACTGGCAGCATCGACATGCACTTCTGGATACGACGCCACACTGATCTCGAAGTCGGCCACACCTTTCAGCCCTTCGACAAGTTCGGCCGCATTGGCATATCCGTCATCATGTGGCGTGAAAGACGGATCGTCGCGAGGCGGATCGCCACGCAGCGCCACGATGTGACGCACCCCGGAGTCCCAGTAGCGCCGCGCCACGTCGTCGATCTGGCCTTTGCTGGCGCCCACGCAGGTCAAATGAGCAGCGGGGATCAGGGCTGTGTCCTTCAAGATACGCACAACGGTTGCATGAGTGCGCTCGCGCGTACTGCCGCCTGCGCCATAGGTCACGGAAACGAAACGAGGATTCAGCGGTGCCAAGCGCTTGATCGAGTCCCACAAGACCTCGCTCATCTTCTCGGTCTTGGGCGGAAAGAACTCGAACGACACCTTCGGCGGCGCGGCCGGATTCTCGTGCGTGATGAGTCCGTGAAAATCACTCATTGCTCAACTCTCTTGTCGGCATGCCAAACGGTTACTGTCAGGGGATCGCCGGTTAGGTGCACCGCTTCGCCGACGTCCATTCCGGCGTCGCGCATCCAGCCGGAGACATCGTCTTCGCGAAAGCCGAGACGCCGATGGGCGTGCTCCTCGCGAAGCGACTCGAGCTCGTGCGGGGCGAAGTCAGCAACCACCATGAGGCCACCGGCGCGCAGAACACGCGCACCTTCGGCAAGCACCGCTGCCGGCTCGTCCGCGAAGTGCAGAACCTGGTGATAGGTGACGGCATCGAGCGAGCCTTCCGCAAACGGCAAGCTCTGCATGTCGCCGTGGCGGACGCGGCAGTTGTTCAACGCGTCCCGATCGAGGTTGGCGCGCGCAAGAGCCAACATCTCGTGGGACAGGTCGATTCCGATCGCCTCCGTAACCTTTGGCCCAAGCAGTTCGAGCATGCGGCCGGCGCCTGTACCGATGTCAGCCAGGGTCTCAATGTCGCGCCCGTCGAAAAGCCCTGTCATGACGGACTCCACGTTGGATTCGGGGACGTGCAGCGCGCGCACTTCCTCCCATCGCTCGGCGTTGGCGCGGAAATAGGCCGCGGCCGCCGCGGCGCGCGCCTTGCGGACGGCATCGAGGCGCGCCATGTCGCCACCATCGTCGCCTACCTCGGCGGGCAAAAGGTCGACGATCCTGGCGGCAAGCTCCCCAGCGTCGCCATGCCGGGCGAGCCGGCAAAACACCCAGGCGCCTTCGCGAAACCGATCTATAAGGCCCGCATCGGCGAGCAGCTTAAGGTGACGCGAAACGCGCGGCTGGCTCTGCCCGAGAATCTGGGTCAACTCGCTGACGGTCAGTTCCGCATTTGACAGAAGGCCAAGGATTCTAAGGCGCGTCGGCTCTCCGGCCGCACGCAGCCCTGACAAGAGAATCTCGGCCGACACAGGCATGCCCTAGATATAAAGATATGTTTATGTATGTCAATCGACCCGGGAGCCACGCGGTGTCAGGTCTGGTAGCTATGCCCCGGCGAAACACCAGATGAGGGGTCCGACCTGCGGCAGAAAAGCAACACCGGTGGCGAGAATGCCGCGAGCCGCGACCGGATCGTCTAGTGTTGGGTAGTACGGTGTGGTACCGAAAGTCCGCGATTCGCCGAGTTGGGGGCAGGGTCCGAGCTTAGGCTATGCGCGCGTGTGCCATGCATTAGGCCATGGGGCTCACGTCTAGCTTTAAGTGGGTGTGGTGTTTGGGAGTTAGGTCTGACCGTGAAACCATCACAGACGCGTCCGGCTGAGAAAAGCCCAGGCGCATGGGGGCTTTCCATTCGGCTTTCGCTAGTGGGCCTAGCCGCCTTGGCGCTGTCGGCCTGCGCGGCAACCGGAGACGCCGGGCACGTCGCCGACCCGCTTGAGCCGGTCAATCGCTATGTCTTCGCGTTCAATCAGGCCGTCGACACAACGCTGATCGAACCCACAGCAACGTTCTACCGCGACTTCGTGCCCGACCCGGCCCGAGACAGCGTCCGGAATTTTCTCCGCAATCTCGAGAGCCCGATCGTGCTCGCGAACGACCTGTTGCAGCGCGACTTCGAGGCTGCGGGCATCACGACCCAGCGCTTCTTCATCAACACGACGGCCGGCATCTTGGGCCTGTTCGACCGCGCAGCCGAGATGGGCCTCGAGCGGCGCGACGAGGACTTCGGTCAGACGCTCGGTAGCTACGGGATCGGCCCCGGCATCTATATCGTCCTGCCGATCCTTGGTCCGTCGAACCTGCGCGACATCGCCGGCATGGCGGTCGACTACTATTTCGATCCGCTAAACTACTACGCCAACAACACCGATCAGAACGGCATCACGTTGGCACGGACCGTCGTGCGCGGGATTGATGCGCGGTCTCGGACAATTGAAACGCTCGACGAGATCGAACGCACATCCATTGATTTCTACGCCACGCTGCGCAGTCTCTACAGCCAGCGCCGTGAGAGCGACATCCGCAACGGCGCGGCCCCGTCCCTCCCGGATCTCGACATGACCGGCGGAGACGACGAGGACCGCACGGCCTCGCTCAGCGACTAATACCGACATGCGTATGCTTCGACCGTTCATAGCGGCCTTCTTCGCTGTAACGTTTCTTTCGCTCAGTGCCTATGCGCAAGACGCTCGTGCCGAAAACGCCGAGAGGTTCATTGCGGATCTGGGTGATAGGGCGCTTCAGGTGCTGGTGGTCGATACACAAAGCGACGACGAGCGGATCGGCGCATTTCGTTCGCTCCTGAACGAAGGCTTCGACCTTCCCCTGATTGGTCGATATGCGCTTGGGCGCTACTGGCGCCGCGCGACACCAGATCAGAAATCCGAATACGCGCAGTTGTTCGAGGATTTCATCGTACGCACCTATGCGGCGCGGCTCGGGCAGTACAGCGGCGAAACCCTCAAGGTCGTCAGTTCGCGGGCCGACAACAAGGACATGATCGTCACGTCCGAGATTGTCCGCGACGATCAGCCGGCAATTCGCGTCGACTGGCGGGTGCGCGAAAGCGATAGCGGGCCGAAGATCGTGGACGTCGTGGTCGAGGGCGTGAGTATGTTGCTGACCCAACGCGACGAGTTCGCGTCGGTCATCCAGCGCTCGGGCGGCAACGTCGAGGGTCTGCTCACCCGGCTACGGGACTCGACGACCGAGAACTAGGCTCAGCCCGACCGTCCGTCGCGGTACATTTCCATATTGGTCAAGTACTTGCCGTTCTTCACCGGATCGTAGGGCGTGTAGTTCAGCGTTCGGATGAAACGGCGGACGATGTCGCCCTCCACCACGTCGACATCGAAGACATTGAGGCATCCGGTATCCTGTTCGAACGCCCCCATGCCTTCGGGACCGCCGTGGCTGACCCAGCTCAACAGCGCACGATTGGTGCCGCCGTGGCAGACCAAAAGCGCCGTGGTCCAGTCGCCGCGGCCGAGAAGGCCTAGCAAGGCATAGCTGACCCGTTCGTAGAAATCAGCGAAGGCTTCGCCGCCGGCGAAGCGGGCATTGGGCATGTGCGCGCTTTCGAAGCCGTAAATGAACTCCGCCTCGACGCGTTCCGGCGACAATTCGCCGAACTTGCCGGTGCGAATTTCGCGCAAGCCATCGACGGTTTCACGTTGCAATGCCTTCTCCCCAAGCACGGCGTCGAGCGTCTGTATCGTGCGCGGCAAGCCGGTGTGAACGGCAAGGTCAAAGTCGATCGGCGACAGCACCTCGCCGACCAGTGCCGCCTGCCGCCGGCCTTTCTCCGTCAGTTCGACGAGGTCGGTATTGCCGACGACCTGGCCGCCCGGCGCATAGTCCACCTCGCCGTGGCGCATGAGATAGACGCGGCGGCGACCGTTGGTTCCGGGAAGACCGCGCACCATCCTGTCAGTCCCGTGAGATGCGCTTGTATTTGATGCGATGGGGCCGATCGGCCGCGTCGCCGAAGCGGCGCTTGAAGTCCGCCTCATAGTCCTCGTAGTTGCCGGCGAACCACTCGACGTGGCTGTCGCCCTCGAAGGCGAGAATGTGAGTCGCGACGCGATCGAGGAACCAGCGATCATGGCTGATAACAAGGACGCAGCCCGAGAATACCTCCAACGCGTCTTCGAGGGCGCGCAGGGTATCTACGTCCAGATCGTTGGTCGGCTCGTCGAGCAGCAGCACGTTGGCCCCCGACTTGAGCATCTTGGCGAGGTGCACGCGGTTGCGCTCGCCGCCGGAGAGCTGGCCGACCTTCTTCTGCTGGTCCGAGCCCTTGAAGTTGAAGGCGCCGACGTAGGCGCGGCTCTGGATCTTGCGCTTGCCGAGATCGACTTCGTCCTGTCCCTCGGAGATCTCCTCCCAGACGCTTTTGTCCGCCGCCAGTGAGTCTCGGCTCTGGTCGACGTAGCCAAGCTTCACCGTGTCGCCCAGCCGGATCGTGCCGTTGTCCGGCTCTTCCTGACCGGCCAGCATGCGGAAGAAGGTCGTCTTGCCCGCGCCGTTGGGGCCGATGATGCCGACGATGGCGCCCGGCGGCACCTTGAGAGACAGGTCGTCGATCAGGAGCGCTTCGCCGAAGCCCTTGCTGATGTGATCCATCTCGATCACGAGGTCGCCGAGCCGAGGCGGCGGCGGAATGAGGATCTGTGCGGTGCCCTGAGCGCGTTCCTGCTCCTGCTTCAGCAGTTCCTCGTAGGCGGTGATTCGGGCGCGGCCCTTGGCCTGGCGCGCCTTCGGCGTCTGGCGAATCCATTCCAGTTCGTGCTTGAGCGTGCGCTGGCGCGCCTCTTCCTGGCGGCCTTCCTGCTCGAGCCGCTTCTCTTTCTGCTCAAGCCAGGATGAGTAGTTGCCCTGCCACGGAATGCCATGACCGCGGTCGAGTTCGAGAATCCAGCCCGCCGCATTGTCGAGAAAGTAGCGGTCATGGGTGACCGCCACGACGGTGCCCTCGTACTCCTGCAGAAAGCGCTCCAGCCAGGCGACGGATTCGGCGTCGAGATGGTTGGTCGGCTCGTCGAGCAGCAACATGTCGGGCCG
Organism: Alphaproteobacteria bacterium; assembly: GCA_038116985.1. GTDB lineage: Bacteria > Pseudomonadota > Alphaproteobacteria > SHVP01 > SHVP01 > CALJDF01. The sequence continues at coordinate 17,987 of JAYOEZ010000001.1, read as the reverse complement.
CTCGAGCAGCAGGCGGCAAAGCGCGACGCGGCGACGTTCGCCGCCCGACAGTTTGTCGACCGCTGCGTCGCCAGGCGGACAACGCAACGCATCCATCGCAATCTCGGCCGTGCGCTCGATCTCCCAGCCGTTGGCGGCGTCGATCTTCTCTTGCAGCTCGCCCTGTTCGGCGAGCAGCGCGTTCATTTCGTCGTCTTCGAGGGGTTCTGCGAACTTCGAACTGATCTCCTCGAAACGGGTGAGTATGTCGCGCATCTCGCCGACGCCGTCGAGTACGTTGCCCATGACGTTCTTGGCAGGGTCGAGTTCGGGCTCCTGCGGCAGGTACCCGACACGGAGGCCATCCGCGGCCCATGCCTCGCCGACAAACTCAGTTTCGATCCCGGCCATGATCTTCAGCAGAGTCGACTTGCCCGCGCCGTTGAGGCCTAGTACGCCGATCTTGGCGCCAGGCAGGAATGAGAGCGAAATGTCCTTCAGGACCTGCCGTCCACCGGGGTAGGTCTTGTTCAGGCCGATCATCGTATAGACGTACTGGACGGACATAAGCTCGCGCGGGCTGTGATGAAGGATTGCCGGGCTTGTAGCGGATGGGCCGGAGCGCCGCAAGGCGTTGCCAGACGCCGGCAGGACGGGCACTGTCGGCGTCCGCTGCGAGACGGTCCCTTGTGAGCTATTTCCTTTTCATTCTGCGCAACCGCCAGTTCCTCGGCTTCGGCGCGCTGATGATGTTCTCGTCCAGTTTCGGACAGACCTACTTCATCAGCCTGTTCGGCGCCGAGATCCTCAACGCCTTCGACCTGACGCACGGCGAGGTCGGGCTGATGTACTCGGTCGCGACGTTCTGCAGCGGCATGACTCTGATCTGGCTCGGCCGCAAGATCGACCAGGTCGATCTGCGTGTTTACAGCCTCGCCGCTTGCGCCGGCATGATCGGCGCGACGCTTTTCATCTCGCTGATCCCGGCAGGCTTCCTGTTCTATCTTGCGTTCTACCTGCTGCGGCTGACCGGCCAGGGGCTGCTGAGCCACATCGCGGTCACCAGCATGGCGCGCTATTTCGACCGCGACCGCGGCAAGGCGATCAGCATCGCGGCGATGGGGCTGCCGATCGGCGAGGCGATCCTGCCGATCATCGTGGTGACGCTGATTGCAGCCATCGGCTGGCGGGCCACATGGAACGTCTCGACCGGGTTCATCGTCATCGTGCTGGTACCTGCGACGCTGTTACTGCTGCGTGGGCACGCGGCACGACACAGCGCCTGGGCGGAAGCCACCAAGAAGGCGCAAGAGGAGTCCGAGGCCGGCACGGGACAGCGCCATTGGACGCTGCGCGACGTCGTGCGCGATCTGCGCTTCTGGCTCATCATTCCGGCAGCCCTGGCCCCGGGCTTCATCATGACCGGGTTCTTCTTCCACCAGGTCCACCTTGCCGATGCCAAGGGCTGGTCCCTGCCCTGGCTTGCCACCACCTTCATCGGCTACGCCGCGACCGTCGTGGCCACCTCGGTGGTCATCGGTCCGTTGGTCGACCGCTACCGCGCCTCGAAACTGCTGCCGCTGTATCTCCCGCCGCTCGGCATCGGGATGCTGGTGCTGATGCTGTTCGATCACCCGGCCGCTGCGGTGCCCTACATGGTCGCCGCCGGGGTGACCATCGGCGCCGGGCATACCATGGTCATGTCAATGTGGGCAGAGGTCTACGGCACCGCGCATCTCGGCGCGATCCGTTCATTGGTCCAGGCACTGATGGTGGCGATGAGCGCCACGTCGCCGTTCATCTTCGGCGAGTTGATCGACATCGGCGTCACCATCGAGACCCTGGCGGGCGCAAATCTGTTCTACGTCGTGGCCGCCAGTATCGTCCTCGCGCTAACCTTCCGGACGGCACCGACCGCTGCCAAGGAGACCCCATGACCGACAACGCCAATGTGGACCAGGCCGAGTTCTGGAACGGTCCCGGCGGAGAGACCTGGACGACCCAGCGCGACCGCTTCAACGCGATGCTGCGCCCCCTCGGCCACGCGGTGATCGCCGTGGCAAAACCACAGCCCGGCGAGCATGTGATCGACGTCGGCTGCGGCACAGGCGACACGACCGGCGACCTTGCCCGCCATGTGGCGCCGGAAGGATCCGTGACCGGTTTCGACATATCCGAAACCATGCTGCGCACGGCACGAGAGATTGCCGACGCACACCCCGTACCCGTGCGTTTTCACGTGGCCGACGCGCAGACCCACGACTTCGACGAAGCGGCCTACGACCTGGTGTTCTCGCGCTTCGGCGTGATGTTCTTTGAAGACAGCGTCGCCGCCTTCGCCAACCTGCGCCGCGCGCTGAAACCGAGTGGCCGGCTGGCCTTCGCCTGCTGGCAGGAGGTCGGACGCAATGGCTGGGTCCACGTCGCCCGCGACGTAGTGGCGCGGCATATCGACCTGCCCCCGCCGGAAGACCCGCGCGCACCGGGACCGTTCGCGTTCCGCGACGCGGATTACGTGCGCGGCATCCTGGGCGATGCCGGCTTCGGCGACATCGGAATCGATGCCCACGAATCGACCGTGCTGACCGGCCGCACGGTCGAGACCGCCGTGGAGACCGTTACGGACCGCGGGCCGATGGCCCGCGCGATCCACGACGCGCCAAAGGACGTGCAGGCCCGGATTCGGGCGGAACTGACCGAGGCGCTCTCGCCCCATATCCACGACGACGGCGTGCGGTTGAGCGCGGGCGTGTGGCTGGTGACCGCGACGCGAGGCTAGCCGGCCACGAAATCGCGAATGATCTGTGTGAGTTGCTCGGGTTCGGTCGAGACGAGTGGGGCGCGGCTGCCTTCCAGGGTTCGGTGTTCGGCGCCGGGCACCAGACCGGCGGCGGCCGCGGTGTTGTCCTTCAGGAGGTCGCGCTCGGCGGACAGGAACAGCGCCGGGCATTGAAGGCCCTTCAAACTCGCTGCGAAGTCGTGGTCGCGGTAGGCGCGCAGGCCCCAGTGGTAGCGGCTGTAGACGTAGGTGTTCTCGGTGCAGGCCATGCGCAGGATCGAGTTCTCGGTATCCTCGCCCCACCGGCGTTGCCAGAACTGCCAGATCGGCAGGAGATGGCTGCCGTCCTGTTGCGGCGCCGGCTCGCCGAGTTCGTCCATATAGGCCTGATGCCCAGCGGGGTCGGTGGGTGGGGTGGCCAGCGCGACGTAATGGGTCACGCGATCGGGCTCGAGGCGTGCGATTTCGGCCGCGATGGCCGCACCGATCTCGGTGCCGAGGACCGCGAACTTCTCGGCGCCGACGGCATCGATCGCGTCCACCAGACGTTTCACGTAGTCGGCGAAGTCGACCTGCACGAGCGTCGAGGGCGAGACACCGTAGCCCGGCGCGTCGAGCCCCCAGACGCGCATGTGGTCGCCGAGGACCGGGATGAGCCGTTCCATCTGGCGGCACGAGATCGGCCACTGATGGAAGAGGAAGATGGTGGGGCCGGACTCGCCGGCATAGCGCGCATGAATCTGATCCTGCGGCGGCGGGACCTGGAGGTAGGCGCGGTGCTGCTTGACCATCAGCCGTCGAGGAAGCCGGCGAGTTCGTCGGCCAGCGCGGCGAGCTTGTCGCCCTTGGTATAGAAGGCGTCGTAACGGCCGCTGGTCTTGGTGACGGCGCGCGGGATGAACGGCACGGTGTTCTTGTCGCCCATCACCGGCATGGCGAGTTTCTCGATATCGCCGCAGCGGGCGCGCCAGTCCTGGTCGAAGGAGGCGCGCACCACAAGGTGCTGGGTGCGCGCGGCACGCAGGACCTCGACCACCTTGTCGTGAAGATCGCCGACCTCGGGCAGGCCGACGTCGCGGGAATGAGCCCCGTCGCGGATGTACCACGGCCAGTAGAGCGAGGTGTCGCGGATGAACTGCCAGGACTTCTGCATCTGGCGGCCGAAAGGGTCGATCTCGAGCTTCATCGTGTAGTTGTTGCGCAGGCCTTCGAGCGAGGGCTCTTCGTAGGGTTGCTTCCACGGCACCTTGTCGGTGGGCCAGGGAAAGATGAACAGGCCGTCGACGATCAGCTTGCGGACGCGGTCGGGCGCCGCAAGCGTCATTTCGATGGCGGTGTGGGCGCCGACGCGGTTGCCGTAAAGGTCGAAGGTCTCGAGGCCGATGGCCGACAAGCCGCGCAGCAGCAAATCGGCAAAGACGGGGAGCGGCGGCTCTTCGTCGGGCGCATGGGGCGGCGCGGCGGAATCGCCGGTGCCGGGCAGATCGAAGGCGTAGACCGGGCGCGTGGCGGCCAGCTTCTCGATGAGCGGCACCAGGCCGAGCGAGGTGCCGGGCGCGACGGGCAGCATGACAAGCGGCGCCCCAGGCTGGTCGAGGCCGGCCTCGCGGTAGAACAACTGGCTGTCGCCGAGGTCGGCGAAGCGGCGTTTGACAATCATGCAGCCTCCGATCGGTCGCGCGGGTCCGTCCGCGGCCCGCGCGCATTACGAAACGAACCCAATTCTAGCGGTTTGCCGCCACATTGGCGGGGCCGATTGCGATCCAACCGGCCATTACGAAACGAACCCAATTTCTTCCCCTGGTTTCATCGGCCCGTTGGAATGCCCGCGAGGCTTGCCTGCGAACGCAGGTAAATTACGAAACGAACCCAATCTCGTGCCAGCAAAATGCCAGCACCTAGTCCCGCCAGTCGACGCCCGGCAGGGCGCGGAGCTTTTCTTCCGCGCCGGAACGGGCGTGATAGGACTTGCCGCTGACGCGTCCTTGCGAACTCTTGTTGCCGGCGGCTTCGGCGCGGGCAACCAGATCCTCGGCGCGCTCCTTGGGGAGAACGACCACGCCGTCCTCGTCGCCGAGCACGAGGTCGCCGGGGTTGACGATGACCCCGCCGCAGACCACCGGGCAGTTGAGCCAGCCGGGCTTTTCCGCGCCACGATTGCGGGCCACGGTGCCGCGGCAAAAGATCGGCAGGCCCTCTGCCTCGCGCAGCAGCTGTCCGGTCAGGACGACGCCATCGAGCACCACGCCGGCGCAGCCGTTCTCGAGCGCGCTGGCCGCCATGCTGGCGCCGAAGTTGGAGCAGTCGGTACGCCCGCCGGCGTCGATCACCAGCACGTCGCCGGGCTTGACGTATTTGGTGGCGACGCGGCTCATCAGCGAGTCATCGGTGAATTCGGGCCGTACCTTGAAGGCGGGACCGGCGATCTTCCAGTCCGGCCGCAGCGGCTTGATCGCCGAATCGACGCACTGGCGCGGCCCGGCCTCGATCCCGGCCATGCAGACGTAGATGCCCTTGGCGCGCTCGACCAGCGCGGCATCGGGCCGCTCGAAGTCGGTGATGATGGTGTACATGCTGGTTGCCTCCCCACACCAGCTTAGCCCGCCACCGCCCAATGGGGGAGGCGTGGCGTACCGATTGTTGCGGTAGGATGCGCCATGATTAGGCGCGCCGTTGCCAACGACCTTCCCGAGATTCGACGAATCCGGGGGACGGTTCGGGAGAACCGTCGGCAAGATACCGCGCGCGCGACTCCGGAGATGATTGCCTGGTTCATGGACGGGCCGGGTATTTGGGTGTGGGAGGAGGCTGACGCAATCTGCGGATTCGCTGCGGCCGACCCGCGCGACGGAAAGGTTTGGGCGCTGTTCGTCGATACGCCCAACGAGGGTCGTGGCATCGGTGGCGCCCTCCTGGACGCGGTCTGCACTCTTCTAGCTGACGCAGGTCACCGGGAATTCTGCCTTGAGACCGAGCCGGGTAAGCGCGCAGAAGCGTTCTACCGGGCGCGTGGCTGGACGGGCGACGAGATCAATGAACGCGGCGAACTGTTGCTCAGGCGCCATGTCGGCGACGAAAAGGCCTAGCCCTTACGCCATCAGGTGCTGGTGCCACTTGCCGTCGAGGAACTTGGCGAGGAGCTGGCGGGCGCGGCTGTCGCCGAGGGTGAGGTCGGCCAGTTCCTTTTCGTAGTCGACGAAGCCGTCGAGGTCGTGGCCCTTGCCGGTGGTGTCGACGAAGGCCATCGCGGCCTCGCCGAACTCGCGGTGGCGGATCGACTTGCGGCTGAGCAGGGTGACGGCCTCATGGCGTGAATCCTGGCGGATGGTCTCGAACAGGCCGTCGATCACCGCGCCCGGCCCTTCCAATACCTGCAGGAACGAGCCCTGGTGGTAGACGACGATGCCGGTGATGCCGCGATCCTCGTTGCGCTGGCGGTTGGCGGCCAGGAATTCGGGCAGCGTGGCCTCCGACAGGCCCTCTTTGGCGGCGCTGACGTAGATGAGCTGGATCATGGCGGCATCAAAGCGGGGTTTCGCGGCGGGTTCAATGACGCAGGTCGGCCCTTCGGCACGCGAGGCCCTTCGACTCCTGCTAAAGGCGCAAGCCGAAGCGCGGGCCGAGCCAAACCATGAGGGCATAGAGCGTCATGGTCAGCAGGCAGCCCAGCGCGAGGCTGGGCCAGAACGCGACGCCGCGTTTAAGCAACAGGGGGATTGCGACGAACATCGGCAGCGACGGCAAGACGAACCAGAACGTCGCCATGGCATGCGTCGCCATGCGCTCGGGATCGGCCGTGTCGCGCCACAGCCACATCATGCCCAGCACCGAGACCAGCGGCAGCGAGGCGATCAGCCCGCCCAGGCCTGGCAGACGACGCGCCACTTCCGAGACGACGGCGACGATGACGCCTGACAAGAGCGCCTTGACGATGAAGTAGGTCATACGGCCTCCGTGCGTGATGGCGCGAGTTTAGCAAACGCCCTTCGACTCGCGAGGCCGCCTTGCGGCTCAGGATGACGGAGCCTTTGAAAGAAGAAGCCCTCCCCTTTCGGGGAGGGCTTCGGTCGTGCCGTCGTTCGGATTTCGTCTTTTGGCCGGAGCCTATTTGAACGACATCTCGTGATACATGATCACCTGGTTCACGTTGCGGAACCCCTGCACGTCGCCGTGGTAGGCGTGCAGGTTGTTGTAGGCGATCAGGTAGAGGTTCGACGCCTCTTCGTATTGCAGCGCGATCAGGTCCTGCAGGATCTTCTTGCGCTTGTCGGGGTCGAACTCGTTGTTGGCGGCGTCCAGCATGGCCTGCTGCTTGTCGTCGCAGAGATAGGGCTTGCCGCCCTTGCCGCAGGACTGGTTGAGGATCGAGGTCGTCGCATCCATCACCGGCGCCGCGTTCCACAGGTTGTGCCACATGGCCGACGGCCAGCCGACGGGGAAGAACTTCTTGATCCAGTCGCCGAAGGTGATGACCTCGACCTTGACGTTGAGGCCGACGTTGGCGAGATCGGCCGCGGTCTGCTGGAAGATCTCCGAGTCGGCCGGGAACGCACCCGGCACCACGTTGATCACGATCTCCATATCCATCGGGAAGTTGGCTTCGCTGAGCAGCGCGCGAGCCTTGTCGGGATCGTAGGGGTACGGCTTGATGGAGGGGTTTGCACCGAAGGCGATCGGCGCAACGCCGGTGCCGGTGGCCTCGCCGCCGACGCCGCCGAGCAGGCCGTCGGCCATCGCCTGCTTGTTGACCGCGTAGTTGAGTGCCTGACGCACGCGCTTGTCCTAGAACGGCGTGATGTCGACGCCGTCGGCCGCATTGGTCTGGGTGATACCCCAGGTCAGGACCTGCGAGCCCGCCGTGATGTCGACTTCCATGCCGGCGGCTTCAAGTTCGGGCAGGTTGTCCGGCGTGGCGCCGAGCGCGACGTCGAGCTGGCCCGACAGCAGCGCCTGCATGCGCGGCTGACGGTCACGCAGATCGTACACCTCGAGGTGCTTGATCTTTGCCGGACGCCAGGTGTCCTCGACGGCCTCGAAGACCGCCTTGGCATCGTCCTGCCACGACACGTACTTGTAGGAACCCGTGCCCGACGGGTTCTGGGCGAACCCGTCCACGCCCATGTCGGCCCACGCCTTGGGCGCGACGATCATCATCACCGACATTTCAGCGGCGGTGATCGGGTTGGGCTTGGCGGTCTTGATTTCGATCGTCATCGGGTCGATCGCGGTGATCGACGAGATAAATTTGGTGCGGCTCGACGCGGAGGGACCCTTGGTCTTGCCTTCGTCGGTCTGCAGCTATTCCCAGGCCTTGATCACGGCATCGGCCGTAAACGGCTCGCCGTTGTGAAACTTGACGCCGGAACGCAGGTTGAAGCGCCAGGTCGTCGCGTCGACGTTTTCCCAGCCGACCGCCAGCGCGGGCTTCGGCGCGCCATCGGTTTCGACGAAGGTGAGCGTGTCGAACATCGGTGTCCACGAGAACACGCTGGGTGTGCCGATGCCGTTGTAGGGGTTGCCCTGCGACGGGGCGAGATCCCACGCGCCGATGCGCAGGGTGCGGTCCTGCATCTGCGCCTGGACCGGCAAGGCCACAGCCGCGGAAATGGCCAAGGCGGAGACGCCCGCGGCCACGGTTTTCCAAGAAATCATTTAGTCCTCCCTTTGGCGCTCGCAGCGCCGTCCGCCTCAAGGTACGCCGCGGATTTGCCCGCGGTCAAAAGGCTTCGGCGAGATGTTCGCAATTTGGCTCAAATCGCAGGAATCGGCTGACCGATCCGTGACGACCGCTACCTCACGCGCGGGCAACGGCGTGGTAAAGTACGCCTCAAGTCGGAATACAGACGGGCCGTCCCATGAAGCACTTCGTTTTCGCCGCCGCCGCATTGACGCTTTTGATCGCGCTTGGCGCCAATCCGGCGCTTGCGCAATCCAAGACCACGATCCTGAAGTACGACAAGGACGGCAACGTCATCGGCTCGGACACGTCGTGTGACGCGAACGCCGGCCGCCGCGGCGACGCCAGCCGCGCGCTGGGCATTCGCGGTCCAGGCGGCCCGAACTCGCAGGACCCGGAGAACCGCTACGAAAGCGGCGAAGTCGTGGTGGCCAACGTGCCGGAGGATTTCGGACGCGATGCGCAGCGGCTCGGCTTCCGCATCATCGAGGCGACGCAACTGGGCAACCTCGGGATCGAGATCGTCCGCCTGCGCATCCCGCCCAACACCACGGTGCCCGACGCACGCCAGACGCTGATCCGCGAGTTCCCCGGCATCATCGCCGACGCCAATCATCTCTACGAACCTTCGGCGACGCCGCCGGCATCGTTGCGCTCAGGTTCGCTCGCGCGCTGGACGGCTGGCTGGGATCAGGCCAAGCAGAGCTGCGGCCGCGGCGTGAAGATCGGCATGATCGACGGCGCGCTCGACGACAGCCACGTCGCGCTCAAGGGCGCCAACATCAAGTACCAATCGTTCCACAAGGACGGCCGCAAACCGGCGGCGCACAGCCACGGCACCGCCGTGGCGGCGCTGCTCGTCGGCAAGCCGGGCAACAAGGGCTGGGGCGGCATCCTGCCCGAGGCCGAACTGATCGCGGGCAACATGTTCGAGGACAAGGACGGCAAGGTGAACGGCAACGCCGTCGCCATGGCCAAGGCGCTCGACTGGATCGTCGGCGAGCGCGTCCACGTCATCAACCTGTCGATCGCCGGTGGCTCCAACAAGGTGCTGGAACTGGCCTTCAAGAAGGCCGCGTTGAGCAAGACCGTGATGATCGCCGCCGCCGGCAACTGGGGCAGCGCCGACCGGCCCGCCTTCCCGGCCGCGTTCGACGATGTTGTTGCGGTCACCGCCGTGGGCGAGGACCGGCTGGTCTACTCCGAGGCCAACACCGGCCCCTACATCGACTTCGCCGCGCCGGGCGTGAAGATCTGGACCGCGGTGCCGGGCGGCGGCAAGTACCAGTCGGGCACGTCGTTCGCCACACCGTTCGTCGCGGCGCTGGCCGCGCTGGAAGTGGCGAGCACGCGCGGCGACACCAACGCCGTGCGCGTCAGCCTGGCCAAGCAGTCGGCCGATCTTGGCGCGCCGGGCAAGGACGACGTCTTCGGCTTCGGCCTGGTGACCGCCAAGCCGAGCTGCTAGTCCGGCTCGCGCGCGCTCAGCGCCAGGCGACGCCGTGCATGTCGCGCAGCTTTTCAACGAATCCGCGCTCGCTGTAGGGCTTGCTGCGGCTGGCCGGGGGATAAGGTTCGGCGCGGCCCTGCCCGGCGCTGTCGAGGATTTGCGCCGCCCGGTCGCGCGGCAGGCAGACCACGCCGTCCTCGTCGGCCATGACGAGGTCGCCGGGATTGACGATGACGCCACCGCAAACCACCGGCACTTTGATCGAGCCGGGGCCGGTTTCACGCAGGTGATTGGCGACCGAGCCGCGGCAGAAGATGGGAATGCCTTCGTGCTCGATCAGGATTTCGGTCGTGAGCACGGCGCCGTCGACGACGATGCCGACGCAGCCCGCCTGTTTGGCGGCCCAGGCCATCGTCGCACCCCAGGCGGCGCGGTCCATGCGGCCCGCAGCTTCGACGACGATCACGTCGCCGGGCTTGATGACCTGGGTCGCAACCTGAGAGGCCAGGGTGTCGACCGGGTCTTCGGCCGCGACGGTGACCGCGGGACCGGCAAAGCGCCAGTCGCGGCGCAAGGGACGAATGCCCGCATCCATGACGTGGCGGCGGCCGGCGACGCTGCCGGCGATGCAGACATAGGTGTCCATCGCCTTCTTGCTGAGCGACGGATCGGGACGTTCGATTTCGGTGACGACGGTATGCGTGGCCATGCGTGCCTCCCTCATTGGTTGGCGCAAACGTAGCACCGTCCTTCGGGGCGCGCTGCCCTGCCGCACGTCTCAGCGTGGTTGCGCTGAGATCAGCCGGCGCCGTCGATGCGGATGGAGGCGAGGCCGTATTCACCGCCGCGGTTGATCAGCGAGAAGCCGTCGAAGGGGTCGCGGAAGCCGCGGTCGAGGGTTTCCATGACGGCGGCGCCGTCGATACTGAGGGTCATGAAACCGTCGGCGTTTCGCGTCCACTGCACGACGTGGATCGTGTTGGTCTCGAAGGTGACGGGCGCGGCGCTCTCCTGCACGACCGCGGCGCCACGCGACGAGCGGCGGATCAGAAGCGCGTTCTTGCCGGGCTCGAACAGGAGGCTGTAGCCGAAGCTGCGCTGCGCGCCCTGATAGACCAGGAGTTCGAGCGAGGCGCCGGCGCGGCGCTGGTAGACCTCGGCCGTCATTGAGAACGGGTTCGAGATCGCCACCGGCAGGAAGATCTGGGCATCGCCGGCGGGCTGCTGTTGGGCCTGTTGCTGACTGTTGTCGTCGTCGCTGAGGCGGCGGGCAAGCAGGTTGGCGATAACCCCGACGACGACCTCCTCGGTCGACGCCGACCCGCCATTCGAGCCGCCGCTGCGGCTCGCGGTCGTGGCGGTCGCCCGACTCTCGAGGCCGCTACGGCTGACGTAAAACTCGCCGGAGCCGACGAGCCACTGCGGGTTGCTGTCGAATTCTTCGTCGCGGAAGTCGTCGTCCACCAGACGCGACTGCCACGGATTGTCGTAGCGAGAGGCGAGCGCGCGCAAATCACGCAGGAACAGCGGGTCGGCGGCCCGCGCCCGGTCGGCCTCGTCGGTCAGGCGACGCAGCTCGTCGATGAGCGCCTGCATATCGCCGCCCTGCCCGCGATCAATCGGGCTGTAGCGCGACTGCGCGGCGACCGGCGCCGCAACGACGAAAGCCAGAACGACGGCGAGGACGAGACGCATCGCCTAGTCGCGCCCGCGAAGGAGGCCGCGGATGCGGCCCACGGGATTGCTGCTTTCGCCGTCCCCGTCACCACCGCCGGTGATGTTCTTGAGGGTGTCCTTGACCGCTTCGCCCGCTTTGGCCGGATCCTTGAGCGTCTCCTGCAACGCGCCGGCGAGGTCCGGCTTGTAGGACAGATTCGACCAGGGACCGGAGACGATGACCGGCACCATGAGGCCGGCGGCCTGGGTGTTGCCGCCCTGCCCTTCGCCCGAGGCGACCACCTTGGGCGTGATGCGGTAGTTCACCGTGCGCGGCGGCATCTCGACCGTGCCTTCGCCGGTGACGCGGAACAACGGCGACAGCATCTGCAGGTCGTCGTTCTGCAGCACGCCGTTGGTGATGGTGAACGTTCCGGTGATCTCGGTGAAGTCGGTCTGCTTGGGCGACCCGTCGTCGGTGAAGGCCGAGGTGATGTTGCGCAGCATGGCACCGAGGTTGATGCCCTTGATGGCGCCGTCTGTGAAGGCGAGCGAGCCGTTGCCGTTAAGGTTGCCGACGAGTTCGCGCTGGCTGCGGCCCGAGCCGCGCACCGAAATATCGCCGCGCGCAGTGCCGCTGATGCGGTCGATTCCGGCGGCGTCGATGAGCAGCGGCTCTGCCTGCATGCCCGACAAGTCGAAGTCGAGAGACACCGCAGGAACGGCGCCCGAGCCGTTGGCCACGACCTTGGCCGTGCCCTGCCCGTCATAAAGCGCCATTTCGCCGAGGTCGGCGGTCATCAGGCCACCCTCGAGCGTGAGACGCAATGCGCTCTGGCCGATGCGGATGGACTGCACGAGGATCGACTCGACGCGCAGGGTGAAGTCGGCGTTGACGGACTTCAGCGCCGACAGGTCGAGCGGCTCGTCGCTCCAGTCGTCGCTGCCGGCCTGGGCCTGTCCACCGCCGCCGCCCCCGCCATCGGCGCCGGACTCGCCGCCGCCGAGATAGGGATTGGTGTCGAGCGCGGCGACGTCGAGGTTGCCCTTGATGCGCGGCACGGCGCCGCCCGAGTTGAGCTCGACGTTGCCCTTGGCGCGAATCGCGTCGATGGCGATCTCAGCGTCGCTGAACGAAATCACCGGCTGGGCCATGACGACGTTGCCGACGACGCTGAGCGGTCCGAGCACGTCGCCTTCCATGTCGATCGGCGATCCCGCCCACGCGGCGAGTTCGCGAATCGACGGCGACTTCAGATCAGTTCGCCCGGCGACGCGCAGCGGCGTACCGCCGGTCGCCTTGCCGTCGAAAGATAGCGTGAGATGCTTCGTCTCGACGGACGCCTTGAGATCGGTGGTCTGGTTCTCCATCAACGCGCGCGGCCGGGCCACGTTGATCACGAGATTGACGGCCTCGCCGTGCCAAGTCAGCCCACCGTCTGCGTTGAACGGCTGATCGAGGTTGGGCAGCGACAGCGTGAGGTTGACGTCATCAAGGCGTTCCTCGGTGCCGGCCTGACGGTCTGCGTAGACGATGGTGCCGTTGGCGATCGCGACGTCACCGAGACGCACCTCGCTGAGGAAACTGCCGCCGCCGGTGTCGCCGCCGTCGTCGCGCGAGGCAGCTCCGCTTCCTGCGGATTCGGCGGTGTCGAATTCCCAGTTGGGCTTGCCGCTCTCGTCGACCTCGAGGCGGATCACCGGCGAATCGAGAACGAATTCGTCGACCGCGAGTTCGCCACTGAGCAGCGGGAAGAGGCCGACCTTGAGGCGCAGCGCGCCGAGTTCGACCATGTTCGGATCGGCCGCGCCTTCCGCATTGGCGATGCTGACCTGTTCGAGGGTCAGTTCAACCGACGGAATGATGGATACGCCGACATCGCCCGCGATTGTGACTTCGCGTCCGGTGGCGGATTCCATCTGGCTCTCGATCTGAGCGCGCAGCGTGTCCTTGGGCACGACGGAGGGCAGCACCAGAACGACTACCACCAGAATGACGACAATGGCCGCGAGGCCGATCAGGACTTTTTTCACGAGGCTCCCTCCGTTGGGCGTGCCTATAGGAATACTGCGGGCGCCGCCGGACGGATGACCCGCGGCCGGCAATGGCTCCGCTTGGGGCCAGTATAGTAGAGTCCGCGACGTATTTGAGGCTCCCGGGGAGCCGCATTTCCGGCGGCCGCCGCGTGCGCCGGGGGCACAATTCGGGCTAACCTTGGCGTTTCACACAAGTGTCACCGCCATTTCAGGGTCGATCACCCATGAGCCAGCGTTCACGCCCCCTGTACCAGGAGATCGCCGACGAACTCCTGGAGGAGATTCGCTCCGGCAAGGTGCCGGTCGGCAGCATGATGCCGACCGAAATGGAGCTGCGGGAACGCTTCGGGGTGAGCCGACATACCGTTCGCGAGGCGATGCGCCAACTCGGCGAAATGGGCCTGCTGACGCGGCAAGCGGGCCTCGGCACTATCGTCAAGGCATCGGAAGCGGGCGGTACCTATTCGCAGTCGATCGCGTCGCTCGACCACCTTCTGCGTTATCCCGCAGAGACCACGCTGCACGTCGTGTCGCGCCAGCCGGTGAGCGCAAACCGCGAGCTCGCCGAGATGCTGAAATGCAAGCCCGGCGAGGACTGGGTCAAGGTCAGCGGGGTGCGTTCGCACAATGCCGACGGTACGCCGATCTGCTGGTCGGACGTGTATGTGATTCCCGAGTACGGGTCGATCGCCGAGGAGATCGGCAAATCGCCGACGACGCCAGTGTATCGCGTCGTGGAAGAGGTCTTCGGCGAGCATGTCAGCGAGGTCAACATGGACCTGCTGGCGAGCGGCGTGCCGGAGGACATCGCCGAAGCGCTCGATGTCGAGCCGGGCACCCCGGCGCTCGTCGTCGTGCGCCGCTATACCGGGCACAAGGGACGCGTCTTCGAGGTATCGGTGACCATTCACCCCGAAGGGCGCTTCATCTACTCGGCCGAATTGCGGCGCGAGTGGTAGGGATGTTGCCATGAACGCAGTTGCCGAAACCTACGACGAGAACGCGGCGGCAGAACGCGCGACCCTGATCTCCGAATCGCTGGCGCGCTTCGCGCTGAATCTCGACCCGGCGCGCGTGCCGAGCGAGGTGATCGCCCGCGCCAAGCTCAACATCCTGGACACATTGGGCGTCGGACTCGCAGCGACGACCTTCGACTTCGGCGAAACGATCCTGCGCAGCGTGCATCGCCTTGCCGGCGACGGACCATCGCCGGTGCTGGCGAGCAGTATCCGGCTGCCGTTGCGCGACGCGGTTCTGGTCAACGGCACGCTGATGCACGGTCTCGACTACGACGACACCCACGCCGACAGCGTCGTGCACTGCTCCGCCTCGGCGGTGCCCGTCGTGCTTGCCGTCGGCCTGCAGACGAAGGCGAGCGGGCCCGAGGTTATTGCCGCCTATCTTGCCGCCGTCGAGGCCGATGCGCGGATCGGCAAGGGCGCCAAGGGCAGCTTCTACAAGAAGGGCTACCATCCGACGGGGTTGGTCGGCGCTTTTGGCGCGTCGCTGGCGGCGGGCCGACTGATGGGCCTTGGCGTCGAAGAAATGATGAACGCGCAAGGCATCACACTCAGCACGGCGTCCGGCGGGCTTGAGTTTCTGGAGGACGGCGCGTGGACCAAGCGGATGCATCCGGCCTGGGCCGGCGTGGGCGCGATCACCGCCGCGGCGCTGGCGCAAGGCGGATTCATCGGCCCGCATCGCGCCTACGAGGGCCGCTTCGGGCTCTACAACCTGTGCGCCCACGCGGACATCGCGCCCGATCCGCGCGAGGCGACGGCCGGCCTGAATGAGGTATGGGAACTGATGAACGTTGCGTTCAAGCCGTTCCCGGCCTGCCACTTCAATCACGCATTTGCGGACGCGACGCTGGCTTTGCGCGCCGAGCACGATCTGAAACCCGACGACATCGCCGAACTCGTGGCGTTGATCCACGAGAAGCAGGTACCCGTGGTGTGCGAGCCCGAAGCAAACAAGAAACGGCCGGCGAATTCCTACGACGCGAAGTTCTCTGTGCACTACACGATGGCGGCGAGCATCGTGCGGGGCCGCTTTACCCTCGACGAGCTCGAGGAAGATGCGCTACGCGACCCGACAATTCTGGCGCTATGCGACAAGGCACGCTACGAGGTCGACCCAACGTCACCCTTCCCGCGCTACTACGGCGGCGAAGTCATCGTGCGCACCAAAGACGGCCGTGAGCTGCGCCACCGCGAAGAACACAACCGCGGATCCGACGCCAACCCGTTGAGTGAGGCGGACATCATCGAGAAGTTCCGCGACAACGCGCAGCGCGTTTTCAGCGAGGATCGTAGCGCGCGGCTCATCAGCGCGGTGATGGACCTGGACAAAGCGGCCGATCTGGCCGCGCTCGAAGCCGCGTTGGCCGGCTAAACGGAAGTGTCGCCTAGTGCGACCGGACGCCTGAGAGCAACTCGAGCGACAGAACCTGCGCCTTGACCTGCTCGTTCGGACGCAGGCACCTGCCGATGTGGTCGCGCTCTTCTGAAGCTTCGCGATGGCTTCGTGCCGCGACGTTGAGCCACGCATAGGCGCGAATGAGATCCTGCTGGACACCGTGTCCTACGCGATAGAGCCGCGCCAGTTCGTACTGCGCCTGATGGTCGGATTTCTGGGCCGCCCCCTTGACCGCCTCGAAGTGCTCGACCGCGTCGGGCGCCAGGTTGGCCTGCAGCTTGCCGCAGTCGGCCGCGCGCGACGGCGTTGCAGCAAGGGCGATAAGAAAGATGGTGAGTGCGACAAACCCGGCGCGAAGAAGCAACGCTTGCCCCCTCCGATGCTGGTTGATGACCAAGACCCGAGAAGACCGCAAACGCTTCATCATGAACTCCGGATGATTACCAAACATGAACCGACGCCTTTCTGTCTAGTGGATGAGGGCAACCGGATCGATACGCACGAATACTAATCGCCGTTTGTTTCTCGACTATGTCGCAAAGGCTAGAGTTCCTCTTCTTGCAGCAAGGCGAAGAAACGCGCATCGGCGCGACGGCGTTCGTCCTCCGACAGACACGCCGCAACCTGCTTGTTGATATCGCCGACGGCAGCGCCCTTGTAGGCGGCGAAGGTGAGCCAAGCACGCGCCTGCACCAGATCACGCTCGACCCCGAGGCCGTCACGGTACATGTGGCCGACCTCGATCATCGCCTGCGAGTTGCCGGCTGAAGCCGCCGAGACGACGGTCTCGAACTGCTGTGCCGACGCACCGGCAACGGTTCCATGCGCGACCGCACATGTTTGCGCACCTGCACTCTGTGCGAGTTGCGTACCCATGACGGCCATCGCCGAGATGAACGCGCTCCCCAGAAGCGCGCGCCGAAGTGTCCGGCGTTTGCGAGCACGTCTTGTCATCACCTTCCCCCCTACCTCACTCAGGAACTACTCAACTGACGATCCAAATATAGGATCGGGCCAACCCGGGCACCACTTTTACTAGATTAGGATTGACACAAAACAATCTATAATTTTGATGTAATTTCAAGCAAACCGGGCTGGAAAGGGGCGGAAAATGGCGGAAATCGGGATCATCGGGCTGGGCGCGTTGGGCGCGGCCATGGCGGCACGCCTGCTCGCCAAAGGTCACACCGTCGTGGGCTACAACCGCACCGCCGAAAAGGCCCACGCGCTTCGCGATTCAGGACTACAGGTGGCACGCGACGCCAAGGAGGCTGCGTCGGCAGCGATCGTCTTTTCGGTGCTGCTGAACGATGCGGCGGTCCATGAGCTGTTGCTTGATGGTTTTCCATTCTCGAACGACGAGACCACCCATGTCTCGGTGAGCACGATCGGCATCCCGGTCGTGCGCGCGCTTCAGGCGCGGCACGACGAGGCGGGACATCGTTTCGTCTCGGCGCCCGTGTTCGGTCGCCCGCAACAGGCGCTCGAGGGCGCGCTGGTCGTGGCGTGCGGCGGCACGGACGACGCGGTAGCGCACTGCAGGCCCGTACTCGAAGATCTTGGGCAGGTGGCGCAGGTGGGCACGGCACCGGAAGCGGCGAACGTCGCCAAGATGGCGGGCAACTTCCTGATGGCGTCGGCCGTGCAGAGCCTGCGCGAAGCGATGGCCCTGGTCGATGCCGCCGGCATCGACCGTGGGCAGTTCGCTGACATCGTGTCGACGGCGCTGTTTCCGACGTCGTTCTACCGGCGTTTCGGCGCGCTGATCGCCGAACAGGGGAGCAACGCCGCCGCGGTCAATCCGTTCGCCAACAGCGCCCGCCTTTCCGGCGAGACGGCGGCCGACCTGGGCCTTGCCGCGCCGCTGACCGCGACGCTGGCCGATGCGCTGCGCGCGCGTATCGCATGAGGCTACTGCCCCTCCTCGCCCTGGCGGCTTGCGCCGTTTCGTGGACCGCGGCGGCGCAGCCGCGCGCCGACTGCGGCGCCGC